>CAZGFE010000054.1:0-15875 GCA_964524665.1 uncultured Gemmatimonas sp.
CGCGGCAACCTCCGCCACACCCGCACCGCCGCGCGAAACTTCGCCGAGTCGGGCGACGGCGTCCCCGCCTCCCCCATCCCGCGCCCCGCGTACCACCACAACGCCTCATCCACCCCGCCCCACTGCGACTTGAACGCGTGCGTCGCGCTCCCCGGCGTGCACCGCCCAAAGTTGAACCGGCCGATCCCCTCCGCCGCCGCCCGCTCGATCAGCGCCCAGTACAATCCCATATTCGGACTCACCCGGCTGTACGCCCGCAGCGCGGACGCCCACGTGATCTCGAACTCGCCCGCCCACCGGAAGCCCGCGCCGCACGCGATCGGCTTCCCGTCCAGCCACGCGGTCGCGAACCAGACATCGTCGCCGAAGGCGCGCGCGATCGCCCGAAAGAACGCGCGCGGCTGCGCCGGCGTCCCCAGATCCCGCATGTGCTCGGCGAACACCTCGTAGAACGCGTCCACCTGATCCGCGCCCATCCGGATCGTCACACCTTCCTTTCCGGGCCGGCGGACCTGACTCCGCACCTTGGCCTTGAGCCGACCGAACACCGCCTCGGGGCCGCCGTCGAGCGGGAGCACCACGGTGATCTTGCGATGCGACACGGGCAGGTCCACGGGAAGTTCCCGTGCACTGCGGAGCTCGAGCAGCTTCACCTTGTCGCGCGCCGCCAGCGCGTCCGCGTGATCCACGAGCGCGCGGATCGCGTCGTCGTCGCCGAGCGGGCCGCCGTAGTTGAGGTACGGCATGGAGACGAGGTAGTGCCCGAACGCCAGACTCTTGAGGCGCACCAGCGGGAGGATGCCGCAGAGCGCGCCGCTGGAGTCGCGCGCGCAGAAGTACAGGCACTCGCGCCGGTGCACTTCCTGGATCACGCCGCGCCACGCGTAGCGGTGGAAGGCGGTCCACCCGCGCTGTGCGCTCCCGAACGCGTCCCACTCCGCCGCGCTCCCGCCGAAGGGGCCGACCGTCAGCGGTGCCATCACGCGGCCAGCAGGGGCGAGCGGCGGATCGGCTCGGTGGCGAAGCGCGAGAGCAAGGCGTCAAGGCGCCCGAGCACCCCACCCTGCCCGGCGTAGTGCCTGATCCGCGTCAGCAGCGGCACGTCCAGCCGCGGCTGGCCAGGATCCCACTCCCACGGATGGATGTAGAACGTTCCCGGTTCGCCACGCGCTTCCGCGCTCCGGAGTGCCGCGTGCACGAGCTGCGGCGGCAGGATCCGAAAGTACGCGCCGCCGGCGGCCGGCAGTCGCGCGCCGAGCACGTCCAGCGTCACCGGCGGGAACTCGGCGAGCCTGCCCGCGGGACGGTCGAGCCAGTACGGATCGCGCGGCCCGCCCGGGTAGCCGTAGCCCTTTCGTCGCACGGGAAACAGCGACGAGTCGTACCGATGGCCTTCCTCGATCAGGATATCCAGCGCCCACTCCATGCCGGGCGTGATGGAGAACGATGGCGCGCGGAAGCCGATCACAGACGCGCCGGTGATGTCCTCGATGATCCGCTTGGTCTTGCGCACCGACTCGCGGAAGTGCTCGCGCGACTGGTGCGTGATGCGCAGATGGTCGTACGTGTGCGACGCGACCTCGTGCCCGGCGTTTGCGATGCGCCGCATCATCTCCGGATGGCGCTCGGCGACCCAGCCCACAGTGAAGAACGTGCCGAGCGCCCCGTGGCGCGCCATCAGTTCGAGCAGCTGATCGATGCTCGCCTCCACACGGGACGGGAACGACCCCCAGGTGTCCATTGGCGCGTACGGCGCCAAGGCGACGACCTGGAAGTACTCCTCGACGTCCACGGTGAAGAAGTGCCGGACGCGACCGGCGCTCGCGGCGCCCGGCACGGGCCTACCGCGGCGTGAGATCGAGCACGCTGCGCGGGCGAAGCACCCAGGTCCCGGTGCCGGTCGGCACGAGCACGCCGATGAGGTCGTAGCGAGTGCCGGCCCCCAGCGGACCGACCGCGTAGGGGAAGCGGAATCCGGCGTCCGCCACCCGGTCCAGCACCATCGTCAGCGGCCCGGTGCCGTCGTCCACGGTGACGTTCAGGCTGCCGAGCACGGTGGCGGTATCCACGATGGCCGCGTCGAGCAAGCGCACCAGCGCGGCGTCCTGCGCGCCCGCGTCAGCCGTCGAGGCCTGCAGGGTGGTGAGGATCGGCGCGGGCGGCACGACGGTCGGGTTGATCACGAACACGGTCACGTCGTCGAGCACGCGTTGGCCATTGCGCACGGCGATGCGCCCGCGGAGGCGCACGCCGTCGCCCGCGAGCGCCGCGGTGGGACGCACGCGCGCGGCACGGATGGCGCCGCTGGTGTCCACGACGTGCAGCAGCGTGTCGGAGAACGTGGTCCGCGCGTGGAGCGCGACGCCCGACACGAACACTCGTGTGCCGAGCGTCGCCGTCCGCACCTGCGCGGCGGTGAGCGTCGGGAAGCTGACGACCGCGTCCACACTGACCGAGTCGCCCGGACGGATCTGCAGCGGACTGGCCGTCATCTGCAGCACCTGCACGCTGTCGCCGACGCTCGTGGGGTCGAGGACCGCACGGTAGGTGCCGACGGGGATCCCCTCCACGCGGAACGTGCCGTCCGCACCCGTGGTCGCGCGCACCGCCGTGTCGGTCGAGAGCGGGGCCAGCAGCCGGATGCGCACGCCAGCGAGCGGGGCATCAGCGGCGTCGAACGTGCCGGAGCCGTTCGCGTCGAAATAGACGAGGCCGCGCGCGACGCCGGTCGCGGAGATGCCGAGCGTGCGGTACGCACCCGCGTTGTCGCACGCGACCATCACGAGCAGCGCGCCCAGGGCGCCCAGAAGACGATGCATAGGCCTCATGGCGTGATCCTCACGCCGACGCGCCAAAGAATGCCGGGGGACCGATCCGTCAGGATCTTCCCGAAGTTCGGGTTCACGATGTACGGCACGGTGGTGATACCGGTGAGTGCGTTCGTCGCGAGCGCGCCCGACGGATCCACGAGCAAGAGCGCGCGGTCGATCGGCCCGCTCTCCGGCGCCAGCACGTTGAGTCCCTCCAGCAACAACTCAAGCCGGCCGACGGTGAGCTGGCCGAGCCGGAGCGCCACGCGCACGTCCAGCCGGTGCATCGCGTCGCCGCGGCACGAGTTGCGGGTCGCGAACTTGCCCACGTCGTCCTTGAGACAGGCCCAGTCGCTGGTGAGCGCGTCCATGCCGGGCAGCGCGGCGTCGATGAACGCCGGATCGTTGCGCCAGTCGCCGTCGCCATTGGCATCGACCCCATTGCGCACGCCAGGCGTGAACGGCGCACCGCTGCTCAACCGGTACACGAGGCCCAGCCGCACGGCAGGACTCGCGGCCCAGTCGGCGGCGATGGTGACGCGGTGCGGAATGTCGAGATCGCTCCGGCCCTCGGCCCAGTCCTCTCCACCCAAGCCATCGGGGAACGGATTCAGCCGCGTGGACGTGAAGCCCGGCACGTTGTCACGCGTGCCGCCCACGGTGTAGTTGACGCCGACGCTGAGCCCCTGCTCCATCACGCGCTCGAGGCCGGCGGACACGCCGTAGAACGCCGAGTAGCCGGTGGACTCGAGCACATACGCGGCATCGAAGGCGCCGAAGCGCCGGTTGGAGCCGGGCGTGACGGCCACCAGGCTGCCGACCTGCTGAAGCGTCCCGTACAGCGGGCGGCCGTACTGGTCCGCGCCGCTCGGCGACGCCGGCAGATTGAGATCCCGGCGGCGCGCGATGAAGTCGGTGTGACGGTAGACGCCGCTCAGCGACGTGCTCCACGCGCCGATCCGGCGCGTGATGCCGAGGGCCATGCGCTGGGTGCGCGGCCCCTCGAAGTCGGGGCCGAGCATCGTGAGCGTCCGGCCCACCACCGGGGCCAGCGCAGCGTCCGGCGCGACGGGCCAGCTATGGATGTCGCCGATCCCGTAGCGCACTTCGGCCGCGCGGTCGAGCGTCAGCGCCTCGGCGATGTCCCGACGGTCGGGCAGATCGTTGAAGACACCGCCGCCGCCTTCGATGACCCATTCCCGGTCCGCGCCGAGCTCCCACCGCAGACCAACGCGGGGCGCGATGCGCATGCCGCGGCGGCCGACGTCGGCGTTGTCGAGGCCGGTCGCGGCGCCCCACGCGGCGTTGCTCTCGATGCGATTCAGCGGCAGACGCGCGTTGTCGAAGCGCGCGCCCAGCGTCACCGAGAATCCGTCGGCGAGCCGCCAAGCGTCCTGCAGGAGGAATCCGCTCTCGACCATGCGGAACTGGCCGGCAAAGGCGGACGTCTCAGTGCGACGGAAGATGCCCTGCTGCTGCGTCGTGTCGGCCGCATCGTAGATGCCGAAGGCAAAGAGCCCGTCGGACTCACGGAGATAGCGCAGGTCGTGCTGCTGCAGCGTGGCGGTGTAGCCGAGCTTGAGGCGGTGGTCGCCGAGCTCGAAGTGCAGCAGCGCCGAAGCGCGCGAGGCGGATCGCTGCTCCTCGAACGGACCGCCGATCGCGCTGCCGACGTCGAGACCCGTCGGCGCGAATGCGGTGCGCGGCACACTGCCGTCGCGCCCGAGCGCATTGCCAACGTCGCTGGAGAACCGGAACTCGGTCGCCACGCGATCGGCCAATCGGGCGTGCACATTCACAGCCGCCTGCAGCCCCACCGCCTCGAAGTCATTCCCATAGGCGGACGCGAGGCCCACACGCTCGGCGGGCCCTTCGCTGGTGTACCGCGACCCCGACGCGCGCGCAGTGATCGCCATGCGATCACCCGGCTGCCAGTCGAGCCGCCCGAACCCGCTCACGCGCTCATCCGTGCGCTCATCGCCATCCGGCGCATCGAGCGGCGCGAGCGTGCCACGCTGGAAGTCCACGCCACCGCTCATCTGTGCGGTGTCGCCCTGGATGGGGCCGCCGAAGACCGCCGCCGCGCCGACATTCGCCGTGCCACCCTCGGTCACCACACGCGTGGTCGGAATGCGGCCGCCGCGCTGAGAGGTCGCGAGAAGGCCCACGCCGGAGCCGCCGACCTCGACGTCGAACCCGAGTCCGCCGACGCGCACCGAGGAGAAGGCGCGTGAGGGGAGCGCGAGCGCCGCCCCGTCCGTGCCGTAGCCGCCCGGCGCTCCCACGTACGAGACGCGCGAGCCCTCGACCATCGCCTCGGTGAATCGCCACGGCAGCCCTTCGACGCCGAGCTGTCCGGCGGTGGTGGACAGACCGTACGCGTCACTCGCGATGCGGCGTGAGCCGACCAGGTCTGCGTAGCCGCGCTGATAGAGCCAGTCGCCCGCGCTCGCGGCTTCGCCGCGGCGCGGCACGGTGTCGATGGTCGTCACGGGCGGAGCGGCCGCGCGGATCGTCGCCTCGAGCCGCGCAGAGCGTCCGACGCCGACATCGATGTCCAGGTGCACGACCGGGCGATAGCCGAGGGCCTCGACCCGCACGTCGTAGCGACCGGCAGGGATCGAGACGAAGCGGAACGATCCGTCGCGCCCCGTCAGCGCGTAGCGCACCGCGCCGCTGGCGCGATCTTCGACGCGCACTTCGGCGGTCGCCACGGCGCGACGCGCGCCATCGCGAACGAAGCCTTCGAGCTGGCCGAAGGTGAGACTCTGCGCGTAGGCATTTGGGGCGGCGATCAGCAGGGCGATGGCCGCAAAACGAATGGCTGTCTGCACGGGCAATGGAATGGTGTGCTTCTCTGACGAGTATGCCTGGGGAAACTATACGGAGTGACGCCTGCAGAGCGGACGTCGCGGCGAGAACGAGCCGCGGTGTTGCATCTGCGCAACATCGCAACATGACGGCGACGCGTATCGTTGCTGCCGGTCTCCGGGTCTGTGACCTAAGTCGCTGTCTCTCGTATGCTTAGCGCTGCGCCACGGAGCGGATTCCGGGAGCTCACCACTCTGGAGATCGTCTATTCACGGGCTGTTCCGGCGCAAACACATCTTGGCAACTGTCCGGCGGACCGCTCTCTTTCGACGGGTGGGTGCACTTCATTAGTGTTGGAATCCGCGGCATCCATGTTGCAGTAGCACTGGTTCTCCAGCTCGTGTCCCGCGCCTCGCCCTCCCGCGCCAACCAGAACTCGGCGATCTCGATCGCCATAAGTCCTTATACAACCTTGCCTTACACGACTTCCGCGGTTGCGGCGACTCTCTCAGCCCCATTGGGGAACTTGGAATGAGCGCCGTGCTCGAGTTCATCAGGCGGCGGCGAGCCACGCTCGTCGTGCTCGCGTCGTCGGTGCTCATGTCGAACTGCATGCTCGACGAGCTCCTGTCGCCTGCCCCGCTCGGCACGCTGTCGGTGTCGAGCGTCGAACTCGTGGACTCCGCGCGCGTGGGCAGCACCGCGCCTCGCACGACCACGGTCGAGCTGCGCGTCGTGGGCACCGCACCGACGCTGAAGTTCGGCGTCACTGCGGAGATGGGAAGCTCGTGGATCACGGGCGGTCTGGGCCTCGGGTCGGCGCCGAGTGATCTGACGATCACGCTGGATCCCTCGGGACTGGCGGTCGGCGAATACCGGGACACTCTGCGTTTCAGCAACGATGGGCCCGACGCGCGGCTCATCCGCGTGCCGGTCAAGCTGACGATCCTCCCGTGCGCCGTGACCGACGTGGCCGCGCTGCCGTACGCGATCTCCAGCGCGCTGACCAACGAGGACTGCGCCGCCACTGGTGCCGCCGATCGCTTCGCCAAGCGCTTCCGCTTCGGCGGCACCGCGAACGACTCCGTCACGGTGGTCGTCGGTCCCAGCGCGTTCGCCGCGCGCGTGGTGCTGCGCCGCGAGGGCGCGAGCACGCCGCTCGCCACGAGTGAGAGCTGCACGGCGCTCGGCGCCGGCTCCTGCGTGCGCTACGTGCGGCTCGCCGAGACGGGCGCACACGAGATCGAGGTCACGTCGGCTTCGCCGGGCGTTGCGGGCACATTCAACCTCAGCGTCACGCGCCCGTCCGCGCCGAACGCGCCGGCCTCGCTGTCGCAGCGCTCGGCCACTGACCTGAGCGTGGTGGTGCCGGCGGGTTCGGTGATCGCCACGGACCGGATCGCGCTGCAAGCAGCGATCAGTGATGCCGACAGCGATTCCCTGCGTCTCGAGGTCGAACTCCGGCCGCTGACGACGCCGTTCACGAACGCGGCCACGCACGTCAGCGCGCTCACGACCGCAGCGACCGCCGCCGCGGTGATCAACGGACTCAGCGACAACGTGCAGTACCACTGGCAGGCCCGGACGGTGGATCAGACGGGACGCGCCAGCGCGTGGGTCGCGTACGGCAGCGCGGGTGCGGACTTCGCCGTGGGCGTACCCGAGGCGCCTGGCACGCCGACGCTGCTCGTGCAGCGTCGCACGGACGGCGTCACTCCGGTGGCGGTGGGCGGCACGACGACGGAGCCGTTGATCCGTCTGGGTGCGACGGTCACTGACCCGGATCCGGCGGACCAGATCCGTCTCGAGATCGAGGTACGACCGGTCGGCACGCCGTTCTCCAACGTTGCCACGCAGTCCAGCGCACCGAATCCCTCGGGCTCGGCACTGCTCGTGACGGTCGCGGGGCTCACCGACAACACCTCGTACCGCTGGCAGGCGCGGGCCGTAGACCAGACCGGTCGGACCAGCGCTTGGACGTCGCTCGCCGGCGCGGGTGCACACTTCCGCGCGGCGCTGCCGCCGGCGCAGCTCACGTACTTGCAGCAGCCGACGAACAGCGCGGCGGGCGCGGCGCTGACACCGGCGGTGCGCGTGGCGGTGCAGGACGCGGTCGGCACGACGCTCGCGAGCTTCACGGGCGCGGTGACGGTCGCGCTCACGAACAACACGACGGGTGCAACGCTGGGTGGCACGACGACGGTCTCGGCCGTGGCTGGCGTCGCCACGTTCACGAACCTCTCGATCGACCGCGCGGGGACGGGCTATACGCTCTCCGCCACAGTGGGCGCGCTGCAGCAGACGAGTGCGAGCTTCAACGTGTCGTCCGCCGCGGCCGACAACATGGTGCTCAGCACACTGCCGGCCACGCTCACCGCCGGCGAGATCATCGCCCCGGCGCCGACGGTCACGGTGCGGGACGCGCTCGGCAACATCGCCACCGGCTTCACCGGCAGCGTCACGCTCGCCTTCGCGCCGAACGCGAGCAACACGGTGCTGTTGGGCACGACGACGGTCGCAGCCGTGGGCGGCGTGGCGACGTTCTCTGATCTCCGCGCCGAGCGTACGGGGACCGGGCTGACCGTCCTCGCGACGGCCACCGGACTTGCGAACGTGTCGAGCGCGGCGCTTGCGGTGGTTCCGGCGGCGCCCGCCGCGCTGGAGATCGTGACGAGTCCGTCCACGACGGCAGCGAGCGGCGTTCCGTTCGCGCAGCAACCGGTCCTCCGGATCGACGACGCCTTCGGGAATGCAGTGACGACCGCCGGCGTTTCCGTCTCGGCGTCGCTCGCGAGCGGACCAGCGGGCGCGACGCTCGCGGGCGCCTCGGTGCTCACGAGTGCAAGCGGCGTCGCCACGTTCAGCGCGCTGGCGATCAACGGCCCCGCGGGGAGCTACACGCTGGTCTTCTCTGCCGGCGCGCTCACCTCCGCGCCGACGGCCACGATCACGATGGGCGCCGGGGCCGCGACGCAGCTCGCGCTGACCACGCCGCCGCCGGTCACCACGGTGAACGGCGAACCGTTCGCCACGGCGCCGCGCGTACAGCTCCGCGACGCGGCAGGCAACCCAGTGGCGCAGTCCGGCGTCTCGATCACGGCGAGCATTGCGAGTGGCGGCGGTGTGCTGCTCGGCACGACCTCCGTGCTCACGAACACGTCGGGCGAGGCGACGTTCTCCGATCTCGGCCTGCTCGGCTTGGTCGGCGACCGCACACTCAGCTTCAGCGCGTCGGGTCTCACCGCTGCGACGTCCGGCACCATCTCGCTCATCGCGGGCCCGGCCACGACGCTCGCGTTGCAGGCGGGGAATGCGCAGACGGCGGTGGCCGCGTCGGCGGTCGCGACGCCGCCGAGCGTGATCGCGCGGGACGAGAGCGGCAATCCGGTGAGCGGCGTAGTGGTCACGTTCAGTGTGACGCAGGGCGCGGGGAGCATCGCTCCCGCCACGCCGATCCCCACGGGCAGCGACGGGATCGCGGCGTTGACCTCGTGGACGCTCGGCGCGGCTGCAGGAGCGAACGCGCTCACCGCCAGCGCGGGCGCGCTGAGCGGAAGCCCGGTGACGTTCACGGCGACGGGCGTGGCGGGCGCAGCGACGCAGCTGACGATCCTCGGCGGCAACAACCTCACGGGCCCAGTGGGCACGACGCTCGCCACGCCGCACGAAGTGCGCGTGAGCGATGCCTCGGGCAATCCGGTGGCCGGGATCACGGTGACGTGGGAGGCGGTCGGCGGCGGTTCCGTGGCACCGCTGACCTCGGTGAGCGACTCGGCGGGCAGCGCGGCAGCCACGCGCACGCTCGGCGCCGTGGCGGGGAACGCCACGACGACGGCGAGCGCGACCCTCGCTGGCGGTCCGACGACCGTGACGTTCAACGTGACGGCAACGGTCGGCGGCGCGACACAGCTCGCGCTCGTTTCGGGTGACGCGCAGGTGGACACGGTCGGGGCGCTGCTGCCGCTGCCGCTGACGGTGGTGGCGCGCGACGCGCTCAACAATCCAGTGCCCGGCGTGCTGATCACGTGGAGCGTGCTCTCGGGCGGCGGCAGTGTGACGCCGACGACCTCCACGACCGACAGCGATGGCCGCGCGTCCACGTCGTGGCGCCTTGGCACGATGCGCGGTGCGCTGGACTCGACGCAGTTCGTGCGCGCGAGCGGTGTGGGCTCGCCAGTGTCGTTCGTGGCGCTCGCGCGCCCCGGCACGGTGAGTCCGAGCCTCACGACGGTCACGATCTCGCCCACGAGCGTGGCCGCGTCGCGCACGAGTCCGGCAGTGGTGACGGTGACCGCGCGCGATGGATTCGGAAACGTGGTCGCGGGGGTGCCGGTCACGCTCGCGGCGACGGGCACGGGCAACAACATCACGCAACCGGCCAGTGTCACGAACGCGTCCGGTGTGGCCACGGGTGGCGTGGGCGCCACCGTGACCGGCGCACGGACCGTCTCCGCCACGGTGGATGGCGTCCTGGCCTCGACGACGCCGTCGCTGACGGTGGTCGCGGCGCCGGCCTTCTCGCTGCTGTTCACGACCACGCCGTCCAACGGCACCGCGGGCGCGGACCTCGCGCCGTCGCCCGCCGTCGGCGTCGCCGACTCGCTGGGGAACCGCAACTTCGCGTTCGCGGGCACCATCACGCTCGCCATTGGGAACAACGCGGGCACCGGGACGTTGAGCGGATCGCTCAGCCGCACCGCGGTCTCGGGCGTGGCGACGTTCCCGGGCATCGCGATCGACAAGGCCGGCGTGGGCTACACGCTCGCGGCCAGCGCCTCCGGACTCGTGGGCGCGGAGAGCGGCGCATTCACCCTGAACGCCGGTGCCATCTCTGCGGCGCGCTCCACGATCAGCGCCACTCCGTCGCCCATCGCGGCCGGCACGGGCGTCTCGACGATCACCGTCACCGCGCTCGACGCGAATGACAACCCCGTCGCCGGCGCGACGGTCACGCTCGCGGCCACCGGCACGAACAACACGCTCACGCAGCCCGCGCTCGTCACCAACGCGAGCGGCGTCGCGACGGGGACGCTGAGCGCAACGACGATCGGCTCGCGGACCATCAGCGCGAGCATCGACGGTGTCGCGGTGACCGCCACCGCCAATGTGTCCGTGGTGCCGGGACCGGTCTCGCCGACGGTCTCTACGCTCACCGGGATCCCGTCCACACTCGTGGCGGGCGTCGAGACGAGCGCGGTCACGGTGACAGCGCGCGACTCCCTCGGCAATCCGATCGCCGGCGCCACCGTCGTCATCTCCGCGACCGGCACAGACAACGTGATCGTGCAGCCGGCGGGCACGACCAACGCGAGCGGCGTGGCGACGGGCAGCTTCAGCTCCACCCGCGCGGAACCCAAGACGCTCTCCGCCACCATCAACGGCGTGCCGCTGGCGACCAGCGTGCCCGTCACGGTGAATCCGGGCGGCATCAGCGCGGCGCGCTCTCTGGTGAGCGCGTCTCCGACGACGCTCGTGGCCGGCGGCGGCACCAGCACGATCACCGTCACCGCGCGCGACGCGAATGACAACGTCATCAGTGGCGCGCCAGTGGTCCTGGCGGCGACCGGTGCGGGCAACACGCTGACGCAGCCGAGCTCCTCCACGAATGCGAGCGGTGTGGCGACCGGGTCGCTGAGCTCGCTCGGCGCCGGCACCAAGCTCGTCACCGCGAACATCGACGGCATCGCGGTCACACAGTCGGCGACCGTGACGGTGAATCCGGGCGCGGTCTCGGGCGCGCAGTCGTCGCTCGTCGGCGACCTCGCGACCGTCGCGGCCGGCGACACCGTGGTGCTCACGGTCACCGCGCGCGACGCGAACGCGAATCCGATCGCCGGGCTGGCCGTGGTGTTCGGCGCCACCGGCACGGACAACACCCTCGTGCAGCCGGCGAGCCTCACGGATGCCGCGGGCGTCGCGACGGGTCAGTTCACGACCACCCGCGCGGAGGCGAAGACCGTCTCCGCGACGGTTGATGGCGTCCCAGTGGCGCAGACGGTCGCGCTGACGGTCACACCGGCCGCCATCTCCGACACCGCCTCGACCGTGCTGCTCGCGCCGACGAGCATCAACACCAGCGGAGAGAGCGCGGTCGTCACGGTCACCGTGCGCGACCGGTTCGCGAACGCCGTCCCTGGCGCGACCGTCGCGCTCGCAGCGACGGGAACCGGCAACACGCTCACCCAGCCGGCGGCCGTCACCGATGCCGACGGCATCGCGACCGGAAGCATCGTCTCGACCGTCACCGGAGTGAAGCGCATCAGTGTCACGGCCGACGCCGTGGCGCTGGCCGACACGGTGGATCTCACCGTGACGCCCGCCGCGATCTCCGGTGCGCAGTCCACACTCAGCATCTCACCGACGTCCCTCGTAGCCGGCGCGGGGTCGAGCACGATCACCGTCACCGCGCGTGACGCCAGCGGGAACGTCGTGCCCGGCGCGACCGTGGTGCTCGCCGCCACCGGCACCGGCAACACGCTCACGCAGCCCAGCGGCGTGACCGACGCCAACGGCGTCGCCACGGGCAGCATCAGCGCCACGGGCGCAGGCAGCAAGACGATCTCCGCGACGATCGAAGGCACGGCCGTCACGCAGACCCAGGTGCTGACCGTGACGCCGGCCGCGATCTCCGCCAGCACGTCGACGGTGACGACCTCGAGCGGGACGATCTCAGCGGGCGTCGGCAGCGCGACGATCACCGTCACCACCCGCGACGCGTTCGGCAATGCCGTGCCGGGCGCGACGATCGTCCTGAGCGCGACGGGTGACAACAACACGATCGGCCAGCCGGCCGGCCCGACGAACGCCGCGGGCGTGGCCACCGGCACGTTCAGCTCCACCACGTCCGAAGCGAAGACCGTCTCGGCGACCGCCAACGGTCTCGCCATCACGCAGACCGCGGCGATCTCGGTGGTGCCTGACGCCGCATCGGCGGCGACGTCGGCGGCGAGCGGCTCGCTTGGCACGCTCATCGCGGGTCAGGATACGACCGTCATCACCGTCACGGCCCGGGACGCGAACAGCAATCCGGTACCGGGTGTCACCGTGACGTTCGCGACCGCGGATCCGGGCGTGACGTTCGTGCAGCCCGCAGCGGTCACCGGCGCCAACGGCGTGGCCACCGGCTCCGCGACAGGAACGATCACGGGATCGAAGACGGTCACCGTGTCGCTCAATGGCGTCGCTGCAGACTCCACCGTGGTCTTCACCGTGACCCCCGCGGCGGTCTCGGCGAGCACCTCCACCATCAGCGCCGACCCCACGAGCCTCGTCGCCGGTGCGGCCACGAGTGCCATCGTGGTCACCGCGCGTGACGCGTTCGGCAACGTGATCGAGGGGCTCGCGGTCACGTTGGCCGCCACCGGCGCGGGCAACACGCTCACGCAGCCTGCGGGCCCGACGGCCGCGAACGGACAAGCACAGGGCACGCTCTCTTCCACGACGGCGGGCACGAAGACCGTGTCGGCGACGGTCGCTGGCGTCGCGCTCACGGCGACGACGGGCGTCACGGTCACCGCCGCCGGCGTCTCGGCGTCGCAGTCCACGCTGGCGATCGTGGCAGACACCATCGTCGCCGGCGGCAGCGGCGCGACGGTCACCGTCACGGCGCGTGACGCCTTTGGCAACGCCATCTCGGCTGCCACCGTAGTGCTGAGCGCGACCGGCACCTCGAACACGCTCACGCAGCCGGCGGGCACCACGAACGCCAGCGGCGTCGCGACGGGCACGATCAACAGCACGGTGTCCGGACGCCGCATCCTCTCCGCGTCCATCAACGCCACGCCCATCACGGCGACGGACACCGTCTACATCCGGCCCGCCGCGATCTCGGCGTCGCAGTCGACCCTGGGCGCGAGTCCGGGGACGATCGTCGCCGGCGTGGACACGAGCACCATCACCGTCCGCGTGCGTGACCAGTTCGCGAACGACATTCCGAACGTCACGGTGCTGCTGATCGCCGGCGGTTCGTCGAACACGCTGGTGCAGCCGGCGGCGCCGAGCGACAGCCTCGGGCTCACGAGCGGCCGCCTGACCTCGACGGTCGCCGAGGCAAAGGCGATCACCGCGATCGCCGGGGGCGTCACACTCTCCAGCGGCGCGATCATCACGGTCATCCCGGGGGTCGTCTCGCCGTCGCAGTCGGCCATCAGTGCAAGTCCGACCTCGCTCACGGCCGGTGCGGGGTCGAGCACGATCACCGTGACCGCCCGAGACGCGAACAACAACGTCATTCCGGACGCGACCGTCGTGCTCTCCGCGCCGGGCACCGGGCACACGCTCACGCAGCCCGCTGGCGTCACCGCGTCGAACGGCCAGACGACCGGCTCGCTGAGCGCGACCACGATCGGCACACGCACGGTCTCG
Source organism: uncultured Gemmatimonas sp. (assembly GCA_964524665.1). GTDB lineage: Bacteria > Gemmatimonadota > Gemmatimonadetes > Gemmatimonadales > Gemmatimonadaceae > Pseudogemmatithrix. Next base: position 13,986 of record CAZGFE010000054.1, read on the forward strand.
GCAAGCATCAACGGATCCACGATCAACGCGACGGCGGCCATCACCGTCTCGCCGGCCGCGATCTCCACCGCGCAGTCGAGCGTGAGCGTCTCGCCGGACACGGTCGTTGCGGGCGGGTCCGGCGCGACCGTCACCGTCACGGTACGCGATGCGTTCAATAATCCGATCAGCGGCGCGACGGTCGTGCTGTCGGCGTTGGGCGGCGGCACGAGCGTCACGCAGCCAGGCGACACGACGAACGCCGCGGGCGTCGCGACCGGCGGCGTCTCGGCCACCGTCACGGGACCTAAGACGATCTCCGCGACGGCCAACGGCTTCTCGATCACGCAGACCGACACGCTCGCCGTGATCCCGGGCGCCGTCTCGGCGGCGCAGTCCACGGTCACCGCGAACACGCCAAGCATCGTGGCGGGCAGCGGGTCGAGCACCATCACCGTCACGGCGCGTGACGCGAGCGGCAACGTGGTGCCTGGCGCCGCCGTGAGCCTCACAGCGAGCGGTACGGGCAACACGCTCACGCCCTCCAGCGGAGCGGCCGATGCGAACGGTGTGTTCACGTCGAGCTACAGCTCGACGGGCGCCGGCGCGCACTCGATCTCGGCGACCGTGGACGGCACGCCGATCACGCAGACCGCACCGGTCACGGTCACGCCGGCGGCCATCTCGGCCGCGCAGTCGCTCGTGAGCGCCGCTCCGGCGTCGCTCACCGCTGGCGCAGACACGGCCACTGTGACCGTCACGGTCCGCGACGCGTTCAACAACCCGATCAGCGGCGTCAGCGTCACCGTGGCGTCCAGCGGCACGAACAACAGCATCACGCAGCCGGGCGCACTGACCAACGCGAGCGGCGTGGCCACCGCGCGCGTCACCTCGACGACGGCCCAAGTGAAGACCCTCACCGCCACCGCGGGCGACACGGTCATCACGCAGACGGCGAACGTGACCGTCACCCCGGCGGCGGTGTCCGCGGCGCAGTCCTCGCTCGTGGCGTCGCCCGACGCGCTCACGGCCGGCGTCACCGATTCGTCCACCGTGACCGTCACCGTGCGTGACGCGTTCGGCAATGCGATCAGCAGCGCAGCGGTCGTGCTCGGCGTGAGCGGCGGAACGGGCAACACCGTCGTGCAGCCCGCCACGGCGACGAACGCGCTCGGCGTGGCGACGGGCTATGTGCGCTCCACGGGCGCGGGCGCCAAGATCGTGTCCGCGACGGCGAGCGGCACGGCCATCACGCAGACGGACACCGTGACCGTCAGCGCAGCGAGTGTCGCGGCCGGGACCTCCAGCATCGCGGTGGGTTCTTCGACGATCTCGGCCGGCGTGGGTTCGACCTCGGTGACCGTGACGGCGCGCGATGCGTTCAACAACCCGGTGCCCAGTGCGTCGGTGGTGATCGCGTCGACCGGCAGCGACAACAGCATCACGCAGCCAGTGGGGGCGACGAACGCCGCCGGCGTCGCGGTCGGCAGCTTCAGCTCGACGACGAGCGAACTCAAGACGTTGTCGGCCACCGCGAACGGGGTGGCGATCACGCAGACCGTGAATGTGAACGTGGTGCCGGACGTGGCGTCGGCCGCGCGGTCGCTTGTCACGGCGTCGCCGACCTCGATCACGGCGGACGGACAACAGAGCACGATCACCGTGACCGCCCGAGACATCAATGACAATCCGGTGCCGGGCGTGACGGTGGTGCTCAGCACCGGCTCCGGGGACGTGTCGATCACGCAGCCGAGCGGCGTGACGGATGCGAATGGTGTGGCGACGGGGACCGTGAGCGGGACGCTGGTCGGCGTGAAGACGATCTCGGCGGCGTTGAATGGGGTGACGGCGGATTCGACGGCGACGGTGACGGTGACGGCGGGGGCGGCGGCGCAGCTCGCGTTCACGACG
>CAZGFE010000055.1:0-15715 GCA_964524665.1 uncultured Gemmatimonas sp.
GACGTGGATGGACACGGCGTCGAGCTGGCCGAGATCGGAGGCGGCTGGCAGGTCCTGACGCGCCCCGAGTACACGGAGGCGATCGAGCGCGCGCAGATGGCGGTGCGCCCGGCGCGCCTGTCGCCTGCCGCGCTGGAGACCTTGGCGATCGTGGCGTACCGGCAGCCGATCGGGCGGGCGGAGATCGGCGAGATCCGCGGCGTGGATGTGGGCGCGGTGCTCAAGGGGCTGCATGAACGCGGACTGATCGACGTGGTGGGCCGTGCTGAGGCGCTGGGGCGCGCGCTGCTCTACGGGACGACGCCGCTCTTCCTCGAGCAGTTCGGGCTGCGCCATCTCGGTGAGCTCCCGCGCGTGGACGAACTCGCCGTGGCCCTGCGCACGGCGTCGAGTCAAGCGGACGCGAGACGCGCCAGCGACGACGCGGCCCCAGCGGACGCTGCGGCGGCCGAGGCACCAGCATCTCCGATCGTCGCGACCGAGAATGCGGTGAGTCCGTGAGCGACGACGCGATGCGGATCCACCGTGCGCTTGCCCGCGCTGGGGTCGCGTCGCGCCGCAAAGCGGAGGAGCTGGTCGCGGCGGGCCGCGTGACCGTGAACGGGACCGTGGCGCGCACGGGGCAGAGCGTTGACCCGTCGCGTGACCGGATCGCCGTCGATGGCAAGGCCGTGGGGGCGCCGGCCGCTCCCAAGTGGTACGTGCTGCACAAGCCAGCGGGCGTTTTGACCACGCGGTCCGACCCCGAGGGACGCCGCACGGTGTTCGAGTTCGTGCCGCCTCAGCCGGGTCTCACGTACGTGGGTCGGCTCGACTACATGACGGAAGGCGTGCTGCTGCTCACGACCGACGGCGACGGCGCGCACCGGCTCACGCACCCGAGTGCCATGGTGCCAAGGACCTACGTGGCCACGGTGCGCGGTTCGGTGAAGGCGGCCGCCGCAGAGATCCGCGGCGGGATCGAGCTCGAGGACGGTCCGGTGCACGTGGAAGAGGTCTCGGTGACCGAGGGCGAGCTGCCGCGCACCTGGGATCTGGAACTCACCATCCGCGAAGGACGTACGCGCGAAGTGCGACGGATCTGCGAAGCGGTCGGACTCGAAGTGCTGCGGCTCGTCCGCACCTCCTTCGGCCCGGTGCGCCTTGGCGCGCTGGCACCAGGCGCCTCGCGGGGGTTGTCGGCAAAGGAACTCGATCTCATCAACGCGCTCGTGAAGGAGTTCTGACCGTGGCTTCGAACACCCTCAGCACTGACATCCTCTCGCAGATCTCGGAGCGCGTGGTCGGGCAGCACGCCATGGTCGAGCGCCTGCTGATCGCGCTGCTGACCGGCGGTCACGTGCTGCTCGAAGGCGTCCCCGGCCTCGCCAAGACACTCACGGTACGCACCCTCGCCGAGACGGTGCGCACGAGCTTCAGCCGCATCCAGTTCACGCCGGACCTGCTGCCGGCAGACGTGATCGGCACGCAGGTCTTCGACCAGAAGACGGCGACCTTCTCGGTGAAGCGCGGGCCGATCTTTGCGAACATCGTGCTCGCGGACGAGATCAACCGTGCGCCCGCCAAGGTGCAGGCGGCGTTGCTCGAGGCCATGCAGGAGAAGCAGGTGACGATCGGCGGGACGAGCTTCAAGCTCGACGAACCGTTCCTCGTGCTGGCGACCCAGAACCCGATCGAGCAGGAAGGCACGTACCCGCTGCCAGAAGCCCAGGTGGACCGGTTCATGCTCAAGCTGCGCGTCGGCTACCCGACGCGGACCGAGGAGCGGGAGATCATGCGCCGGATGGCGAGCGGCGATCCCATCTCCGTGCAGGCCGTGGCGTCGCCCGAGCAGCTGCTGGCGACGCGCAAGGCGATCGCGGGGCTCTTCCTGGACGACCGGCTCGTGGAGTACATCGTCGACCTGGTGCACGCGACACGGACGCCGGCCGAGGCTGGCCTCAAGGATGTGGCGCCGCTGATCGAGTACGGCGCCAGCCCCCGAGCGACCATCGCGCTGGCGCAGGCGGCCCGTGCGCACGCGTACCTGCGGGGCCGGGAGTTCGTTTCGCCGGACGACGTGAAGGCGATCGCGCCCGATGTGCTGCGGCACCGCGTGCTCCTGACCTTCGAAGCGGAAGCGGAGGACGTCACTTCCGACGACGTGATCGAGCGCGTGCTCGCGGTGGTCCCCGCGCCGTGAGCGCCCGCGGTGCCATGGTACCGCCCGATGTCCTCCGGCAGGTCAAGCGGATCGAGCTGCGCACCCGCGGCCTCGTGAACTCCCGCTTTACGGGCGACTACCACTCGGTCTTCAAGGGCATGGGGATGGAGTTCGCCGAAGTGCGCGAGTATCAGCCCGGCGACGAAGTACGCACGATCGACTGGAACGTGAGTGCGCGCATGGATCGCCTGTTCGTCAAGCGATTCGTCGAGGAGCGCGAGCTGACGGTGCTGCTGCTGGTCGACTGCTCGGGCTCGAGCCGCGGCGGTTCGGGAGCGCAGGACAAACAGGCGATGGCGGCCGAACTCGCGGCCGTGCTCGCGCTCACGGCCACCGGGAACAACGACCGCGTCGGCCTCCTGCTGCACTCTGACCGGGTGGAGCACGTGGTGCCGCCGCGGAAGGGCCGGCGCCACGCCTTGCGGCTCGTGCGCGATGTGCTCGCATGGCCGTCGGGGGCGCGGGGCACGGATCTCGGCGCCGCGTTCGACTACGCCGCGCGCCTCCTGCCGCACCGGAGCATCATCTTCGTGCTCTCGGACTTCGTGACGCCCGCCATGGACCGGGCCCTCACGCGCCTTTCCCGGCGGCACGACGTGATCGCGGTCGTGCTCGATGATCCCGCCGAGCGCGAGCTGCCCGACATCGGCGTGGCGCGCCTCGTGGACGCGGAGACCGGAGCGATCGCGGAGGTCGATACGAGCAGCGCGGCCGTGCGGGCCCGGTACGCGGGCGAGATCGCCCGGGAGCGCACTGATCGGAAGACGCTGCTCCGTCGGCTCGCGGTGGACGAGGTCGAAGTGCCGCTGGAAGTCGGCTACGTGGATCCCCTGATGCGCTTCTTCCGCACGCGCGAGACGCGCGCGCGCCGCCGGTGATCGCACTTCTGGCTGCGGCGCTGCTGCTCCAGGGCGGCGCAGCTCCGGTGAGCGCGCCGGCCGTGAGTGCGCAGGTGACGCCCGCCGCGCCGGGCATCGGCGAGGTGATCACTGTCGAGATCCGCGTCCGCGCCGCGGCGGGAGCCGAGGTGCGCTTCCCGTCGCTCCCCGACTCGCTGATGGGGGTGGAGGCGCTCGACCCGCTGGCGCTGCGCGACGCCTCGACGACGAGCTTCGTGGATCGCACGGCCATCTACCGCTTGATCGCCTTCGACACGGGGCGCGCGGTGGTGCGGATCGGCGATGTGCGCATTACGCAGGCCGGTGCGGAGACGCGTCACCCGGTGACACTGGCGCCCCTGCACATCCGCTCCGTGCTTCCGGCCGACAGCGCGGCGCGGGTGCCGCGTCCCGCCCGCGGCCTGCTGGAGGTGCCGACCATGCGGTGGCGGTGGTGGGTGGCGCTGGCCGTGCTGTTGGTGCTCGCGCTCTGGATCCGCTGGAGTTGGCGGCGCGCGCGCGCGGCGGCGGCTGCCGACCCCGAGCCGGTGGTCCGCGCACGAGCGGGGTTTGCGAACATCAGAGCGCTGGGACTGATCGCGGCGGGCGAACCCGGTCGTCACGTCATCGCGCAACTCGCGGTGGTGCGCACGTACCTCGCGGCCCGCTTTCCCGCACTGACGCCAGCGCTCAGCAGCGCGGAGCTCATCGCGGCGCTCCCGGTTGACCTCCCGATCCTCCCGGAGCGGCTGCGCGACCTGATCGCGCGCGTGGAGCCCGTGGCTTTCGCCCACGCCTCGGTGAGTGCCGCAGAGGCGGAGAGGATCTCTGCCGCCGCGGCGGGGATCGTGGAGGACATCGAGACGGCGTGGGTTGCGCGTCTCGAGCGCGAGCAGACGGCGCGCCGCGCGAAGAGGCGGCGCCCATGACCTGGTGGTCGTCGCTCAGCTTTGCGGTGCCGTCGGCGCTCCTCCTCGTGCTGCCGGTGGCGGCGTGGCTGATCTGGCGCCGCCGCCGTCGTCCGCCGGCCCTGCTGCACGCGCGCGCCGAACTCCTTGCGCGCGGCCCTGTGCGCGGACGATGGACGGCGCGCACGCTGATCGCACTGCGGACGCTGGCCCTGCTGGCGGCGATCGTGGCGATGGCGCGCCCGCGCAGCGGGGCGCGCGTGGAGACGATCCGCGGCGACGGGATCAGCATCGTCCTCGCGCTGGACCTCTCGAGTTCGATGCTCGCAGAAGATTTCCAGCCGAAGAATCGTCTGGAGGTCGCGAAGGAGACCGCCAAGGAGTTCATCGGGGGCCGCGACGCCGACCAGGTCGGGCTTGTCGCGTTCGCGGGCGAGGCGCTCACGCAGGTGCCGCTCACGCTGGACTACGCGGTCGTCCTCAACGCGATCGATCTGCTGGAACCAGGGCAGCTGGAGGACGGCACGGCGATCGGCACCGCGCTGATGGCCGCGACGAACCGCCTGCGTGGCGCGGCGGGCCGCTCGCGGGTGGTCGTGCTGCTCACCGACGGCGAGAACAATCGCGGCAGCATCGATCCGCGCACGGCAGCGCAGGCCGCGGCGGCGCTCGGCATCCGCGTCCACACGGTGGGCGTCGGCAGCGAGGGCGTGGCGCCGGTGCCAGTGGGGCGCAGCGTCTTCGGCCTGCGCTACGAGAACCGCCCCGTGCGGATCGACGAGGCGCTGCTGGGGGAGATCGCGTCGGGCACCGGGGGGCGGTACTTCCGCGCGCGCGACGCCGAGGCGCTGCGGCGGATCTACGAGCAGATCGACGCCATGGAACGCGCGCCGATGCGCGAGTCGCGCATCTCGCGTTTCAACGAGTGGTTCGTCTGGCCGTTGGGCGTGGCGCTCGTCGCGCTGCTCCTCGAGTTGCTCCTGCTCTGGCGCCGGGGGCCGCTGCCGTGATCGCGCTCTTCGATCTGCCGTGGATGCTCGCTGGCGCGTTCCTTGCCGCCGCGCTCGCGGCCGGCAGTGTGCTGGCCGGTCACGCCCGTCGCCGCGCGCGGCTGGCGCGGTTCGGGTCCCCAGAGGCCTTGGCGCGCCTGGCGCCACAGGGCGCGGAGGCGCCGCCCCGCTGGCGCGCGGCGCGGATCGGGGCGGCAGCGCTGCTCCTTGGCGTCGCGCTCGCCGGGCCGCGGTGGGGCGCCAGTGAACTCGTCGTGGAGAGCGAGGGGATCGATATGGTCATCGCGCTCGACGTCTCACTCTCGATGCTCGCAGAGGACGAGCGCCCCAGCCGACTCGAACGCATGAAACAGGAAGTGCGGCGGCTGCGCGCGAGCGCACCGGGCGATCGCGTCTCGCTCATCGCATTCGCCGGGCGCAGCTACCTCCTCACGCCGCTCACGAGCGACGACGGCGCGATCGAGCTCTTTCTGGAGAATCTCGACCCGTCGGTCGTCGGGCAGCCGGGGTCCTCGCTCGCGCCACCGCTGCGGCAGGGGCTGGACGTGCTGGCCGCTGCGCCTGGCGGCGCGGACCGCGCGCTCGTGATCATGTCGGATGGAGAGGCCTTTGACGACCGCGAGGAGGCGATCACGCTCGCAGAGCAGGCCAAGGCTGACGAGGTCCACCTCGTGACCGTGGGGTTCGGGACGCCAGGCGGCGCGCCGATCCCGCTCCCAGCCACAGGAGGCGCTGACGTGAAGCGCGACACCGATGGCCGGATCGTGGTGACCCGTTACGACGAAGAACTGCTGCGCGCGGTCGCCGCCTCCGCTGAGGGCGTGTTCATTCCGGCGGAGATGACGGACAAGGGCACGCGCGTGCGGCGGGCGCTCGCCGATCTCGAGTCGGTGCGGCAAGCCGAGCGGCTCCGCCAGGCCAGGCCGCCGCGATTCGCCGTCTTCGTGCTGGCAGCGATCCTCCTGCTGCTGGTGGATGCGTGGCGCGTGGACGGTGGCCGGCTCCCATGGCGCGGCCTGATCGAACGCCGGCTCCGCGCCACGCGCGCGGCGCTGCTCGGGCTGCTGTGCGCGGCGCCCGCACTCGGCGCCCAGCCCACCGCACAGGACGCGATCGACCATCACAAGGCAGGGCGCCTCCTCCCGGCCATCCGCGACTACCGCGCAGCCATCGCCGCCGGGGATCGGCGGCCGGTGGTGCTCTTCGATCTGGGGACGGCGTTGCTCGCGGCGGACTCCCTCGACTCGGCGATCGAAGCGCTCGAGCGCGCGACGTACCTCCCGGAGGCCGAGGTGCGTCGGCGCGCGCGGTACAATCTCGGTCTCGCGTACCTGAAGCGCGGCCTTCGGCTCGACGGCGAAGCGCGTGGAACGGCGCTCGAGCAAGCGCGGCGCGAGTTCCGCACGCTCTTGCTGGAGCGCCCGGGCGACAAGGACGTGCAGTGGAACTACGAGCTCGCGCTGCATGCACCGACCGGCGGTGGGGGCGGGAACACGCCGCCGCCTCCAGCGCGTCCGGACCAGCCACCGCCGCCACCCAGCGGGCAGATGAGCCGCCAGCAGGCCGAGGCGCTCCTTGAGGCAGCCGCGCGCGAAGAACGCGAGACGCAGGCACGGCGACAGCGCGGGGAGCGGCAGACGCGCGCGCCCGGCACGAGGGACTGGTGACCCCTCGCGTCCGCCGTGCGAGGCATGAGGCATTCGTCCGCAGCGTGGCCGTGGGTCTGCTGCTTTCAGCCGCCAGTGCGCAGGCCACGGCGCAGGAAGGGGGTCGGAGCACCGACCGCGTGGGATTCGCGGCGGCCATCGCCCCCGATACCGTCTACGTCGGGCAGCAGGTCACGTATTCGCTGACCGTGCGGATCCCCACGGAGATCCGCCAACGGCTGCGGCGCAATCCCGAGTTCGTACCGCCCGAACCGCGCGCCATGCTTGCGTACGATCTTCCCCTCACGCGTGATCCCGCGACGGCCGAAGAGGTGGAGGTGCACGTCTATCGCCGCGCGCTCTTCGCCATCACTCCCGGCCGCTATCAGATCCCCGCGGCGCGACTGACGTACTCTCTGCCGCAGAGTCCGAGTTTCTTCAGTCGGGAGGAGGAGCGCACCCTGCGATCGGCCGGCGTCACCTTCATTGCGGTCGAGCCCCCCGCGCGCGGACGGCCCGACAGCTGGGCCGGCGCAGTGGGAACTTGGAACGTCACCGCGCGCGTGGAGGCGCCGAGCGCGCGCGTCGGGGATCCGTTCGTCCTCATCCTGCGCGTCGAGGGCCAAGGGAACGCGACCCTTCTCCCGCGTCCGCCGCTGGAGATCGCCTGGGCGGACGTGGTCGCCGCCGACGAACGCATCGCCCTCGACTCCACGCCGAGCGTCTTCGCGGGGTCCAAGGAGTTCCTCTGGCTCGTGACACCCCGCGAGCACGGGGCGCTCGTCGTGCCTGCGCTCGCGTACAGCGTCTTCGACCCGGTCGAGCGCCGGTACCGGACGCTCCACACCGAACCGATGCGGCTTTCGGTGGCGGCGGGGGATCGCGTGGTGCTAGCGCCGGCACGGCCGCAACGGGCGGCGGAACTCCCTCTGGCGCTCCGTCCGGCGATGCAGGGACCATCTCGCGCTGCACTGCCTGCTGCCGTCTGGTGGATCTGGTTCGCGCTCTTGGTGCCCGTTCCCTGGGTAGCGCTCCGCCTCTCTGCCGCACGCGCGTCACGGGCGGCGCGGCGGCGGGATCACTCGGTGCGCTCGACGCGCGCGGCGTTCGACTCGGCGCTGCGCGCCCACACGGGGATCGAGCTGGCGCGCGTCACCGCGCCGTCGGCGCTGACGCACGCGCTTCGGATGGAGGGAGTCACCGCGGAGTCGGCGGCCGCCGTCGAAGCGTTGCGCGATGCGCTCGACGCGGCCTCGTTCGCGCCGGACGCCAGCGCGGCGGACGATGCATTGGCCGCCCGCGTGCGATCGGTGATGGCGCGGGTGGCGGCGGAAGCGCGCAAGCGCGGAACACTCTTGGTCATCGCGTTGTCGCTGGGCGTGCTTGGGGGATGCGCGCCGCGATCGGATGTGAGCGAGCAGGCCCTGGTGGCGTTCGCGGAAGGCCGTACGGCGTACGCCGGCGCGGAGTACGCTCGCGCACAGTCGGCGTTCACTCGCGCGGCGCTGTCCGCTCCGCGTGATCCGGCCGTCTGGGCGAACCTCGGTGCGGCGGCGTGGCAGGCGGCCGACACCGGCACCGCTGTCCTCGGCTGGCAGCGCGCACTGCGGTTGGATCCGACCGACCGCGCCACGCGGGACGCGCTCCTTCGTGTGCGCGCCCCGCAGCGCAGCGGCGCGGCACGTGTGCTGCCGATCCCGCCGTTGCCACTCGCGCTGCTGGCGGCCCTCAGTTGGGCGGCCGCGTGGCTGCTCGTGCTCGCCGTGCCGGGACGCGTCTCGCCGGCCGCTCCCAAGTGGTCGTTGATCGCGCTCGCGCTGGCGCTGGGGCTGAGCGCCGCGTGGCTGGACGAACGGCTCGCGGCGCGCGACCTGGTGGTGATCGCCTCGGCGTCGCCCCTGCGGACGCTGCCGGCGCTCGGGGCGGACCCAGGCCCCGTGCCGCTCGTCGGCGAAGTGGTGCGCGTCGTGGAGCGCCGTGGCGTGTGGGTGCGCCTCGAGCTCTCGGGCGCGCGATCCGGATGGTACCCGGCCCACCGCACGCACGCGCTCGCGCGCGACGAACGCGATTGACCGCCCTCGCGCATTCGGGGAGATTCCCCGGATGAGTTCGCGGATCGCCATCCTCGCTCCCGATGTCGCCGACCGCATCGCGGCCGGCGAGGTCGTGGAGCGCCCGGCGTCCGTGGTGAAGGAACTCGTCGAGAATGCGCTCGACGCCGGCGCGACGAGCATCGAGATCGACCTGAGAGAAGGCGGCCGCGCCCTGATCCGCGTCAGCGACGACGGGAGCGGGATGTCGCGGGAGGACGCGACACTGGCAGTCGCGCGCCACGCCACGAGCAAGATCCGCGACGCGGAGGATCTCGTTGGCGTCAGCAGCTTCGGATTTCGCGGCGAGGCGCTGCCTGCGATCGGCTCCGTGTCGGAGCTCCGGATCGAGACCGCGGTCGCGAATGGCGCCGGCGCGCGCGTGGAGGTCATGGGCGGCTCTGCGCCCGTGGTCACCGCGCATGCGCGACGCCGCGGGACCACGGTGTCCGTGACCGCGCTCTTCTACAATACGCCGGCCCGTCAGAAGTTCTTGCGCGGCGCCCGCTCGGAGTGGCGGGCCATCTCCGACCTCTTGGCGACGCTCGCCCTCGTGCGTCGCGACGTGCACCTCCGGGTCACGCACGACGAGAAGGAACAACTGAACCTTCCCGTCGCGAAGGATCTGCGCACGCGGGTCGAAGCGTTGTGGGGCCGTGACCTCGCTGAGGCGCTCGTCGGCGTGGACGACGTCGCCGGTGCGATCCGTGTCTCGGGATTGGTCGAGCGTCCGTCAGCGGCGGGCACCGGCGGGCGGCGCACGTTCGTGAGTGTGAACGGCCGCGCCGTGCGCGACCACGGGATCGTGCGTGCCGCTGAGGCGGCGTATCGCTCGACGCTGGCGTCGGGCGTGCGTCCTTCGCTTCTCCTGGAGATCGAACTCCCCGGTGGCGACGTGGACGTGAACGTCCATCCCGCCAAGGCGGAGGTACGATTCCGCGACCGCTGGACCGTCGAGCGCGCAGTGGAACGCGCCGTTCGCCGCGCACTCGGGACCGAGGACGCGGCGGCGGCTGTCGGCTTCGTCCGGCAGGTGCCCGAGGCGTTGCCGCTCGGCCGTGCGCTCGGCGTGGACGTGCTGCGGCAGGCGGAAGTGCGCGCGCCTGCGCCGTTGCTCGAGGAGGCCGAGAGCTCCGGAGGAGGCAGGCGAGCGGAGGAGACCGACGACGAGATCCTGGTGCCGCCGCTCACGCAGTTCCATCGCACCTTCATCACGTTCGAGCGCACGGATGCGCTGGTCCTGATCGACCAGCATTCCGCGCACGAGCGCGTGCTGTACGAGCGCTTCATGGAGGCAATGCAGCGGGGCGACGCGCCGTCGCAGCGCCTGCTCTTTCCCCTCACGATCGATCTCACGCCGGCTGAGGCCGAGGCGTTCGAAACGGATCAGGCGACCTTCGCAGCGCTCGGGTTCGAGGCCGAAGCGTTCGGCGGCTCGTCGCTGATCGTGCGCGCGGTGCCGAACCCGCACCCGCGCTTCGACGCCGAGCGCTGTTTGCGCGATACGTTGGCCGCACTCACTGGCGACCGCGCGGCGAGTACCCACGCGCGGCACGAACGACTGGCGGCGACGGTGGCGTGCAAGGCAGCCGTGAAGGCGGGCGACCTGCTCTCGCCCGACGAAATGCGGGCGCTCTATGTGGCCCTCGCGCGGACCACGCTCCCGGCGCACGACGTGCACGGCCGCGCGACGATCCTGCAGCTGGGGTGGGATGAGCTCGACCGCCGCTTTGGCCGCCGCTGAGCTGCGCTTCATCGTGGGGCCGACGGGGGCGGGGAAGTCCGCCCTCGCGCTCGCGTTGGCTGCGCGGCACGGCGCCTGGATCCTCAGCGCGGACTCGCGCCAGATCTACCGGGGCTTCGATATCGGCACCGCCAAGCCGAGCGCGGCGGAGCGCGCGCGCACGCCGCACGAGGGCATCGACATCGCCGACCCGACCGAGCGCTGGTCAGCTGCACGCTGGGCGCGCGACGCGGCCACCTGGCTCGGGCGTGCAGGCCAGGCGGGACAGCCCGCCCTCGTGGTGGGAGGCACGGGCCTCTGGATGCAGGCGCTCGTCCGGCCGCTCGCCGAGGAACCCGTGATGGATCCGGAACGCCGCGCGGTCGTGCGCGAGGAGTTGGCCGCGCTCGACACCGCCGCCCTCCGGGCCAAGGTGGAGTCGCTGGATCCACCGCGCGCACACTTGGGCCGCGCCCAGTTGCTGCGCGCCGCCGAGGTCGCGCTCGTGTCCGGACAACGGCTCAGCGACCTGCACGCACGCCAGGCGGCGCCGATGCATCCGGCGCGCTGGCTCGTCGTGGATCCCGGCGCGGTGCTCGACGCCCGACTCGACGCGCGGCGCGCCGAGATGGTGGCGGCGGGGTGGCTGCAGGAGGTGGAGCAGCTGGCCCAGCGTGTACCGCCGGACGCCGCGGCGTGGAACGCCTGCGGGTACCGGGAGATTCGTGAGGCGGTGCTGGGCGTGCGTTCGGTGGACGAGGCGCTCCGCGAGGTGCGGACGCGCACGCGCCAGTACGCCAAACGCCAGCGCACCTGGTTCCGTAATCAACTGGACGACGTCGGGCCGGTGCTTCGGCTCGACCCTTCCTCGGCCGACGCGCTCGATCGCGCCGATCACTGGTTCACGCAGGGAGTGACTTCGTGAAGGTAGGCATCACCTGTTATCCGACGTACGGCGGCTCCGGGGCCGTGGCCACCGAACTCGGGATCGCGCTCGCGGAGCGCGGCCACGAAGTCCACTTCATCACGTATGAGCACCCGTTCCGGCTGCCGCACTTCGTCCAGGGCGTGACCTTTCACGAGGTCAGCATCGGCAACTACCCGCTCTTCGAGTATCCGCCGTATGACCTCGCGCTCGCGGTGCGGATGCACGACGTCGCGCTCTCGCAGGGGCTCGATCTGCTGCACGTGCACTACGCGATCCCGCACGCGACCAGTGCGTGGATCGCCAAGGAGATGCTGGCGCAACAGGGTCGCAGGCTCCCGGTCGTGACGACGCTGCACGGCACCGACATCACGATCGTCGGCCAGGACCACTCGTACCAGGCCATCACGCGGTTCAGCATCGAGAAGTCCGACCGGATCACCAGCGTCTCGCAATGGCTCAAGGACGAGACGATGCGGGCCTTCGGCTGCGAGAACAGTCGGGTCGATGTGATCCCCAACTTCGTGGATCCTGCGGCGTTCGACCGCGCGAAGCACGGCCCGGCGCTGCGCGAACAGTTCGGCGGCGGGCTGCCAGTGCTGATGCATATCTCCAACTTCCGGCCCGTGAAGCGCGTGCGAGACGTGGTGCGGATCTTCGCCAAGGTCCACGCCAAGCGCCCGTCCGTGCTGGTGCTCGTCGGCGACGGTCCGGATCGCAACGCGGCCGAGGACGAAGCCCGCGCGCTCGGTGTGTACCCGAGCATGCGGTGTCTCGGGAAGATCGACGACGTCGCGCCGTTGCTGGCGGCCTCGGACCTGTACTTGCTGCCGTCGGAGTCCGAGAGCTTCGGGCTGAGCGCGCTCGAAGCGCTGGCGAGCGGCGTGCCGGTCATCGCGTCCAATGTCGGCGGGTTGCCGGAGGTCGTCACGCACGGCGTGACCGGCGCGCTGCATCCGCTGGGCGACGTGGACGCCATGGCGGCGTCCGCGCTTGCACTTCTCGAGCCTGGACGCTGGGCCAAGGCCAGCGCAGCCGCCGCCGCCGAAGCGCGCGCGCGGTTCGCGACGGCCGACGTGGTGGGCCGCTACGAGGCGTTGTACGCCGAGGCCTTGGCGGCCCGCTAGGTTTCCGCATGGCCGAGTTGACCGTGTGGCAGGCGTTCGTGTTGGGCACGTTGCAGGGACTCACGGAGTTCCTCCCCGTGTCGAGTTCCGCGCATCTCGCGCTGACGCCGTGGGTGTTCGGCTGGGAACCCGCCGGCCTCGGCTTCGACCTCGCCCTGCACGTGGGCACGTTGGTCGCGTTGTTCTGGTACTTCAGAGCGGAGTGGGCGGCGCTCGCTCAGGGCGCGTGGTTGCTGGTGCGTGACCGCTCGGTCGCCGATGTCCGCTCCAAGCGCGCCCTGCTGATCCTCTTCGCGACGATCCCGGCGGGCATTGCCGGGATCCTGCTCGAGACGTACGCCGAGACCGTGTTCCGCGCGCCGATCATCACGGCCATCGCGCTCATCGTCATGGGTGCGCTGCTGTGGGGTGTGGATGCGCTGGCCCGCCGCGACCGCACGCGCGAGGCCATGACCTGGAGGGACGCGCTGGTGATCGGACTCGCGCAGTGTCTGGCCCTCGTGCCAGGCGTTTCGCGCTCTGGGAGCACCATCACGGCCGGGCGCGCGCTGGGCCTCGGCCGCGGCGATGCCGCCGTGTTCTCGTTCCTGATGTCGATGCCGATCATTCTGGCGGCCGCCGTGTTCAAGGTGCCGGACGCGATCCGCACGAACGGGTTCTCGTGGCCCCTGATGGTGGGGGTCGCGTCGGCGGCGCTCTCGAGCTGGTTCGCGATCGCGGTGCTGCTCCGCTATGTCGCGCGGCGGAGTTTCGCCGTGTTCGCCGTCTATCGGTTCGCGCTCGGCGGGCTGATCCTCTGGCTCATCGCCACGCGGGGCGGGTGGTGAGCTGGTTCGGGCACGAGGGGGAGGCGCTCGCGCGCGCGCTGGACCTCGCGCGCGTCTCGGCGCTGCAGGACGTGGACTCGACCATGGATGCCGCGCACGCGCTGGCGGCCGACGGAGCGCCCGCCGGAACGCTGGTGCTGGCTGAGACGCAGCGCGCGGGTCGTGGACGCGGCGGACGGCCCTGGGCGTCCGGGCTCCGGGCGGGCATCTGGATGACGCTCATCGAGCGGCCGCGCGACAGCGCCGCCCTCGAGGTGCTGTCGCTCCGCGCGGGTCTGGCGCTCGCTCCGGTGCTCGAGCGCTGGATGCCGCGCCCGATCCAGCTGAAGTGGCCGAACGACCTGCTCGTCGAGGGAAAAAAGCTCGCGGGCGTGCTGATCGAGGCCCGATGGCGCGATGCACGCCCGGATTGGGTGGCGATCGGCGTGGGGATCAACCTCACGCTGCCGCCCTCGGAGGCTGCGGCGATCGCGCTCGACGCGACGGATCCCCTCGACGTGCTGGCCGAGGTCATGCCCGCGCTGCGGGCGGCGGCGTTCGCGGTTGGCTCGCTCTCGGACGCCGAGCGCGCGGCCTTTGCCGCGCGCGATGTCGCCCGGGACCGCAAATTGGAAGCGCCGGCGGCCGGGATCGCGCGCGGGATCACCGCCGCGGGCGAACTGCTGGTCGAAACGCCGACGGGAATGCAGACCTGCCGCGCCGGATCGCTCGTGCTCACTCCGTTCTCCTGAGGAACTCGCAGATGCTGCTCGTAGTGGATGTCGGGAACACCGAGACGACGCTGGGCGTCACGCGAGGGGACGAGGTCATCGCGCACTGGCGCGTGACCACCGAACATGCGCGCACGCCCGACGAGTTCTTCATCCTGCTGCGGGGACTGCTGTCGTCGGCCGAGCTCGGCGCGAAGAAGCTTCGCGGCGCGGCCGTCGGCTCCGTGGTGCCGTCAGTGACCGCCACGATCGTCGAAGCGGCAGCGCGGCTCAGCGAGACGGCCCCGATCACCGTGGACGCCCGCTCGCCGCTCGGGATCACGCTTGCCGTGGACGAGCCCCTGACGGTCGGCGCGGATCGGATCATCAACACATTGGCCGCGAGCCGGATGTATCGGTCGGATTGCATCGTCGTGGATCTCGGCACCGCCACCACGTTCGACTGCATCACGGCCGACGGCGTCTTTCTCGGCGGTGTGATCCAGCCCGGCGTGCGCACGTCGGCGGAGACGCTCTTCCGCCGGACCTCCAAGCTGCCCGCGACCGAACTGCAGGCTCCCAAGAAGGTCATTGGCACGCGGACGGAGGAGTGCATCCGGGCGGGCGTTGTGTTCGGGGCGGCGGAGTCGCTCGATGGGATCGTGCGACGGATCAAGGCCGAGTGGCCGCGCCCGCAGGTGCCGAAGGTCGTCGCGACGGGTGGGCTGGCGGCGGTGATCCAGCCGGAGAGCCGGGAGATCGAGCGGATCGAGCCGGATCTGACGCTCCAGGGTCTGCGCATGGCGCACGAGATCCTGTCGGCAGGATAGCGCAGCTCAAGCGGGTGTACGGGCAGGACAGAATGGCGGTCCCGGGCGCAGAAATGGCTCGGGGCCGCTTGTGTTACTGGCAGGTTGGCAGGCTTGTAAGCTATTGATCTGCAGATATTTAGGGGCCGTGCACGATCTCTCTCAGGCACGTTGACTGGCACACTTCCTGCTTGTACTATGCAGAGTTGTTAGCACTCTTAGTTGGCGAGTGCCAAGTCACGTAGCATCCATTTCAACATCCAGCTGGAGGATCGAACCACATGGCAACCAAGTCTGCGTCCGCGCAGAAGGTCGCGCCGCTTTCCGATCGCGTCGTGGTGAAGGCGATGGAAGAGACCGAACAGATGCGCGGCGGGCTGTACATCCCTGACACCGCCAAGGAAAAGCCGCAGCAGGGCGAAGTGATCGCGGTCGGCCCGGGACGCACCGAGGACGGCAAGCGCGTCCCGATGGAAGTGAAGGCCGGCGACAAGGTGCTCTACGGCAAGTACAGCGGCACCGAGGTCACCATCGACAACGAGCAGCTCCTGATCCTCCGCGAGAGCGACATCCTCGCGATCGTGAACTAAGACGGAAGAGGGAAGAGGGAAGATGCGAGGGAACGGCGATCCCGGATCGCACCTCCATTCCTCTTGCATCTCACATCACACATCTACCATCAAAGGGTCATTCCATGGCAGCCAAGGAACTCCATTTCAACGTTGATGCTCGCGCGGCGCTCAAGCGCGGCGTGGATCAGCTCGCCGAGGCGGTGAAGGTCACCCTCGGCCCCAAGGGCCGGAACGTCGTGATCGACAAGAAGTTCGGCGCCCCGACCGTCACCAAGGACGGCGTGACCGTCGCGAAGGAGGTCGAGCTC
>CAZGFE010000056.1:0-14839 GCA_964524665.1 uncultured Gemmatimonas sp.
AGTTCGGGTTCCGCATCCAGACGCTGCAGCACGGCGTGGAGGCGTACAAGATCGCCACCGAGCTGCGCAACGCCGGCGTGGCCGCGGTGGTGTGGAGCGACTGGGGCGCCTTCAAGCTGGAGGCCTACGACGCCACCAATTACAACGCCCGCGTGCTGATGGAAGCCGGCGTGGTCACGTCGCTCCACTCCGACGACTCTGAGATCTCGACCCGGATGAACTGGGAGGCGGGCAAGCTGCTGCGCACCGGCCTGGACGAGATCCAGGCGCTGTCGACTGTGACCAACCAAGCCGCACGGGCCATCGCCATCCACGACCGCGTGGGATCGCTCGAGGCGGGCAAGGATGCCGACTTCGTGATCTGGAGCGGCAATCCACTCTCGCAGTTCACCAAGGCCGAGCAGACGTGGGTGGACGGCCGTCGGTATTTCTCGCTTGAGGAGGACGCGCAGTTGCGCGTCGAGATCGATCGCCAGCGCAATGAGTTGATCCAGGCGGTGCTGGCCGCCAGCGCGAGCGCAGGCAATGCCACCAATCGTGCGGCCCCTGGGGCCGGACAGGAGCGTCGGTAACATGACTACGATCAAGCGCAGCATCGTTGGTGGTCTTTCCGTACTCGCCTTGAGCGCCGCGGCCGTCAGCGCGCAGGTGCGGATGACCGTGCCGCCGCAGTCGCAGGCCGTGGTGCTGCGGGGCGCCACCATCCACACGGTGACCAACGGCGTCATCGCCAACGGCACCATCGTGCTCGACGGCGGCCGGATCGTCGCCATCGGCACGAACGTCGAGGTGCCGGCAGGGGCCAGGGTCGTGGACGTGACGGGCAAGCACATCTACCCTGGCCTCGTGGATGCCTACAGCACCGTGGGCATCACGGAGATCGGCGCGGTGGATGTCTCCAACGACATCGAAGAGATCGGCGACTTCAATCCGAACGTGCGCGCCGAGGTGGCCGTGAACGCTGAGAGCCGGCATATCGGCACCACGCGGTCGGCCGGAGTGCTCGTCGCCTTCAGCACGCCGGGCGGCGGTGTGATCTCGGGCCTTTCGTCGGCGATGTCGCTCGAGGGTTGGACGTGGGAGGAGATGTCCTTGGAAGGGGCGGCGGCACTGAACGTGAACTGGCCGGACCCCAACGCACGGCCGCGGCGCTTTGGCGGCGGTCCGAACCAGCCGAGCGCTGAGCCCAAGACCTACGCCGAGCGCGTGCAGGAGCTGAAGGACTTCTTCGCCGAGGCGCGGGCGTATCGCGATGCCGTGGCGGCGGGTCGGCAGACGCGCACGGACGCGCGCTACGCGGCGATGATCCCGGCGCTCAACGGTCAGATCCCGGTGGTGGTGGCTGCGGACGGTGTGGCCCAGATCAACGACGCGCTGACGTGGGGCAAGCAGGAAGGACTCCGCCTCGTGATCCGCGGGGGCCGCGATGCGATCTACGTGGCGGACCGGCTCAGGGCGGAGAACGTGCCTGTGATCCTCACGTCCACGATGGCCGCGCCAGACCGCCAGCACGAGGGATACGACGGCGCCTACAGCACGCCGGCGCGTCTGCACGCGGCCGGTGTGAAGTTCGCCATCGCCGGCGGCGCGGGTGCCCTCTACAGCAATCGCCTGCCGTGGGAAGCGGGCGTCGCCGTGGCCTTTGGACTCCCCGAAGAGGAGGCGCTCAGGGCCGTGACCATCAATGCCGCCGAGATGCTCGGGGTGGCTGACCGGGTGGGTTCGCTCGAGGTGGGCAAGCAGGCGACGCTGCTCATCACCACCGGCACGCCGCTGGACATGATGTCGAACATCGAGCAGGCGTATATCCAGGGCCGTGAGATCGACATGAACGACATCCAGAAGCACTTCTTCAGAAAGTACATGGAGAAGGTCAAGCAGCAGAAAGGCGTGATCGCGATGTGACGATCGAGATGTGAGATGGGAGATGTGAGATGAAAGGGCGGCCGGATCCTCTACGGGGTCCGGCCGCTCTTACATTTCGGGTGTGGCTGGGCGCGGCGGGGGCGGGTGGCGGGGCAACCCTGCTCGTGCGCGGCGTGACATAGACCTTGGACCAGTTCCCGCGAGCGCGCTTGGCGCGCCCGCGCTCTCACCAACCTCTCGACCGAGTTCGTCACGATGGCATCTTCGATCCGACCGCTCTCATTCCTCGCGGGTCTCGGAGCGGTGCTGGCGCTTGCCGCGCCGAGCACTGCGTCGGCACAGCAGGCCCGCAGCCTGCCGGCGCCGCAGGTCACGTTCGCGGAGCCCTTCAGCTCCATTCGCGTGGGCTCCGTGCGGGAACTCGCCGACGGACGCGTGATCGTCTCCGACGCGCGCGACAAGATCCTGCAGGCGATCGACTTCCGCTCCGGCAGCGCGACGAGCATCGGACGCGAGGGGAGCGGGCCGGCGGAGTTCGGCATGCCGCTGGGGCTCTTCACTGCACCGAACGACACGACGCTGATGTTCGATCCGCTCAACAACCGGTATCTGGTGATCGGGCCCGACGCGAAGCCGGTGAGCACGTTCCGCGTCGAGACGCCGCCTCCGGCGCGCGCAGGCGGTCCGGGCGGGCAGGGTGGGCAGATGATGATGATGGGCGGCGGGTTCTCGGCGCGTGCGGCCGACGCGCGCGGGCGTCTGTACGGCGAAGGGATGCCGCTCACGATGGGTCCGAACGGCCCCGTGCAGGCGGATTCGACGCCACTGCTGCGCTACGACCGCGCGACGGGGAAGATGGACACGCTCGGCTACGTGGGTCTGGCGAAGTCGAACGTGCAGACCTCGGGCGGCAGCGGAAACTTCTCGATCCAGATCGGCGGCGGGAATCCGTTGACGCCGCGTGACGAGTGGGCGGTGTTCCCAGACGGGCGCGTGGCGATCGTCCGGCACGCCGACTATCACGTGGACTGGGTCCTGGCGAACGGGACGAAGCGTGCCACCGCGCCGGTTCGGTATTCGCCGATCCGGATCACGGACGCCGACAAGCGGGAGGAAGAGGCGCTGAGGCTCCGCAACCGCGCCAACTCGATCATGATCGCGCGAACGGTGGACAACGGGGCGTCGCGCTCGAGTGCGACGATGGGTGGCGGTGCGAATCAGCCGCCCCCGCCGCCGTTGACGGACTGGCCGGATGTGAAGCCGCCGTTCCGCTCCGGTCAGGCGAGCGTGATGGCGCGGCCGAATGGCGAGCTCTGGGTGCGCCGCACGGAGGCGGCAGGGGCGAAGGGGACGCTCTACGACGTGATCAACGCGTCGGGTGTGGTCACGCATCAGGTGCGGATCCCGGAAGGGTGGACGCTCGTGGGCTTTGGCAACGGCACCGTGTACACGACGAAGCTCGACGAGGACGATCTCGTGTACCTGCAGCGGCATGCCGTGCCCGAGACGCCGCTCCGCGGCTGAGGGGCGGGCACGAGCGGCGGATTAGGAGTCGATTACGGATGTTGACGGGCCATGGCCTGCCTCGTAGAACAGGGGCCATGGCCCGTTCGACTTTTCTGGCGCTGCTCGCCCTGTGCGTGCTCCTCGCGGCGGCGTGTGATCGTGGCGCGGCGTCCTCGCCTGATGTTGTTCGCACTGATTCTGCCGGCGTGCGGCTCGTCACGTCCACCGCGCCGGACCGCGACCTGCCCTGGCGCTTCGAGGAGATCGAGGTGTTCCGCGACTCTGCGGGCGAGCCGTGGATCTTCGAGGGGCTCGGTCCGCGGCGTGTGGTGGCAGACCGCGCCGGGAGGACGTACGTGCTGACGTCCGAACCTTCGATCGCCCGGTTCGGAAGGGACGGGCGGTACGACAGGTCGTTCGGGCGAAAAGGCGGGGCGCCCGGGGAGATGCAGTTCCCGACCGCGCTCCTCGTTCAGGGCGACTCGCTGGCGGTGCTTGATCCCATGCGCGGCGGACTGGTCCGCTTCGGGACGAACCTCGAAGCCATCAACGACCTCCCGTTTCGCGACGGACTCGTGAACGTGCACGCCGTCGCGTTTCGCAGCGGCGGACTGTGGGTGGAGCGGCAAACGTTCGAGGAGGGGATCTCCACGTTCGCGCTCTTTGCGGACACGCTGAGCGGCGAGGCCCTTCTGCGCGTGGACCAGCCGCGGGCGCTCCCCGTGCGCGGCTGCAGCAGTGGCGGCACGCAGTTCATGATCGCGCTCCCGCCGTTCTTCACGCCGAGCATCGCGTGGACGACCGAGCGAGGGCGCATGCTCGCGAATCTCGGTCCCGAGTATGATCTCCGCCTCTACGACGGACCGCGGCTGCTCGCCCGCGTCCGACGTGATCTGCCGGTGCGCGCGCCGACCGCCGACGACGTGCGTCGGCTCTATCCCGAGGGTCTCAAGGTGGATTTCGGGGGGCGGGCGTCCTGCACGTACGACGTCGAGAAACTGATCGAGTCACCGGGTCTGGCGGAGTTCATGCCGTTCGTGCATGGACTCGTCCTGCTGTCGGACGGCACCATCTGGGTGCAGCGCTCCCTGCGCAACGAATCGCCCGCGGTGCTCGACGTCTTCACCTCCGACGGCGCTTACGCGGGAACCATCCGCGGCATGCAGCTCCCGCTCGCCCTGCTGCCGAACGGCGAGCTCCTCGTCCCGCGCGAGGACGAGGACTCGGGCGGCCAGCATCTGGTGCGGATGAAGATGACGCGCTGAGCGCCGAGCAACCTTCGAGTGGCGCGCTGGGTCCAAGAGGGCGCACGTTCTATAGAAGACGGAAGATGTGAGATGTGAGACAACTGCGATGCTGGAACGCTTCCTTTCCCTGGCCACGGCTCTCTGACTGATGTTCGCTTCTCGTCGCACGGCACTGCTCAGCTCTGCACTCCTCGTGGCGGCCTCGCTGGGCGCCTGTGACAAGCTCAAGGGCTCCTCGGCCACGGAGACCGCTGCGGCGGACTCCGCGGCGGCGGCCGAGAACGAGGGTGGCGCCACCAGTTCGTCGAACGTGAGTCTGCCGGTCGTGGCTGGACTCGTGACCGACGGCGACCTGGTGCTCTCCGTGAACACGACCGGCCAAGTGCGCTCCGAGTCCGAAGGCCGGTTGCGCGCGGAGGTCGGCGGGACGGTGGCGCGGGTGCGGGTGAAGCCGGGCGACCGCGTGCGCGCGGGGCAGGCGGTGATCGACCTCGATCCGCGTCCGCTGGACATCGACCTCGCCGAGGCCGAGGTCGCGCTGCAGGTGGCGCTGCAGACCTATGGCGATCTCTACCGCCCCGACTCGGCGGCCACGGGCGTGATGCCGAACCAGACGCGACTCGACGCGTTCGTGATCCGCTCCGGGCTCGCCGCGGCGCGCGTGCGACTGGATCGCGCCAAGCTCGCACGTGAGCGCGCGACGATCACCGCGCCCTTTGCCGGAGTGGTGGACCGGATCAACACGGTGGTCGGCGACCGGATCAACGCGGGACAGGATCTTGGCGTGCTCGTGGATCTCGAGAATCTGCGCATCGAAGCTGCGGTGCTCGAACACGATCTGCCGCTCATCAAGGTCGGCGGCACCGCGGTGATCACGAGTGCGGCGATCCCCGGGCAGGCGGTGGCGGGAACCGTCAGCGCGATCCTGCCGCTCGTGGACAGTACCACGCGCGCTGGGCGCGCCTTCGTGCGTGCGCGCACGGACGGCACCCTGCGGCCGGGCATGTACGCCGACGTCCGTCTCGAAGCGCAGCGACTCGCGAATCGGCGCCTGGTCCCGACGCGCGCGATCATCGAGCGCGATGGCCGGCCGCTGGTCTTCGTGGTGCGCAACGGACGCGCGCAGTGGACGTACGTGCTGCCTGGACGGTCGAACGGCACGCTCACGGAGATCCTTCCGGACTCGGTGAGTGGGCAGATGCCCGTGGCGCCGGGCGACCAGGTGATCGTGGAAGGGCACCTCACGCTGATCCACGACGCGCCGGTGCGCGTGGTGGCGGCGCGTGAGCGCTCGCCGGGCGGCCAGGACTGATCGCCCGCCTCGACCACTCACCGACCTAGATCCCCGTGTCGCTCACTGCCTTCGCCGTCCGTCGTCCCGTGACGACGGTGGCCGCGACCTTGGCGATCGTGCTGCTGGGCAGCGTGTCGCTCACGCGGCTCCCCGTGACGCTGCTGCCCGACGTCACGCTGCCGGTGCTTACGGTGCGGACGACGTACACCGGCGCCGCCGCCGAGGAGGTCTCGCGATTCGTCGCGGAGCCGATCGAGGCGGCGGTCGCGGCCACGCCGGGGATCGTCGAACTCCGGTCGGTGAGCCGCAACGGCGAGGCGGTGACCACAATGCGATTCGCGTGGGGCACGGACATGCCCACGACGATCCTCACCGTGCGCGAGCGGCTGGATCAGGCGCGCGGACGGCTGCCGGAAGGCGCGGCGCGGCCCACGCTGCTCACGAGCGACCCCGGCGAACGTCCCATCGCGGTCATCGGTCTCACGGGGCTGAATGATCTCCGATTGCTTGGCCGTACCGCGAACGACGTGCACGCCCGCCGCTTGGAGCAGATCGCGGGCGTCGCGAGCGTCGCGGTGGTGGGCGCGCCGGAGGACGAGATCCGGATCGAGGTGGATCCGGAGCGGATGCGCGCGCTCGGCATCTCCACCAACGAGGTCGCGCAGGCGGTCGCGGCCGCGAACGCGAACGGCGCGGGCGGCACGATCCGTCGCGGGCAGTTTCGGTTCTCGGTGCGTGCGCTCACGGAGTTTCGTGCGCTCGACGAGATCGCGGAAACGCCGGTCGGTCCCGCGAGCGCCAATCTGCGCCTGCGTGATATCGCGACGATCACGTCCACCGTCGCGGAGCCGCGCACGCTGACCCGCTTGGACGGTGGCGCGGCGGTCGGACTTGTGGTCTACAAGGATGCGGGCTCCAACACGGTCGCGGTCACGGAGCGGATGCAGGAGACGATCGCGCTGCTGCAGGGCGAGTTCCCCGACATCCGGATGCACGTCGTGGCCGCGCAGGCGGACTTCGTGGTGGACGCGCTCTCGAACCTCGGGCAGGAGATCGTGCTCGGCGGCGCGCTCTCGCTGCTGATGATCCTGCTCTTCCTGCGGCACTGGCGGAGCTCGATCGCGATCGCGGTGATCCTCCCGCTCTCGGTGATGATGGCGCTGGTGTTCCTCCAGCTCTTCGACGTCACGGTGAACGTGCTCTCGCTCGGCGGGCTCGCGCTCGGCGTGGGCTTGCTCGTGGACAACGCGATCGTCGTGGCGGACGCGGCCGGACGGAGATACGCAGAAGGCGGGCTTCCGCTCGACGAGGCTGCGATCCAGGCCACGGACGAAGTGGCCGGGCCGCTGTTCGCGGGGACGCTCACGACGCTGCTCGTGTTCGGTCCCATCATCTTCGTGAAGGGTCTCGCGGCGGCGCTCTTCCGGGATCTCTCGCTCGCGGTGGTGCTGAGCGTGGGCGGCTCGCTCATCCTCGCGCTCACGCTGATGCCGGTGATGATCGTCGGGCGCCGAAAGTTGCTGGCGCGCGCCGCCGCAGAACCGCCGCGCGAGCCGGGCCCGCGCGAACAGCGGCTCATCGCCTTTGGTGAGCGGTTCGTCGAGATCTACGAGAAGGGCATGGAGTGGTCGCTCCTCCACCCGCGCGCGATGCTCGTGGCCGGACTCGGGATGGTGGCCGTGATGGTCGTGAGCCTTTGGAAGATGCCGAAGGAGATCCTGCCTCAGGTCGACGAAGGGATCGTCGTGGCGGCGCTCCAGCTTCCGGAAGGCACCGCGATCGACGAGACCGCCCGGCAGATCGGCCGGATCGAAACCGCCGCGCGCGCGCTGGGCTCCAGCGGCGTGTACTCGCGCATCGGGATCGCGACGGACGAAGAGGTGCTCTCGGGCGCCGAGCCCGGTACGTCCGCCACGGCGCAGATGCTCCTGCCCGTGCCCGACCGGATGGACGCGGCGCAGTTCGCCAACGAGATCCGCGCGAGCGTGAACGATCTCGCCGAGGGCGGCATGCTCGCGCTCGACCTCGCCGGGCAGTCGGAGTTCGGGTCGCTGATCGGACGCGAGGGCCGCCTGGTCCGCGTGGAGGTGAGTGCGCGGACGCTGGCGGAGAGTCAGGTCTGGGCCGATTCGGTGCGTCGCCGCCTGGTCACACTCCCCACGCTGAGCGACGTGCGCGATGCCTACAGCACCACACAGCCGCAGATCGAGGTGGCGCTCGAGCGGTCGCGGCTCGCCGAGCGCGGGATCCCGGTGCAGTCGGTGCTGCGGGCGCTGCAGGGCGGACTCGGCGGAGTCGAGGCGAGCGAGCTGCGTGAGACGGACCGTCGCACGCCGATCCGTGTGCGCTTCGCGGGCAACGCGAACGAAGACCTGCGCGTCGCGCTCGCGACGCCGGTGAATGGCGTGCCGCTCAGTCAGCTCGTGACGTGGCGTGAGGTGCGCGCGCCGATCGAGGTCGTGCGAGTGAACCAGCGGCCCGTGAGCATCGTGGAGGGTCTGATCGAACGCGGTGGCACATCCAAGGCCACCACGGACGTGCAGGCGCAGCTCGCCGCACTCAAGCCGCCGAGCGGCCTGACGTGGGAGATCACGGGCGCGGACATCGAGCAGCAGCGCACCACGGAGCAGCTCGCGCTCGTGGCGATCCTTTCGGTGGCGCTCGTGTTCCTGGTGCTCGCGGGCGAGTTCGCGTCGTTCACCATTCCGCTGGTCGTGATGATCACCGTGCCGCTGTCCGCGGCCGGCGGCTTCGTGCTGCTGTGGCTCACGGGCCAGAGCATCAACGCGGTGTCGCTGATCGGCATCGTGGTCATGATCGGCATGGCGGACAACGAGGCCGTCGTGAAGCTCGATGCGATCCGCCGATTCCGGGAGGAAGGGAACTCGATCCACGATGCGGTGCTGCTCGGCGGACGCCAACGCGTGCGCGCGATCACGATGACGAGCCTGACCACGATCTTCGGCGTGCTGCCGCTGGTGTTCGGCTGGGGCAGCGGCGGCGCGTTGTATCAGCCGCTCGCCGCGGCCGTGATCGGCGGCGCGATCTCGGCGCAGATCGTCACGTTCTTCCTGCTTCCCGTCGCCTATGCGGTGATGGAGCAGTGGAAGGAGGCGCGCGCATGATCCGCTGGGCGGTGAGCCGGCCTGCGGTCATCTGGGCCACCGCCTTTGCCGTGATCCTGGGTGGCGCGGTCTCGTTCACGCGCCTCGCGCTGGCCACCCGCACGACGGTCGAACTCCCACGGTTGCAGGTGACGGCTGCGTGGCAGGGGGCGAGCGCCGAGCTGGTGGAGATGTACATCTCCTCGCCGATCGAAGCGGCGGCGCAGGGCGTGCGCGGCGTGCGGCGTACGAGCAGCGAGTCGCGCGACGGCACCTCGCGGCTCACGATCGAGCTCGACCCCAACGCCGACGTGCAGCTCACGCGGCTTGCGATCCTCGAGCGGCTCGAGCTGCTGCGCCCGGAGTTTCCGCTCGGCGTTTCGCCACCGCAGGTGGGCAATCTGGTGCCGCAGGAACTCGAGGAGCCGCCGCTGCTGCGCGTGCTGCTCAACGGCCCGTACACGCCGGGCGCCTTGCAGCGACTGTCGGACGACCTGCTCACGCCGCGGCTCTCTGCGGTGAATGGCGTCTCGGGTGTGAGCGTAGGCGGCGGGACCGAGTTCGGCGCGAGCGTGAGTTACGATCCGCTCCTGCTGCGCCAGGTCGGGGTCGAACCACAGGCGATCGCGACCGCCATCAGCGAGGCGCGTGTCGTCCAGGCGCTCGGGATCGAGCGGATCGGCTCCAACAAACGCGAGGTGGTGCTGCGCGACCAGCCGCACGCGCTGCAGGAGCTCAACGATCTCCCCATTCGCGGGCGCGGCGGTCGCGTGTTCCGGCTCGGCGAGCTCGCCGAGGTGCGGAGCGAGGAGGACACGCGCGGGATGTTCTTCCGCGTGAATGGGAACACCGCGCTCTCGCTCACCGTGGGCCGGGAGGCGGGCAGCGACGCGATCCGCACGGCGCAGGGCGTGCGCGAGGCGCTCCGCGGTTTGTCCGACGAGCTTCCCGCTGGGGTGCGCTGGCGGATCACGTCGGACGAGAGCGTGGAGCTCGACCGGCAGCTCACCGACCTGATCCGCCGCGGCGCGATCGCGTTCGCGGCGGTGGCGCTGGTGCTCGCGATCGCGCTCCGGAACTGGCGCGCGGTGGCGCTGGTGATGGGCAGCGCGGCGATCGCCATCGCGGGCACGGCGCTGGGACTGTTCCTGCTGGAGATCCCCGCGAACATGCTCACGCTCGCGGGGCTCGGCATGGGCATCGGTGTGCTGGTGCAGAACGGGCTCGTGATCGTCGAGCGGCTGCGCAGTGCGCCCGACACGGTGATGGGCCGCGCAGAGGTCGCACAGCGGATGATGCCGGCCGTCGTGGGCGCGACGCTCACCACGGCGGTGGTGCTGTTTCCGTTCCTGTACCTGCAGGGGAATGCGCGCGCCGCCTTCTTCCCGTTCGCGGCGGCCTTCACGCTCGCGCTCTTCTGCTCGGTGCTCTCGGCGCTCCTGCTGGTGCCGGCGCTCGCCGGCGGGCACGGGCTCCAGGAGACGCACTGGCCGCGCGCGCAGCGGCTCTATGCGTGGTTCGTGATCAAGACGCTGCGCTGGCGCTGGGTGACGATCGCGGTGACGGTGCTCGCGATCGCTGGCCTGAGCTACGTCTTCGTGAAGAAGGTGCCGCGGTTCTCGTTCAGCGGGTTCGGCGGGAACCGGAACACGGTGCAGGTGAGCATCTCGTTCCCGCGCGGATCGGATCCGGCGAGTCTCGACGCCGCGATGCGCGAGATGGAGTCCGTGGTGGTGGGGCTGGAGGGGGTGGAAGAGGTGATCGCACAGAGCCGCGGCGTGTTCGGCGCCGGGATGCGTGTGTCGTTCACCCCCGCCGCCGAGGTGACCGCGATCCCACTGCAGGTGCAGGAGGCGCTCACGGCGCGCGCGGTGTACGTGGGCGGCGCGTCGATCTTCGTGAGCGGCCAAGGGCCGGCATTCAGCTCGGGCGGCGGCGTCGGCTCGATCAGCAACTTCCGCATCCGGGTCACAGGCTATTCGTACGCGGCCGTGGCGGACCTCGCGGAGGACATCCGGAGCCGCCTCGAGAAGGTGACGCGCGTGCGAAACGCGCAGGTGACGAGCGGCAGCTTCTTTGGTGGCGACCGCGCTTTTGCGGTGACGCTCGACCCTGACCGCGATGCGCTCGCGCGGTACGGCGTGACCGCGTCGCAGTTCACGCAGGCGGTGGCGCGCGAGGTGCGCGGGCCCGTGGGTGGGCAGCGGCTCGAGATCGGCGGCGAGGAGATCCCGGTGAGCGTGAAGGCGAAGGGCGCGCGTGAGCGCTCGCTGGCCGAGCTGCGCGACGCGCTCGTGCCCACCCAGCGCGGCACGCCGGCGCGGATCGCGGACCTCTCGCGCGTGGACGAGCAGGAGCAGCTCGCCGCGATCACTCGCGAGGACCAGCAGTACCTGCGCGTGGTGGGGTACGAGTTCCGCGGCCCCAACCGACTCGCGAACCGGACGCACGAGGCGTTCATGGCGAGCATCGCGGTGCCACCGGGCTTCAAGGTGGAGGATGCGCAGCTCTTTCAGCAGCAGCAGGACACGAGCCAGAAGGGCCTTTGGCTCGTCTTCGCGATCGGCGTGACGCTGGTGATCCTCGCGGTGGCGATGGTCTTCGATTCCGTGTGGGGCGCGGCGATGGTCTTTGCGTCGCTGCCGATCGCGCTCGCGGGCGTGATGGCGGCCTTCTGGCTGGCGGACGCCGCGTTCACGCGCGAGGCGGCCGTGGGCGTGATCCTCGTGGTCGGCCTCGCGGTGAATCAGGCGATCCTGCTCGTGGATGCCGCGCTCGAGCGGCGGCGCGCGAGCGCGCGCGGCTCGCTGCGCGCGGGCCGCGTGCTCAGGAGCGCGCTCGATCGCTCGGGGATGATCGTGATGGTGACGCTCACGACCATCGCGTCGCTCGTGCCGCTCGCGGTGGGGACGGACTCCAACTCGCTGTTCGGCGCGATCGCGCTGGCCACCGCGGGCGGAACGATTGCCGGCACGGTGGGCGCGATGCTGGTGCTGCCGGCGTTGCTGGCGGGGCGCCGCGTGCGCGCGTAGGCTCAACGCCTATGCCCTCCATCTACCTTCGCACCACACTTCTGCTGATCGCCTCCAACGCATTCATGACGTATGCGTGGTATGGCCATCTCAAGAACCAGCAGCATCGCGCGTGGTATGTCGCGGCGCTCATCAGCTGGGGGATCGCACTCTTCGAGTATCTGCTGCAGGTGCCCGCGAACCGCATCGGCTACACCGCCATGTCGCTTGGGCAGCTCAAGATGCTGCAGGAAGTGATCGCGATCGCGGTGTTCGTGCCGTTTGCGATCCTCTACATGAAGCAGCCCCTCAAGCTCGACTTCCTCTGGGCCGCGCTCTGCCTCCTCGGCGCGGTGTACTTTGTCTTTCGTGGCCAGCTCACTCCGGCGTGAACGCCGCAACATCCCGGGAGTCCTGATGTCCCTTCGTCGCTTCTCTGTCGCGCTGATCGCCGCCGGTGCGGTCGCCCTCGCCGCCTGCACCTCGGAGGCGCAGACCGCGCCTACGGTCGTGATCATCGTTCGCCACGCGGACAAGGCGGCCGAGCCCGCCAACGATCCGCCGCTCACGGAGACCGGCCAGGCGCGCGCCAAGGCGCTCGCCGAGCTGCTCAAGGACGCCAAGGTCGCCGCGGTGATGCACACGCCCACGACCCGCACGCGCGAGACGGCGCGGCCGGTGGCCGAGCAGTTCGGCCTCACGATGGAGGTCCTCCCCCTGGGTCCGGCAGCGATCCACGCCAACGCCGTGGCAGAGGCCGTCCGTCGCCACGCGGGCAAGACCGTCGTGGTGGTCGGGCACTCGAACACGGTGATGCCTTACATCGCCGCCCTTGGGGGCCCCACCCGGCCCAACCTCTGCGACCACCAGTACGACGGCATCTACACGCTGGTCATTTCAGGCAGCGACGTGCGGCTCGTGGAGGGCCGCTACGGACCCCCGAATCCACCCCAGACGGCACCCTGCGCGGGAATGGCACCGCCCTCGGGAGAAGCGGCGCCGGAGCCCTAGGCGCGGCGGGCCTGCGGGGGCCGCGTTGAGAGGGGCGAAGGGGGGCGCTCTAAAGTTGCGGAAGTGTCTGCCGGAGCGCAGATTACCCCCGGTTCTGCCCCCCAAAAAGCCCATCGAGATGTCGCCGCAATTTCTCCGTGCATTGATCCCCGCCGCTGCCGGCCTGGTGCTCTTCGCGAGCTCGGCCCATTCGCAGCGACCCGCGCTGTCCGGCGAGAAGGCCCGAGTGGCCGACGAAGTGCTCGCGGACCTGACCAAGCTCGGTGAACTCCAGAAGGCCCACCACGGCCGCACCAAGGTGTACGCCGCCGATGTGCGCGACCTGAACTTCGTTCCCACCAGCGGTGCGCAGGTGAACATCGCGTACGCGTCGATGAACGCCTGGGCCGCCAACGCGACCCATCCCGTGCTCTCTCCGATCGCCTGCTACATCATCATCTCGATCGCCGAGCCCACCGGACCGGCCGCTGCACCATTCTGCCAGGAAGGGCGACCCGGTGCCGCGACGACGGCGCCGGTCGTGACGGGCACGGCGCCGAGCGGAGCCTCGAGCACGCCGGCTCCCGCCACCACCGCACCGGCTCCGGATCGTCCGGCCGCCGCGACCACATCGCCAACGCCGCGCACGCCGCAGCCCGCGGCTTCGACCCCGCGCACGTCGCCGCCTGCCGCCGCCACCACACCCGCGCGCACGCCGGCCTCGAGCCGATCGCAGCCCGCCACCTCACGTCCCGCCTCGACGCAGGTCGCGTCGTCGGCCCGCTCGACGCCGACACGCTCCGAGCAGACGATGTCGCCGAGCACACCGGCGGCACCGCTGCGCCAGCCGACGGCGAGTTCGGGGCCGGCCGACGACCCTGACGTCTCGTTCCCGGCGGGCAGCGGCCTCGTCAAGGACGACATCCCGGCGACCGCACGTGCGCTCACGCGCGCGACGTCTCCTGGCGGCGCGGTCGTCGCGCAGCAGGCGGAGAACGTGACCGCCGCGCAGTTCTCGCAGAAGCTTGGCGAGTTCGCGCAGGGTGCCACGGCGATCTTCATGACGCAGCCGGCCGAGATGGTGCGGATCGTCCGCGATCCGTACGAGAGCACGGTCGAGTTCGAGGCGCGCCGCGCCGCCGCCATGGCCGCCGCGCAGCGCCGCGAGCAGGAGTTCTTCCAGCAGAACACCAAGACGTACAACGTGGCCTTGCCGGTCCGCGACGTGCGCTACGACGCGGACCGCGAGGTGCTCGAGTTCACGGTGGACGGCATCGGGCTGCCGATCACGCGCACCCTTGGTGACGACGCCGGCGCGCCGACGCTGACGTTCACCTGCTATTCCCGTCCGGTCTTCTGGTGCAGCCCGGAGACGGGCATGACCTACGACGCGGGTGACCTCTGGCGCGTCTCGCGTGCGACGGCGCGTCAGCACGATGTGCTGCGTGCGCCGCTCACGCTCTACGCGCGCTTCGCGGTGGGCCGCCGCGAGGATTCGCGGACGCTCGCGATCTCGCTCCTCTCCATGGACCTGCAGGCGCGCGGACAGTCGGTGCAGCGCTGGGACGGCTCGCGCTGACGCAGACCGCTGTCTCCCTGGTCTCGCTCGAAGACCTTCACGCCGCGGCCGACATCCTGCGCGGCGTTGCTGTCCGTACGCCTCTCCTGCCCTTCGACGCGTTGAGTGACGCGCTGGGCGTGCGCGCCTACGTGAAGCCAGAGATGCTCCAGCGGAGCGGCGCCTTCAAGTTCCGCGGCGCATACACCTTCGTGTCCAAGCTCTCGGACGCCGAGCGCAAGCGCGGCGTGATCACCGCGAGT
>CAZGFE010000057.1:0-6155 GCA_964524665.1 uncultured Gemmatimonas sp.
TGCTCGCCGAACTGCGCATCCGCAATCTCGCCATCATCGACGCCGTCGCGTTGCCATTGGCGCCGGGGTTCAACGTGCTCTCCGGTGAAACGGGCGCAGGGAAGAGCATCATCGTCGGCGCCCTCGGGCTCTTGATCGGCGAGCGGGCCTCGAGCGACCTGGTGCGGACGGGCGCGGAGAAGGCGTCCGTCGAGGGCGTATTCGACCTCACCGGGCGCGATGCGCTGCTCGCGATGCTCGATGCGCGCGGCATCGACTGCGACGGCACGCTGGTGCTCAAGCGCGAGGTCCCGTCCGGCGCGGGCGGCCGTGCGCGGGCGTGGGTGAACGGGTCTCCAGTGACGGCGGGTGTGCTCGCCGAGATCGGACGCGCGCTGGTGAACGTGCACGGGCAGCACGAGGCGCAGGCGCTGCTGCAGCCTGATGCGCAGCGCGCCATTCTCGACGCGTTCGGCGAAGCGGACGCCGAGGTCGCGGCCTGCGCGGCGGCCTTTGCCGAGGTGAGCGCCGCGCGCGAGGCGGTGGCGAGTCTCAAGGCGCGGCGCGATGAGGCGACCAAGCGCGCGGACTGGCTCTCGCACGTGGCCAAGGAGATCGGCGAGGCCGAACTCCGCGACGGCGAGGAGCAGCGGCTCGACGAAGAAGCGCGCCGCCTCACGCACGCCGAGGAGCTGCAGGGGCTGATCGCCGAGATCGGCGGAGCGCTCGAAACGGGCGAAGGCGCCGCGATGGGCACCTTGGGTCACCTGCAGAAGCCGCTTGCGGCACTCCAGAGGATCGACCCGTCCACGGCGCGGCTGCAGGAGCTGTACGACCAGGCGTGGTACGCGCTGGAGGAGCTCGCCCGCGAGGTCGCCGCGTACGGCGAAGGAGTGGAGCACGATCCCGCGCGGCTCGACGCGGTCGAGCGCCGCCGCGATCTCCTCTTCCGGCTGATGAAGAAGTACGGAGGCTCGCTGCAGGCCGTGCTGCGCACCGGGAGCGAGGCGCGTGCGGAGTTGGATCTGATCGACACGGCCGCGCTCGACATCCGGGGACTCGAGGCGCGCGTGATCGAGGCGGAGGCGGCGCTTGGGCGCGCCGCCGCAGCGCTCACCAAGAAGCGCACGGCGGCGGCAACGTCGTTGGCCAAGGCCGTCGAGGCGCGTTTACCGGATCTCGGCATGCCGGACGGGCGGTTCCTCGCGGAGCTCACCCCACGCGGCGAGCCCGGGGCGCAGGGAGCAGAGGAGGTCGAGTTCCGCGTGGCGCTCAACGTGGGGCACGATGCCCGTCCGCTGGCGCGGGTGGCGTCGGGAGGCGAGCTCGCGCGTGTGATGCTTGCGCTCAAGACCATCCTCGCGCGGCTCGACGACGTGCCGACGCTGATCTTCGACGAAGTGGACGCGGGCATCGGCGGGCGCACGGGGCTCATGGTCGGCGATGCGATGCGCGACGTGGCGTCCCATCATCAGGTCTTCGCCATCACGCATCTGCCGCAGATCGCGGCGCGCGCGCACCACCACATCGTCGTGCGCAAAGGCGCCAAGGGCGGCGTCACCACGTCGGACGTGTCGGTCGTGACGGCAGAGCCGCGCGTGGACGAGATCGCGCGGATGCTGGGCGGAGACGCCGAGAGTGCGACGAGCCGCGAGCACGCGCGGGAACTGCTCGAGGTGGCGGCGGCGACGGCGCCGGCGACCTCCGCCGCACCGAGCGCGGCCCCCGCAGCGCGTCAGCGGTCCAAAAAGCGCGCGTAGTACCGGATCTGGATCCGGTCCGTCCACGTGCGGGGAACGATCCCCGTACGGCTCGCCACCGACTGCTCGTGCGTGAAGCCGATCTCCAGCGGGTGCCGCACGCGGTCGCCGCGCGTGGCGGCGAGCGTGGAGAAGTTGATCGTCCACCCGAGTCGGTGCTCGTCGTAGTCGCTCGTGGCGTCCAGGGCGGCCCCGTTCAAGACCACGAGCGTTGCGCCGAGCGGGCCGAGGACGTCGCCGCTGCCTGGGACCTGATGCGCATCCTCTCCCTTCGCGCGGTAGCGCCACACGGCGCCCAGGGCGAGGTAGTCGTTCAGCCGCCACCGCGGGGCCACGCCGATCTCGATCACGGTGGCCGGCGTGATGTCCACGTTCCGCTCGCGGAACGCTTCGAGCCAGTCGATGCCAGCGGTCGTCGGGACCCGAACCGTCTTGGTGTGTTTGGCCGCGCGCGAGACGCCGAGGGTCACGGTCGCGGCGAGGCGCTCGGAGAAGAGCAGATCGGTGTACGACCGCACCGCGAGCGCATTGAGGCCGGCGCCAGTGCCGAGATCGATGAAGTTCTGCGGCAGGTCTGGGTATCCGCTGCCGATGCGGAGCGTCACGCCCAGCGTCTGTCGGATGCCGATCCGGCTCGACCCCGCGCTGTCGTCGAGGCGGGACGCGAAGGTGTCGAAGAGTCGCAGGCGCGCGTGGAAGTCCACGTCGCCGATCTCCTGCCGCGCCGTTTTGGTCATCGGGCGTGCGCCGTAGCCGCCGAAGCCGCCGAATCCGGTGTCCACCATCGCCGCCAACTGCGCGGCGGTGAGCGCCGTCTGCGCGGCGAGTGGCAGCGTGGTCGTCGGCGTGATCTGCGTGACCCCGTAGCGCGTGTACGCGATGCGCAGCGAGTCCACGCGGTCGAGCAGCGTCAACTCGGCCTCGGAGCCCGCCATGGGGAGGAACGGCAGGCCAGGGAACGCGCCGCCGATGCCATACGTCTCGGCCAGCCGCGTCGAGAACGTGTTCGTCAGCGCGATCAGCGAATTCACCGCCGTCAGTTCCGCGAGGATGTCCCCGCACTCCGCGTGCGCACCGGCGTTCGCCTGACACTCGTTGCGGCGCGTGGTGAGCGCGGTGGCGGCACTCGAGTACACGCCGATCACCGCCGCGTTGTTCGCGGCGACGGCGCTGCCGTAGTAGATGGGATTCACACCGGCGGTGGCGATCCCACTGTCGCCGCGCAGCCGCAGGGCGGCCTCGGCGCGCGTGCGCACCACCGGCACATCCACACCCACGGTCAGCCGATCGAAGAGGCCGTACTCGAATCCGAACCGCGTGGTGAAGGCACGCTGTCGCAGGTCCAGTCGCACCGAGCCCAGGGACGGGGTCACGCCGTTGACCCCGAGCGTCGCGAAGAACGCCGTGAGTGCATTGAGCGCATCGCTGTGCGTCGGTCCGAACTCCGTCGTGCTCAACCCCTGGCCAAGCCGCTCCCGCTGGCCGTCGTTCCACCGCTCCCGGTTGATCCCGTGGTCGCCGCTGAGCGTGGTGCGGACGGCGCCGCGCGGCAGCGTATACGCGTCGGCGCCGGGGCCCATGACGCGCTGCGCCGCGCCCCGCTGGAGCGGGAGCGCGGCGAGGACGAGCAGGAAGACGGCAGACGGAAGAGTTGGGCGCATGGAGTGGCGGTCGGCTA
Source organism: uncultured Gemmatimonas sp. (assembly GCA_964524665.1). Lineage (GTDB taxonomy): Bacteria > Gemmatimonadota > Gemmatimonadetes > Gemmatimonadales > Gemmatimonadaceae > Pseudogemmatithrix. The sequence continues at coordinate 3,418 of CAZGFE010000057.1, forward strand.
GTTTAGCTGCCTACCTCTTACAAAGTAACGTGACGGCAGATCCGATCTCCTCCTCCGCAGCCCATCCGCTGCCCGCGGTCCCCTGGCAGATCACGGGGAACCACTGGGTGGCGCTGCCGTGCATCCACCCGACCGACGGCGCGGTCCATGCCGTGAGTGTGCTGCATCGGGGCGCGCGCGCGGCGGTGGAGTTCGCCGGCAGTGCTGACTTCGTGAACGGGGAGGGCGCGCCGCTGGCGCGGCCGACCATCCGCGTGAACGGGCAGTTGGTGGAGCTCGCCCTCGGCGGGATCGCGTGGGAGCGCGCGCTGCACTGGCTGCCAACGTTCACGAGTCAGGTAGGCGAGCTCGTCGTGCGCGGCACCATCTTCGCGCCCTTCGGCCGGGACGCGGACATCGCGGGCGCGGTCTATGCGCTCTCGTTCGAGAACCGCGGCAAGAGCGAGGTTGCCATCGACGTCGGACTGGAAGGCACCCTCGGCTACCGCCAGCTGCGCGTGCGGACGCCGCGCGTGAGCGGAGACGCGCATCGCGTCCGCGAGGCCGCCGAGGGCGTGATCCTGCTGGATGGCGTGGCCGCGCCGGGCCACTGCGCGCTCGCCCTCGCGGCCGATGGTGAGGCGACGGTCACGGTGTCTGAGGCGTCCGCACCGAGTTATGCGATCTCGCGCTCGCTCACGCTGCGCCCGGGCGAGCAGGAGGGGGCGGCCTTCTATCTCGCCGTCGGTCCGGAGCGCGATGGTGCGGAAGCGACCGTCGGCGTCATGCGCCGCCGCGGCTGGCGCGCACTGCTCCGCGTGACGCGCGAGGCGCTGCGGGTGCTCGAGCAGGCCACGGGCGTGGAGTCGCTCGACGCGCTGATCAATCGCAATCTGCTGTTCGCTTACTTCTACGGCGTGGGGCGCGCGCTCGACGACGCGCAGTTCTATCTCGTGCGGAGCCGCGCGCCCTGGTGCTCCTGGGGCGTGACCGTCCGCGATTGGGAGGCGCTGGCGTGGACGGTCCCCGCGGTGCAGCTCGGCGACCCGGCGCTCGCGCGCGAGCTGATCCTGCGGGCGTGCGAGGTACATGGGTACTCGCCGGGGCAGGGCATCAACTACTTCGACGGGACGCTCTTCGAGCCGGGATTCACGCTCGAGGGATGCGCGGCGTACCCGGTGGCGGTCGAGCGCTACATCCGCGAGACGGGCGACGACGAGATCGTCGAGGATCCCGTGCTTGCCGACACGCTCTACGCGTGCAGCGACGCGATCGCCGAGCGGCGCGACGAGAAGCACCCGCTCTACCGGACCGAGGTGACGCTGGACCGGCAGCCGGCGGTCCCGCCGTTCACGCTGCACGGCAACGCGGTCGTGGCCTACGCGCTCGACGCTCTGCGGCGCACGCTCGACGAGGAGGCCGCCAAGGACATTCAGGACCCCGCGCCGGTGCGCGCGGCACTGCGCCGGCACTTCGCGACGGGGCCGGAGAGCAAGGCCACGCTCGCCGCGGCCACGGACCTGCAGGGCAAGGTCTCGTCCACGGACGATCTGGTCGGGTCGGCGCTTTGGCTGCCCATGTGGGAGGCGGTGGATCGCACGGACTCGATCTATCGTCGCACGGCGAAAGCGATCCCCGACTCGGACCGACTCGCGCTGCGGATCGCGAAGCTCTTTGGGCCGGAGGACGCGGCGGTCCTCGAGTGGCTGCGCCGCGCACCGCTGCACGACGGCGTGGCCGCCGAGCGTGTGGACGCCGACGGGCGCGCGCTCTCCGGAGGCGGGGACGCGGCGCTCAGCGGATTGATCGCGTACGTGGCGTGGTACTGTGTGCACGCCCTCGGGATCCACCCCGCTACGCCCTGAGCACGCTCCCCAGCGCGTCGAGACACCGCGCGAGTCCCTCGACGGTGTGGTCACCCATGTGGCCAATGCGCACGGTGGAGTCTTGCATCGCACCGTAGCCGCGCGCGATCACGAATCCCTTTTCGCCGAGCGCGGCGACGACGTCGGCTGCGCGGAGCTCGGGCGGGAGCGTGATGGCGCTGACCGTGCCCGAGCGAGCGTCGGGCGCCGCGAGCACTCCCACCGCGACGCCCGCCTCGCGTTCGGCCGTCACCCACGCATCCACGGCTTCCCGCATCGCGGTGTGGCGCGCCCAGCGCGCCTCGATCCCCTCGGCGGCAATGTCCGCGAGCTGCGCGTCGGCGGCAAAGAGCAGGGGGAGCGCCGGCGTCGTCGGCGTCTGGTCGCGCAACGAGAACTCCTCGAACTCCACGGGGTCCAGATACCGGCCGCGCTCCGGCGCGGCCGACGCCTGCAGGATGTACGCTTCGCTCGCCACGGCGAATGAGAGCCCGGGAGGCAGCGCGAGCGCCTTCTGCGACCCCGTGAAGACGAAGTCGAGACCCAGCGCATCGGTCTCGAGGGGAATGCCGCCCACGCCGCTCACGCTGTCCACCAGACACATCACGCCGTAGCGGTGCGCCAACTCGGTGAGCGCGCCAACGTCTGCGCGCGCGCCAGTGCTCGTCTCCGAATGCACCACCGTCATCGCCGCGAACGGTTCGCGAGACAGGTGCTCTTCCACGAGCGCCAAGGCGTGCGTCTCGCCCCACGGGACGCCCACTACACGAGTCCGTCGCCCGCAACGCTGCGCCACGCGCGCGAAGCGCTCGGCGAAGGCGCCGTTCACGAGCGAGAGCACCGATCCCTCCGGCGCCCCGCGGATCGCCATCTCCATCATCGCCGTGGCGGATG
>CAZGFE010000057.1:6255-14223 GCA_964524665.1 uncultured Gemmatimonas sp.
ACCGATCCCTCCGGCGCCCCGCGGATCGCCATCTCCATCATCGCCGTGGCGGATGCCGTGAGCAGATAGACCGGCCGCTGCGTGCGGAAGACCTGCTGTAGGCCCGCATTCACACGGCGATGCAGCGCCTCGTACTCCGCGCCGCGATGCCCGATCATCGGACGGACCATGGCCTGCAAAATCTCCGGCCGCACCTCGGTGGGGCCGGGGAGGAAGAACGACCCGAACGTCACGTGCGCGTGGCGTGTCACGCGCGGGCGATCCCGAAGCCGAGTGCGGCCGCACCGACCGAGAGCACGACGCTCGCGCTCACGTAGAGCGCGGCCCTCGCATACTGCCCGTTCTGCAGCAGGCCGAGCGTCTCGAACGCGAACGCGGAGAAGGTGGTGAATCCACCCAGCACTCCCACCAGCAGAAACGCCCGATGCTCCGGCGCGAGCGACGCGCCCACCGCCCAGCCGACGAGCCAACCCAGCGCAAGCGCGCCGGTGATGTTCACCGAGAACGTCGCCCACGGAAACCCGGGCGGTCCCGCCGGCCGCCGCAGCAGCTCGGCGACGACCCAACGCGCGGTGGAGCCGAGGGCTCCACCGGCGGCCACCCACAGGGCGACGCGGAGGGAGAGGGCTGGGAGCGTCATCGCGCCAAATATGCGTCCGGTACGCCGACCTCCCAAGACCGTTACACAACTCCTGACAGCAGGCTGTCAGCAGCCCCGCCGCATTCTCGGGTGCGGCCACGGGGCCGCAACATCCAACACTGCACAGGAGTTTGGTATGGCAAAGTCATTGGCGATCGAGATCGCACCCTTCACCCTCGCGGACGGCGTGGACGAGGCCGCGATGCTGGCGGCGTCCGAGCGGCTCGAAGCGGAGTTCCTCCGGCCCGCGGCGGGATACCTCGGCCGCGCCCTTTCGCGGCTCGGCGACGGCCGCTGGGCGGACATCGTACTCTGGCGCTCGGCGGAGGACGCGGCGGCCGTGATGCCACAGGTTTCCGCGAGCGAGGCCTGCAGCGCATACTTCGGCTGCATGGTGGGTGCCGATCCCACCGACCCGAGTCACGGCGTCTCGATCTTCCAGGCGGTGCGCACCTACGGCGTTCTCGCCAGGACCTGAGGCGTCCCGGTCCCATCCGTGAGGAGCCCGTGCGTCGAGCCGACCGCCTCTACCGCATCACCGATTATCTGCGGGGTCGTCGGCTCACCACGGCGCAGTGGCTCGCGGACCGGCTCGAGGTCTCGCTGCGCACGGTCTACCGCGACGTGGCGGATCTCATCCGCGCGGGTGTGCCGATCACCGGCGAGGCGGGCGTGGGCTATGCGCTCGCCCGTCGGATCGACCTTCCGCCGCTGATGTTCGATCGCAGCGAGGTTGAAGCGCTCGCCGTAGGCCTGCGGTTCGTTCAGGCCTCCGGCGACGACGCACTGCGTGCGGCCGCGGAGCGCGCGCAGGCGAAGATCCGCGGCACGCTGAGTCGCGAGTCGGCGGAGCGCATGCGCGACACGCCGGCGTTCGTGAGCCGCCGGCAGGCGCAGCGCTCGGCGCGTCTCGCGGAGATCCTGGAGGCCGTGGAGCGGCGCCGCGTGCTGGCGATCGAGTACACGGACGAATCCGGGCGGGAGAGCGAAAGAGCGATCTGGCCGCTCGCGGTGCTCTACGGCGCGGACGCGTGGTCCGTGGTCGGGTGGTGCGAACTGCGGAACGGCTTTCGATCCTTCCGTTTGGACCGGATCCGGGCGATGCGGGACGCGCGCCGCACGTATCCCGTACAACCGGGGCGTCGGCTGCAGGACTTCTTCGACCGGATGCGCGCGGAGTACGGCGTGTCTGCGGCGGAGTTCGACCCCGAGCGCTGAGTTGCGCAGTGTGGGGTAGGAGGTCGCTGTGAACGAGACCGTTAGGACCACCTGGTGGCGCCGCTGGCGATTCCGCCTTCTCACAGCCGTCGCAGTGATCGGCGCAGCGAAGCTCGGCGTCGCGCTCTGGTTGCTGCGCGACCCCGAGCCGGTGTTCACCGCTCGGCAGGGCACGCTCGCCAACGTTCAGGCGCGGCCCGCGGTCCACGACGGCGCGATGCTGGATCAGGAGTTCGTGCTCACCTCGTCGAGCGGCCTCACGTTCGAGATCGCGGTGCGGAGTCCGGTCGCGGGCCCGCGGGACTCGCTGGCGGCCCGCCGATCCGTGGGCGGTGCTCCTGCCGCCGGCGAACGCCGCCGCCTCTTCGTGATCCTCGGCGGCCACACCCGCGGCAAAGGCGCCGGCGCGCTGATCGCGGACACACGCGGCAGCATCGTCGCCTCGCTGGAGTATCCGTTCGACGGCGATCACGGCGCGGCTGGCTGGGGAGCGCTCGCCCAGATCCCCGCGATCCGTCGCGCCTTTTACGCCACGCCGCCCGCCGTCTCGCTGGCCCTCGACCATCTCCTCGCGCGACCGGACGTGGACTCCACGCGGATCGAGCTCGTCGGCGCCAGCTTCGGCGTGCCCTTCGCGACGATCGCCGCCGCACGGGACCCGCGCGTGACACGTCTCTGGCTCGCGCACGGCGGCGGCCACGTCTACGGCTTGATCGAGCAGGGCCTCAAGAAGGAGATCGCCTTCACGCCGGTCCGCGCCGGTGCCGCTGCGCTCGGCACGTTGCTCATCTCGGGCCCTCGGTTCGCACCTGAGGCGTGGATCGGACAGGTGGCCCCGCGCCCGGTGGTGATGCTGAACGCCGAGAACGACGAGAAGATCCCGCGGCGCTCGGTGGACGTGCTCTGGGCCGCCGCGCGCGAGCCCAAGGAGCTCGTGTGGCTCCCAGGGCAGCACATGATGGGCAGTCGGCCCGACGTGCTCGAGCGCCTGGTCAGCGAGGTGATGCAGCGGGCCGAAGCGACGCCGCGCTGAATACCGGGGGTGGGAATCGAACCCACATGGGAGTTGCCTCCCAGCGGATTTTAAGTCCGCCGCGTCTAACCAATTTCGCCACCCCGGCGCGTGGCTAACGATACCTCGGGAACGCAAGAGGCGCGCCGAGCAGTCCCCGGCGCGCCCCTCACACCTGCCACCTGCCATCTGCCGTCAAAGAGCGGGAAACGGGACTCGAACCCGCGACCCCAACCTTGGCAAGGTTGTGCTCTACCAACTGAGCTATTCCCGCGTCCCCGAAGGTTAGAGGTGCCCGGCGCGCGCGGCAAGCGGGACCGCTAAGTTTCGCGAATGTCTGACGTCGTCTCCCTTGCTGCCGAACTTCTCGCCATCCCCTCGACCACTCGGGAGGAAGGCGCAGTCGTGGATCTCGTGTCGCGCTGGCTCGTGGCGCGCGACTGGAACGTGATGGTGCAGGAGGTCACGCCCGGCCGCGGCAACGTGTGGGCCTCGCGAAAGGGCGGGGGGGTGACGCTCTCCACGCATCTCGACACGGTCCCGCCGTATGTGGCCCCGCGACGCGAGGACGGCAAGCTCTTCGGTCGCGGCGCCTGCGACGCCAAGGGGATCGCCGCCGCGATGATGATCGCAGGCGACCGGCTCGTCGCCGAAGGCGAGGAGCGCGTGGACCTGCTCTTCGTCGTGGGCGAGGAGCGCGGATCCGACGGCGCGCGCGCGGCGAATCAGCTCCCGGCCACCAGCAAGTGGCTCATCAACGGCGAGCCCACGGAAAGCCGGCTCGCGAGCGGATGCAAAGGCGCCCAGCGCGTGATCGTCCGCACCACCGGCCGCGAAGCCCACTCGGCGTATCCGCACCTCGGCGAGTCGGCGATCACGCCCATGCTCGCGATGCTGCAGGAACTCGACGGGCTCGACTGGCCGGTGGACGACGTGCTCGGACCGAGCACCGTGAACCTGGGTCTCATCCGCGGCGGGACGGAGGCGAACATCGTGCCCGGTGCGTGCGAGGCGGAGATGATGGTTCGACTCGTCGGCGACGTGAAGGCGGTGAAGCAGGTGCTCGAGAAGTGGGCCAAGGGACGCGCCGAGCTCGAGTACGGCTCGTTCATTCCCGCGCAGCGGTTTCAAACCCTGCCCGGGTTCGACACCGCACCGATGGCGTACACGTCCGACATCCCACTGCTCACCAACTGGGGCAAGCCGCTGCTCTTCGGCCCCGGCTCGATCCACGTGGCCCATACGCCCGACGAGTTCGTCGCCGAGGACGAACTGCGCGCGAGCGTTGATACCTACGTCCAACTCGTCAAAGGACTGTTGAAGTGACCGCACCTGCCACGCCGCCGCGTCAGTCGCGCCCGACTCCCTCACCCGCCAAGCTCCCGGTCGCCGTCCTCGGTGCCACGGGCGCCGTGGGCCAGACGTTCGTGCGCCTGCTGGCGGAGCATCCCTGGTTCACGCTGGCCGAAGTGGCCGCGTCGGAGAAGTCGGCGGGGAAGAAGTACCACGAGGCCACGCGCTGGATCGAGGGCGTGATGCCCGCGAACGTGCGGGACATGGTCGTCGTGGGGTGCGATCCCAAGTCGGTGAAGTCCACCGTGGTGTTCTCGGCGATCGATGCCGATGCCGCGACGACGATCGAGCCCGCGTTCGCCTCCGCCGGCCGCTACGTGTTCAGCAACACGAAGACGTTCCGGATGGCGCCCGAAGTGCCGCTCGTCATTCCCGAGGTGAATGCGGCGCATCTCGCGCTGCTCGAAGGGCAGAAGGAGCGCGGCTGGAGCGGCGGCGTGGTCACCAACGCCAATTGCGCGGCGACCGTCGCGGCGATGGCGCTAGCGCCGCTGCACGCGAAGTTCGGCGTCAAGGAGGTCTTTCTCTCGACGATGCAAGCGGTCTCCGGCGCCGGATACCCGGGGGTGCCGTCGCTCGACATCCTCGGCAATGTGATCCCGTTCATCGCGGACGAAGAAGCCAAACTGGAGCGCGAGATCCAGAAGATGCTGGGCGCGCTCAAGGGCAAGCTGGTCGAGGCGGCGCCGTTCAAGGTCAGCGCGCACGCGAACCGCGTGCCGGTCGAGCACGGACACCTCGTGGTCTGCTCCGTGCGGCTGGACAAGAAGCCGACCATCGCTGAGGTCGTGAAGGCGATGCGCGAGTGGCGCGGGCCCGAGGAAGTGCAGGGGCTGCCTACTGCTCCGGAGCGGCCGCTGCTCGTCACGGACCTGCCGGACCGCCCGCAGCCGCGCCGTGATGTGATGGCGGGCCGCGGCATGACGGTGACGGTCGGCCGCGTGCGCGCCGACACGCTGTTCGACCTCAAGTTCGCCGCCCTCGGGCACAACACGATTCGCGGCGCGGCGGGAGGGTCGATCCTCAACGCCGAGCTCCTCGCCAACACGGGACGCCTGGGCTGGCGTCCACTGGCCCCCACCACCGCGTGATCGTCGCCAAGTTCGGTGGCACGTCCGTCGGCGACGCCGAGGCGATCGCCCGCACCGCGGCGATCATCAAGGCGCGTGTGGGCCGTGAGCCGGTGGTCGTCGTCTCCGCACTCGCGGGGACGACGAACCGGCTGATCGAGATCGCCGAGCACGCGGCGAACGGGCAGTTGATCGTGGCGCTGTCGATCGTCGAGGAGCTGCAGGCGCGGCACGCGGAGGCCATTCGCGTGCTCCTGGACGGCGACGCGGCGCAGCAGGAGGTCGCCGCCGAGACCGACGCGCTGTTCAGTGAGATCGCGCATCTGGCCGAGGCGCTCAGTGTGCTCGGACACCTCACGCCGCGATCACACGACGCCGTCGCGGCCATGGGGGAGCGCCTCTCTGCGCCGATCGTCACCGCCGCGATGATCCGCCACGGTGTGCCGGCCGTGTTCGTGGACGCGCGGAAGGTGATCGCCACCAACGACACGTACGGCAAGGCGCTGCCGCGGGCGGACGAGATCGCGCTCAACTGCCGCCATCTCCTCGCGCCGCTCGTGCGCGAGGGCAAGGTGCCGGTGCTCGGCGGCTACATCGGAGCGGACGCGGCCGGTGTGACCACCACGCTGGGGCGCGGCGGCTCGGACTACTCCGCCTCGCTGATCGGCGCGGCCATGGAAGCCGACGCGATCGAGATCTGGACCGACGTGGATGGCATGCTCACCGCGGATCCGCGCGTGGTGCCCGAGGCGCAGCTGATCGGCGATATCCGGTTCGACGAGGCCGCCGAGCTTGCGAGCTTTGGCGCCAAGGTGCTGCACCCGAACACGATCACCCCGGCGGTGAAGCGCGGGATCCCGGTCTATGTGTTCAACTCGCGCCGTCCGGAAGGCACGGGCACTCGGATCACGTTCGACGCGCCGCGCCACGCCGTGCGAGCGATCGCCGGCAAGACGCGCACCGTGGTGGTGAAGGTGCGCTCACCGCGAATGCTCGAGACGCCCGGCGCGCTCCGCGCGATCTTCGAAGTGTTCGAGAAGAATCGGACGTCGGTCGATGTTGTCGCGACGTCCGAGGTGTCGGTGTCCGTCACCCTCGACGACGATCAGCATCTCGACGCGCTCGTCGCCCAGCTCTCGGCGTTCGGCGACGTGACCGTGGAACGCCACCGCGGCATCGTCGCGCTCGTCGGGGCGGGACTCGGCGAGAGCACGGTCACGATGGCGCGCGCGTTGCAGTCCCTCGGTGATCTGCGGCTCCACATGGTCTCGCTCAGCGCCACGGGCATCAACCTCACGCTGATCGTGGACGACGACGCGGTGCACGAGGCGATGCGCCGTCTCCACGCGGCGTTCTTCGGGAAGGCCGCCGCGTGACCACGCGCATCGCGATCCTCGGCACGGGCAAGATGGGGCGCTCGCTCGCCGAGCTCGCGCGGGACCACGGATGTGAGGTCGTCGCGCAGCTGGGGCGTGGCGCGACGGAGAAGGGGATCACGCTCGCGCAGCTTCGCGGTGCAGAGGTGGTGGTCGAGTTCACCGTCCCAAGCGAGGCGGCGCGGCTCGTGCGCGCCTGCGCGGCGCTCGGCGTGCCGGTCGTGAGTGGCACCACGGGCTGGGACGCAGAACGCGTCGCCGTCGAGTCGGAAGTGAACGCGTCCAAAGGCGCAATCCTCTGGGCGCCCAACTTCGCTGTCGGCGTGCATCTGTTCGCGCGGTTGGTGGCTGAGGCGGCGCGCACGTTCACCGCGAAGGCCGGCGGCTTCGAGGCGCGGATCGTCGAGACGCACCACACGCGTAAGCTCGACGCGCCGAGCGGCACGGCCAAATTCCTCGCGGCTGCGGCGAAGGCCACGCGCGGGAGCGAGATCGAGGTCACCAGTGTGCGTGAGGGCGACGTGGTCGGCACGCACGAGTTCGTCCTCGATGGCACCTACGAGCAGGTGCGGCTTGTGCACGAGGCGCGGGACCGGCGCGTGTTCGCCGCCGGTGCGCTGGCGGCGGCGCGGTGGCTCAAGGGACGCCAAGGCGTCCATACGTTCGACGACTTCCTCGAGGAGATCGCGCGATGACCAAACTTCTGCGTGGCGCGATGACCGCGCTCGTCACGCCTTTCGACGCGGATGGCAAGATCGACGAGCAGGCGCTCGGCGCGCTCGTCGAGTGGCAGATCGCCGAGGGGATCCACGGTCTCGTCCCCTGTGGATCCACCGGCGAGGCGGTGACGATGTCGCTTGCCGAACGGGAGCGCGTCGTGCGCATCACGGTGGAGAAGGCCAAGGGCCGCGTGCCGGTGATCGCGGGAGCGGGCTCCAACAACACCGCGGAGGCGGTCGCGACGTCCAAGGCGCTCGCGAAGGCGGGCGCCACGCACCTGCTGCACGTCTCGCCGATGTACAACAAGCCGCCGCAGCGCGGACTCGTGGCGCACTTTCGCGCGGTGGCGGATGCGTCACCCGTGCCGGTCGTGCTGTACAACGTGCCGGGGCGCACCGCGAGCAACATGGCGGCAGAGACGACGCTCGAACTCGCCGAGCATGCGAACATCGTGGCGGTGAAGGAGGCATCGGGCGATCTGGGGCAGATCGACCAGATCCTGCGTGGGCGCCCGGAGGACTTTGCCGTGCTCTCCGGCGACGACGGTCTCACGCTCGCGGTGATGAGCGCCGGCGGCCA
>CAZGFE010000058.1:0-13876 GCA_964524665.1 uncultured Gemmatimonas sp.
GGGTCATCCCCGGCGCGCGCATGTTGATGATCGTCGTGATGAAGTTGAACGCCGCGGCGAGGGACGAGATACCGAGGATCTGGAGGCCCAGCACCCAGAAGTCGATGTTCGGGCCCATCGAGAAGCGGTTCGTCGTCAGCGGCGCGTAGCCGAACCAGCCGCCGTCCGGCGCCACGCTGAAGAGGATGGGCAGCGTGATGAAGATGCCGCCGAACAGATAGATCCAGTACGAGAACGCGTTGAGCCGCGGGAACGCGACGTCACGCGCGCCGATCTGGAGCGGGATCAGATAGTTGAAGAACGCCGCCGACAACGGCATGATGGCCAGGAACACCATCGTCGTGCCGTGCATCGTGAAGAGCTGGTTGTACGTCTCTGCGGAGACGAACCCCATGTTCGGCTGGGCGAGCTGCGTGCGGATCAGCACCGCCTCGAGTCCGCCGATGAGGAAGAACGCGAGCGCGGTCCAGAGATAGAGCGTGCCGATCCGCTTGTGATCGACCGTGGTGATCCAGCTCCAGATCCCCGTATTCTCGTCGGCCGCGTAGGTGCTGGCGGCGGCTGTGTTGGAAGTCATGGTCAGGGTCTCCGGATCACTTGAGCGTGGCGAGATACGCCACGACATCGGCGATCTGCGAATCCGTCAGGCCGAGATGCTGCGGGCCGACGGTGATCTCTCGGTAGGCGTCGTACACACCGAGGCCATTGGCATTCATCAGGGCACCAGGCTTGAGGGCGCGCGGGTTCTTGATCCAGCGCGCGAGGATGTGCGGCTCGTTGGGGAAGAGGCCGCCGGCGATGGTATGCCGTGAGGCCACGTGCGTGAGGTCGGGGCCCAGCTTCGAGTTGGAGCCGGGGACGCCGTTGACGGTGTGGCAGGCCATGCAGGAGATCATCCACTGCGTGGCGCCGCGCACCGGGTCACCCGCGGCGAGCAGGTTGTCGTCGAACGCGACCGAGGTCGGGACCGGCGTCTGCGGCACGACGTGCGCCGGGAGGTTCTCCTTGGGGAACATGTAGCCGGGCGCGGTGCGGCTGGAGTCCGGCTGGCGCGACTGCGCGATGGTCGCCTGATGCCGCGCCCACGACTCGAACTCTTCCGGCGACACCGTGAACATGCGAATGCGCATGTTGGCGTGGCTGGTGCCGCAGTACTCGGTGCAGAAGCCGTTGAAGGCCTGCGTGCCGAGGTCGGCGTTCGGCGTGAACCAGAGGTAGTTGGTGCGGTTGGTGATGAGGTCGCGCTTGCCGCCGAGCTGCGGGATCCAGAAGGAGTGGAGCACGTCCACCGTCTTGAGGACGAAGTTGGCCGGGCGCCCGACCGGGATGTAGATCTCGTTGGCCGTGACGACGTTGTACTCGGGGTAGCGCACCTCCCACCACCACTGGTGCCCGATGATCTCGACGGTGAGCGCGCCCGCCGGAGCCGGCGCCTGCGTCTTGAAGATCGTCTTGACCGTCGGGATCGCGATCAGGAGCAGGATCAGCGCGGGGAGGACCGTCCAGGTGATCTCGAGGGCGACGTTGCCGTGGATCTGCTTGGCCGCCGGGCCGCCCGGACGCTTCCGGAACTTGAAGATCGTGTAGACCAGGACCGCTTCGACGAACACGAAGACGATCGTGCCCCAGAAGAGGAGTCGATCCCACAGGGCGTCGATCGCCGTGTTGAGATCGGAGGTGTGGTTGAAGGTGGAGTTGGGGTACTCCGTGCCTCCACACGCTTGGAGCGCCAACAGGCCTACCGCAATGAGCAGGGCAGGTGCTGCCTGACGCAGGCGCAGCATCGACATCGTGACTCGGGCTGGGGGGAAACACCGCAGTCTGACCAACGAGGTCAGAGCCGCCGCTGTGGGACAACCGACAAGCGCGGAAATTACCCCCCGCAGGAGGGAGGGGCAAGCGGAGGAAACCCTAAGTCGCTGCTGGGTTTGCGGGCGAGGCGCGTGCGCCCGAACGCACCGCCGCGGCACTCGCCCGGCCGCAGCCGGCGCGCGCTCAGTCCGGCGAGATCTCGATGTCCACCGCGTGGTCGCTCTTGACCTTGGCGGCGTTGATCTCGAGCGCCTGCCGGATCTGCGCGACGTGCTCGCGGAGGCCGCGGACCTTGGCCTGCTCCCCGCCGCCGCGGCCCATGCTGAGGACCATCGCGGTGACCTGATCCGCAATGAGCCCGAACTGACCCTTGAGCTGACCCTGGAGCGGCGTGGCGATCCGCTTGATCTGGCCGGGGATCACACCGACCCCGCGCTGGTTCTTCACGTCGACGGCCATGCGCTCGACCATCCCGTGGATGCTCTGCAGCGTCGCGAGGGCGTCTTCGAGGGTCTTCATCTTGGCGGCGCCTGCGCCGTCCAGCTTCACTCCGGCCATTCGGAACTCCAGGTAGCAGGTGGCAGGTGGCTGGTGTCAGGTCAAGCGATGCGGGAACGCGTCGTTCCTCCCACCTGACACCTGCCACCTTCCACCTGCAGTTTATCGCCCGGTCATGCGCTTGGGGTCCAGGATCTCATCGAGCTTCTTCCGCGTGAGCAGCTTCTTCTCCAGGACCAGCTCCGCCACCCCGCGGCCCGAATCCAACGCTTCCTTCGCGAGCTCGGTGCACACCTCGTACCCCAGCTCCGGCACCAGCGCCGTCACCAGCCCGATCGACCGCTCCACGAAATCGCGCATCACCTTGGGATTCGCTTGGATCCCGTCCACACACCGCGTCCGCAGCACCTCGCACGAGTTCCGCAGCGCGCTGATGTTCCGCAGCAGCCGGAACGCGATGATCGGCTCGAACACGTTGAGCTGCAGCTGCCCGCCCTCGGCGGCCATCGTCACCGTCACGTCGCCGCCGATGACGTCGAAGCACACCTGATTCACGACTTCGGGAATGACGGGATTCACCTTGCCCGGCATGATGCTCGACCCCGGCTGCATGGCCGGGAGCGTGATCTCGCCGAATCCGGCGCGCGGGCCGCTCGAGAGCAGCCGCAGGTCGTTGCAGATCTTGGAGAGCTTGACGGCGCAGCGCTTGAGCACGCCGCTGAGCTGCACGAACGCGCCGGTGTCGCTCGTGGCCTCCACGAGGTCCGGCGCGGTGATCAGGTGCAGGCCCGTCACCTTGGACAGCTGCGCCCGCACCTTCTCCGCGTACCCTTCGCGCGCCGTGATGCCGGTGCCGATCGCCGTGGCGCCCATGTTGATCTCGCGGATCAGCGCCTTGGCCTCCTCGAGGCGGTCCACATCCTCCGCCACCGTGTGCCCGAACGCCGTGAACTCCTGCCCGAGCGTCATCGGCACCGCGTCCTGCAGCTGCGTGCGGCCCATCTTCACGTGCGGCGCGAACTCCTCGCCCTTCTTGAGCAGCGACGTCACGAGCGCGCTCATCTGCTGCTGCAGCCCGCCGATCGCGTAGTGCAGCGCGAGCCGCAGCGCCGTGGGATACACGTCGTTGGTGCTCTGCGCGAGGTTCACGTGATTGTTGGGGTGCACGCGGTCGTAGTTGCCGCGCGGCTCGCCGAGCAGTTCGAGCGCCCGGTTCGCGATCACCTCGTTGGCGTTCATGTTCGTCGAGGTGCCGGCGCCGCCCTGGATCATGTCGACGGGGAAATGCTCGTGATGCAGCCCGATCTGGATCTCGGCGCACGCGGCGATGATCGCGTCCGCGATGTCGGGCTCGAGGTCGCCGAGCTCCTTGTTGGCGTGCGCTGCGGCCTCCTTCACCTGAGCGAGCGCAATGATGAACTCGGGGAAGTACCGCAGCGTGACGCCGGTGATCGGGAAGTTCTCGATCGCGCGGAGCGTCTGCACGCCGAAGAGCGCGGACTCCGGCACATCGCGCTCGCCGAGGAGGTCGTGCTCCTTGCGTGTGGCGCCGCCGGCCGTGAGGGGATCGCGCCCGCTGAGCGAGGCGTCGGCCTGCTTGAGGCGCTTGGCGATGACCTTCGCGGAGCGCTGGACCAACGCGGCATACAAGCGCGGATGATCCTTGAGCATGGGCTCGAGCTTGTTGCGATCGAAGCGCAGCGCCTTGAGCTCCTGCAGGACGCGCCCTTCGGTGTGGTGCGTCTCGTCGCCGAGGAGGAGACTCTCGCCGATGATGTCACCGGCGCCGAGGGTGGCGTAGCGCGTGGGGACCGCACCGAAGGGGGCTTCGATGGCGAGGGAGCCGTCGAGGAGGAGCCAGATGGCCTGGCGGGGTTCGCCGGCGCGGAAGAGGCGGTCGTCGGGCTTGTAGAGGAGTTCTTCGGAGATCTGGTTCAGGTGCCAGAGCAGTTGGTCTGGCAGGTCTTCGAAGAAGGCGATGCTGGAGAGTGGGTTCTTTGGGGCGGGCATTCGTTCAAGTTACTGCGATACGGGGAAGGGCGTTACGGCGATGCGCGATACCTCTGCGACGCAGGACGCGGGATTGGAGCGATGCGGGATGCGGGACTGGATGCGGGTACGGCGATAGAACGATGCGGGGGCTTGGCGGATGCGGAATATCATCGGGCATGGACTCTCCTTCGTCGCGGGATCCCCTGGAGACGGTCACGGCGTATCGGCTTGCCCGTGAATTCGCTGCGGGGGTGGCCTTGGATGCACGGCGTTTGCAGCGCTCGGCGCTCACGCGGGAGGTTGCGGGGCAGCTCCTCCGCGCAGCGGGGAGTGTGGGGGCGAACATCGCGGAGGGTTACTCGCGTGGGACGGTGGCAGATCGTAAGAAGTTCTACGAGTACGCCCTCGGCTCGGCCAGGGAGTGCCAAGCGTGGTATGAATGCAGCGGATCCCCAGTTCCCGAATCGCAGTTAGAAAGACTCACCTCCATCCGTCGCCTGCTCCTCACGATGATCCGCAACGCAAGAGACGACATAGCCGCCGAACGCCTCCCGCATCCCAGTCGCCGTTAACGCCGTACCCGCATTCAGTCCTGCATCTCGCATCGCTCCCATCCCGCGTCCCGCGTCGCGGGTGTATCGCGCATCGCACCATCTCACGCATCGCCGTCCAAGGCGCTAGGATTGCACGAACAACCCAGTAGCCCCCCCAAGTCCCGCATCGTCCCATGCCCCAGAATCGCCGTGATTTCCTCGCCACCGCCGCCGCCCTGACCGGCGCGAGCCTTCTCCCCGCATCGCAGTCCGCAGCGCAGGGAACCGGAGCGAGGCCGAGCATCGCCAGCCGCCCGACCGTCATCGCGAGCGCGAATGGCATCCGCGGTGTCCGCGTCGCCTACGACCGCATCGCAGCGGGCACCGATACGCTCGACGCCATCATCGCCGGCGTGAACATCCAGGAGCTGGATCCCGAGGACACGAGCGTCGGCCTCGGCGGCCTCCCGAACGCGGACGGCGTGGTCCAGCTCGACGCGAGCTGCATGCACGGCCCCACGCGTCGCGCCGGCGCCGTGGGCTGCCTCGAGGACATCGCCACGCCGAGCTTGGTCGCGAAGGCCGTGATGGACTACACCGACCACATCATCCTCGTCGGCAAGGACGCGCGGCGGTTTGCGATCGAGATGGGCTTCCAGACGCAGAACCTGCTCACGGAGAAGACGCGTCAGGAATGGCTGCGCTGGCGCGCGACGCGCAATCCGAGCGATGCGTACCTCGACTATCAGGGCGACACGGACATCAAGTTCACGACCGGCACCATCAACATGAACGCCGTGAATGCCGCCGGGGACATCAGCTCCGTGACCACCACGAGCGGCATGGCGTGGAAGGTCCCCGGACGCGTGGGCGACTCGCCGATCGTCGGAGCCGGGCAGTACTGCGACAACACCGTTGGCGCTGCGGGCTCGACCGGGCGCGGCGAGGCCAACATCAAGGTCTGCGGTGCGTTTCTCACGGTGGAGTTCATGCGGCAAGGGCTCGCGCCGGAGCAGGCGGTGCTCAAGACGCTCGAGCGCGTGGTGGCGATGACCGAGCAGCGGCTCCTGGGCGCCAACGGGCGTCCGCGGTTCGACCTGCAGTTCTACGCCGTGGCCAAGGACGGGCGCTACGCGGCGGCGTCGTTGTACGAAGGCGCGCGCTTTGCGGTCTGCGATGCGCGCGGGGCGCGCGTGGAGAACACGGTGTTCCTGTACCGCGAGCGCGAACGGCCGGCCTAGCAGTGCCGCACCGCGCCGCCGCTGGGCGGCGCGGGCCTGGCGCTTTCAGCGCGCCCTCAGCGCGCCCTCAGCGTGGCTTCAGCGCGCCTTCGGCACGCGGTGTTCGCCGGTGCGGAAGTTCGCGGCCGTGCCGCTCACGCGGTCGGCGGCCTTCACGAGTGAGGTCGCGGCCGCAGCGATCTCCTCCGTGCTCGCGCTCTGCTCCTCGCTCGCCGCCGCCACGTCCTGCATGGAGTTCGCGAACGCGGTCGTGCCGTCCGAGAGGCCGCCGAGCTTGGTCGTGATCTCCGCGGCGAAGGCGTTCCCGGCGGTCGCGGAGGACGCCATGGTGCTCACCCACTGATCGGCGTCACTCACCGCGTGCTCGATCTGCGCGAACGCGGCCTCGCCGCGCGATGTCGCGCTGCGGACCGTCTCCACCGCCGCGAGCGACCGCGCGCTCGCCTGCCGCGCCGTCTCCATCTGCGTGACGAGTTCGCGCATCAACTGATCCGTGTGCTCGGCGGCCTCTGTCGTGCTGGCCGCGAGGCGACGCACTTCGTTCGCGACCACCGTGAAGCCCTCGCCGTGCTCACCCGCGCGGGACGCTTCCATGGCGGCGTTGAGCGCGAGGAGCTTCGACTGCCGCGCGATCTTTCGCACGAGGGCGACGAAGCCGAGGATCTGATCGCTCGCGGTCGCGAGCGACTGGGCCGCGGCCGCGCTCGCCTGCACGTCGGCCACGAGGGCGTCGAGCTTGCGCGCGCTCTCGTTGAGGAGTTCGTGATTCTCCGTGGCGAGCGACTTGAGCCGCTTGTTCCGCTCGATCCCCTCGGCGGCGCCGCTCGAGAGCGAGGCCGCGAGCGAGGAGAGACGGCCGGCGTCGAGCGCGAGGAGGCGGATGGTCTCCGCCATCGTGCTCGACTGCAAGCTCAGCGCGCTCGCCGTCTCCGCGATCCCCGAGGCGGCCTCCGCCATGTGCTCGGTGCTCGCCGTGATCTCGGTGGCGCGCGTGGCCGTCTCCGTCGAGCTGTCGCGGAGCACGGCCGCCAAACGCCGCAGGGTGTCGGTCATCTCGATCATCGCGCGTCCGAGCCGGCCGAGCTGGCCGCCCTCGCGCGCGGCCTCGGGGCGTTGCGTGAGGTCGCCGGCCGCGATGGCCTCCGCGACCTCGGCGAGGCCGCGCAGCTGGTGGCCGACGATCGGCGAGATGATGACCCGGAAGACGAGCGCGCCAGAGAGCAGCGCGACGGCCAGCAGCACGCCGAGGGCCCAGAGCAGGTGCCCGCCGGACGCGAGGGCGCTCAAGGCGGCGCCGCCGAAGGCGAGGAGGAGGAGCAGAAGCGCGCCGCCGCCGACGGCACCGGCGGTCGTGAGGCGGTCGAGGATGTGCGTCCGCACCCGCTGCTCAGGGGCGGCCGGTTTGGTCGCGGACTCGGCCGCGGCTAGATTCCTCAGGTTGCTCAAGTTCTGCGCGCTCTGCTGACTGGTCAGATCCCCATCCATCTGTAATGACTGTTCCCCACTCGTCCGCCATTCCTGGACCCGAGGAGCCGCTGGGTTACGACCCGACGGCGGTCGAAGCGCGTTGGCGCGAGCGCTGGGCTGCGCGTGGCACGCATCGGACGGATCTCGCGAATGGCGCGAAGCCCTACTACGCGCTGATGATGTTCCCGTATCCGTCAGCCGAAGGGCTGCACGTCGGGAATCTCTTCGCCTTCACTGGCTGTGATATCTATGCGCGATTCCAGCGCCTGCAAGGCCATACGGTCTTCGAGCCGCTGGGGTACGACGCCTTTGGAATTCACTCGGAGAACTTCGCGCTGAAGATCGGCGCGCATCCGATGGAGTTGATCCCCAGGAACATCGCCAACTTCCGCCGGCAGCTGGACCGCGCGGGGCTGATGGTGGACTGGGATCGTCAGGTGGATACGACCGACCCCGCCTACTACAAGTGGACGCAGTGGCTCTTCCTGCAGCTCCACAAGCTGGGGCTGGCGTACAAGAAGGCCGCTGCCGTGAACTGGTGCCCCTCGTGCAAGACGGTGCTGGCCAACGAGCAGGTGGAGGGCGGCGCGTGCGAGCGGTGCGGCACGCCAGTGGAGCAGCGCTTCCTGGAGCAGTGGTTCTTCAAGATCTCCGACTTCTCGGAGCGGCTGCTCAATAATCTCGACACGCTCGACTGGTCCGCGACGACGAAGCAGGCGCAGCGGAACTGGATCGGACGGAGCGAAGGCGCCCGCGTGCGCTTCCGCGTGATCGACCCGCTGGTGGACGCGGGGAGTTCGGCCGTGGCCGTGACCACGGAGCTGCGCACCGCGGGCCCGGAGATCGAGGTCTTCACCACGCGGCCGGACACGATCTTCGGCGCGACGTATCTGGTGCTGGCGCCGGAGCATCCGCTGGTGGACGAGATCACCGCGCCCATGCAGGAGAGCTTGGTCGCAGAGTACCGCGCCAGGTCAGCGAAGCAGGGGCTCGTCGCGCGCAAGACGAGCAAGGAGAAGACGGGCGAGTTCACCGGCGCGTACGCCGTGAACCCCGCGACGAACGCGCTGATCCCCATCTGGGTCGCGGACTACGTGCTGATGGAGTACGGCACGGGCGCGATCATGGCGGTGCCCGGCCACGACGAACGCGACTTCGAGTTCGCCACCGAGTTCGGGCTGCCGATCAAGCGCGTGGTCGCAGGCGAAGGTGAGGACGCGCGCACGCCGTTCGACGGCGCGGCGTACGTGGGCGATGGTGTGCTCGTGAACTCCGGCGAGTTCGACGGCCTGAGCGTCGACCAGGGCGTGGCGAAGGTCACGGCGTGGCTGGCGTCGAAGCACGCGGGCACGGCGGTGACGAACTATCGCCTGCACGACTGGTGCATCTCGCGGCAGCGCTACTGGGGCCCGCCGATCCCGATCATCTACTGCGATGACTGCGGAACGGTGCCAGTGCCGGAGAAGGATCTGCCCGTGGTGCTTCCGAACATCGCGGACTTCAAGCCGGACGATTCCGGCGTCTCGCCGCTCGCGCGGCACGAGAGCTGGTACCGTGTGAACTGCCCGACCTGCGGCAAGCCGGCGCGCCGCGAGACGGATGTGAGCGACACCTTCCTCGACAGCGCGTGGTACTTCCTGCGCTACCCGAGCGTGCCGCGCACGGATGTGGCGTTCGACCGAGCGCTCACCAAGAAGTGGCTGCCGGTCACGACGTACATCGGCGGGAACGAGCACGCGGTGCTGCATCTGCTCTACTCGCGGTTCATCACGATGGTGCTGAAGGACGCGGGGATGCTCGACTTCGAAGAGCCGTTCACGCGCTTCCGCGCGCACGGCTTGATCATCCGCGAAGGCGCGAAGATGTCGAAGTCCAAGGGCAACGTCGTGAACCCGGACGAGTACATCAACGCGTGGGGCGCGGACGCGTTCCGCACCTACCTGATGTTCCTCGGTCCCTTCGAAGAGGGCGGCGACTTCCGCGACGCGGGCATCAGCGGCGTGAAGCGCTTCCTCGACCGCCTCTGGGCGTCGGTGCGCGACTGCACGACCGACGGCGCGCCGGACGCGGAGGTGCTGCGCAAGCTGCACGCGACGATCAAGAAGGTGGGTGAGGACATCCCGGCGCTCAGCTACAACACGGCGATCGCGGCGATGATGGAGTACATGAACACGCTCCGCCGCGGCGAGCGCCAGGCGCACCGCGCCGAGGTGGAGGCGGTGGTGCAGCTGGTGTCGCCGTTCGCGCCGCACATCGCCGAGGAGTTGTGGGCGATGCTGGGGCACGAGAAGAGTGTGTTCGACTCCGGCTTCCCGGCCTACGATGCGTCGATGCTCGTGAGCGATACGATCGAGCTCGTCGTGCAGGTGGGCGGGAAGACGCGCGGGAAGGTGCTGGTCTCCAAGACGGTGACGCAGGACGAGGCGCTCGCGGCGGCGCGCGCGGAGCCGAGCATCGGCAAGTTCATCACGGGGGAGCCGAAGAAAGTGATCCTCGTGCCGGGGCGACTGCTCAACGTCGTGGTCTGAACGGCTTCACCACGAAGGCACGAAGGCACGAAGACGGCGACAGCAACTGCACCTCATTTGTCACCGAGGTACAGAGACGCAGTGGGATCGGTTGCTCCGGACAGATCTCTCCATGAGCCCGAAATACTTAAGGGGGTCCGTGCGGACAGATCTGTCCGCACGGACCCCCAAAAAGCAGTTGCAGTTGCTCCGGCGGTTCTCTTTGTGCTGAACTGCCGTTGCCGTCTTCGTGTCTTCGTGCCTTCGTGGTGAAAGCAGTTACCGCGACCTACGCGACGAACTGCCGCCCTTCTCGGAGACCGCGGTCACCGTGAACGGCCCATTCCCCTGCACGATCCACTTCACACGCACGATCCCCTGACCCGGGATGTTGTCCACGAGGATCGTCCCCGGGTCACGCTTCTGCTCCGTGCCGTCGCCCGAGAGCGGGTTGTCGATCACGAAGCCCGCGATCACACGGCCGCCCGCGACCGTGATCCGGTCCGGCGGTGAGATCTTGTTCTCCACGTCCTGCTGCGTGTGCGTCGGCGCAAGGCGGCGGTTGAGCACCACGGCCGTCACCTCGGTGAGTCCGCCGCCGAGGGAACGCGTGGTGACCGAGTCCACCTCGACCAACGGCATCTGCGACGTCTGGAAGAGCGTGAACATCATGTTGCGGTGCGCATCGCTCATCAGCATGAAGCCTGGCTCGACGCGGCCGAAGTTCTTCTTCATCCCGCCCACTTCGATCCGGCCGTACTGCGGGTGGTCCACTTCGGTCCACTCGACCATCGCCTCGCCCATCAGAAGCAGACGGTTGAAGCGCGACTCGGTGGTCTGGTAGCGACGGTTCTCGGGATTGCCGAAGAACCCGCCTCCGCCGCCTTCGTTGTCCTTGTAGAAGTACAGGAACGACGTCCAGAGCTCGTTGCTGAACGTGAGCACGCCGCGGGCGCCGTAGAACCAGTCGAGCTCGCCGCCCCACACGGTGTAGAGGTCCTTCCAGACGATCATGTAGCGATAGCCAGGGAGCATCTCCTCGCCCACGCGGCCGATCTGGTCGAACACCCGCACGTCCTGCGGACGGTACTCGTCCTGCGGCACGCCGGGCCCACGGAGCAGCATGCCGCCGCTGTTGTGATAGCTCTGCGCGCCCGCGATGTTCGGATGCGCGATCACGAAGTCCATGATGTTGCGCGTTTCGATCAGCGAGCCGGGGTAGCGGTCCGCGCCGCCCTGCACGTACTGCGCGGCCCAGCGCCACGGCCAGTTGCGGTTGGGATCGTAGCCGCCGTCGGCGTCCTCGTTCACCTGCCCGTCGCCGTCGTTGTCGTAGCCTTCCTGGCCCAGCAGGTCGTACTCGCCCTGCTCGCCCGGCAGCACCGGGATCAGGAGGCGCGGATCCTCCGGCGACACGCGGAAGCGGCCGTTCACGTTCTTGCGGCGCATCTGCGTGATGTGCCCGTCGCCGTTGAGGTCGTCGAGGTTGTCCTCGTCAATGCGCCCATCGCCATCATTGTCGCGCGGCGCGAGGCCCGTGCGCGGTGAGCTCGCCGTGTTGGGGCGATGGAAATAGTGCTCGCGCGCGTCCGGATTGATGGTCGGGACGATGTACAGCGTGTAGCTGTCGAGCAGCGAATCCACCGCCGGCACACGATCCGCCATCTCGGCGAGGTACCACGCCGTGTAGAGCGAGAACTCGGAGCCCTGGATCTCGTTGGAGTGGATGTTGCCGTCGATGTACATCGCCGGCTTCTTGTCCGCGTCACCCGTGTCGAAGTTCGTCACGGTGAGGAGGATCATGTCGCGGCCCTGCGTGCTCCGGCCGATGCTGCCAAGCTTGATGCGATCCGGATGCGCGGCGGCGAGCCGGCGCGCGATCTCCACCAGACCGGAGTAGTCGTAGAAGCGGTCCCAGGAGACGGCGACCTTGGGGTTGGGCGGGGAGCCGAGTGCGGCGAGCGCACCGGCCACCGGCGCCTGCGTGGCGCGCGCCGTGGGCGGCTGCGTCGGGAAGTTCTGTGCGGCGAGGATCGCCGGCACGGCAATGAACGAGGCCGCGGTCAGGATGCGCGCGGCGACGCGAATGGAACGAACGGGCGTCATGGATCGCTTACCTCGCGCGGAGTGTGATGGTCTGCGTGGTCATCCCGGCGTGCGGAGAGCCCACCTGGAGCGTGAGCGTGGAGCCGGCGTCGCCGACCACGACCCACTCGTACGACTCGCGACCGCCACTGCCGCGCAGTGCGTTGATGAAATCGATGCGGCGTCCGCTCGAGAGCGTCTGGCCGCGGCCCAACTGGAGTTCCACCTTCACCCGCATCGGCAGACGTGAGCGCACGCCGATCGCCGCGTTGGTGGAGAGGTAGCGGTCGTTCACCACGTCGATGCTCACGCGATACACGCGCGGGCCGACCTCGACCACCCGCAAGCGGTCGGTGCGCACCGACGGCAGCAGGCCCGTCAGCTCGAGCGCGAAGTTGCTCTGCTTGACGGCCAGCGAGTCGAGCGTGGCGGCCGCCGGATTGAGCAGTGCGCCCGGCGCAAAGCCGCCGACCTCCACCGCCTCACCATCGATCGTGTACCCGCGCACGGCGGTCCACTGCACGAAGCCCGCCGGGTCGTTCGCCTGCAGCCACCGATACGCGTTCCGCTCCTCGGCGATCGGATCCGGCGTCGGCGCCTTGCGCGCGGCGGCGGTGTCGGCCGGCGCCTTGCCCGGCCACCACACGCGCGAGCCGAACGCGTAGCGTCCCATGTGGAAGTACGCCCACGAGAGCGGATCGCCCTGATCGGCGGCGCTCGCTGGGCCCTCGGTGAGACCGGTGGTCGCCTTGAAGCGGCGCGACGACTCCGTGAACCACCAGTTGTCCTCGGGGAGCGGCGCCGTGAGCGGGCCACCGGCCGAGGTGCCCTGCGGATTCCCGCCGATGCCCGGGACGCGGCGGCCTTCCCACGCCTTCAGGAGATTGTCCTGCATCCCGAGCACGTAGATGGCACCGATGTTGAGCTGCGTGGACACGAACTCGGCCACCGCACGCGACTCGAGGTCCGAGAACGGATGCATGCCGGAGTTCGCGGAGAACCACGCAAAGTTGTTGGCGAAGTTGCGCGAGAGGTCCGTACCGCCGGCGCCATCTTCGTTGTAGCGCTCGTCGCCGTCGTCGTCGCGGCCTTCGATCATGATCTTGTAGATGCCGCGCTCACCCTTGGTCGGGTCCGCGCGCCGCATCAGCGCCGGGTCCACCGCATCGGGGATCCACGTGCCCTCGGGCGACCGCACACGCATCATCGTGATGAGGCCGTCGCCGTTGAGGTCGTCGGGTCCATCCTCGTCCATCGCGTGGTCGCGGTCCTCATCGTCCTTCTGTTCGTTGCCGCGGCGCTCCCAGCGGAGCGCGCCGAACCACGCCTCGGAGGCGTCGGGGTTCAGCCGCGGGATCACATAGATCGTGTTCTGCGCGAGGAGGCTGGTGACTGCCGTGTCACTGCCGTGGCGGCGCGCGATGTCGCGAATGATGCGCAACGCGACCTCGCTCGAGCTCAGCTGCGGGCCGTACGCGCCGGCGAGGATCAGCAGCGCGGGCTTGTCGTTGGCGCCCAGGCGGACCAACTGCACGGGCCGACGGCCGGGTGAGGTCGCCAGCGTGGACACGTTCACGAGCGCCGGCTTGGCGCGCGCGATGGAATCGAGCACGGCGTTGAGCCGCGCCGCGTTGTGATAGCCGGGCGTGGCGCTTGCTTGTGCGCCGAGCGGAAGGGCGAGGACGGCGCCGACCAGCAGCGCGCCCGCCATCGAGCGGAAGTGAGGCATTGGCTCTTGGGA
>CAZGFE010000059.1:0-13405 GCA_964524665.1 uncultured Gemmatimonas sp.
TCTTCTTGCCCGCGATGGCCCGGCGCGGGCCCTTCTTGGTGCGGGCGTTGGTATGCGTGCGCTGGCCACGGACCGGCAGGCCGCGCCGATGGCGCACGCCACGGTACGAGCCGATGTCCATGAGGCGCTTGATATTCATCGCGATCTCGGTGCGGAGCGCACCTTCGACGCGGTACAGCTTCTCGATCTCCTGACGGAGCTTGTTGACGTCCGTGTCCGTGAGGTCGCGGATCCGGAGCTCGGGGTTCACCCCGGTCGCCGTGAGGATGCGGCGCGCGAGCACGCGGCCGATGCCGTAGATGTAGGTGAGACCGATCTCAACCTTCTTGTCGCGCGGGAGGTCCACGCCGGAGATACGTGCCATGATCGTTATCCCTGCCGCTGCTTATGCTTGGGATTGCGCTTGCAGATGATGCGCGTCACACCCGCACGCTTCACCACCTTGCAATGCTCACAGATCGGCTTCACGCTGCTGCGAACTTTCACTGAGACTCCAGGAGGGACAGAAGACAGGAACCCTAGGCGACAAAAACTGCCCCTTTTTTGGGGGCAGACTCATAGGATAATCGGCGGAGGGCCTTGACACAAGTGGGACGCTGACGTGTACACAACGCGTCCGAACCCGGTTTTTCGGTCAGCACGGGGCACCCGACGCCCGTTTCCCGCGACCGCTCAGCTCGAGGCCAGACTCCGGAGCACGGCGTCCAGCGTGCCGCTCGGGTCCGCGGCGGCCGTGATCGCACGCCCGAGGACGATGTACGCAGCACCGTCGGCGGCCGCATCCTCCGGGGTGGTCACCCGGGCTTGGTCGTGCGTCGCGCCACCGGCGAGTCGGATCCCCGGCACCAGCGGCGCCAGCCTGGGATGGCTTCCCCGCACGCGGCGCACCTCGGGACCGGCGCAAACGACGCCCGCCGCCCCCGCGCCAGCCGCGAGCGCCGCCAGCCGCAACACCTCGGCGCCCATCTCGGGCCGCTCCTCCCGCCCGAGCGCGATCCCCAAGGCCGTCGCATCGAAGCTCGTGAGCACCGTGACCACCAGCACTCCGGTACTGGATCCGGCCCCCTCCACGCCCGCCTCGACCATCGCGGCCCCGCCGTACCCGTGGATCGTCAGGAGCGAGGCGCCCATCGCCGCGGCGCTGCGCGCGGCCCCGCGCACTGTATTCGGGATGTCGTGCAGCTTGAGGTCGAGAAAGACGCGCCGACCGTCCGCGACCATCGCCTCGACGACCCGCGGTCCCTCCGCGGTGAACAGCTCGAGACCGATCTTCACGTAGTCCGCTCGCGGGCCAACGCGGTCCAGGAGCGCCCGCGCGGCATCGAGCGAGGGCACATCGAGCGCGAGGATCGGCTGCGTCCGGAGTGACGTGGGGCCGCTCATGCGGGCCACTGCAGCGTGCCGACGAGGTCGCCGATCCGCCGGACCCCCTGCCGATCGCACCACCGCGCGAGGTCGCGCACCAACCGCGCGGGCAACTTGGGGTTCGCGAGCGCGGCGGTGCCGACCGCCACGGCGCTCGCTCCGGCAATGAGCATCTGGAGGGCGTCGTTCGCCTGCTGCACGCCGCCGGCGCCGACGATCGGCACCGGCACGGCCTGCCGCACCTTCCAGATCGCGAGCGTGCCGACGGCCAGCAGACCGGGGCCGCTCACGCCGCCTGAGCCGAAGCCGAGCGCCGGGCGTCGTCGCTCCACGTCCACCACGAGGCCTGGGATGGTGTTGATCACGACGATCGCGTTCGCCCCCGCGTCCACCGCGATCCGGGCCGCGTCACCGATGTTGACGAGCGTGGGCGACAGCTTGACGAAGATCGGCCGTTGCGTCGCGGCCCGCGCGCCGCGCACCACCGTCGCGAGCGCGGCGGGATCGGCGCCGAACTCCATGCCGCCCTGCCGCACGTTCGGGCAACTCACGTTGAGCTCGAACCCATCGACGCCCGGCGCATCGGCAAGCCGCTCGACCACCGCGCCAAAGTCGCTCTCCACCTTGCCCACGACGTTCACGAGCACTCGCGGCCGCCGCACATTCGCCGCGATCCACGGCAGATCCTCGGCGAGCACCTGCTCCACGCCCGGGTTCGCGAGCCCGACGGCGTTGATCATCCCGCCGTGAAAGTCCGCAACGCGCGGTGCCGCCGCGCCGGCGCGCGGCTCGAGCGAGACGGCCTTCGTGACCAGACCGCCGACCGCCTCCAGGTCCATCACGCCGGCGATCTCGCGGCCGTAGGCGGCGGTGCCCGCAGCGAGCAGGACAGGGTTCTGGAGCTTCAGCCCGGCAAGCGAGACCTCGAGGGTGCCGGCGGTCACCGGATCGCCGCGCGCGCGCGGCGCTCATAGTGCTGCAGGTACTCGATCACCGCGTCGGCGATCTCGTTCGCGATGGCGCGCTGCCCCTCGGTCCCCGCCATCCACCGCGCCTCCAGCGCGTTCGAGCCATACCCCACCTCGACCAGCACTGCGGGCATGTACGCGCGTGAGAGCACCGCGAACGGCGCCTGCTTCACCCCGCGATTCGGGCCCGGATGCGAGTTCGCGAGGCGCTGCTGGATGAGTCCGGCCAGGTCGGAGGACTCGCGGAGGTGCTCGTTCCGGGCCAGGTCGTTCAGGATGAAGGCGAGCGGATCGCCCTTCGGGACCTCGGCGTCCGTTTCGAAGCGCACCACGTCGTTCTCCATCTCGGCCACGCGGCGCTCGTCCTCCGTCCGCGCCGTCGCCAGGAAGTAGGTCTCGAACCCGCGCACGCCGGCGGCATTCTTCCACGCCGGATTCGCCGCGTTGGTGTGAATGGACACGAACAGATCGCTCTTGCGTGCGTTCGCGATCGGCCCGCGATCATCGCGGGCGATGAGCGTATCCGTCGTCCGCGTCATCACGACATCCACGCCGCGCGCCGTGAGCGCCCGTTCCAGTTCGAGCGCGATCGCGAGCGTGAGCTTGGCCTCGTTGACGCGGCGGCCGTTGATCACCACCCCGGGATTGCCCGGGTCCCTTCCTCCGTGTCCCGCATCCACCGCGATCGTGTACCGCCTCGTGAGCCCGTTGGGCAAGCGCGCGGGGGCGGCGGCAGTGGGCGTGGCCGGCCGAGCGGCGGCGGCCGCAGCGGTCGGCGGCGTCCGAGCGGCGCCAGGCGTCGCGCCGTTGGCCGATGGGGTCGCCGAGGTCGCTGCCGTCGCTGCGGTCTGCACGACGGGCGTCGTGGCGCGCGCGGGAGCCACCGTGGGCGCGGGCACTCGCGCCACCGACTGGAAGAGTTGGACCTCCGAGCGCGTCCGGTCCCAGAGGACGCCGATGCCAAATCGCGGGAGGATCTCGCTGAAGAGCTGCAGCGCCACGTGCGGCGCGCCGCGCACCACGCGCGTCGGCTCGCTGACCGGGATCACGAATCCGTTGTAGCCGACGAAGGGGAGCCCCTCGAAGACCTCGAGACTCGTGCCGTAGAGCGTGAATCGCCAGGTGCCAGCGCCTGTGGAGTCCAGCCCGCCACCCAGCAGCCGCGCCATCACATCCAGCCGCACGAGCACCCCCGCGTCGGATGCGACCACCGACACCGCCGTGTCGGCGCCGATGCCCTTCACGCGGATCACATCGGCGGGCGACTGCACCGCACCCGCCAGCAGCACGGCCGCGAGCATGGGCGCGAACAGCCGAGTCGCGCGGCGCGCGGGCGTCATCGCGACACCCGCATCGCGCGTGCGATGTCGCGCGCGTCGTCGCGCTCCTTGAGGTCCGCGCGCTTGTCGTGGAGCTTCTTGCCCCGGCCAAGGCCGAGGCGAAGCTTCGCGCGTCCGTGCTTGAAATAGAGTTCGAGTGCCACCAGCGTCAGCCCCTTCCGTTCGACGGCCCCGATCAGGTGCCGGATCTCCTTCTGATGCAGCAAGAGTTTCCGCGTGCGAAGCGGGTCGTGGTTCCAGATGTTCCCGCGTGCGTACGGCGCGATGTGTGCGTTGAGCAGCCAGACCTCGCCGTCCTTCACCACACCATAGGCGTCCGTGATCTGGGCCCGCCCATCGCGCAGCGACTTCACTTCGGTGCCGGTCAGCACCAAGCCCGCCTCCCACGACTCGAGGATCTCGTAGTCGTGGCGGGCGCGCTTGTTCCGTGCGATCGACTCGATCGCGTCGTCAGGTTCGTTCTTCTTCTGGGTCACAGCCACTCTGAAGGATGACGACCGAGCGTTGACTTGGGTATCCGCTCCCGGTACGTTCCGGCTCTCGCCGAAGTGGTGGAATTGGTAGACGCGCTGCGTTCAGGGCGCAGTGGGCGTAAGCCCGTGGGGGTTCGAGTCCCCCCTTCGGCACTCTGCTCCGATCGCACAACATGGTCCCACGCAACGGGCGCTCCTCTCGGAGTGCCCGTTCTGCGTTCAGGGCGCGCGAAGCACCGACGGAGGGACATCGTCGGGCAGCTGCGCCGTGCCGTACGCGGCGCGCAGGGCCTCCGACGCGTCCTCCGCATACCGCTCGAGCAGTTCGATCGCGTACGCGAGCGGCGCACCGGCCGTGCGCGCGCCGTCGCTCGCGAAGGCCAGCAGACACCGCCCCATCGCCCCCGCGGGGTCGACGGCGCCACCGCGCATCTGGAACGCCTCACGATAGGCGGACAACCGCTCGTTCAACTGCCGCTCCGCGAGGTCGCGCCGGTCCTCCGCGATGCGCGCGTCACGCCCGATCTGGGCGCCCACCGCCGCGCTCACCTCCGCGACCGTGCGGTCGTCGAGTGCGTCACGCTGCGTCACGAGCAGTCCGACGGCGATCCGCGCATAGCGCAGCTCCCAGCGCGCGTGATCCTCGTCGCCGTTCGCGGCGGCGTCCGCCAGCCAGCTGACGTCGGCCGCGTCGGGGTCGCTCTGCAAGGAGGCGGCGATCTGCGCGGCCTTCCGGACACGCTGCCGCTCCGACCGCCAAGCGCGCGTGAAAGGAAGCGCCACGCCCACCTACGCCTGCAGGACGGGAAGACCGACCCGCTCCCGGACCTGAGGCTCGGCATACAGCAGATCCGACAGCGCCACGCCGTCCAGCGCCTCGTCGATCTTCTTCTGCAGCATCACCCACACAGGGCGGATGCTGCAGTCGCACGACTGCGCGCACCGGACCTCGTCCAGCGGATGCGTCTCGCAGTGCAGGTCGAAGGTCACCAGCTCGGCCGCCGTGATGATCTCGCGCACCGTGATCTCCTCAGCGGCGCGCGCGAGTGCGTATCCCCCCTTGGCCCCGCGGGTGCTCTGCACGATCCCGGCGCGTCGCAGGCGCAGCAGGATCTGCTCGACGTAGTCGCCGGGGAGGCGTTCGCGGGCCGCCACATCGCGTCCCGTGATCGGCCCCTCGTCGGTGCGGCGCGCGAGATGCAACGCGCAGATCACGCCATACTCGGCCCACGTGGTGATTCGCATGCTCTCAAGATGGCCCCGACCCAACTATCGGGACAAGGGTTGTCGGCTAACGGTCGTCCCCCGGGACCCCCGGATCCGTCATCCGACGGAGATCCAGCACCCGCGCCGCCGCCTCCGCAGACAGCAGGCCCTCACGCACCACGAGCTCCTGGATCGGGATCCCCTCCTCCACCGACCGCTTGGTGAGGGTCGCCGCGGCGGCGTAGCCGATGGACGGCGCGAGCGCGGTCGCCAGCGCGGCCGAACGCGACACCCAATGCGCGATCATCGCCTCGTTCGGCTGCATCGCGCGCACGCACCGCGCGTCGAGCGCGGCCGCCGCGGCACCGAGGATCCGGATCTCGCTCAGCAGATTGTGGGCGATCACCGGCATCATCACGTTCAGCTCCAGCTGCCCCTGCTCGGAGGCCGCCGTGATCGTGGCGTCGTGGCCCATCACCTGAAAGACCACCTGATTCACCATCTCCGGAATGCTGGGATTCACTTTTCCCGGCATGATGCTGGAGCCCGGCTGCACGGCCGGCAGCCGCACCTCGTCGAGTCCGGTCCGGGGTCCGCTCGCGAGCAGTCGGAGGTCGCTCGCGATCTTGCCGATGTCGAGCGCCAGGGTGCGCCACGCGGCGCTGAGCCCCGCCACGTCCCCCATGCTCTGCATGAGTTGGACGCGGTCGGCGCCGAGCCGGACTGGCAGCTGCGTGAGTGGGCGGAGCGCCTCGATCATGCGCTCGGCGTAGTCGGGCTCGGCGTTCACGCCCGTGCCGACCGCCGTCCCGCCGATGCCGAGGTCCAGGAGGAAGTCCGCCGCGCTGCGCACGCGGCGCGCTCCCCGCTCGACGGACCCGGCCCAGGCGCCGACCTCCTGGCCAAGCCGGATCGGCATCGCATCCTGCAGATGCGTGCGGCCGGCCTTCACGATGTCATCGAACTCCGCCGCTCGCGCGCGCAGGGTCACGGCGAGCGCATCCACCGCCGCGAGCGCTGGCACGAGCGCGGCAAGCGCGGAGAGCCGGATCGCCGTCGGGATCACGTCGTTGGTGGACTGTGCCATGTTGACGTGGTCGTTCGGATGCACGGGCGCGTAGGTGCCGAGGGCGGCGCCGAGCGACCGATTGGCCAGGTTGGCGAGCACCTCGTTCACATTCATGTGCAGCGAGGTGCCCGCGCCGGCCTGAAAGACATCCACCACGAATTGGTCGCGGTGTGCGCCGGCGAGCACCGCATCGGCCGCCGCGACGATGGCGTCCGCGCGCGACGGATCGAGTCGGCCCGTGGCCCGATGCACCGACGCCGCCGCTCGCTTGATGCGCACGACGGCGTCGATCAGGAACGGGTCCGGGCGAAGCCCGCTGATCGGGAAGTTGGCGACCGCTCGCGCGGTCTGGGCGCCGTAGAGTGCGTCGACCGGGACCGCGACCTCGCCCAGCGGATCACGCTCGAGACGCTCCGCGCGGTTCACGGCGTGCCGGCAGGGGTCGGCTGATCGAAGATGCTCAGCAGGATGACCTTGGTCCGCGAATCGATCTCGACGCGCGTGTAGCGCACGCGCTGCGCGACCACACTCCGGCTTGCGGCGGCCGCGGCCGACCACGCGGACGAATACGGAACGATGACCGTTCCGGTGCCGTCGTCGTTGAAGGCGCAGCGGATCTCGGTGTCGGGGACCTCCGTGGTCCCCGACGCGTTGTACCGCAGGCCGACGATCATCAGCGATCCCGGCGCGGGGGCCGCGGTCCACGTCAGGTTGAGCGGATCATCGGGGCCGCCCGCCGCGACCGGGTCGAGCACGAACGGCTCGGCGGTGCGCACGCGCAGCGTCTGCGGCGGAAACTCGGTGACGGTCCCCGGGATCGTCAGCGTCAGCGTATCTCCAGGCGTATGCGGTACCGAGTTCACGGATTCGAGCTGGTACGTCTCGATCGCCAACTCGGTGTTCTTGAACAGCGTGTCCTGTCGCCCGGAGACCTGCGTGACCAGTCGCGGGCCGGCATCGATCGTCGGAAAGGTCGCCAGCGGAGGCGGCGTCGGAGAGTAGACGTAGCCCGCGCACGTCTCCGGGTCCTGGAACTGGAGGTCGAGATTGTCCTGTCGGTAGAACGCGCCCACGAACTTGAGTCCGTACGACGAGGCGCCGAGGGAGACAGTGGTCGCGGAGATGAAACCCGTGCGCTCGCGCGAGGGCTTGAGGGGCTCGATGCAGCCGACGAGGACGACGGCAAGGACGGGGAGCGTGCGAAGGACGCGCATGGGAGCTCTGGTCTGGGGCGGTCAGAAGGGACTCAGGAATCCTAACTACACCGGTCGCGGCGCGGGGGAGCGGCGACGTGACGCCGCGCACCTCCACGCCTTACCGGAATACCCACCCGCGCGCGCGGTGCGTCACTTCCGGATCCGCGCGGTCCCATTGAGAAACGGGTTCACCCGCCGCTCACGGCCAATGGTCGTCGACGGCCCGTGCCCGGGATGGACCACGGTCGCCTCCGGGAGCTCCGCGAGCCGCGCCAACGAGCGCTCGAGAGCCGCCGGATCGCAGAGCGGGAGATCCGTGCGGCCCACCGACCCGGCAAAGAGCACGTCGCCGCTGAAGCACAGCCCCGCCCCGATGAACGCCACGTGCCCCGGCGCGTGCCCCGGCAGGTGCCAGACCGCGAACTGCGTGCCGCCGAACGCGAGCACATCGCCTTCGGCGAGCTGGTGATCGGGCTGCTCCGGCGGATCGAACGGAAGGCCATACCCCGCGGCGACGCGCGGCGCGTGCGTGAAGAGCGGCGCGTCGAGCGGATGCCCATACACCGGCGCCTCTCGCCAGGCGGCCTTCACGCCCGCGATGCCGCCGATGTGGTCGATGTGGCCGTGGGTCACCCAGATCGCGCGGAGCGCGGCACCGAGCCGCGCGATCTCCGCCAACAGCCGCTTCGGCTCGTCGCCCGGATCCACCAGCACGACCTCCGCGCGCGCGGGGTCGTGCAGAAACCACGTGTTCTCCTCGAACGCGCCGACGGTCAGCGCGTGCGCGTTCATCCCGCCGCGGCCTCCGCCGCGGGAATGAGCATCGGCTGCGGCGCTGGCGTGGGATGCCCGTTCTTGCGCGCGGTGAGGAACTTCTCCACCGCGATCGCGGCGGTCGTGGCGTCGCCGACGGCGGTCGTCACCTGGCGCGTGAGCTGTGCACGCACGTCGCCGGCGGCGTAGAGACCAGGCACCGAGGTCTGCATGTTCGCGTCCGTCACGAGATACCCGGAGGCGTCGTGCGTCACGTGCTCCTTGATGATCCCCGTGTTCGGCGTGAAGCCGATGAAGATGAAGATCCCGGTGGCCGCCAGGGACGAGGTCTTGCCACTGGGCAGATGCCGCAGCGCGGCGGACGTCATCAGGCCGTCCTTGCCGACCACCTCGTCGACCACGGTGTCCCAGATGATCTCGATCTTCTTGTTCTCGAACACGCGCTGCTGCACGATCTTCGACGCGCGGAACTCGTTGCGCCGGTGGACGAGGTAGACCTTGTCCGCGTAGCGCGTGAGGAAGTCCGCCTCCTCGCACGCGGCGTCGCCGCCGCCCACCACGACGATCGTGTGCCCGCGGTAGAACGCTCCGTCGCAGATAGCGCAGTAGGACACGCCCTTGCCCGCGTACTCGATCTCCCCGGGGATCCCGAGCTTGATCGGCGTACCGCCGGCGGTGACGATCACGGCGGGCGCGCGGAAGACGTCGCCGTTCTCCACGGTGACGTCGAACATCCCGTCGGTCGCCTTGCGGATCGCGGTCACGGGCGTGGACGTGCGAAACTCCGCGCCGAACTTCTCCGCGTGCGACTGGAACTTGGTCGCCAACTCATGGCCGAGCACGTGCTCGAAGCCGATATAGTCCTCGATCACTTCGGTGTTGAGCAGCTCGCCGCCCGGGAAGCCGCGCTCCAGCACCACGGCGCGCATCATTGCGCGGCCGGCGTAGAGCCCAGCACACATGCCGGCCGGGCCTGCGCCGATGATCACCACTTCGTAGTCGTACGTCGCCACCTTCGCTCCATGCGTTCGTCTGATCGCGGGAATCTAGACGCCCGCATCGATGCGGTCCACGCCGCGTCGACGAAGAAATCGCCTCAGGGGGCGGCGAGTTCCAGCACCGCCAGCGCGCCGTGACAATGGGAGACGGTGCCCAGGAGGATCTCGGCGGGCCGCGCAGCCGCCGCATCGCGCACCAGCGAATCCGCAGCGACCACACTCGCCACGTCGAACATGCCCACACCGTAGGCGCGATGCTCGCAGTGGAAGATCGCGGGCCCGTCGAGCTTGCGCCCGCGAAGTCGCTCCGTTTCGACGAACGCGCGCAGCGTGGGCGGCAGACTCCACGACCGCGGCCCGCGCGTGTGCGGACAGGTGCGCGGCTCGACGCAGTTGATCGGACACTCCCAGGTCGCGAAGCTCACGTAGTGCGTGCCATCATCGCCCGCGCGCTGCCACGGCACGTCGACCGCGCCGTCGAGGGGCTGCAGCCGGATCCCGCGGCCCGGCCACCGCGCCCGCGCGCGGGACACCACCCACTGACTCATCAACGGCGGCATGAGCGGCGACGGCACGATCGCGTGCGACGGCTCCCCGCCTTGCGTGTCCCCGCCGCCGGTGCGCGCATCCGCGGCCGCACCCAGATACTCGGCGAAGAACGACCCCCACTCTCTCGTGACGAACGTGAGGCCGTCTGGCTCCTCGCGCACCCGGCAATCGGCATTGCGATCCACGACCACGAGGCGCTCCCACGCCACGGCGCCGGCCGCGCGCGCACGCCGGAGCTGCCGTACGTAGTAGGACCCATAGCAGCCGCCGCCCACCACCACGATGTCGCCGAAGCGCTGAAGCTCGCTTTCCTCAGCGACGGACACGGCGCCCTCCATCCACGTAGAGCACCTCGCCCGTCGTGTAGTCGGCGTTCGCCAGATACAGGACGGCCGCGGCCACATCCTCCGGCGTGCCGACGCGCGCGAGCGGCGTCTCGCGGGCAAAGCGCTCCGCGAGTGCCGGATCGCTGCCGGTGGGCGCGAGCACGAACCCCGGAGCCACCGCGTTGACCCGGATCGCGGGCGCGAGCGCCGCGGCGAGGTGCCGCGTCGCCGCGATCACCCCCGCCTTGGCGACGCCGTGCACCGCGTAGTCTGGCCACGGCTCTTCCGCCATGTGGTCGGCGATGTTCACGATCGCACTGCCTGCCGGCATCACCCGGGCGGCCGCCTGCGCGAGGAGGAACGGCGCCCGGAGGTTGAGCGCGATGATCGCGTCGAAGTCGGCCGCGGTCACAGTATGCAGTGGCGTCCGGACCATGCCGGCCGCCGAACAAACGAGCAGATCGAGGCGGCCGAAATGTCCGTGCGCCTCGCGTACGAGCGCATCCGGCGCGTCGGGCGTCGCCAGATCGGCGGCGAACGCGCTCGCCTCGCCGCCGCTGGCTCGCACAGCGGCCACCACCTCGTCCGCGCCAGCGCGTGACCGATGATAATGCACGGCAAGCTGCCAGCCGTCGGCGGCCAAGTGCTCCGCGATCACGCGTCCCACGCGCTGTCCCGCTCCGGTGACGAGCGCGACCCGACGCGAGGCGGCGCCCGACCGGCTCACGCGAACTCCGCGCGCCGACGCGCCACCCGCGCGTCCTGCGCCGTGAGCCACGCGAGCGGCACCTTGAGCGCCCCGAGCACGCGCCCGCCCTGCATGGCGCCGTGCCAGTCGGACCCGCCACTCGGCACGAGGTCGAAGAACTCCGCGAGGGCCCCAAGTCGCATCTCGTCCTCCGAGGAGTGGCTCGGGTGCTTCACTTCGAGCCCATCGAGCCCCGCAGCGACCAGCGGTTCGATCCGTTCGCGCCGCCCCTCGGGCCCCGGGTGCGCGATCACCGCGATCCCGCCGCTGCGGTGGATCAACGCGATCCCGTCCGCGATGTCGAGGCGCTCCTTGTCCACGTATGCGGGACGCCCCGCGCCGAGCCACCGGTCGAAGGCCTCGCGCACATCGCGCACGTGGCCGCCACTCACGAGCGCCCGCGCCACATGGGGCCGTCCGATCGCCGCGCCGTCCGCCGCCGCGAGCACCGCATCGAGCGCCAGCGGGACGCCGGCCGCATTGAGCCGCTGGACGATCGTCTCCGCCCGGCTGCGCCGATGGCCACGGTACTGCTCGAGGTCGCCTTGCAGTTGCGCCACATCGCGAATGTGGAGGCCGAGCAGGTGCACTTCGTGCGTGCCCTGATGCACGCTGAGCTCGACCCCTGGGATCAGCCGCAGGCCGCAGGCGTCGGCGGCCTGCTGAGCCTCGGGGATCCCGGCGAGCGTGTCGTGGTCGGTGAGGGCCAGGGCCGCGAGCCCGGCCGCGTGCGCGGCCTCCACGGCCGCCGCAGGCAGTTTGGATCCGTCGGACGCTGTGGAATGCGCGTGCAGATCCACGTGGGGCGCGGCCGCCGCCGCACCCGCCGGTTCAGTCACGAGGCGTAGCCGGCCTCAGGCGAGTTGGTGCTCGGCTGCGAGGAGGCGAACAGACGCTTGAGGTCCGTCTCGGTCAGCTCGGCGAGCGACTGCTCGCGCGACCGCGTGCTCCACGGCGTGTAGCGCACGAGGCGCACCTCGCGCTCGTCAGCGACGCCGTGCACGAAGATCAATCCGAACTCATCGGCATCGTACTGCGTCGTGTAGCCGGAGGGATACACCTGCCAGGTGCGGCCATCGATGACCAGCCGTCGGGTCGGCATCAGGAGAGCTCCACAATGGTGTAGATGCGCGAGGGATCGAGGATCCGCTCGGGAGCGGCCGCGTGCGCGGCCGAGAGAATGGCGGCGCTGTCGGCCTCGGCGAACTCCACGAACGCGCCCGGCAGCGCCTGCTCCTCGAAGACCCAGAAGCGGCAGCCGGCGGAGGTGTAGTGCGCCTCCTTGGCCCTGAGCCGTTCGAAGAACTTCGAACGATCGTTCGGCGGAACCACGGTGCGATGCATCGTGAGCGCGCGAGGCATCAGGCGGTGACGGCTTCCAGCGTCTTCTTGAGGTCGGCCATGAAGCGGTCCGCGTCGGCGCCGTCCACGACGCGATGGTCGAAGCTGAGCGAGAAGTACGCGCAGGTCCGGATCGCGATCGTATCCTCGCCGTCCGCGCCGGTGATCACCTTCGGCCGCTTCTCGATGGCGCCCAGTCCGAGGATCGCCGTCGTCCCCACGGGGATGATCGGGGTGCCCATCAGCGACCCGAAGACGCCGGGGTTCGTGATGGTGAACGTCGCGTCCTGTACGTCCATTGGGCTGAGCTTCTTGCTCCGCGCGCGCGCGGCGAGATCGTTCGCGCCGCGCGTGAGACCCGTGAGATTGAGGCCGTCCGCGTCCTTGATCACCGGCACGATCAATCCCGTCGGCTCGAGCGCCACCGCGATGCCGATGTTGTAGCGCTTGCGGAGGATCACATCGGTGCCGCTCACGGTGGCGTTGAGCACCGGATGCCGGCGCAGGTTCTCGACCACGGCGCGAATGATGAACGGGAGGAACGTCAGCTTCTGTCCCGTCTCCGCTTCGAACGCGGCGCGCGTCTGCGCGCGCAGCTTGGCGATCCGCGTGAGATCGATCTCGAAGAAGCTCGTCACGTGCGCCGCCACCTGGCGCGCCTGCCGCATGTGATCGGCGGTGAGGCGACGGATCTTGGACATCGGCTCGACCACGTCACCGGGCCAGGCGTGGAACACCGGGTCTCCGTGGTGCGAGACCGGCGTCATCACGGCGCCCGGGAGACCGGCCGGCATCGCGGAGGGTGCCGCGGCGGGGCTCGGTCCCTTGGCGAGATGCGCCTCGAGGTCCTTGCGCGTGACGCGCCCCATGATGCCAGAGCCCGACAGCGCGGCGATCTCGACGCCCGCTTCAGCGGCCAGACGGCGCACCAGCGGCGACGACTTCGTGCGGATGCGCTCCTCGAACGAGTTGCCGTTGGCGCCGCGCGGCGCGGCGGGCGCTGGGGCCGGCGCTGCCGCGGCGGGAGCGGGCGACGTCGACGCAGGCGCGGC
>CAZGFE010000060.1:0-13334 GCA_964524665.1 uncultured Gemmatimonas sp.
CCAACGGCCACATGACGAAGATCGTCGAGAAGCCGAGCACGCCGATCTCCAAGCGTGCGAACATCGGGCTCTACTATATCAAGAACTGGAAGCTGCTCTACGAGGGGATCGCGTACACGCTGAAGCAGCCGGCGCAGAAGGGTGAGTACTACCTGACGACGGCGTTCCAGTACATGATCGACAAGGGCGCGAAGATCCGCGTGGTGGACGTGGCGGGCTGGTACGATGCGGGGAAGCTCGACACGCTGCTCGACACCAATCGCGTGATGCTGGAGAAGGGGCGTGCGCGGCTGCCCAAGGGGGGACTGCCCGGCGTGAAAGTGATCGAGCCCGTGCGCGTGGAAGAAGGCGCGAAGGTGACCAGTTCGACGATCGGACCGAACGTGGTGATCGGCGCGGGGAGCGTCGTGAGCGGCAGCACGCTCAAGGACACGATCATCGGGGACGGATGCACGGTGTCCGCGAGTACGCTGCACGACTCGATGATCGGGGACCGGGTGACGGTCGAGAAGGCGAGCGGCAGCGTCACGCTCGGAGACGATTCCGAACTGCGGGCGTAGTACGCGAGCTCGGCCTGTGACGTGCGCGCGGTGCGCCGGGTAGTGCGACCGATGCGAACTCTCCTGACGTTCGGTGCTGCGCTGCTCACCGGTGTGAGTGCGAGCCCGACAACGCTCTCTGCACAATCGGCTTTCGGTTCGTGCCCGCCAGCGGGCGAGACCCGCGCTGGCCTCGCCGCGCTCAAGCGATCCGGCTTCGTGGTCGAGGACAGCACGCGTCGCAACGCGCTCGCCGCTGAGCTCACGGCGTGTCTCGCCGACCCGGACCCCGCGGTCCGCGATGGCATCGCGTACGAGGCCCTGCAGACGTGGATGCGCGGCAAGCAGCTCGCGCCGGCGACGGTCATTGCCGTGCGCGACCGGCTCCTGGCGATGCTCGCCGCACCCGAGGGCGACGGCTTCGCGCGCCCCTTCGCCGCGCTCGTTCTCGCCGAGGTCGCACGGACGGACCGCGTGACGCCTTGGATGACCGCCGAGGAACGCTCCGCGCTCGTGGCCATGGCGGCTGCGTATGTGAAAGGCGTCCGCGACTACCGCGGCTTCGACGCGCTCGAGGGCTGGCGACACGGCGTCGCACACGGCGCGGATCTCCTGATGCAGCTGGCGTACAATCCTGCGCTCACGCGCGCGGACCTCGATGTGGTCCTGGACGCCGTCGCGTCGCAGGTCGCGCCCGCCGGCCACGCCTACGTGTTCGGCGAATCAGAGCGCCTCGCCCAGCCGGTCTTCGCCGTGGCCCGCCGCGGCCTGCACTCGCAGGCCGAGTGGGACGCATGGTTCGCCGCCATCGCCGAGCCCGCACCACTCGCGCGCTGGGCCGACGCTTACCAGTCGCCCGACGGCCTCGCCAAACGCCACGACACGATGGCATTCCTCTCGTTCATCTACGTGAACGCAAAGATCAGCGGCGCCGCGCCGTTGGCCGTCCTCCTGCCAGGCGCCGAAGCCGGGCTGCGCGCACTGCCCTAGATCGCCGCTCCCGGGAAGTCCGGGGGCGCAGTCTTCGTGTCGTCGTGCCTTCGTGGTAAAAGCCGTTCGTCAGGTCGCGCCGAAC
This sequence comes from uncultured Gemmatimonas sp., assembly GCA_964524665.1. Lineage (GTDB taxonomy): Bacteria > Gemmatimonadota > Gemmatimonadetes > Gemmatimonadales > Gemmatimonadaceae > Pseudogemmatithrix. The sequence continues at coordinate 1,615 of CAZGFE010000060.1, forward strand.
CGCCCCCGTCCGCAGATTTGGGGCTGACCGTCACCCCCGCCAATCGGAGCAGCCCGTGACCGACGCGATCGACCGCCGTTCACTCCTCAAGCAGGCGCTGGCCGCCGGCGCGGGGGCCGCCGCGCTCTCCTCGCTCTCCCCACTGAACGCGAACGCGGAGTCGGTGGACGCGATCCACGCACCGGACGCCGCGCCTCCGCGTGCCGCGAACGCCGTGACGATGCGCGGCGTTCCGTTCGAGCGCCGCGAGACCGTCCGCTTCGCGATCGTCGGCACCGGACTCCGCGGCCGGAGCATCATCTCCGAGCTGCTGGCGATCGACGGCGTGCAGATCACCGCCATCGCTGACATCGCGCCCGAGAAGGCCGCGCGCGCCGCCAAGATGATCACGGACGCCGGCTCCGCGGAGCCCGCGATCCACACGAACGGCGAACGCGACTTCGAACGCCTCGTCCAGCGCGACGACGTGGACTTCGTGTACACGGCGACGCCGTGGCACTGGCACACACCGGTGATGCTCGCTGCGATGCGCGCCGGGAAGCACTGCGCCACCGAATGCCCCACGGGCGTGACGCTCAAGGACCTCTGGAACCTCGTGGACGCGAGCGAGCGCAGCCGTCGCCACTGCCTGCAGCTCGAGAACTGCAACTACGGCTACAACGAGATGCTCGTGAACCGTCTCGTGCACGACGGCGTCCTCGGCGAGGTGCAGCACGGCGCGGCGGCGTACATCCACGACCTGCGCACGATCCTCTTCGAGACGCGCGACGAAGGGCTCTGGCGTCGCGACTGGCACACGAAGATCAACGGCAACCTGTACCCGACGCACGGGCTCGGGCCGGTGGCGTGGTACATGGACATCCACGCCGGCGACAAGTTCGACTATCTGGTCTCGATGAGCACGGAGGAACGCGGTCTCACGCTGCATCGTGAGGCCACAGTGCCGGACCGCACGGACCCCAAGTGGCGCGAGCGCTACATCACGGGTGACCTCAACACGTCGCTGATCCGCACGGCCAAGGGCCGAACCATCCGGCTCGAGCACGATGTCTCCAGCCCGCGCCCGTATTCGCGGCTCAATCACGTGGCGGGGACCAAGGGCGCGTTCGAGGACTATCCGCCGCGCATCTATGTAGAAGGGCGCGGGCCGTCGCACCGCTGGGCGACGATCGACGAGTGGAAGCTCACGCACGAGCATCCGCTCTGGACGAACATCGGCGAGATGGCGCGCAAGAAGGGCGGCCACGGCGGCATGGACTTCGTGATGATGTGGCGGCTCGTGCAGTGCATCCGTGAAGGCCTCGCGCCGGACTTCGACGTGTACGACGCCGCCGCGTGGAGCGCGCCGGTGCCGCTGAGCCAGATGTCCGTTGCACGCGGGAGCGCGCCCATGCGTTTCCCCGACTTCACTCGCGGGAACTGGAGCACGCCCCGTCCATGAGACTCACCGGCCTCGATTGGCTGATCGTCATTCTCGCACTCACCGTCGCCTTCGTTCCCGCCCTGCTGCTCGCGCGCCGCGCGGGCGCGAACACGGCGGAGTTCTTCACGAGCGGCCGCGCGGCACCGTGGTGGCTGATCGGCGTCTCGATGGTCGCGACGACGTTCAGCACCGACACACCGAACCTCGTCACGGACCTCGTCCGTACCGGCGGCGTGGCAGGGAACTGGGTCTGGTGGGCGTTCCTGCTCACGGGCATGGCGACCGTCTTCTTCTACGCGCGGATGTGGCGCCGCTCGGGCGTGCTCACGGACCTCGAGTTCTACGAGATCCGCTACTCGGGCAAGGCAGCGAGTCTCGTCCGCGGATTCCGCGCGGTGTACCTGGGGCTCGTGTTCAACTGCGTCATCATGGCCACCGTGAATCTCGCGGCGGCCAAGATCGCATCGATCCTCCTCGGCTGGCCGATGTGGCAGACGCTCGCGATCTGCGCGGTGTTCAACGTCGGGTTCGCCACGGTCTCGGGACTCTGGGGCGTGCTTGTCGCCGACTTCATCCAGTTCGGGATCGCAATGGCAGGCTCCTTTGCGGCCGCGTACTTCGCGCTGCAGCAGCCAGAGGTCGGCGGGCTCGCGGGACTCTTCGCCAACCTGCCTGCCGGCAGCTACAAGTTCCTCCCGGACTTCTCCGATTGGTCCGTCGCGCTCACGGTGTTCATTCTCCCCCTGACGATCCAATGGTGGTCGGTGTGGTACCCAGGCGCAGAGCCGGGGGGCGGGAGCTACATCGCGCAACGGATGCTCGCGGCGCGCACGGAGAAGGACGCGCTCCTCGGCACGCTCTTCTTCAACGTGGCGCACTATGGTCTTCGCACGTGGCCCTGGATCATCGTGGCGCTCTCATCGCTGCTGGTCTTCCCGCAGCTGACGGATCTTTCGGCCGCGTTCCCCAACGTGCCGGGCGCGATGATCGGTCACGACATCGCGTATCCCGCGATGCTCACGTTCCTTCCGGTCGGCTGGCTGGGTCTGATGGTCGCCGGCCTCCTCTCGGCGTACGTCTCGACGATCGTCACGCACCTCAATTGGGGCACGTCGTACCTCGTGCACGACCTCTACCGCCGCTTCGTGCGCAGCGACGCGAGCGAGAAGCACTACGTGATGGTCGGCCGCTGGGTCACGGCGGGGCTCATGCTCGTCGCGTCGGCGCTGACGTTCTATCTCGACACCGCGAGCGCGGGGTTCCGGCTGCTCATTGCGATCGGCGCGGGCACTGGCCTTCTCTATCTGCTGCGCTGGTACTGGTGGCGCGTGAACGCGGCTGCGGAGATCGCGGCGATGGTCGGTTCGTTCGGGATCGCGATCGGGTTCGAGGTCGCGCGCGCGAACGGCGCAACGATCGCCGCGCACCACGCGCTGCTCATCATCGTTGGTGCCACGACGGTGATCTGGCTCGCCGCCGCCTTCCTGGGCGCCAAGACGGACGACGCGGTGCTGGTGCGCTTCTATGAACTGGTGCGTCCCGCTGGTCCCGGCTGGGCGGCGATCCGCGCGCGGGCAGGCGTAGGCCCGTCGCCAGACTCCGTGCCGCAGGCCATGCTCGGCTGGGTGAGCGGGGTGCTCTTCGTGTACGCGGCGCTCTTCGGCGTGGGCTCGCTGCTCGCGGGGAACGGCCCGCTCGCGACGACGTGGGGCGTGGTGTTCGTCGTCAGCGGCTTCGCCGCATACCGCGTGGTGCAGGGGTTCTGGCGGACGGCGTGACAAGCGTGGCGCGGGCTCCCTTTGCGGTGATCCTCGCCCGGGGACTGGGGAGCCGCATGCGCGCGTCGGATCCGGTGATGCGGGTGCCGGCGGCGCTCGACGAGGCGCAGGCCGAAGCGGCCGCGCGTGGCGCCAAGGGGTTGATCCCCGTGAACGGGCGCCCGCTGCTCGACTGGGTGCTCGAGGAACTCGCCGAGGGCGGCGTGCGCGACGTGGTCTTCGTGGTCGCGCCGGGCGATGATGCGATCCGCGCGCGGTACGAGGACGAGGCGCCGCCGAACCGGCTGCGGGTGCGCTACGCGTTGCAGCAGGAGCCGCGTGGCACGGCGGACGCACTGCTGTCCGCGCGAGAGGCGGTATGCGCGCCCGCCGGCGCTCCGCGTGACGCGGACGGCGCGCGGCACTTCCTGGTCTGCAACGCGGACAACCTGTACCCGTTCGTCTCTGTCGCGGCGCTCGTTGCACTCGGAGGGCCTGGGCTCGTCGCGTTCGACGCGGCCACGCTGACGCAGGACGGCGCGCTCGATGACGAGCGGGTACGGCAGTTCGCCTTGCTCGACCTCGCCGCTGACGACACGCTCAAGGACATCGTGGAGAAGCCGGCCGCCACGCATCCGCTGGCGCGCGCCAAGCGGCGGTGGGTCTCTATGAATCTCTGGCGCTTCACCGACGCGATCTTCGACCACTGTGCGTCGGTGGCGCCGTCGCCGCGCGGAGAACTCGAGCTGGTGGACGCGGTGCGCGCGTCGATGGCCGGGGGGACGATCTACCGAGCCGTGCGGCAGCGCGAGCGCGTGCCCGATCTCTCGTACCGCCGTGATATTGCCGCCCTCGAACGCGCACTTGCAGGCCGGAAACCGCGTCCGTGACGCGCACGCTGTTCGTGCCGGGTCGCATCGAGCTCGTCGGCAAGCACGTGGACTACGGCGGCGGCACCTCACTCACGTGTGCGATCGACCAAGGGATCACCGCCGAGGTCGAGGCCGTGGACGCACTGGTGATCGATCTTGAGGACACGGTCACTGGCCGACGCGCCCGCGTGCCGCTGCAGCGTCATGCCCGCCCTGGCGGCGCGCACGGCGGCACCTATGTGGCGGCGGTAGCGCGGCGTCTCGCGCGGGACTTCGCGCCGCTCAAGGTCGGCGTGCGCGTCGTCTCCCGGAGCACGCTCCCGCGCTCCGCCGGTCTCTCGAGCTCGAGTGCGTTCGTCACGTTGCTCACGCTCGCGCTGGCGGAAGCGAACGAACTCACCGAGCGCGCCGAGTGGAAGGAGCATCTGGGCACGCGCCTCGCGCTCGCCGAGTACTGCGGCGCGATCGAGACCGGGGCGGCGTTCGGGCCCTGGGAAGGCGAGCGCGGCGTCGGCACCCGAGGCGGCGCGCAGGATCACGTGGCGATCCTCTGCAACGATGCGGGGATGATCGGCGCCTACTCGTACCTCCCGGCCACGTTGGTGGGGCAGGCGACGTTCCCCGCGCACTGGGAGCTGCTGGTGGCGGTGAGCGGAGTGAAGGCGACCAAGACCGGCGGCGCGCAGGCCGACTACAACCGCGCGGCGGATCTCGTGCACGGGTTGCTGCGTCGGTGGAACGCGGTGACGGGGCGCGCGGACTGCTCGCTCGCGGCCGCGCTCGGTTCGTCGCGCCGCGCGCCGGAGGCGCTGGAGCGGCTCGCGCGCGCGGAGCCGGATGCCCCAGCGCTGACCGCCCGGCTGGCGCAGTTCCGCGCCGAATCGGAGCGTGTCGTGCCGGGTGCGCTCGCGGCCATCAGCGCCGCTGACGGCGCGGCGCTCGGCCGGTTCGCGGTGGAGTCGCAACAAGGCGCGGAGACCGCGCTCGGGAATCAGGTGAACGAGACGGCGTTCCTCGCGCGCGCGGCGATGGCAGCAGGCGCTCACGCGGCGTCGGCCTTTGGCGCGGGGTTCGGCGGATCGGTCTGGGCGGTGGCGGACCGGACGAACGCCGCCGCCGTGCTCGCTGCGTGGCGCGAACTCTACACGAAGGCGTTTCCGGCGCGTGCGAACAAGAGCGACTGGCTGCGCCTCACGCCATCGGACGGCGTGCGGTGGACCGCGTGAGCGCGGCAGAACCTCCCTCGCCAGCAGGCGGAGCCCCACGTCCGCTTCCGCGCAACGTCAAAGCGCTTGCCGCGGTGAGCTTCTTCACCGACGTCTCGAGCGAGATCATCTATCCGCTGCTCCCGCTGTTCCTCGCGGGTGTCCTCGGGGTCTCTGCGGCTGGACTCGGAGTCATCGAAGGGTTCGCCGAGAGCGTGTCGTCGCTGCTCCGATTGCCCGCAGGCTGGTGGTCCGACCGCGTGCAGCGCCGGAAGCCGCTCGTGCTCTGGGGATACACGATCGCGTCGGTGGTGCGGCCGCTGATCGGCGTGGCCACGGGAGCGGGGCAGGTGCTCGCGATCCGGATCAGTGACCGGTTCGGGAAAGGGATCCGCAGCGCGCCGCGCGACGCGCTGATCGCGGATTCCATCCACGCCTCGCAGCGGGGCCGCGCGTTCGGGTTCCACCGCGCGGCGGACAACCTCGGCGCGGTGCTGGGGCCGCTGATCGCGTGGGCGGTGCTGAACTTCAGTGCGACCGAGCTTCGGACGCTGTTCCTGTGGACGGCGCTCCCGGGCGCGATCTCGGTGCTGGTGCTGGTCGTATTCGTGCGAGAACCGGCCGGTGGAGACGCGGTGCGTGCGGAGCCACTGGCCGACCCGGTCGCTGCGGCGGTCCCGCAAGCCAGCGCAACGGCAGCCAGTAGTCCGGGCAGCGCGTCGCCGCCCGAACCGATGGGCGCCCCGTTCTGGCGTCTCCTCGCGGTGATCTTCCTCTTCACGCTCGGACTTTCCACCGATGCGTTCCTGCTGCTGCGCGCCTCACAGCTCGGCGTGAGCGTGGCGCTGATCCCGATCCTTTGGGCAGCGCTGCACGTGGTGAAGTCGTCGAGTTCCGTGGTCGGTGGCGCACTCTCTGACCGACTCGGTCGGCGTCCGCTGATCATCGGGGGATGGGCGATCTACGCGCTCGTGTACCTCGGCTTCGCCGCCGCGAGCGTGGAGTGGCACGCGTGGGCGCTCTTCTTGGTGTACGGTCTCTACTTCGGCATGGCCGAGGGGCCGGAGAAGGCGATGGTGGCGGACCTGGCGCCGGAGTCGCGGCGCGGGACGGCCTACGGATGGTTCCACGCCGCCGTTGGCGTGGCGGCGCTGCCGGCTTCGATCGTCTTCGGACTCGTGTGGGAAGCCTGGGGCGCCGAGGCCGCGTTCACGATGGGTGCTGCGATAGCGGGCACCGCCTGCGTGCTGTTCGCGCTGTTGGTGCCGGCCAAGCGGGCCGTGCAGTAGCCGCCCACGGAGTGCAGATTCTCTTCCGTCCGTCTCGGCAGAGGAGCCGCTGTGGCTGATTGGCCCATCTCGACAGAACTCCGGTCGTATCTGGAGGTGCAGTACGAGCTCCTCAGGCCGCTTGGCAGTGGCGGCATGGGGGCGGTGTTGCTCGCGCGGGAGCGCGCACTTGAGCGCATGGTCGCGATCAAGGTGTTGCACCCTTCGAGCGCGTCGGACGCGGAATCACGGGAGCGGTTCCGCCGCGAGGCGCGGACCGCCGCGCGGTTGACGCATCCGAACATCGTACCGCTGTACACGTTCGGTGATGTCGGCGGCGAACTCTACTTCGTGATGGGGTTCGTGGATGGCGAGACGCTGGCCGCACGCCTCGCGCGCGAGGGCCGCCTCTCCGTCGAGGATGCGACGCGGCTCCTGGGTGAGATCGCCGACGCGCTCGATTACGCGCACCGCGCAGGAACGGTGCATCGCGACCTTAAGCCGGAGAACATCCTGCTGGAGGCGACGACCGGGCGCGCGCTCCTCACCGACTTCGGGATCGCGCGGGACATCGATCCGGCCAGCGGCCTGACCTCCACCGGGGTCATTGTCGGGACGCCGCACTATATGTCGCCGGAGCAGGCATCTGGCGAGCGCGCGATCGACGGTCGGAGCGACATCTACGCGCTCGGCGTGATCGGGTATCGGCTCGTGAGCGGCACGCTGCCGTTAGGGGGCGAGAACGCAAGGGAGGTGATCGCGCGCCACCTGTCGGCGGAAGCGGCTCCGCTGCCCGTCGCGGTGCGGGACGCGGCGCCAGGGTACGTGGCCGCGATCGCGCGGGCGATGGCGAAAGAACCGGCCGCTCGGTGGCAGAGCGCCGGTGAGTTCGCGATGGCGTTGCGCTCGACCACGGGCGATGAGGTGCTGGGGGACGAGCTCGAGCAACGGGACGCGATCGTTGCCAACAGCGTCTTGATCGTCTCGGCGATGACCGTACTCTTTCCGCTCGCGAGTCTCGTGGGAATTACCGACGATCCGCTGCTTGCGTCGGTCGCTACCTGGAGTGCCGCGACGTTGCTAGCTGCCGGGGCGGGGGTGATGGGTGCGAAGCTCAGCACGCTCGGCGGCGATCCTGCGACGCGAGACCTACGTTGGCGTGTCAGCCTGCGACCTCCGAAATGGTGGCCGCTCTGGTGGCCCCGGAGATTTCGCCGACCCGGAGATGTCTGGGAGCGACTGCCTCCCGAACTCCGCTGGTCCAGCTGGGTCAATGCCTTGGCAACGGCCGTGCTCGTGCCGGTGCAGGTCGGCGCACTTCTCTGGGTCTTCTCCCCGATCGGATCGGCAACTCTGGGCCAATGGTTGATCGGCGATCGGAGCGTGATCAATGTGGCACTTGGCATCGGAATCGCGCTCGCGGCCACTCCGATCGCCGCCATCGTCGCGTTCGCACACCGGTTCCGGAAACGCACGAAGACCGACCTGCACCTGCAGCGCCTGCTCTTCTCGCTCTCGCCCAGCGATCCGCGGTGGGCGCAACCGCGGTTCGCCGCGTTCCTCGATCGCGGGCGCGCTCAGCCTGCTGCCGTCCTCGCGAAGTCCACGGACGAGCTCGTGCGCGAGCTGCGCGGCGCCGGTGTCGTTCTGCCCGACGGGATGACCGAGGCGCGCTCCGCCGCGCGTGAGGCGGCGGTGCGGCTCGACCGCGAACTTCAGGCCCTTCGGGAGATGGTCAACGCTGAGGAGATCCAACGCCTGGACGACCGCCTCAGGGCGCTCGGTACGGGTGATGCCTCGTTGCGTGACATGCTCGAGTCGCAGCGCGCCCTGCTGGCGAAAGCCGAGGCGCGGATCGCGGAGCTCGGTGCGCTGCGAAACCGCCTCGACGCGCAACAGGCGCTCCTGCACCAGCAGTTGATCGCGCTTCGGGAGATCGCGCCGAGCGGCGCGGCTCAGAGTGAGATCACGGGGAAACTGCGGCGGGTCAACGATGATCTGCGTCGACTCGCCGACGGGTACGGTACGCTTTCATGATGCACGAGGTGTAGCGCCCCACGCTCACGCCGCCTTCACGATGGGTGCTGCGATCGCTGGGCTTTCGTGCGCGCTCTTTGCAGGTCTGGTGCCGGCTCGGAGAGCGCAGCCACAGGCCGCGCTTCGCTAGCCTCGCGCTCCTTCAGCGCGCGCACGCGACGAACGGCCATCGGGATCATCAGCAGCGCCACCATCCCAGTGGTCGGCAGGAACCAGCTGATCCACGTTTCCCACACCACCGGCCAGTTGACGCCCGCTGGGCCGTGGAAGAGGCCCGAAGGGTTGAACAGGTAGTCGGTCCACGTCATTCCCGTGGCCGTCGCCGCGCCGATGAACGCGGCGACGCTCGCCACTGTCGCCCACGGACGCCATTTCATCGTGTCCACTCCGCGACGTGAGCGCGCGGCCGCCCAGCGCTCAACAACACTTCCCGCCGGGCGTCTCGTACCGCGCTTTCCACCGCTCGGCGAGGAACTCCCGCTCGCCGAGCGGCTGGCGCTCGGGATGGTGCGCCGCGCAGTGCGCCACGTACGCGCTGTAGTCCGGCGCGCCGATGATGCGGCGGAGGATCGCGGCCAGCTTCTGCATCAAGGCGCCTTGCTCCCATTCGGGCCGATCGTGCGCTCGAAGAGCTCGAGGATCCGGCGGTACTCATCGTGCCACGAGCTGGGCCGCGTGAAGCCGTGGTTCTCCACGGGATACACGGCCATCTCCCAGTCCACCTTCTCGAGCTCGATGAGTCGCTGTGCGAGCTGCACGACGTCCTGGAACTGCACGTTCGTGTCCACCATGCCGTGCGCAATGAGCAGCGGGTCTCGCAGCCCCTCGGCGAAGAAGATCGGCGAGGAACGGCGATACGAGAGTGTGTCGTCCTGGGGCAGGTTGAGGATGCGGCCGGTGTAGCCGTGGTTGTAGTGCGCCCAGTCGGTCACGGAGCGGAGCGCCGCGCCTGCGCCGAAGTACTCGGACTTGTTGAAGAGCGCCATCAGCGTGATGAACCCGCCGTACGAGCCGCCGTAGATGCCGACGCGCTCCGGCTGGATGCCGAACTGCGCCGTGAGATACTTGGAGCCGCTCACGTGGTCATCGAGGTCCTTGCCGCCCATCCAGCGATAGATCGCCGTGCGCCAGTCGCGGCCGTAGCCGGCGGAGCCGCGGTAATCGATGTCGAGCACCGTGTAGCCGCGCGAGGCGAGCAGATGGTGGAACATGTATTCGCGCGAATACGTCGACCACCAGTTGTGGACGTTGTGCAGGTAGCCGGCGCCGTGCACGAAGATCACGGCGGCGCCGTTCGACTGAACGCCGAACGCATCGGGACGATAGATGCGCGCCGGCACTGGCGTGCCGTCCTCCCCAGGGATCATCACGATCGGCGGCTTCCTCCACGCGTACGAGCGCCACTCGGCGGTCGTGGACGTGGTGAGGCGCTGTGTCGTGGTCTGGCCAACGCGCCCGAGGTAGAGCTCGGGCGGGAGGTTCGCTTCGGAGTAAACGGTCACGAAGCGCTGCGCATCCGGCGCGAGCGTGAGGTCGTGGCTGCCGTCTCCGGTGGTCAGGCGCGTGCGCGCGCCGCCCGTGATCGGCATCCGATACGCCTGTTGCGTGAAGGGCGACGGCTCGCTCGTCGTCAGCTCGAAGAACCGGCCGTCGTCCGAGCGCCTGGCGGCCAGCACTTCCCAGCTGCCGCTGGTGAGCGCGCGACGATCCGAGCCGTCCGCGTTCACGGAGTACAGGTGTGCATAACCGGTGGCCTCGGAGGCGAACCACGCGCGGCCCTGCGGCGTCCAGCCGCTGCAGCCGAAGAAGCACGGGCCGTTCACCCACGCTTCGTCGCGCAGCACATCGAGCGTGGTCATCGCGCCGCCCGCACTCGCCACCGCGTAGAGGTAGCGATTCTTGAAGTCCGCGGTGGTGACGGCGAGCATCGCGAACCGTCCATCGTCGCTCCAGTCGCCGATGCTGGCCTGCCCGGCCGACGAACCGGAGTCGGGCGTGAGCTTCAGCCACGTCGTCTTGCCCGTGGCGATGTCGAGATGTGCGACCTTGGTCGTGCCCTGCGCGTCACCGACGTTGGTGCGCCCCGGGATCATGCGCGGGTAGCCGTCGGCGGTGATGTAGTCGGGGACGTCCGATCCCTTGGTGCCGGTGGCCGGCGTGAAGGTCGAGAGCAGCAGACTCTTGCCGTCCGGGGAGATCGTGACCGTGCCGATCCGGTCCGCCGTGGGGATCCACACGGTCGGCGTGCGCCGCGCCTCGGCGGCCTTCCGCTCGGCGCGCTGGATGGAGTCGGCCTTCTCGCGATCACGGATCACCTGCAGGAGGTCTCGCTGCTGCTGGGCGAGCGCGCCGCGCTGCCCCGTGGGCTCCTGCGGATCGCGCGGCGCCGTGCCGCTCCGGATGTCCGTGAGCTGCCGCGTGAGGCCCGTGGCGAGGTCGAACGAGAAGACGTTGTTGTCGCGCACGAAGTAGATCATCCGCTCGTCGAGCGAGAACCGCGCGCCGGATTCGTTGTCCACCGTGTGCGTGACGCGGCGGAGCGTCACCCGCGTGCCGTTGATCTGGTGCAGCCACACGTCGCCGCCAGCGGTCACCACCCGCATCCTGCCGTCGCGCGAGCGCGGGCCGGTGGCGAGCATCGGCGCCACGGAGTCCATGTGCGCGTCGCTCACCATCTCGGGCTGGGCGCCCGCACGGGGCGCGATCCGGAACGGCTTGAGGTTCTCGTCCCACGCCGCGCCCGGCTCGAGCCAGCGGAAGTAGATCCACTCGCCGTCGGCCGTCCACCGCACCTGGGCGGGCTCGCGCCCATACAGCTCCGGCCCGCGCATGATGTTCTTGACGCTCAGGTCGAAGGCCGGCGTCTGCGCGTCAGCGCTGGCGACGGTGAGGGCGAGGAGCAGGAGGAGCTTCCGCATGGCTCTTAGGGTTCGGGGTTCTCTCAGAGGTACGTATGCGTTGGAGCGTATGCTGAGCACTGCCACTGCGTTCACCACGAAGGCACGAAGGGTTGAGAGCGAGTCATTGGCAGCCGTCGTTCACATAAGAATCGAAAGTCATGGGAACGACGGCGCCCTTCACACGTATCGGAGCCCTTCGTGCTTTCGTGGTGAAAAGGTCTCACGCCGCCCTCGCCACGTACGGCGCCTCGTTCGTCT
>CAZGFE010000061.1:0-13229 GCA_964524665.1 uncultured Gemmatimonas sp.
CGAGCGACCTGATCGTCGGCACGCACGCGAGCACGTTGATCAAGGAGGCGCGCGCGGAGCATCGGAAGGTGCGGGTGGACGCGCAGCCGAAACGCGCGGCGGCCGTCGCCACCACCGACGACGAGTCCCTGCTCTCCCGCGCTCAACTCGACCCGCACGACCCGCGCGTCCAGCGCCTCGCCGACATCGTCGAAGGCCTCGACGCCGCGCCGCGCCACCGCGGCATCCACGTCGGCGGGTTCGTCCTCACCGAGGAACCGCTCCGCACCGTGGTGCCGATCGAGCCCGCAAGCATGGAGGAGCGCACCGTCATCCAGTGGGAGAAGGATGACCTCGACCCCGTGGGGCTCGTGAAGATCGATCTCTTGGGGCTCGGCATGCTCACCGTGGTACAGGACTGTCTCGCCTACATCCGGCGCACCCGCGGCGTCACGATCGACCTCGGCCAGCTCGACTGCGCGGACCAAGCCGTGTACGACGATCTCTGCCGCGCGGACACCGTGGGCGTGTTCCAGGTGGAGAGCCGCGCGCAGATGAACACGCTGCCGCGTCTCAAGCCGCGCTGCTTCTACGATCTCGTGGTCGAGGTCGCGCTCATCCGGCCCGGGCCCATCCAGGGCGACATGGTGCATCCGTATCTGCGGCGCAAAGCGGGCGTGGAGGAGGTGACGTACCCGCACCCCTCGCTCGAGCCGATCCTCAAGCGCACGCTCGGCGTGCCGCTCTTCCAGGAACAGGGGATGCAGGTCGCGATCACTGCGGCCGGGTTCACGCCCGGCGAGTCGGATCTTCTCCGCAAGGCGATGGGCCACAAGCGCAGCCGCGAGCGCATGGCCGACATCTGCGAGCGGATGATCAAGGGGATGGAGGCCAACGGCATCCCCGCCGACATCGCGCAGCGGATCTACAACCAGATCAACGCCTTTGCCGATTACGGATTCCCCGAGAGCCACGCGGCGAGCTTTGCGCTCATCGTGTACGCGAGCGCGTTCCTCCGGCACTACTACGCGCCGGAGTTCCTGTGCGCGATCCTCAACGCGCAGCCGATGGGCTTCTACGCCCCGGGCACGCTCATCGAGGACGCGGTGCGGCACGGCGTGAAGGTGCGGCCCGTGGACATCACCCGGAGCAGCTGGGACCACACGCTCGAGCCCGGTGCGGGACCGCACGCCGCGCCGGTCGTCCGACTCGGCGTGCGCTCGGTGATCGGACTTGGCAGCCGCGCGCAGGCCAAGATCGAGGCCGCGCTGATGGAGCCCGCACCCACGCCAAATGGCGCGCCGGTGCACCGCGCCTTTGCGAGCATCGCGGATTTCGTCGCGCGCGCGCAGCTCGACCGCCGCGTGCTGCGGGCGCTCGCGGAGTCCGGCGCGTTCGATGCATTCGTGCAGGACGAGCCGCCCGCGCGCCGCCGCCGCGTGGCGCTCTGGCGGGTGCTCGAAGCCGAGCGTGGCGCGCCGGGACCGCTCGCGCTCTTTCCTGAGTCGCGTGTGCCCGACGTGCTCCCAGCATTCTCGGCACCTCAGCTCACGGAAGCCGACTACCGCCTCACGGGACTCTCATTGAATGGCCACCCGATGCGGCACGTACGGCCGCTGCTCACCCCGAACGGCATTCGCACCGCGCGCGAGCTGCACACGATGCAGGACGGCGAGGCGGTGGGACACGCAGGACTCGTGATCTGTCGCCAGCGCCCGGGGACCGCGAAGGGGTTCGTCTTTCTCACGCTCGAGGACGAAACGGGGACGATCAACGTGGTGGTGACCCCGCAGCGCTTCGAGCGCCAGGCGCTGTTGATCTCGCGCTCACCGCTGCTGTTGGTGCGCGGCGTCCTGCAGGTGGAGAGCGGGGTCTACAACATCCGCGCGAAGTCGTTCACGGCGCTCAACGCGGGAGTGGGAGAGGCGGCGGTCAAAGGTCACAACTACCGATAGTGTGCGTGTGAACGATTCGAACTACAGGTAGGAGGTGGGAGGTGTCTGGTATCAGAAAGTGCGAAACGGCTACCGAGATCCGTGGCGACCGGGCACCTTCCGAAGTCCCTGACACCAGATACCAGCCACCTCCCACCTGCCGTAAATGCATATCGCGCTGTTCGGCGGCACCGGCCGCGTCGGCTCCAAGTTCCTCGAGTATGCCCTGGCGGAGTTCCATACCGTCCGCGCGCTCGTGCGAGACCTCGGGTCGATCACGCCGCGTCCGGGCATGCAGATCATCCAGGGCGATGTCCTCGACTCCAGCACGGTCGCCGAAGTACTCGAGGGCACGGACGCGGTCGTCTCCGCGCTCGGCGGCGCCGGGATCACGGACCCTGGCGAGGCGCAGTCGCAGGGGATGCGCAACATCGTCCGCGCGATGGCGCACGCTGGCGTGTCACGCGTGCTCGGGGTCGCGGGCGCCGGGATCCTCGATTCCAAGAAGGGCGGGTTGCGTCACGACCAGAAGGACTTCGCCAAGCAGTACAAGGCGGTGAGCGATCGTCATCAGGCCGCGTGGACAGCGATGCAGGAGAGCGGCCTCGAGTGGACCATGCTCGCCTGCCCCGACATCGTTCCCGGTCAACGCACGGGCAAGTACCGCACACTCGAGAACTTCCTGCCCGAGAAAGCGACGAAGATCTCGGTCGAGGACGTCGCAGATTGTCTGCTCCGGGAGCTCATGGAGCGCCGGTTCGTTCGAAAGCGGGTCGGCGTCGGCTACTGAGCGCTGCTGCGGCCCGCCGACGCACGCGTGAGTTCGCCGCGGATCCACACGCCGGCCGCCCGCACGCGCTCCAGATCGACGCCCGTCTCGAAGCCCCGCGCGGCCAGCCACTCGAGCACCGCCTCCGTCGCGACGTTCCCTGTCGCGCCCGGCGCATAGGGACAACCGCCGAGCCCTGCGGCGCTGGCGTCGAAGCTCCGCACGCCGAGCGCGAGGCACGCCTCGATGTTGACCAGCGCGCGGTGATACGTGTCGTGGAAGTGGCCGTTCACCTGTGCGGGCGCGGCGTGGGCCAGCACCGCCTCGAAGACGCGTGACGTGAGCGCCGGCGTGCCGACGCCGATCGTGTCCGCAATGGAGAGCTCGTCCACGCCCATCGCCAGCAGCTCGGCGGCCACGCGCGCCACCGCCGCGGGCGCGACCTCGCCTTCGTAGGGACAGCCGAGCGCGCACGACACCGTGCCGCGCACGGCAACACCGGCCTCCTTTGCGCGCCGCACGACGGGACGAAACCGGTCGAGCGACTCGGCGATCGAGCAGTTGATGTTCTTCTGCGAAAAGGTCTCGCTCGCCGCGCCGAAGACGACGATCCCGTCAGGCCGCGTGGGGAGTGCGCGGTCGAGCCCCCGTTCGTTCGGGACAAGCACCGTGTACCGCGTCCCCGCACGCCGCGTGATGCCCGCCATCACCGCCTCGGCATCCGCAAGCTGCGGGATCGCCTTCGGTGAGACGAAACTCGTCACCTCGATCACGGGCAGACCGCTGGCGCTCAGCTGATCGACCAGCGCGACCTTCTGCGCCACTGCGAGCACGGCCTTCTCGTTCTGAAGGCCATCACGCGGCGCCACATCGACGATCGTGACTGGAGAGCGCGGTGCGGACACTCGGGGACCGGTCGCGGGAAGGGGTTCCCGTGAAGCATAATGCACGGTGCCCGAGACCAGACATCCCCGCACAGCGGCCGAGGTCGCCGCGCGGATCCCGCGCGGCTTCACGACGCGATTCGCACCGGCACCCACGGGGCACCTGCATCTTGGTCATCTGGTCAACGCCATTTGGATCTGGGGACTGGCCGCCGCGCGCGGCGGGCGCGTGCTGCTCCGGATCGAGGATCACGATCAGGGCCGCCGTCGATCGGAATACGAGCACTCGATCCTGGATGATCTCGACTGGCTGGGGTTCGCGCCGGATGGCGTCAGCACGGACGACTTTCGCGCCGGGGCGACGAGCCAGCGGCAGAGCGACCGGCGGTCGAGCTACGAGGCCCGGTTGCGTGCGCTCGAGAACGCCGGACACGCATACCCCTGCCGATGTTCGCGCGCGGACATCCTGCGCGCGCACGGTGCGCTGGGCGGCGGATCCGAGCGCGTCGCTGACGCGGATGCCGCGCCTGATGATCCTGCCGGCGCCGCCGAGCTTCGCTACCCGGGCACGTGTCGCGCGGCCGGGGTCGACGCGGCGCTCACGCCGGCGCGACGGATGATCATCACGCCGGGCGCCGAGTCCGTGGCCGACCTGCGGCTCGGCGTGCTCCCACAGGATCCCGCATCGCAGTGCGGCGACCTGCTGCTGCGCGACCGGAACGGCAACTTCACCTACCAGTTCGCCGTGGTCGTCGACGATCTCGATCACGGCGTGAACGTGGTCATTCGCGGCGAGGACCTGCTGACGTCGTGCGGCCGGCAACAGCGACTCGGCACGCAGCTCGGTCGCGCGACGCCACCACTCTGGGTGCACCATCCGCTGGTGCTGCACGCGGATGGCCGCAAGCTGAGCAAGTCTGCGGGAGACAGTGGGGTCCGCGAGCTCCGTGCGGCCGGTCGCTCCGCCGCTCAGGTGCTCGGGCTCGCTGCGCAAGCGGCGGGTCTGCAGCTCGATGCCGCGCCACGCAGCGCGCAGCAGCTCGCGGAGCTTTTTTCGTGACCGCGCCTCTCCTCGCACTGCTGGCGTTCCTCGCGCTGCAGCTTGGCATCGGCATCTACATCTCGCGGCGCATCGCCAACGAAGCCGACTATCTCATCGGTGGGCGGCGGCTCGGGTATCTCCTGATGGCCGCGTCGGTCTTCGCCACGTGGTTCGGAGCGGAGACCGTGATCGGATCGGCGGGCGAAGTGTACGCCCACGGTCTGTCGCTCACGTCGGCCGAGCCGTTCGGCTACGCGCTGTGCCTGATCCTGATGGGCGCCTTCATCGCGCGACCGCTGTGGGCGCGCGGACTCACGACTCTGGCCGATCTCTACCGACAGCGCTTCGGCGTGCGCACGGAACGGATCGCGGCGCTCATCCTGATCCCGAGCTCCGTGCTCTGGGCCGGGGCTCAGATCCGCGCCTTCGGGCAGATCCTTGCGGCATCCGGCTCCATCTCGGTGGAATGGGCGATCGTGGGCGCTGCCGCGTTCGTGATCGCCTACACGGCGTTCGGCGGACTGCTCGCCGACGCGGTGACCGACGTCATTCAGGGCGCCGTGCTCACCGTGGGGCTCGTGGCCCTGTTGATCGTCACGATCGTTGCCGTGGGTGGCCCCGGGGTCGCGTTCGCGCAGCTGACCACCTCCGCGCAGATCGATCTCACGCCAGCCACCGCCGGGCCGTGGTATGCGACGCTCGAGGCATGGGCCATCCCCGTGCTGGGCTCGCTCATGGCGACCGAGGTGGTCGGGCGCGTGGTGGGCGCTCGCTCAGGCGCAGTGGCCGCGCGCGGCACGCTCGCGGCGGGAGGTCTGTATCTCGTGATCGGATTGATCCCGGTGGTGGTCGCGCTGCTCGCCGCGCCGTTCGTCGGCGAACTCGAGCACGCCGAACAGATCCTGCCGACGGTCGCGCAGAGCCTGATGCATCCGGTGTTGTATGCGATCTTCGCCGGCGGCATCCTCTCGGCGATCCTCTCGACCGTGGACTCCACGTTGCTCGTGGCGTCGGGTCTGCTCTCGCACAACTTGCTCGTGCCCGCATTGCAGGTGACCGACGAGCGACGCAAGCTCTGGTTCGCGCGCGGCGGCGTGCTCGCGTTCGGGCTCATCGCAGCTGTGCTCGCATTCACCACCGACGGCGTGCTCGCGCTGGTCGAGCAAGCGTCGGCCTTCGGCAGCGCGGGCGTGCTGGTGTCATCTCTCTTCGCGCTCTTCACCAGCTGGGGCAGCGCGCGGACCGCCGTGGCCACATTGTTGGCGGGGATCCTCACGTATCTCGCGGCGCTCGTCGGCGCGAGCGAGATCCCCTTCCTTCTCTCGCTCGCGGCGTCACTCGCCGTCTGGGGCATCGGATGCGTACTGGATCGACCGGCACCGGAAGAGGCACCAAAGGCGTCCTGATCGGGGCGGCCTTTCTGATGGCCACCTCGGCCGTCGGACCAGGCTTCCTCACGCAGACCGCCGTGTTCACGGAACGGCTCGGGCCGAGCTTCGGCTTTGCGATCCTCGTGAGCGTCGTGATCGACCTCGTGGCGCAGCTCAACATCTGGCGCCTGCTCGCGGTCACGGGCAAGCGCGCGCCAGATGTCGCGAACGCCGTCGCGCCCGGACTCGGCACCTTGCTCGCCGTGCTCGTGGCGGCGGGCGGACTCGCGTTCAACATCGGCAACCTCGCCGGCGCGGGACTCGGTGCCTCAGTGGCGCTCAACGTGACCGTCGCCGAGGGGGCCGCCGCCTCCGCACTCATTGCCGTGGCGCTCTTCGTCGTGAAGGAAGCCGGACGCGCGATGGACCGATTCGCGATCGTACTCGGGTTCCTCCTGGTGGCGCTCACCTTCTATGTGGCCGTCGCTTCGGGGCCGCCCGTGGGTGCGGCGCTGCATCGCACGGTCCTGCCCGAGCAGGTGGATCTGCTGACCATCGTGACGATCGTCGGCGGTACCGTGGGTGGATACATCACCTTCGCCGGCGCGCACCGCCTCGTGGACGCGGGCGTTCAAGGCGTGGATTCGGTGGGCGAGGTCACTCGGTCGGCGGTCACCGCGATCGGCGTGGCGTCCCTGATGCGCGTCGTGCTCTTTCTCGCCGCGCTGGGCGTCGTGAGCCGCGGACTCGTGCTGGATCCCGCGAATCCGCCCGCGAGCGTGTTTCGCCACGCCACCGGCGAGATCGGCTATCGTGTGTTCGGCCTCGTGATGTGGAGTGCGGCCATCACGTCCGTGGTCGGAGCGGCGTACACATCGGTCTCCTTCCTCCGCGGACTGCACCGCGTGATCGACCAGCAGTGGACGCGGGTCGTGATCGCCTTCATCGTGCTTTCGGCGCTCATCTTCCTGTGGCTCGGCCGCCCCGTGCGCACGCTCATCGCGGTGGGCGCGCTCAACGGGTTGATCCTCCCGCTCGCGCTCGGCGCGATGCTCCTCGCGGCGCATCAGCAGCGGATCGTCGGGACCTACCGTCATTCGCGCTGGCTCACGGCGGCCGGGGCCGTCGTGGCGCTGGCAATGGCGGGCGCGGGCGCGATCGTCCTCTGGCGCGACATCCCGCAGCTGATGCGCTGACCGGCGGGCGATGGCCGACGCGCGTCGCCGGACGTAGCTTCTCGACATCCCGCACCGGAGCTCGCAGATGGCCGTCTCTCGCCGCGCATTCGTTCGCACGCTTGGTGCCACCGGCGCCACCGCGCTCACCCTCCCGGCGTGGATCAGCGCGCGGGGCATGGAGGCCGCGACGGCCGAACCGCTCGACGCCGCGTGGCGTGCGCAGGACGGCGTGCTGCGGCTGGAGTCGAACGAGAATCCCAACGGCCCCGTGCCGGCCGCCATCCGAGCCATGACCGCGAACTTCAAGCGTGCGGCGCACTATCCGGCGAGCGGTGAGCGCGTGCTGCGCGAAGCGATCGCCAAGGCCAATGGACTCTCGGAGGATCAGGTCCTGCTCGGCTCGGGCTCCGGCGAGATCCTGCGCCTCGCCGTGCAGGCGTTCTGCTCGCCGACCAAGCATCTCGTGACCGCCGTGCCCACCTTCGAGACGCCCGCGAGCTACGCGCAGATCCTCAACCTCCCGGTGCGCGAGGTGCCGCTGACGAGTGCGCACGCGCTCGACACGGACCGCATGCTGCACGAGGTGCGCGGCGCGGGCCTCGTGTTCTTCTGCAACCCGAACAATCCCACGGGGCACGTGATCGGGAAGCGCCAGGCCGAGGCCTTTGTGCGCGCCGCGCTGGCGGCCGACCCCGAGGTGATCATTCTCGTGGACGAGGCCTATCACGAGTTCGTGGACGACCCGGCGTACGCCTCGATGCTCCCGCTGTGCGCGGAGCATCCGCGCGTGTTCGTCTCCCGAACGTTCTCCAAGATCTACGGGCTCGCCGGGATGCGGATCGGCTATGCCTTTGGGCAGCCGGCGACGCTGGCGCGCATGGACCGCCTGCGGCTCAACAACGGCATCGGCACGCTCGCGCAGGTCGCCGCGATCGCCTCACTCGACGACCCCGCCCAGATGCGCAAGGAACAGGAGGCGAACCGCGCGGCGCGCGCCTTCACCACCAAGTGGTTCACCGACGCGGGCTATCAGGTGATCCCGTCGCAGACGAACTTCGTGCTCGTGGACGTCCGGCGTGACTCGCGCGAGTTCCGCGACGCGTGTCGTGCGCAGGGTGTGGGGGTCGGACGGCCGTTCCCGCCGCTCACCAACCACTCGCGCATCTCGATCGGCACCATGGCCGAGATGCAGCAGGCGGTCGGCGTCTTCCGCCGCGTGTTAGGCTAGCGCGAGACTCAGCGGACCGTCGGGATCCCCGCGAGCGGCGTCATGCGGGCGGGGTCATCGGGCACCTCCTCCGGGAAGTCCTTGAGGACGCGGTCGAAGACCTGCCGGAGCGGGGCGCGGTCCTTGATCGTGACGAGGATCGCCGTGAGGGTGATGCTCACGAGCACGATCGCATAGATCGTCGCCTGGATGGTGTCGCCGCCTGCGATCCCCATCTCGAGCGGGAGTCCCGCCAGCACCGCCGCCGCGAGGCCCTTCGGGACCATCACCGCCACCACCGAGACGTCGCGACGGCTGATGGTCGGCGGCAGGATGTAGGGCGTCACGAGCAAACGCGCACTGTAGATCAGGAGCATCAGCGCGAACGCAGCGGCCACCAGCGTCCAGTCGCTGAAGCGCATCGAGATGCCGAGGTAGACGAAGAAGAAGGTCTTGAGGAGAAACACGATCTCGCGGTAGAAATCGGACTCCACCGGCGTCACCCCCGCGAAGGGACGGCCCTTGAAGAGCTTGGTCAGGCCGAACTGCTCGTAGTTGGTGAGCGTGATCCCGTAGGCGAGCACTGCGATCGCGCCGGCGAAACCCAGCAGCTCGGCGAGCCCATAGAGCACGAAGGCGGATGCGAGCGTGGTGAAGATCGTCGTCGGGAAGCGCCGCACCTTCTCCCAGATGAGCAGCCAGCCGACCCCGCCGGCCACGCCGATCACCGCCGCGAAGACCAGCGCCGACATCGTCTGGCCGATCATCCGGCCCACGTGCACTTCGCCCTGCACGGCCGCCTGCATCAGCGCGAAGGCAAAGACGATCGAGGTCACGTCGGTGATCGCCGACTCGAGGATCATCACGGTGGACGCGCGCTCGCGCGTCTTGAGCACGCGCACCATCGGTACGACCACTGCCGCAGACGTGCCCGAGGCGATGGCACCCAGCAGGAACGCGCTCAGCCACGGCAGCTCGAGCACCACGCCCGCCACCGTGCCCACGATGAAGATCGTGCCGAACGATGTCACCAGCGTCACTTGCAGCGTGCTGCGCGCCGAACGCGCGATGTCCGCGATATGCAGGGTCGTGCCGCTTTCGAACAGGATGACCGCGAGGGCGACGGTGGTGAGCACGGCACCCACCTGCCCGAACGACTCGGGCGTGGTCCAGTCGAACACCGGCCCCACGACGATCCCGAGCACCATCAGCACGAGCACGTCCGGCACCTTGGTCCGGTCGAACGTGTTCGACAGGAAGTGCGCGAAGAAGTACAGCAGGCCGAGGAGCAGGATGGTGCTGGCCACGGGCGATCCGAGCAGAGGGTGATGGGGTCGCGGCGGACGACAGAATATACCGGTTCGGTCAACGCCCGTGGTCGGCGGCGCGCCGATGATGCATACTCTTCCCATGCGCTGGGAACGCCCCCCGATGTTCGAGGCTGCCCTGACCCTGCCGGCGTGGGTGCAGGCCGAGGTCGATTTCGCCGTGCCCTATCCCACCGACGCCGACCGCATGGCGCTGGCCATCCGGCTCGCGCGCGAGAACGTCGAACGCCGCTCGGGCGGTCCGTTCGGCGCCGCGGTGTTCGAGCGCGAGACGGGGCTCTTGCTGAGCGTGGGGATCAACTCGGTCGTCCGTCTCAACAACTGCACGCTGCACGCGGAGATGGTGGCCTACCAACTCGCGCAGCGGCGCATCGCCTCCTTCACGCTCGGCGCGGAGGGACACCCGGCCCACGAGCTCTTCACGAGCTGCGAGCCGTGCGCCATGTGCCTGGGCGCCACGCTCTGGAGCGGGATCTCGCGCGTGGTGATCGCCGCGTCACGCGAGGATGCGCTCGCGCTCGGCTTCGACGAGGGGCCCGTCTTCACCGAGTCGTACGACTATCTCAAGTCACGCGGCGTGGAGATCACGCGCGGCCTGCAGCAGGCTGAGGCGCGCGCCGTGCTGGAGCGGTATCGCGAGCTGGGCGGCCCCGTCTACAACGGCTGAGGGCCCTTCGTTCCGCCGCCCACCAGGTGGACGGTCTGCGTGGGGAACGCGAAGCTCGCGCCGTTCCGCTCGACGATCTCCATGATCCCGAAGAACAGGCCTTCGCGGACCTCGCGGAACTCGTCGATCATCGTCGTCTCGATCCAGCAGAACAGCTCGATGTCGAGCGACGACGCGCCGAAGTTCGAGAAGCGCACCTGCACGCGCTCCTGCCACGTCATCGGATGCGCACGGAGCAGCGCCTCGATCTCGTCACGCACCTTCCGCATCGTCGCGACCGGCGTGCCGTACTCGAGGCCGACCATGGCGTTCAGGCGGATCCGCTCGCGCGCGCCAAAGTTCTCGGACTGCGCCTCGGCAAGTGAGCCGTTGGGGATCGTCACCAGCGTGCGGTCCATCGTGCGGATCCGCGTCGAGCGCAGGCCGATCGCCTCGATGGAGCCGGCAATGCCCGCCACCGAGACCCAGTCGCCCACCCGGAACGGCTGGTCCACACCGATCGAGATCGAGCCGAAGAAGTGCTCCAGTGACTTCTGCGCGCCGAGCGCCACGGCGATACCGCCGATCCCGAGTCCCGCGAGGATCGTCGCGATGGGATACCCGAACGCCGAGATCACCGTCAGCACGCCCGCCGCGAACACCAGCAGCCGCGAGATCCGCGCGCCAAGCGGGATCAGCGACCGAAGCGCCGGATGCGAGTCCATCCACTTCTCCTGCGGGAGCAGCTCCTGCAGGACGTTGATCGCGCGCAGCGCCATCCAGAAGATCGCGACGATCCCGAGCGCCGACTGCAGCGACACCACGAACGCCTCGGCCGGCGGCGTGAGCGCGATCCATCCGAGCAGCGCCCGCGACGCCACGACCGACCAGATCAGGATGATCGGCTCGCGCGCGGCGAACACGAGCGCGTCGTCGAAGTTGTTCTCGGTGCGCGACACCAGTCGCTTGAGGAGACTGCGCGTCGGCCGGCCCACGAGCAGGCCGATGAACCCCGCGACGGGCACCAGCAGGAGCAGCGCGATCCACTGCCACCAGAGGAGATCGTACGGACCCACGGCCAGGAGCGCCGGCGGCAGGTGCTCGCGGATCCAATAGTCCGGAAGCTCCGCGTAGAGTTCGTCGATCACGCCCACCGTCGCCGCCGAAAAGACCCAGCGGGCATCCCGTCCGTCGCCCTGGCGGGCCAGTCGGATCGCGACCGAGACGCCTTCGCCCGTCGAGATCTCGCCCAACTGCTCCAGATCGATCGGCAGCCCGTCGGCCGTGTCACCGATCGCGCGCGGCGAGATGCGTTCGAGGTCCAGCCACAGCTTGGTGTCGAGCACCGCCCGCAGACGCGCGGCGAGTTCCGCACCGCGATCGGCGACTTCAGGAGCGCTCAGGTCGAGCCAGCGCGCGGCGCGCTCGTACTCTGCGGCGCGTGCCGCCATCAGGTACTTGAGGGTCGCTGCGCGCGGAGAAGCCGAGTCCACGACGACCACAGCGGCCTGCGTTTCCAACGCGGCGGGAGCGGCGGGGCGGCCAAGCATCCCCTGAGCGTCCACGGACGCCAGGGGTGCGGTCAGCGCGAGCACGAGCGAAACGAGCGAAACAGGTCGAGATAGCATCCGTTACAGTGTGGCCCATCGACCGCGCCCTGACAAGGTTTTCCCGTACCCGAAGCCGACCTCGCACGCCCCGGTGCGCTATCTTCCGTATCCCTCGTGACGCGACCCGTCCAATGACCACCCAGCAGAACGCCGCCCACCTCGCCGACCCGGACAACAACCCCTCGTTCACGCGCGGGGTCTTCCAGGGCGACATTCTCGAGGATCTGGTCTTTCCCTTCCCCGAACCCTCGGCGGACGAGAAGGCCACCCTCGCGCAGATCCTCGACGCCTTCCGCAGTTGGGCGGCCGACACGCTCGACCCCGCACAGCTCGACCACGACGGCAAGTTCCCCGACGCCGTCCGGCAGGGCATGGCCGAACTCGGCCTGATGGGTCTCAACATCCCCGAGGCCTACGGCGGCTTCGGCGCGTCCGCGATGGTCTTCAATCGCGTCTTCGGCGAGATCGGCGCCCACGACGCGGCGCTCGCCGTGTACTTCGGCGCGCACCAGAGCATCGGCATCAAGGGGATCATCCTCTTCGGCACCGAGGAGCAGAAGCAGAAGTGGCTCCCGCGCTGCGCCGCCGGCGAGCTCATCGGGGCCTTCTGCCTCACCGAGCCCGGGTCGGGTTCGGACGCGCAGGCGATGCTCTCCACCGCCGTTCCGAGCGCGGACGGCAAGACGTACACGCTCAACGGCACCAAGATCTGGATCTCCAACGCGGGCTATGCGGGCGTCTTCACCGTCTTTGCCAAGGTCCCGGTCGTCATCGACGGCAAGCAGAAGCAGCGCGTGACGGCGTTCATCGTCGACGCCCACGCGCCCGGCATCTCCCTCGGCAAGATCGAGGAGAAGATGGGGATCAAGGCGAGCGACACGCGCACGGTGACGTTCGAGAACGTCACCGTCCCCGCCGAGGACCGGTTGGGCGACGTGGGCGCGGGCTTCAAGATCGCGCTCGAGATCCTCAACTCCGGACGCCTTGGGCTTTCGGCTGGCTCTGCGCGTGGCACGCGCGCGATGATGAAGCTCGCGATCGAGTACGCCAAGCAGCGCGAGCAGTTCGGCCGCCCCATCGGATCCTTCGAGATCATCCAGCGCAAGATCGCGACGGCTGCAGCGGACTGTTACGCCGCCGACGCCGGGTGGATGCTCTGCGCGGGCATGGTGGATCGCGGCGGGATCGACTTCTCGCTCGAGACGGCCTCGTGCAAGATCTTCGCGTCGGAGCTTGCCTTCCGCACGGCGAACGAGGCGCTGCAGATCGCCGGCGGCATCGG
>CAZGFE010000062.1:0-9961 GCA_964524665.1 uncultured Gemmatimonas sp.
AGCCGAAGAGCTTGCCTTCCTCGCCGACCTTGGCCGAGAAGGTGAGCGAGACCTCTTCGAGGCGCTTGGCGATGGCGGACGCCGCGTCGCGGCGGGCGTTCTCCGCCGCCTCCAGGCGCTCCTTCTCCTGCGCGATCCGCTTCTTGTTGCCCGGGGTCGCCTCATAGGCGACGCCGCGCGGCAGCAGGAAGTTGCGTGCATAGCCCGCAGACACGTCCACGATGTCGCCGGGATGTCCGAGGTTGTCGACGGCCTGCCGAAGAATGACTTCCATGATCTCTCCCTTACTCCGTACGTTGGGTTGTCGGCCGCGGTCGGCGGCGCCAGTCGAGCCAGGTGTCGCCGACGCCGAGTACGGCGGCCACGACTCCGATGATATGCGGAAAGAGCACCAACACGATCGCCAGCAACACCTGCATCCATCGCCCTGGCGCCAGGAACCAGAGCATCACGCCCAGTCCGCGCAGCGCGTAGAGCACGCCGGTGAAGACCAGAATGTTCATCCCGGCGGCGTGGATGATCCCGGGGACCGGAACCACGATCACCACCAGCCCTGCGATGATGCCCCAGACGAATGCGTCGTGGAACGTCAGGTCCTTCCAGTCCGCCAACGGCGGGCCAACGCGCGCTCGTCCGAAGCGGTGATACAACGCCCACGCCAGCGCCAGCACGATCAGCGTTTCCAGCGCCAGCAATGCTGGCAGGAGCAGCCGCGCCAACTGGGGCATGAGCGTGAACTGCAACTCCATCCCTTCCATCATCCGGGTCGCGCTCGGCGTCCCGGCCACCACCTCGGCCCACTGCGGCGTGCTGGTGAACTCCGTCCAGGCCGTTCGCAGCAGCGCCACGCGTTGCGACGTCTCCTCCGCGTAGAAGGTGAGCAGGGTGTCGAAACTGCCCTGACCAGCCATCACCGCAGTGAAGGCGCCCACCGTGAGCGCCATTCCGATCGCGAGCAGCGCGCGCGGCAGGAACCGCTCACCCCACCCGACCACCAGGACGGCGCCAAAGAGCGCCGCCACCAGCACGGACCATCCGACCATCAGCAAGGCGAACGAACCGCCCCGCGCCGCCGCCATCCAGAGGATCCACGCCGCGATGGCCGTCCAGGCCACCGCCAGCGAGATCCGTCCCCCGCTGCGCCACCCGGCCACCGCGCACGCCGCGAGGGCAGGTGCGAGCAGCAGCATGGCCCGGTCGATCGGCAGCACCAACTGGAACGGCGGCACCGACGTGAGGAACAGCACCGCCGCCAACGCGAACAGCGGACCACGCCATCCCACCTCGCGCGGCGCGACGTCCGGAACCTGCTGCGCGTCCGGAACTTCGGTCGTCACGCGCGCCCTGCTTACTGCGGGGTCTGGCGCGTGTACGAGAGGAGCGCGAGGTAGCGCGTCTTCTTGATCGCCTTGGCCAGCTGGCGCTTATGCCGCGCGTCCACGCCCGAGAGCCGGCTCGGGAGGATCTTCCCCGTGTCGGTGATGAAGCGGGAGAGGAAGCGCTCATCCTTGTAATCGATGTAACGGATCCCGGCTTCGGTCACCGGGCAGGTCTTCTTGGGTCGGCGCATGGGCTATTCCTCGTCGTCGTCATCGTCGCCATCGCGCTCACGGCGCGCGGCGAGCTGTTCTTCGGTCATCGGCGGGGCGCCGAGCTCGTGCTCGTGGATCGAGACGAGGTAGCGGATCACGCCGTCGTCGAGCTTGAGCGCGCGCTCGTATTCCGGCAGCGCCTTGCCCTCGGCCTTGAAGCGGGCGACCACGTAGTAGCCGGCTTCCTTGTTGCCGATCTTGTAGGCGAGCTGGCGGCGGCCCCAGTGGTCGAGCGTGATGGGGTCCTTGGTGCCGAGCAGCGCGTGATGCTTTTCCAGGCGCTCAGCAATGGCGGTGTCTTCGAGTGCAGAATCGAAGATGTACACCGCCTCGTATTCACGAGACAATGCGGCAATCCTCCCTTTGGTCGTTACCGCCCCCCGCGGGTTGCCGACGCAGGAGGAGAGTGCGCGTGGAGCGGCCTATGCCGTTCGCTGATGACGCGCGATTTGGACAGCCCCTAAAGCTAGGTGGGGCTGGGACTTGGGTCAAGGGTCGGGGGGCCAGCACGTTGCGCCGGCT
The DNA here is from genome assembly GCA_964524665.1 of uncultured Gemmatimonas sp. Taxonomy (GTDB): domain Bacteria; phylum Gemmatimonadota; class Gemmatimonadetes; order Gemmatimonadales; family Gemmatimonadaceae; genus Pseudogemmatithrix. The sequence goes on from CAZGFE010000062.1 coordinate 2,115, forward strand.
CGGGGGTCGTCCGAACCAGAACACAGTGAGCTGTGGCGCTCTAGGGCCATATGTCCCACCTTGGGACGTCGGCGCGCTCATCAGTCGACGCTCACCGTCAGCGACGGAGTGCCGAATGCACGCGTTCGCGATCCTCCTCATCGCTTCCATCGCACTCCCCGTCGAGCGCAGCGCTCTCGCCGCCACCGCGGGCACCGCGCCGCGCAGCGACAGCCCGTGGACGCCATTCGTCGGATGTTGGAAGTCCGCCGCCGAGACCGAGGCCGAGACCTCTGCGGTGCCGTTGGGCGATGACGCGCCGCGCGCCATGACGTGCATTCTGCCGGTGCCGGGGGATCCGCTGTCGGCCGAGTTCGTGGAGCTCGCGAACGGCACCGAAACGGGGCGATCGCGCATTCGCGCCGACGGGACCTTCGAAGGCTTTGCCGCCCAACAGTGTGTCGGGCGCGAGTCCGCGCGCTTCTCCGTGGACGGCGCCCGCGTGTTCGTGCGCGGGGAACTCATCTGTGGAGAGGGGCCGAGCGAGCGGATCGCTGCGATCTTCTCCATCACGGCCGCTGGCGATCTCCTGCACGTGCGCGGACGGGACGACGACGCGGACCCGCGCGTGGTGTTCCGGTCGCTGAGCGCCGTGGCGCACGACCGTGTGCCGTTGGCGGTGCGCGAGGCGCTGTCCTCGAACGATCCGGCGTCGGAAGCCTCGCGGCAGAGCATCGCCATCCGCACGTTGGATGCCGACGTGCTCGCTGAGACGGCGCGGAGCGCTCCCGCCGCCGTGGTGGAGATCTGGCTCGCCGCGACGATCATGGCGGGTGCGGAACCGCCTGTGATGTCCGAGGAACTGCGGAACGCGCTGCAGGGCGCTGCCGTCCCGCCGCGGGTCGTGGCGCTGCTGGAGGCCTTCGCGGATCCGGCGCGGCACGCCGTGGCGTATTCCTCGGCCGGGGCGGAGACGATCCGCCTCGAGGAAGTTGATGGCGGCCGCTTCATGCGCTCCGCGACGGCAGGCACCTTCGGGGCGACCAACGCCGCGGATGGTCGGGCGTGGCGCTGCAACGATCTCATCTACGGGGCGGGCGGGCGCAACTTCCAGATCTCCGCGGCGAGCGCGCAGCTCATTGAGTCCACGTGCCCCGGGGCGCTGAGTCTTGCGACGATGCTGCGGGCCGCCCGGGCGTACGAGGGGTCGCTGGACCGGCATGCGCCGACGCCAGTTCCCGGAGCGACCGCCCCTGTCATGGAGCCAATGCCTGCGCCCACCACCGTCGGCGCCCCGCCGAAGAATCGGCCCGACGGCACACCGCGTGAACCGGGGACGAGAGAGCTGCCACCGAGCGCGCCGGCGCCGAGCCAGCGGCAGCCTCCTCCGAGCGCACCGGCTCCGGCGCCAAGCCAACGCCAGCCGCCCCGTAGCGCGCCCGCGCCGGCGACTCGGCAGCCGGCCCCGAGCGCGCCCGCACCGCAAGCGCCAGCGCCCTCCGCACCCGTGAGGCGTCCGCACGTCGGCGAGGTGCGTGGGGCGTAGGCAGAGGCGGCGCGGTGCCGTCGGCGCCGCTGCCCCGCGAAACAGACGACGGGGCAGCGGCCTGAAACTCAGAGGTCCGGCGGTGGCGGCGGTGGCTTGTTGACGTCTGGGTCGCTGGCCCCGACGGCGTTCCCCTGCTGGAACGAGCTTTCGTTGATCCATTTGTACACGTGCGCATTCCACGTGTCCTGGCCCGCCGCCCACGCGTTGAGTTGCGAGACCCGGTTCCACAGCATGTAGCCGCCGATCAAGAGCACGAACACCAAGATCAGGAGGATGATCTCGATCGGCGTGATGCCCCTTCTGTTCCGTAACACGGGACCTCCAGGTGATGGGGAAAGCTCCTACGACGACAGGATCACTGCACGGTCCAACGCGCGGAGCCGGCGCCGCAGGGTGGAGACCAAGGCCGGCCGGCCGAGCTGCGTGGCGGCGTCGATCCGCAGCTCGAGACTGCGGCGAACGAAGCTGACGAACGCGACCGGCTGCGGGTGATCGAACACCGCCGCTGCCTGCAGCGCCTCCTCCGTGCGGCCAGTTGCCAGCAAGACGCTGGCGTACGTCAGCCGATCGGTCGCGATCGGCTCGAGGAACTCCCACGAGAGTGAGTCCCGCGGCGCCGTGGTCGGCAGCGCGGCAAAGCGCTGCAGGGCGGCCGACGTGTCGCCGCGCAGCAGCGTGAGGTGCGCCGCCAGCGAGGCGGCGGCGAGGAGAGTTGGAGCGTCGCTCGTCGCCCGGCCCACACTGTCCAAGCGCGTGGCGATCGCACGCAGCGCGATCGTGTCGCGCTGCCACGCCTCCCACACGCCGAACGCCCAGGCGCTGCGCGGTCGCGCGCCGGCGTAGTGCGTTCCGAACCGCTCCTGCCCGAATGCTTCTGCGGCCCGCGCCAGCGGCACGACGGCCGAGTCCACGTAGACGCTGGTCAGCGCAAAGGCGAACGCGCGCGACGAGATGTGCGTGCGCGCGGAGTCGAGCAACTGTGCCGCCTCCCGCGAGCGTCCCGTGGCCACCAGCACCCCGTGCAGCGTGAGCAGCGATGCCCAGACGGTCCCCGCGGACGCCGCGGGCGCCGCCAGCACGGCGCGCGCGCCCCGCTCGGCGCACGCCGGCTGCCGCGCGCCCACGGCGAGCGAGCGGGCGGCGAGCATCGCCGCATCGGGAGTGAGCGCGGCCATCGTCTGCCAATCCGCGTCGGTCATCCGGCCTTGGACGCAGCGGAGCATGGTGGCCAAGTGTTGGGTGGACGAGGGCTGCGCGCCGGCCGCGACCATTCGATCGCCGTACTGCGCCGCGACGCGAACATCCCCGCGGAGCACTGAGATCTCCGCCAGATGGAACAGCGGCGGCAGGAAGGTCGAGTCGATCGCGACCGCCGCCGCGAACGACGCTTCGGCGAGCGAGTCGAGAGACGTCGCCGACGGGATGAGGTGGTAGTACACGTCGCCCAGCGCCATGGCGGCCTCGGCCCAGTAGCGATCAAAGGCGAGCGCGCGCTGGAATCCGGCGACGGCGGAGTCGGCTCGCCCCCCTTGGTACGCCTCCAAGCCCGCGAGGAACGGACGATACTTGGGCGGCAGCGCCTGCTCGTTCTCGCGCGCGGACCGCAAGAGGTCGGTCGCTTCCTCGAGACGATTCTCCCAGCTCGCCGCCTGCGCGCCTTTCAGTGCCGCGTACGCAAACGCCGGGTCCGCATCCACCGCCTCTCGGTAGAGCGCGAACGCCGCGCCGAACCGCGCCGAGCGGTAGGCCTCCTCAGCCTCGAACAGTTTGACGATCGCCGGAAGCCGCCGGTCCGAGAGCGGCGAGAGGTCCACGCGGGCTCCCGGATCCAGCATGCTGGCCAGCAGGCGCGGCAGCGCGCGGATCGCCAACGCCGTTGCCGGCACTGCGCCGGTACTGTCGAGCGCGCTCACCTGTGTCACGACCGAGTCGCCCGCCGCGTCGTGCAGCCAGATCATCACCTGGGTCCCGCTGGCGGAGGCCTCGACCGCGGACAACACGTAGAACCGCGACCCGCGGCGTCGAGCCAGCGCGCGCGCATCGGCAGCGCGCAACCGCGACGGATCGGCGCGTGTCGCCGAGTCGAGACTTTCCCACGCGGGGATCCACCGAAGCGGCTCGGTGTGCTCCACGGCGATCTGGATCGCGTCGGCAATGCGGAGACCCTCCCGCGGGTCGGAGCCCACGGCCGCCGTGCGCGCGGGAAAGACGAGCACGCGCGACGCGTCGAGTGGGCGTCGCGTCGCGACCCACGCCGCGATGACGGCGGCGACGGCGACGAGCGCCACGGCGGCCGCACGCCACGGGCGCTGACGCGTCGCGTACCGAACGGGTCTGTTGAGTTTGGCGGTCGGCGATTCCACGGCGGCGAGAAAGGCCTCCACCGACGCGAACCGGTCCGCCGGCACCTTGGCCATGGCCTGCTCGATGGCGGCGACGACCCCGAGCGGCACCGTCGGCCTTACCGTTTCGAGCGGCGGCGGCGGCTCCGCCACCAGGCGAGCGATCAGGGCCTGCGACGTGCGGGCCGTGAACGGCGGATCGCCGGCGATCATCTCGTACAGGCAGACGGCGAGCGCATACTGGTCGGTCCTCGCGTCGAGTGCCGCGTCGGCGGTGGCCTGTTCCGGACTCATGTACGCTGGCGTCCCGATGACGATGCCCGAGTCCGTCAGCCGGTCGCCCGCCGCGACGACGATCGCGCGCGCGATGCCGAAGTCCCCGAGCAGCGCGCGCCCTCCTGAGAGCAGGATGTTCTCGGGCTTGACGTCGCGGTGGACGATCCCGTGTGCGTGCGCGTAGGAGAGCGCATCGCCGATCTGGCGCGTGAGCCGGAGCGCTTCCTCCAGCGGCAAGGCACCCTCGCGCGCCAGCCGCGACCGCAGCGTCTCGCCATCCACGAAGGTCAGCACGCTGTAGAGGACGCCGTTCTGCTCGCCGGACTCGAGCGCCGAGACGATATGCGGGTGCACCAGGGCGTGCGCGATGTGGACCTCGCGCAGGAAGCGTTCGGTTCCCATCGCCGCGGTGAGTTCCGGCCGGAACACCTTGAGGGCCACGAGCTGGTCGTTGCGGACGTCGCGCGCGCGGTAGACCACGCTCGTTCCGCCGCGGCCGCAGACGGCTTCGATGCGGAAGCGATGCGCGATCGCGTCGAGGAATCCCGGCGCGACGGATTCGATCACAGGCGCGTTCCCGTGGGAGCGCTCAGGGGCAGGGCCCGAAGCTGTTGAAGAGCGGCCGGTACTCCGGCATCCGCACGAGCTCCGGGGGCGGGGTGCTGCACAGCCGCAGAACGGCCACGCTGTCGCTGGCGGCGTCGATCTGCTGCAGCGCCTGCGCGGCGCGCAGCCGGTATCGGAGGCGGAAGTCGTCCACCTGCCGCAGGACGATCGCGGCCGAGTCTGCGGAGGGCACCGGCAGGGCCGCGACCTGTTGCTGGAGCCGGTACCGGTTCGCGCGCACGACGCCTTCTACGGCTTGGTACCGCATGACACTGTCGTCGGCCAACGAGGGACCATCGGCGATCGCGGCCCGCAGGTACCGCTTGGCGGACGCTCCCATCGCGACCACCTGGTCCAACTCGCCGCTGGTGCACTCGTCGCAGACCAGCCACGGCCTGATCTCCCGGCGTTCGACGTCCGGCACTCGCCAGCACGCCGAGAGGACGCCGCAGGCTGCTGCGCAGAACGCGAGTGGCAGGCGAAGTCTCACGGGGTCCGTCCGCGAACGTCGGTGAGTTGGCTCGGGCACCTGGCCGGCTCGGCCAGGCAGTCGACCGTGGTGGAGGTCGCTTGCTGTGCGGTGACGATGTACGACGCCGTATGGAACGCCGCCCGCCACGCCTGACCGACGGTGAGTCGGTTGCGCAGCGGGGCGCTGAGTTCGTTGGCCTCCGTCATCAGGTTGTCGCCGAAGATACCGGAGCCAAAGGTGACGTGACCGAGCGCGAGCGCGTGCCCGATCTCGTGTGCCACGGTCGCGGCGGGCGCGCTCCCCTCCCACAGCACGACCACGTGCGCGGTGGCGAACGCCGACGTCGCTCCGAGGGTGCCGGGGCCGCAGTGGAAGGCGCGCGGCGCCCCCGGGGCCGCCGTCGCGTCTACCATGTAGACTGCGATCACCTTCGGATCTGGTTGGTCGGTGGGCGCCAGCGCTGCGGCGAGATCGTCCCCGAGCAAGGCGCAGTCGCCCGACCACCCGATGGGGGTCACCGCCGTGATGCTGCCTTCGATGGTGGCTCGGGCACCGATCGGCGTCCGGCTCACGATGTCGGCGGCGCCCTGCACGCCGACCGTGAGGATGTTCTGATTGGCTGCGAACCGGGCCGGCTCGGCCGCATAGCGCACCCTGAGCCGGATCTGCGACGGCGCCGTCGCTGCCGGCACCGAAACGTCAGACGGGGTCGCGCCCCACGGGTCCACCTTCCGCCACGCGCCGTAGGCGCTCGAGAGGACCGTGCCGGACGCGACATCTTGCCCGGGCAGACTGGCGACGTTCGCGTCGAACTTTGCGAACTCGGCGCGCCGAATGAACGCGCGCGTCCGGTGATTCTGCCACGCCCCGGCGGCCTTGCCGCTCGCCACGCCGAACATCGGCGTGGCACCGACCGGCGTCGCCGCCACGCCATCGAACCCGCTGCCGCCGTAGCGGACGTTGACCGGGATGTCGATCGAGAGCCCCGACGCGGCAAGGCGCGCGGTCACGCGGCCGGCGAAGGGCGGTGGCGGCGGGCAGTTCTCGGCCGTGGCACACGCGGCCACCACCTTTAACACGACCTCGTCGGGGTTCGCGCCGATCGGTGCGACGGCGAGTCCGGTGACGCCGGCCGGCACCGAGAACTGCGTAGTGTGGTCCGGGAGGTTCCAGCCGTACTCGTCGTGGACGAAGGCGAGGAGGTCGGTCGTGACCTCGCGCGTCGGGTCCGCCACCTGGATGTCGATCTCGCGGGGCACGACCGTGAGATACGCGGCCTGTGAGGGCGGGGGCTCCGGCCACGGCTCCTCGCACAGGCACCCCGCAAGCAAAACGAAGAGCAGCGTCGGGGGGTACCGACGCCAACTCTTCGTGGGCACGCTCTCGGTCACGCGCAGCGCATCCTCCCTCCATGAGGAGAGACACGAGCGCTCCATCATATAGATGTCTGGGCGTTCGCACCAGAGCGGCGGGGTCGGCGCGGCGGCCGGACCGAAGGGTGGGAGCTACCCCGTGGTCACCAATTGATCGTACTCGACGAACGACACACTTGGAGCGCAGCGCACGCCCGCGAGGGCAGCGGGGGGCAGCGGCCCCACGGCGAATCCGGAGAGTGCGACTGTGTAGACGAACTTGGCCGTGAATCCGTATCGCGCTTCGAGTCGGGCGGTCTCGGTCACGGCGTTCACCCCCGGCTTGTAGGCGACGATGTAGCCGATCACGGTCGCTGGAGGAGTACCGAGCAATGGCGCGGGTTCGGTGCACTCGTCGATCACGAGCTCTGGCGGCAGGACATCGGGCGCGCCACATGCGCCCATCGCGAGGCCGATGATCAGGATCAGCTGAGGAGCACGGCGTGTGCGCATCGGTCTCTCCGCGCCGTCAGGTGTGCGGGCCTGTGACGACTCAAGTGTACGTGTCAGTAGCCACGCGTCGCAATGCCGGCCGAGGTCAGAAGCGCGGCCGTACCCATCGGCCGGTCCCGGCGACACTGTCGATCCGTTCCGCGACACGGTGCTCGACTCGCGAGCGAAGCATCGCCACCGACATGTCTGGGTTCCAGAAGCATCCCACGTCGCCGCTGATGTAGAACCGCGAGGCGCCGACGAACAGCTCGACCGAGCGACCCGGGCCATCCGACCCAGGGGGACGACACTTCGACGGGTCACGCTCGGCACTGCGCGGGTACTCGAGGAATGTGGATGCGACGATCTCCCGCAGGAGTTCGCTCACCCGCTCGGGCGCGACGCTGTCGGTCCGCGTCTCCTGATGGGTTGAGGAGAAATAGTGAACACCCCCAGTCCGCGCGATGCGCACGCGGTACGCGGGGCAGGGTCCGAAACAGATCGACCGGGTGAGGACGACGCTGTCGGCGTCGAGCAGCACCGTCGAGGGGATCGAGTCGCGGGGTGGGGATGGGCGCGCGGACTCCTTGGCGAGCTCGACACGGTCGCTCGTGGTGTCGCACCCCATTGCCGCCACGGCGAGCACGAGAGCGAGTAGGTAGCGGCGTCGCGTCACTGGGTGTGCTCCGCAAGACGTGTGGTAGTTCCGCCGCCCCAGTCCACTCACGCGGGCGTTCTCCGCGCGGCCTGCCGAAGGCCCAGCACGACCAGCGCGACCA
>CAZGFE010000062.1:10061-13062 GCA_964524665.1 uncultured Gemmatimonas sp.
CGTGCTGCAGCTGTCCCAAGGGTTGCGGCGGGGTGGGCGCTGCTGCCCTGACCCTTGAGCATAGAGCGGCAGCCCCGCCGCCGCTTCCGACGCACTGCCATGAGTGATCAACCGTCGTCAGCTCACGTGCTCGCGCGTACGTTCGGCTTGACGGGGAGCCAGCTCGCTCGGCGTGACGTCCGCGTAGAGCTGGAGGAGTTCGCTCTCTGCCAGGTCCGCCTCTTCCCGCTTCGCCGCCGCTCGCCCGAGCAGTGCGCCCGCGACGAAGGCGCAGCCGGCGGCGACGAAGACCAAGACGTGCGTGGAAAAATCCAGAATCTGCGCGAGCCTCGCGCTCTGCTGATCGCCGAACATGAGCCCAAGCACGCCGCCGAGTCCGATGGCGGCACCCAAGCCCAAGAGGAAGTTGGAGAGGCGTCTCACGTCGATCCACGAGTTGAGAGTGGGCCGCAGCCGTTCGTCGTTGCGCGGTGCAGCATGCGCCAAGAAGGATCGTAGGCGACATCGTCGTGACGGCCGCCCTTCTTGGCGGACGAATGATCGGCACTCCCTTGCTCGACGTGCCCCGTTGCACAGCGTCGCACTCGACCTCCCCTGCACCCCTAGAAGATGTTCGCCCGCAAAGGGAGCTTCCGCACCATCCGATCCCCGTCCTTGCAGCCGAACGCCGCGGCGAAGGCCGGCAGGTTCGCCAGCGCTCCATTGAGTCGCCACTGGTTCGCGGCGTACGGCGCGTTGATCAGCCGTCGTGTCTCAGCATCATTCGACTTGACCCGGAACTTGCCCTGCGCCAACGCGATGAAGAACCGCTGCTCGCGGGTGAACCCGTCGATCGTCACGTTTGGCTGACCTGCGGTCACGCGCCGGAACGTCTCGTAGGCGAGGGCCACGCCGTTGATGTCGGAGATGTTCTCGCCCAGCGACCGTCGTCCGTTCGTCCTGAACGAATCAATGACGACGTAATCGTTGTATTGGGCCACCACCAGTTCGGCCCGGCGCTGGTACTCACGCGCTTCGTCCGGGGTCCACCAGTCATGACGCGCCCCGAATCCATTGAAGAGCCGCCCGTTCGAGTCGAACCCGTGCGACAATTCGTGGCCGATCCCGAAGCCGACGTTCGCGAGGTTCGTCACCACGTCCGCCCGCGGATCGAACACTGGAGGCTGCAGCATGCCCGCCGTCGCGAGGAGGGCATTGCGGCTCGGGTAGTAGGAGAGGTCCGCGAACGCAGCGTTCGCCTCGACCCACCGCGTGCGGTCGATCGCCGCACCGATGGAGGCGATGGCCTCTCGGCCGCGCTGTCGGCGCACCTCGAGCAGGAGTGCCGACCCCACGTCGGCAGGCAGCGAGAGGTCGGCGTCGGCATCCCATCGCTCGGGGTATCCGATCCACAACTGCATCGAATCCAGCTTCGCCACCGCGCGCAGGCGAGACTCTGGAGAGATCCACTCCAGCGTCGCGAGTCGCTCGCGGAACACGCCGCGCATCCGCTCCACCAACGCGACCGCGGCCGCGCGATCGGAGGGCGAGAACGCCCGGGCGACATACGCCCGCGCAACGCCATCGCCCAGCCACCGGGTCGTGAAAGGAACGCAGAGGGCGGCGCGCTGCCCCTGCCCTTGGAGCCCCAGCACCGCGCGGCGGAACGGCCTGATCGCGGTGTCGAGTGATCCGAACGTCATCGGCGCGATGGCATAGGCGAACTGCCACGCAAGGTACGCGCGCCACTGCTCGACTGGAATGCTGTCGGCGAGCGCCTCAATGATGGCGCGGGTGACCGGCCGCGTATGGATCCGCTCCAGCGAAGGGCGGCCGATGCCGCGAGCGAACGCGCGCCAGTCGAACGCTGGCACGAGGCGCTGGAGTTCGTCGAGAGAGTGCGGCGCCAGCGCACCGCTCGCGCCCGTCGGCTGTGCGCGCGCGATCGCCGTCTCGACGGCCAGGACGCTCTCGGCGCTCTCGCGCGCCCTCTCCGGCGCCTGACCGATCAGGCGGAACACGCCGGCGAGGGCCTCGACATACGCAACCCGAAGGCCTTCGCTGGTCGGGTCGGTGCCGGTGTACAGCAGAGGGCTCGGTAGCGTCCACCCATACACACCCCGGATCTCGGCGATCTGCCGCGTCGGATCCGGAGGATCTGGCACAACGACGAACCAGAAGAGCGGCGACACCTGGAGCGCTGTCAGGTGCCCGATCGCCTCGCTCACCTCCGACATGGTCGTGATGGACGCCAATCGCTGGAACTGCGGCGCGAGCGGGCGCATCTCCTCGCTGGCGGACCGCGTCGTGTCCATGCACGCAGCGAAGAAGCGGCCGACGTTCCGATCCTGTTGAGTCCGCGCGTGACGTTCCGGCGCGTACGCCAGCGAGTCGAGCAGAGCCCGGATCACCGCGGCCCTTTGTTCCTCCATCGCAGCGTCGCGGCTGACGCTTGTTCGCCCCGCCGGGAACTGCGCGCTGTCGATCCACGCGCCGTTGGCGAAGCGCCAGAAGTCGTCGCACGGGGCACACGTGGTGTCCAGGTAGGCCCGGACGATCGCGGGCGACTGGCGCTGCTGCTGCGCGCTCCCCATGCCGAGCGCGAGCGCGCCGACCATGACCGTTGCCGGAAGAGAGGCCCGTCGCATTGCCGGACTCCTGGAAGTTGCGCGGGTCGGCGCCTTCTGGCGCCGAGCGTGCGCGAAGCAACGGTACGGTCGACTGGTTGCGCGCGTCAAGTCGTCCCCGCCGCCTGCTCGTTCCGCACGGCCCAGTACTGACTGGCAAGTCCGCTGCCGATGACGTCGCGCGCGCGAGGATCCCGAACACACGACGTTCCTCCGCAGTGACGGAAGGAGGCAGGGGCATCGTGTGTCGTGACCGCGCACTCGGTCAGCCGTGTCGCGCCAGTGCGCTCGGGTGCGGCGTTCGTCCTAGCGCTCCCGCCCTCGACCGCCACCCCGAACAGCCGGCTGCTCCAGCCGTCGATAGATGGGCCGGCGCCGAATCCTACGGTCGTGGC
>CAZGFE010000063.1:0-12574 GCA_964524665.1 uncultured Gemmatimonas sp.
CCGCCGCGAGCGCCGGCGCGATCTTCCACGCGAGCATCAGCAGCGGGAAGTTCCAGGGGATGATCTGCCCCACCACGCCCACGGGCGCGTAGCCCGCGAACTCCGTCGGGAAGAGCTGGGCCCAGCCGGCGTGGTGGTAGAAGTGCCGCGCCACGAGCGGAATGTCGAGATCGCGCGTCTCGCGGATCGACTTCCCGTTGTCCATGGACTCGACCACCGCGAAGAGCCGCGAGTGCTTCTGCACCATCCGCGCCAGCGCGTAGAGGTGCCGCGCCCGCGCGTGCGCGGAGAGCTTGGACCACTTGGCGAACGCCTTCCGCGCCGCCGCCACGGCCGCATCCACGTCCTTGCTCGTTCCCTGCGTGACCTTGGCGAGACCGGTGCCGACACTCGGGTCGATCACGTCGAAGGTCGTACCCACCTTGGTGAACGCGCCATTGATGAAGTGCCCGAAGCGCGCATTGTGGCGCGCCAGCCAGGCACGCGCCTCGGCGTCGCTCTCGGGCGCGGGCCCGTAGTCCATCGTCTGGAAGATCTCGGCAACGCTTGCCATCAGCAGCTCGGCGTCAGAGGGAACGCGATGAACGCGTGAATGGTCATGGCATCGGGTGGCGATGGGCCGCCGCATAGCGCCCGGTCACGAAGTGCTCGAGCTGGCGCTCGATGTCGGTGAGCAGACTCGACGCACCGAAGCGGAAGAGATCCGGCTGGAGCCAGCGGTCGCCCAGTTCCTCCTTCATGAGCAGCAGGTAGTCGAGCGACTGCTTGGCGGTGCGGATCCCGCCCGCGGGCTTGTAACCCACCTTGAAGCCGCTCGCGGCCTCGTACTCGCGGATCTGCCGGACCATCACGAGCGAGACGGGCAGCGTAGCGTTCACACCCTCCTTCCCCGTGCTCGTCTTGATGAAGTCGGCGCCCGCCTGCATCGCCACCCAGCTCGCGCGCGCCACGTTGGTCAGCGTCGCCAGTTCGCCCGTCGCGAGGATCGCCTTCAGGTGCGCGTCGCCGCAGGCTGCACGGAACGCCTTCACTTCGTCATAGAGCGCTTCCCAGTCACCGGTGAGGACATGCGCGCGCGTGATCACAATGTCGATCTCGCGCGCGCCGGCCTTCACCGACTCGTGGATCTCCTGGAGCCGCTGCTCGAACGGCGAGAGCCCCGCCGGGAAGCCTGTGGAGACCGCCGCGACCGGAATGCCGCTGCCCTTGAGCGCCTCGACCGCCGTGGGGACGAGCTGGTGATACACGCACACCGCACCTACGGTGATCCCGAGCGACTCGGCGCCGAGCGCCGCGACCAGATCTTCGCGCAGCGGACGCCGCGCCTTCGCGGCGAGCCGCTTCACATTCCCCGGCGTATCGTCGCCGGAGAGCGTGGTGAGATCCATCAGCGTGATCGCCTTGAGCAGCCACGCCGCCTGCCACTCCTTCTTCACCGTGCGGCGCGTGGGGATCGTGGCCGCACGGCGCTCGGCCGCGCTCTTGTTCACGCGGATCGCGTGGACGACATCCAGGTCGAGCGGCTGCCCCGCGTTCCGCGGCAGGTCGTGCGCGCCAGGCGCGGCCGCGCCATTGCCGGAGGCGCCCTTCGGCGGCTTGCTCACGGATGCAACCGGTGCATCATGCGCGGGAACGCGATGCACTCGCGGATGTGGGGCGTCCCGCAGATCCACGCCACCGTCCGCTCGAGCCCGAGCCCGAACCCGGAATGCACGAAGGTGCCGTACTTCCGGAGGTCGAGGTACCACGAGTACGCCTCCACCGGAAGTTTCTCCTCGTGGATCCGTGCGAGCAGCTTGTCGTGGTCGTCCTCACGCTGCGACCCGCCGATGATCTCACCGTAGCCCTCTGGCGCCAAACAATCGTTGCACAGCACTGTGCGGGGATCCGCCGGATTCTCCTTCATATAGAAGGCTTTGGCTTCCTTTGGGTAGTTGCAGATGAAGATCGGGCGGTCGTAGTCCTCGACCAGCAGCGCCTCGTCCTCGGCGCCAAGGTCGTCGCCCCACTGCACCTTGCTGCCCTTCTGCTGCAACGTCGCCACCGCGTCCGTGTAGTCGATCCGCGGGAACGGCGCCTTGATCGTCTCGAGCTTCGAGACGTCCCGCTCCAGTTCCTTGAGTTCGGCCTGCCGGCGCTCGAGCACGCGGGCCACGAGGAAGGACACGAAGTCCTCCTGCAGCCGCATGTTCGCGTGCGTGTCGTTGAACGCCACCTCGGGCTCGATCATCCAGAACTCCGTGAGGTGCCGCCGCGTCTTGGACTTCTCGGCGCGGAACGTCGGGCCGAACGTGTAGATCTTTCCGAACGCCGCCGCGGCGGCTTCGCCGTAGAGCTGCCCCGTCTGCGCGAGGTACGCGTTGCCCTCGTCGAAGTACTCCGTCGCGAAGAGCCCGCTGCGCTCGCCGATGGCTGCGGTGAGGATCGGCGTGTCCACGCGGAGGAATCCGCGCTCGTAGTAGAAGTCGTGGATCGCCTGCTCGATCTCGTTCCGGATCCGCGCGATCGCCACCTGGCGCGGCGTGCGCAGCCAGAAGTGCCGGTTGTCGAGCAGGAAGTCGACGCCGTGCTCCTTGGGCTGGATCGGATAGTCGAGCGCACTCGCGCCGAGGACCTTGAGGTCGGTGACGCCGAGCTCGACGCCGCCCGGGGCCCGCGCGTCCGCCTTCACCTCGCCGGTCACGACGAACGAGGCTTCCAGCGTGAGCGATTGGAACGCCTCCCACACCTCGGCACTCACCTGCGGCTTCACGACCACGCACTGCAGGATGCCCGTGCCGTCGCGCATCGTCACGAACGCCACCTTCCCCGAGGACCGCGTGTGCGTGACCCATCCATTCACGGTGGCCGACCGGCCCACGTGATCGGAGAGGTCGGAGATGCGCAGCGGGTCGGTGGAGGTGCTCGTGACGGTCATCGGGAAGGTGCAGGTGGAGAGAGCGCGCGGGCGCTCCCGTCGGTCGGAAGCGCCCGCGCGTAGCAATCTGGAAGTTAGAACCGGCTCAGCGGGCGAGGAAGGCCACGATCCGCGCATGCACCTGCGCCGATTGCTCCATGTGGGGCAAATGCCCGGCGGAATCGACCGGGAAGAACTCCATGCTCGGAATACCTCGTCGCACCGTCTCCGCGCCACGGATGTCCACCACGCGGTCCTGGCGGCCCCAGATGAGCAGCACGGGAACGCCGTTCCCCGAGAGCGCAGCATAGTACGCGTCGAAGTCTGCCTGCGTCATGGCGATGCCCGAGCGCCGCAGGGCGCGGCCGAACCCGCGGAACCGCATCTGTGGGCGATACCGATCGGCCCAGCCGGGGAACTGCTCCGGATGCAGAAAATCGCCCGGCTGCCCGTCGGCCATGCCGGGGACCGCGAGCACCTGGAACAGGTAGGGACCGATCACCGGTGCGGTGATATACCAAGGGAGCTTGGAGCGTCCGGTGACCGGATCGATCAGCACCATGCGTCGCACCCGTTCGGGGTGCGTCGCGGCGAAGTGCGGCGCGACGAACCCGCCGAACGACAGCCCGATCACGTCCACCGGCCCGGCAACACCGAGGGAGTCCAACAGCTCGCGGATCTGCGCGTCGAAGAACGGGCCGTCGTAGGCGGCGTCCGGGCGGTCGGACCACCCGCGGCCGAATAGGTCATAGCGGATCACGCGGTACCCCGCGGCCGAGAGCGCCGCCGAGGTCGAGTCCCAGATGTACGCGGGCACGGAGAAGCCGTGGACGAGCAGTACCACGCGGCCGGTGTCCGGCCCGGCGATCTCGTAGTGCGTGACGCCGCCGGAGAGGCGCACGAACCGTCCTGGCGCCTCCGCGCGCGCGGCATCGTCGAGCGTGGCGCGCTCGGGATTGCGAAGCAGGTACAACCCGATCGCAGCAACGAACGGCAGCGCGACCGACAGGCCCACCCAGGTGCGAGGTCTCATGGCACCAAGATACGGCGCCCCAGGACGGTCAGCCCACCCGTTTCCTGCGGCTGCCGCGCGGTGCGCTCAACGGCGCAGCGGGTCCAGCCAGATCACGACGCTCGACCCCGCGGCCTCCCCCACGGCATTGGGCACGGCCCCGCCGCCGTAACCCACCGCCACCAGGCGTCCAACGGCCACACCTCCCGCCGTGAACTGCAGCGCGATCGCGAGGGCGCGCTGCTCCGTCAGCCGCCGGTCGGTCGCCGCGCCACCGCCATTGTTCGTACGCGCGTGCACCGAGATGAGGAGCTGGTCGTACTCCTTCAGCACGTCGGTCAGGAGCGCCAGCGTCCGTCGCGCACCCGGCGTGAGCACCGCCGTCCCCGCGTCGAACAGGTCAGGACTCGTGAGATCCACGGAGAGCCGCTGCTCGCGGCGCTCGACGGCCACATTCGCCACCCGCATCTGGCGCAGCCGAGCGGCAAAGAGATCCAGATAGTAGCCGACCTCGTCCGCAGGGATCCCGCGTCGGGTGGCCATCAGCGCGCGCCGGCGCGCCTCGAGCGTTGCGGAGAACTCGCCGGGGGTGGACGTGGCGACGGCCGGCGGGGCCGGTGTGCGCACCGCGACGGGCGCCCTGGCTGCTGGCTCCGTCGCAACGGGCGCAGCGGGAGGAGGCTCGGGCGTTGGCGCCGGCGCTGCCACCACGGTCGCTGGCCCTGGCGCGGGCTTCGGCCCCTGCGACGACCCTGGCGGCTGAAACAGGCTGCAACCGGACAGCACGAGCGCACCGCCGGCGAGCACGCTCGCGGGCCAGCTCCGCACACTCACTCCGTCACACCGTTCCGAACGAACTGCATGAAATCCTCCGCATTCAGCGGGCGACTGAACAGAAAGCCCTGCGCGTAGTCCACGCCGTGCTCGATCAGCCATTCGCGCTGCTCGTTGGTCTCGACCCCTTCGGCGACCGTACGCAACCCCAGCGACCGCGCCATTTCGATCACGTGGATGATCACGTGGCTCGTCGCGGCGCCGGTCCCGATCGCATCCACAAACGACTTGTCGATCTTCAGCACGTCAAGTTCGAAGCTCGAAAGATAGGACAGGCTCGAGTACCCGGTGCCGAAGTCATCCACGGCCACTTCGTGGCCGCGCTCACGCAGTCGCTTGATCATGGCCCGCGAAGAGTCCGTGTTGATCAGTGCGCGCTCGGTGATCTCCAGCTTGATGGCCGAGGCACCGAGCTGTCCGCGCTGCAACCCCTCCTCCAGGGCCCGCGCGAACCGATCGGTGGTGAGATCCGCAGGCATCAGATTCACGTTGATGCCGAGCGGCGTCGAGCCGGCGAGCACGCCCCCGAGGTCCCGGAAGACCGCCGAGAGGATGGCCAGAGTGACCTCAGCGCTCAACCCTTCCCGCTCCGCGAGCGGAATGAACGTGTCAGGGCCGATGGCCTCCCCGCCACGCAGCGTCCAGCGGGCCAGCGCCTCGGCGCCCGAGCACCGGCCGGTCCGCAGGTCGATCACTGGCTGGTAGTGCGCGCGGAGCTGCCCGCGGGCGAGGGCCTCCCGCAGCTGCGAGCCCAGACTGAGCCGGTGACGCGTGTAGCGCCAGACGCCGTAGACCCACAGCGCGACGAGCACGAGCGCGATCCCCGTCCCGATCATGAACGAGACCGTGTAGCGCCCCCAGAATGCATCGAGCGGTTCGATCGCGACGATGTCGATCGGGAAGATCCCCGAGCGCGAGTACCGCGAGACCGCGCGCCCACGGGCTTGATCGATGGTCAGCCCCTCTGGCACGGAGTCGGGTCGCGGCAGCAGCGCGTCTGCCGGATGCACCGTCAGCCGCAGCCCTTCCACCCAGAGGCCCGCCTGCCGATGCTCGAGCGGCCCGACGTCGAGCAGGAGCCGCGGATCGATGGCCGCATCGTGGTCACCGTACCGCATCAGGAACAGCTGGACGCCACCGACCTCCGTGAACTCGCTGGGCCACCACGCAAGCACGCCAGAGTCATAGATCCGGTCGGCGCGCGGCGGACGCAGCCCGCGCTCGCTCAGGAATCCCACCCCGCACCGGCGCTCCGTGACACGCCAGTGTCCGAGCGCGCGGATATGCGGCCGGCCCACGGCCGCTTCGCGCAGCGCCTGCAGGTGCGCCGCCGAGCATCGCGGCTGCGGCAGACGGTCCAGTTCCTCCAGCAGATCGCGCGTATCGACGATCATCGCCTCGGTACGCTCACCGAGCGATGCCGCCAGACCACCGACCAGCTGCTCCTCCGCCTTCACCGACTCGCTCCAGAAGTACCACGCGACGGATGCAAAGAGCGCCCCCACGCCGACGAGGGCGAGGAGGGAGACGATGAGGACGATCCGTTCACGGCGTCGCTTCAGTGGCGCTCCCTGCCGAAGGCAACGATACGGGACGAAACTTAGCCCACGCGGAAGAGCTCCAGGGCACGTCCGTATTGGCGCAGCAGCACCCGATGCATGCCCTGATGCTCCGCCGTCGCGAGCGTCGGATCCTTGGCGAGGAGTACCTCCGCCGCCTCGCGCGCACGCTCGCTCAGTTCGACGTCCCGCAGGGGATCCGCCACCTTGAAGGTCGGCACGCCACTCTGTCGCTCGCCAAACAGATCTCCCATGCCGCGCTGTTCGAGATCCGCCTGCGCGATCACGAAGCCGTCCTCGGTATCGAGGAACGGCTGCAGTCGCTCCGCCACCTCCTCGCCGACGTCGCCGAGCAGGATGCAGTACGACTCCGCTGCGCCGCGGCCTACCCGCCCGCGCAGCTGGTGCAGCTGCGAGAGCCCGAACCGCTCCGGATGCTCGACGACCATCACGGTCGCATTCGCCACGTCGATCCCCACCTCGATCACGGTCGTGGACACGAGCACGTCCAGCGCGCCGTCGCGGAAGCGGCGCATGATCTCGTCCTTCTCGTCCGCAGGCAACCGCCCGTGAATGAGCGCGACACGGCGCCTCTTGAAGGCACCCGCGGCGAGCTCCTCGAAGGCACGCGTGGCGTCCTTGAGCGCCACCTTCTCGGAGGCGTCGATCAGCGGGTACACCAGATACGCCTGTCGCCCAGCCTCGAGCTGCCGATCCACGAAGGCCAGCACCCGCTGGCGGCCGGACTCCGGGCGCAGCGCCGTGGTGACCGGTTTCCGCCCCGGGGGCCGCTCGTCGAGGATGCTGACATCAAGATCCCCGTACAGCGTGAGCGCCAGCGAGCGCGGGATCGGGGTGGCGGACATCAGGAGCACGTCCGGCCGTTCTGCAGCCGCCGCCGCTCCGCGCGCACGCGTTCGCCCGCCCGCTCGCGCGCCCTGCGCCCCGAGCGCACCCGCCGCGCCGCGCTCGGCCAGCGCTTTGCGCTGCTCCACCCCGAACCGGTGCTGTTCATCGATCACCACCAGCCCAAGCTCCGCGAACTGCGTGCTCTCCTCTTGCAACGCGTGGGTCCCGAGCGCGATCACCGGCTCCCCGCTCGCGAGGCGTGTGGCCGCGAGCTTCCGCTCCTTCGCACTGCGGCTCCCGGTGATCAGCACCGGCACGATCCCCAGCGGTGCCAGGAGCGTGTCGAACGTGCGTGCGTGCTGCTCCGCCAACAGCTCGGTGGGCGCCATGATCGCCACCTGCCGCTCGTTCTCGAGCGCGAGGAGCGCCGCGAAGATCGCGACGACGGTCTTGCCGCTCCCGACATCGCCCTGCAGCAGCCGATGCATGCGCTGCGGCGCGCACATGTCCGCCACGATCTCGCGCACGGCGCGCCGCTGCGCGCCCGTGAGCGTGAACGGCAACGCCTGGCGAAACTTCGTCGTCAGGTCTCGCTTGTTGACGAAGCGGATCCCGTCCCGCGTTTCGCGGGCGATCGCGTGCGCGCGGCGCTGCAGCAGGTGCACGAACAACAGCTCCTCGAACGCCAACCGCGCACGCCCCGCCAGCGCCTCCGCCACCGACGTTGGCCGATGCACCGCACGGAGTGCATCGCGCAGCGAGGGCACGCCCGCCGCGCGCAGCACCGCCGGCGGGAGGTACTCCTCGACCTGAGGCAGCAGCGCGTCGAGGTGCTTCTCCACGAGCCCGCGAATGATCTTGAAGGACA
The DNA here is from genome assembly GCA_964524665.1 of uncultured Gemmatimonas sp. Lineage (GTDB taxonomy): Bacteria > Gemmatimonadota > Gemmatimonadetes > Gemmatimonadales > Gemmatimonadaceae > Pseudogemmatithrix. Next base: position 8,019 of record CAZGFE010000063.1, read on the forward strand.
GACCCTCGGTGGCCGGATAGACCGCGAGCACCCGCCCGCCACCGGTGGATTCTCCCTCTGGGCCGAGGTTCACGAACTCGCGCGGCGAGAGCTGCCGCCCGTGGTAGAACCGCACGGGGCCGCTGAGGAGGAGCTGGTCCCCCTTTTGGATCTGTCGGTCGAGCCACGGCTGGCCGGGCCACCCGACCTCGATCAGCCCCGACGCATCTTCGACCACTGCCTGAAAGACCCGCAGCCCCTTGCGGGTGGGCAGGATCCCCTTGGAGATGACCGTGCCGATCACCGTGGCGTCATCGCCGATGCGCAGCTTGGCGATCGCGGAGACGGTGCTCGCGTCCTCGTAGCGATGCGGAATGTGAAAGAGCAGATCGCGCGCGGTGAAGATATTGAGCCGCCGGAGCGCCTCGGCGCGGCGCGGACCGACACCGCTCAGGAACTCGACCGGGGTCTCGAGCGTCCGTCGCGGGCCTCCGCGCGCCTCGCTCATCCCTCCAGCAGCTCCGCCGCGAACCGCTCGGCGTCGAACACGCGCAGGTCCGCCGCCTGCTCGCCCGTGCCGATGAACTTGAGTGGCAGGTTCGTCGCTTCGTGCACGGCGACGACCACGCCGCCACGCGCCGTGCCATCCACTTTCGTCACCACAAGCCCGGTGAGCGGCACCGCGGCGGCGAACGTCGTGGCCTGCTGCACGGCGTTCTGCCCGGCGGTGCCGTCGATCACAAGCAGCGCCTCGTGCGGCGCACCCGGCAACCGTTTTGCGACCACGCGCTGCACCTTCTTGAGCTCCTCCATCAGCGCGTCGCTCGTGTGCAAGCGCCCGGCGGTGTCCACGAGGACCACGTCGACGCCGCGCGCGACGCCCGCGTCAATGGCCTGGAACGCCACGGCCGCCGGGTCGCCGCCGGGTGTCGAACCGACGAAATCGCTCCCGGTCCGCTCCGCCCACAGTCGCAGTTGATCGATCGCGCCCGCGCGAAACGTGTCGCCGGCGCCGAGCAGGACGCGCTTGCCGTCGGCCCGCAGCCGCGCGGCCAGCTTGCCAATGGTCGTGGTCTTGCCCACGCCGTTCACGCCGAGCACGAGGATCACGGTCGGCGCCTCCGCGGCGAACTGCAGCGCGGCGTTCGCGTTTCCGGTGAGCAGGGCCTCGCGCACGAGGCGGCGAATGGCCGAGAGAAAATCGTCGTGCGACTTGAGCGTGCCCCGCGTGGCGAGCCGCCGCACCTCGTCCACGAGACGCACCGTGACGGGGACGCCGAGGTCCGCCCCCAGAAGGATCTCCTCAAGGCGGTCGAGCGAGCCCGCGTCCACACCCCCGCGCGCGATCACCGCGACATCGGTCAGTGCGACGTCCTTGATGCGCTCCCAGAGCGAACGCTTGGCGGCGTCCCCCGGACGCCGCGAGATCAGATCCTTGGCCATGTCACCGATGAAGTTTACGCGCCCGTCACCGGATCAGCGCCATCCGATCCGTCGGCGCAGCACCCATTCCGCGCAGAGCGCCGTCACGGCAAGCACGAAGAGCCACCACTGCTCGCGGGCGCGCGGGGTGAGATCGAGCACGGCGGCGGTTCCCACGGGACCGCTCGCCACCGCCGGCGGCCGCGGCACCCACTCCGGGGCGATCCGCTCCCGCTCCCGCTCGGTCGATGCGTCGCGCCGCACCGCCCCGACCCAGTCGAAGACGCTGCCCCAGAGCGCGTCAAAGGCGTCGGCCGCCCGCCCTCCGCGCATCCGCCACCGCCAGAACCCGGAGGCGGGCACGACCACGACCCGTCGACTGCCGTCGCTGAGGAGCACCGCCGCGCGCTCCTCGGTCCGCCGTGCGCGGTGCGTGAGGAGCGCCGGCAGCGCGCCGCGCGCGCTGCCCGCACTGACCCGGAGCGGCGGCAGCGAGTCCCACGGCAGCTCGCTGAGCGCGGCGCGGAGCGGGGAGTCGCCCGCCCCCGTCGCGTAGTACTCGTCCCCGGTCTCCGGGCCAGCCATCAGGACCAGCGCACCCTGCGCGCGCGCCCTCGGCGGGCCGAAGTACGAGGTATCGCCGTGGAGGACGACGAGCGCGGCGGCACCGATCGCCCGCCGGATCGTGGACTCATCCACCGGCCGGAGCCCGTCGTCGGTCCGCCAGACGCCCGGCGCCACACGCCAGTAGCCGCGGATCGCTCCGCGTCGCGTACCGCGCAGCACCGCCAGCGCGAAGCGAGCATCCTGGTCGGGCGACGTGCTGACGAGTACGGCCGCCGCCGCACCGGTGACGAACAGCTCCCGGCGCGCCGTGTCATTTGGCGGCACGGCATCACTAGGCGACAACGCGGCGACGAGCTCCACGCGCCCGTCAACCCGCGGGACCACCACACTCGACCGCGCCTCGTGCTCGCCGAAGGCCGGGAGCGCAGGCAGCGTCACCGCGGCGAGGCGCACGCCGCCCACCACGAGCCGCAGCTCCCGGGCCGGCGCCCCGGCGCCTCCCGCGCGCACGAGGACCCGCACACTGACGGTATCGCCGGCCAGCGCGGCCTCCGGCGCATCGATCGCCGCCAGGCCAGCGTCAGGCACGGCGAGTCCACTGACCACGCGCACTTCCGATCCACGCGGGAGGTCGGTCAGCCGGTCGGGGTCTTCCAGGCGCCCATCGGTGATCAGCACCACCGGGCGCCCTCGCGCCCGCGCCGCGTCCACGAGCGGCCCCGCGCGCGTCGCGCCGTCCTCGGGACGCTCCGGCGGCGGGCCTCCGCGCACGGAATCGCCGAGCAGGAGGAGCGAGTCGCCTCCCGCGCGCATTGCCGAGTCCGCCACCGCGCGCGCCGAGTCCCACGCGCTGGACCCGCCGCTGGCCAGCCAGCTCTCCGACGCGTCGAGCACCACCCAGGGCGCCAGCGGCTGCGTGCAGCCCAGCGGAACGTTGAGGAGCAACGCGGCGACCGTGGTCACCGCGACGGCGCGCAACGCGAACACGGCGCGCGCGGACACTGCAGCCCCGCTCGGCCTAGTTGCCGAAGGCGCGGACGACGCCGCTCGGCTGCTCGAGCGCGAACGACGTCACGCCGCGGATCCGCTCGAAGAGTTCGAGATCGCCGCCGGAGAGGGCCGGCCCGGAGCCCACGTCGAGGGCACGCCGCGGGTCGCGGTGTTGGCCGCCCACGAGCACCTCGAAGTGCAAATGCGGGCCGGTGGCGAGGCCGGTCATCCCCACGTAGCCGATCGTCTGGCCGATCTCGACGCGGGTGCCGCGGCGGATCCCCGATGCGAAGCCGCTCAGATGGCCGTACCGCGTGACGAAGCCGTTCGGGTGCCGGATCTCCACCAGGTTGCCGTAGCCGCCATTGGGGCCCACAGAGATCACCGTGCCGTCCCCGATGCTGCGGACCGGCGTGCCGGAGGCCGCCGCGTAGTCCATGCCCTGGTGCTGACGCCAAGTACCAAGCACGGGATGCTTGCGACGCCCGAACGTGCTGGAGATGCGGCGGAAGGAGACCGGCGCGCGCAAGAACGACGACGCGAGCGACCGTCCCTGCTGGTCGTAGTAGCGGCTCCGGCCATTGTCCTTCTCCATGCGGAACGCCTGCACCTCGGTCCCGGCGCGCTGCAGCCCAGCGGCGATCACGCCGCCGATCCGGACGGTGCCGTTGGGCGCGACCATCCGCTCGAAGAGCGCACGCACCTCGTCCCCTTCACGCAGTTCGCGGGACATGTCGATCCGATACTCGTAGATGTCGGCGATATTCCAGGCCAGCTCCTCGCTCGCGCGGCGCGGCAGCACCTCGCGCGACCCCTCGGCGACGGCCTCATATAGCGAACTCTTCACCACGCCGCGCACGAGCACCGTGTCCACGGTCCACGGGAGCTTTTCTTCGCTCGCCGACCAGATGTCGCCATCGCGCGCGAGCTTCACGATCCGGTCCACGGCGAGTTGGAAGCGGATCTCCGTGGGGCGGGGGTCGGTCGTGTCGCCTCGCACCTCGATCGGCATCCCGGCGGGCACGCGGCGCGGATCCAGCGGGGTTGCCGCCGTGATGACCTTGTAGGCCTCACTCGCGGCCAGGCCACGGCGCGTGAGCAGCGCGCTCAGGGTCTCACCGCTGCCGAGGGTGTCGTGTGTGGTCCACTTGCTCAGATCCGGCTGCAGCACGGAGAGCACGTTGGCCGGATTCCCCACCGTGGGGGCGGGGAGTCGTAGCGCGGCGATCGCAAGTACTGCGACCACCGCGCCGGTGATGAGCCGGATCATGCGCGGACTCATCAGTCCATCTGCCTCCGAATGAACGTCGGGATCTCAAGATCGGAGAGATCTTCCATGGGACGCACCGAGGGCCGCGCACGCGGCGCCGGCACCGCGTTCCCGGCCGGCTGTCCGAGCGGACGCGAGGCACGAGCGGCGGGGTCGAGCGGGATCACCGGCGTGCTCGTGCGCGAGGGCGAGACCATCGAGCCCAGCCCACGCTTCGCAAAGCCCGTCGCGATCACCGTCACCCGCACCTCGCCCTGCATCGCCGGCTCGTTGACCGCGCCGAAGATGATCTCGCTCTCCTCGCCCACGGCCTCCTTCACGATCTCGG
>CAZGFE010000064.1:0-12377 GCA_964524665.1 uncultured Gemmatimonas sp.
GGACTTGGGCGCGGCCGCCGGCGCGGGCGCCGCCGCGGCGGGCGCGATCGCCGCCCCCTTCTCCGTCTCGATCCGCGCGTCGACCTCGTTCACGGGCACCGTGGTGCCTTCCTGCACGATGATCTCCGCCAGCACGCCCGCGCTCGGCGCCGGGATCTCCGCGTCCACCTTGTCGGTGGAGATCTCGAAGATCGGTTCGTCGCGCTTCACCTCGTCGCCCACCTTCTTGAGCCACCGCGAGAGCGTTCCCTCGGCGATCGACTCGCCCATCTGGGGCATGATCACATCAACTCGAGCCATACCAGCACCCTCGGTCAGGACTTGTCGTCAGAAGTCGGTGGCGCAGCGGGCGGACGCCGGAGCGTCCCCACCACCAGCCAAGGCAAGGTGAGCGCTCCGATGGCCGCCCCCACTGCCGCATAAATGTACCAGTTGCACGTCGGAATGCCGTCGCAGGCGGGCGCGCGCACGAAGAACGCGACCCCCTTGGAGACCAGCACGGCGATCATGGCGCCCGAGAAGCCGCCCACCCACGCCATGAAACACCCGATCGCGACCACCCGCAAGCGCGAGGGTGCTTCGATCGGCGCGTGCGCGGCGCCCTCGGGCGGCGATCCGGGCGCGGTCACCACGCCGCGAGCCGCCGCGCGGCCAACACGATGTCGTCGGTCTGAGGCAGCACGAAATCCTCGAGCGCCGGGGCGTACGGCAGCGGAATGTCGTGCGCCGTCACCCGCAGCACCGGCGCGTCGAGGAACGCAAAGCAGTGCTCGTTGATGCGCGCGGTCAGCTCGCCGGCGATGCCGCCCGTGCGAGTGTCCTCGTGCACGATGAGCACCCGGTTGGTCTTTTGCACCGTGGCGATGATCGCGGCGTCGTCGAGCGGCGCGAGCGAGCGCAGGTCGAGCACTTCGACCGAGAGCCCGTCCTCGCGCTCCAGCCGTTCCGCCGCCTCGAGCGCCTTATGCACGGTGGCCGCGTACGTGATGATCGACAACTGCGTGCCCTCGCGCGCCACACGCGCCTTGCCGATCGGCACGACGTGGTCGCCTTCCGGCATCACGCCTTTGATGCGCCGGTAGAGATACTTGTGCTCGAAGAACAGCACGCAGTCCTCGTCGCGGATCGCCGCCTTCATGAGGCCCTTGGCGTCCTCGGCCGTCGAGGGATACACGACCTTGAGTCCCGGCGTGTGAATGAAGCCCGCCTCGGGATTCTGCGAGTGGAACGGCCCGCCGCGGACATAGCCGCCGCTCGGGCCGCGCACGACCATCGGGCACGGGAGGAACGCGCGGTACCGCGCGGTCGCGACGTAGTTCGTGAGCATGTCGTACGCGTTGGCAATGAAGTCGATGAACTGCAGCTCGACGATCGGCCGCATGCCCATGTGCCCCGCTCCGGCGGCCGCTCCAACCATCGCGATCTCGGACACCGGCGTGTCCATCACCCGCGCCTCGCCGTACTTGGCGTGCAATCCCTCGGTGACCTTGAACGCGCCGCCGAACACACCGATGTCCTGCCCCATGATGAACACGTTCTCATCGCGGGCCATCTCTTCGTCGATCGCTTCGCGGATCGCCTCGAGGTACGTGATCTCGGCCATCAGCTGCTCGCCCCCTTCGACGCGTCCCACGTGCCCCAGCCTTCGGGCCGCTCTTTGCCGAGCGTCGAGACGTCGGCGCCGTCCCGGTACCACAGTGGGCGTTCGGCCGGCGGGTCCGCATAGACTCCGACGAGGGCATCCAATGCCGCGGGCGTTGGCGACGCCTCGGCCAGATCCGTCGCGGCGTCCACTTCGGCGACCACGCGCGCGTCGATCGCCGCGATGTCGGCCGCCGGCACCCGTTCGCGGTCGACCAGCACCCGATGGAAACGATCGATCGGATCGTTCTCCGAGGCCCACTGCTCGATCTGTCCGGGCGGCACGTACATCTGGTTGTCGTGCTCGGCGTGGCCCCGGCGGCGGAACGTCATGAACTCGAGGAGCGAGACCCCTTCACCAGCGCGCGCGCGGTCGACCGCGCGCTTGGTGCAGTCGTAGACGGCCAGCACGTCGTTCCCGTCCACCTGCTCACCGTACACGCCGTAGCCGATGGCCTTGTCCACGAACTGCTTCACGGCCGACTGCTTGGCGGTCGGTGTGGAGTAGGCGTACCCGTTGTTCTCGATGATCACGACCAGCGGCAGGCGATTCACCGCCGCGAAGTTGATCCCCTCGTGGAAGGCGCCGGTGCTCGACGCGCCGTCGCCGAGATACACGAGGCCCACGCGATCCTGACCTCGCATCTTGAAGGTCAGCGTGACCCCGGCCATCACCGGCACCATGTCGCCCAGGGGCGAGATCTGGCCGATGAATCCCCGCTCGGTGTCCCCGAAGTGGATGTTGAGTTCACGCCCTCGGGTCGGAGAGTCCCCCTTGGCCATGTACTGGCGGAGGATCTCCACCGGGGTCGCGCCTTTGACAAGCATCGAGCCCAGATTGCGGAGCAGCGGCGAGAGGATGTCCCGCCGCTCAAGCGCGAACGCCGAGCCGACGGCATCGGCCTCTTGGCCGAGCGAACGGAAGAGGCCGCCGACCACCTTGGTCTGGCGATACAGCGCCACCAGACGCTCCTCGAGCGTCCGGGTGAGCCGCATCCAGTAGTAGAGCTCCAGCTTTCGCTCGAGGCTCAGCGCCTCGCCGAGGTGTGTTGCCGCCCGGCCGCCGGCCGGGCGGCCTCTGCGCTCACTCATCAGTACGACGGCGCGAACGCGTGCGCGGGATCCACCTGCGTGTGCACCTGCACGAAGAACTTCTTGATGTTGCGATCGAGTCGGCTCTCGCCCGTCTGGTCGCTCTCCGCTTCGATGAAGGTGTAGTGCCCCCCTTCCATTCGGACGCTGACCGTGAGCTGCGCCGGCGCCGCCGGCTCGCCGACCGAGCCCTTGTAGGTGCGCGTGCGATGCGTGGATCCGGCCGGGATCATCCCGATCGTGGGAAAGAAGGCGTCAGCCGTGGCGAGCACGGCATCCGGGGCCAGCGACGTGCGATGAAAGTGGCGCATCGGGATCAGGGTGCTTGAGGAGTGGCAGTGGTGGGGCCATCGATACGTTCGTTCAGCACGGTCTGTCGCCAGTCGAGCGTGCGCTGCAGGACCTTGGCGCTGTCGCGACGGAACTGGACGCCCATCGCCCATTCACCGGAGGTCACGAACGTGAGGGTGGTGCGATACGTCCCGACCTCGGGGCCATAGGTGAAGCCGTTCCAGACGGTCTTTCGATCCGCATTGGTGGCGAAGATCCGTCCTTCGCCGCCCGCGATGGGTTCGCGCGTGTCCTTGTGGCGAATGACCGCCGTGTACGTGATCCGCTCGAGCGCGCGCGGCGGCATCACGTCGGCGGTGAGGCGGATCTCGAACTCCTCCGTCCAGAGGCGGATCACGCCAGCGTCGGGCGGCGGGCCGCAACTCAGCGCCGCGGCCGCGAGGACCAGCGGACCGCTTCGACGCATCCAACGACGCATCCTGGACATCTGCAGACTTCGCACGCGTGATCCTGTCAGAAGAGGGGGTCCCGCCGACCGCGCCTCAAACTTAGCCACGGGGAGCGCGCGAGGAGAACCGCTGGGATCAGGCCGCGCTGCGGGCGAGGTGCCGCACGCGCTGGATCACGGTCCACGTGCCGCTGGCTGCAAGGAGGATCACCACGGCGCGCAGCACCCAGCCGCCGAACGCGAGACCGAAGAATGCTTGGGGCGCGGCGAGGAGGACGAACCGTTCCGGGCGCTCGAGGGTGCCGACCCCTTTGAGGTCCACGCCGAGCACGTCGGCCTTGGCGCGGGTGTATGAGGTGACCTGCGTCGCGAGAAGGGCGATCAACGCGGCGACGAGCATGGGCATCGACCGATGCGGTCCAGGCGCGGCGAAGAAGTAGACGAGTCCCCCGTACATCGCACCATCGGCCACGCGGTCGAGCGTCGAGTCGAAGAACGCCCCGAACGTGCTGCTGCGGCCGGAGCGCCGCGCGACCTCGCCGTCGATCACGTCGAAGAATGCCGTGAGGCCGAGGGTCCACCCGGCCGTCCGGATCCATCCGGCGCCGAAGAACACGCCGGTCACCACGCAGCAGAGCGTCCCCAGCACCGTGAGGACATTCGGCGAGATGCGGCGAGCGACGCACCACGCGATCACCGGCTCGGTCAGCCGGAGGTAGCCCGCGCGGATCGCCCGCCAGAGCCCCATCATCGGTAGATGAGGTATCGCCGCATCCGCTGCTGCCACGCGGCGAGGGCCGGCTGCATGCGATCAAGCACGTCGTCCGGGTCGGCGGCACCCACGAGCGCCACGCGGGCGGCCGCGTCGCCGAAGCGCAGGTCCCAGCCGCGCTCGGTGATCCGAAGCGAATCCGGCGCGACCCGCGCCACCCCCCAGAGCAGCGTGGCGGCCAATCGGCCGACCTGGAGCCGGTCGCGATCCGTCACGACGACGCGGACGCCGGGGACTGAGCGCCCGCCGAACTTGCCGTCGGTCGGCGCGTTCGGCGTGAACCGCACGGACTCGAACTGCACACCGGCCAGGCTTCGCGCATTGAGGAGCCGCGCCAGCGCATCGGCATCGAGCCACGGGGCGCCCAGCTGCTGGAACGGGAGGTCCGTGCCGCGGCCCACCGAGAGATTGGCGCGCTCGAACGCGACGAGGGCCGGATACAGCAGCGCGCTCGTCGTAGACACCATCGCCGGCGAGGGCACGACCCACGGCAGGCCCGTCTCCTCCCACCAGAGGTCGCGGCGCCACCCGGCGGCGGGCACGACGTGCAATCGCACGGGGATGGACAGTTCTCCCGCGAAGAGGCGCGCGAGTTCTCCCATCGTCATACCATGCCGCAGGGGCGCCGGATATAATGCATAGGCCTGCCCGCGCAGCGTCGGCGTCGGATCGAGCGGATTCGCGAGCGCGCTGTCGAGCAGCGGCGCCTCGACGCGGCCGCCAAGCGGGTTGGGTCGGTCCAGCACGACGAAGGGGATGCCCGCGCGCGCTGCGGCGCGCATCGCGTACACCATCACACCGACATACGTCCACGTGCGAGTCCCGATGTCCTGCAGGTCGAAGACCAAGGCGTCCAGATCACGCAGCAGTGAATCCGGCGGCGGAACCGACTCCGTGGTGTACAGCGAGTGGACCATCAGTCCCGAGCGGCGGTCCAGCTCGTCGGGCAGGTCGGGACGGTCGGCGGTGCCGCGGATCCCGTGCTCGGGCGAGAAAAGCCGCACCAGCGTGACGCCCGCGGCGACCGCCCGCGGATCCCGCTGGAGCAGGTCCACGTCAGACGCGCCGGTGGCGTCCACCCCCGTCTGGTTCGTCAATAAGGCAATGCGTTTTCCCGCGATCAATCCCAGCGAGTCCTCCAGGAGCACCGTGATCCCGGGGCGCACGCGCACCGGTTCCCGCTCTCGCGCGGCGGTGCGCGTGCCTGGCTCCTGGGCGCGCGGCGCTCGCACGCACGCCGCTCCGACGGCGCACAGCAGCAGCGTGGCGACGACGCGCGGCCAACGCGCGGGGCGCCTCACCTTCACGTTGGAACTTTCGTGATCCGTCACGCGCGCACTCCGCTGTTGGTCCTGGGTCTGCTTGGCCTCGGTACGTCCTGCGTCACGCCGACCAGTGCTCGCCCCGCGCGCACGACGATCCTCGGCCCGGCGGCCGAGGATCCGGTGGCCGTGCCGTTCTCGATCCGGGACCTCGATCCCTCGATGACGGCGCCCTTCCCTGCCAGTGCGGAGCGGTGGATCGATCGCACGATCGCGGAGATGTCCTTGCGCGACCGGGTCGCGCAGATGGTGATGGTCTGGGTGCTCGGGGATTATACAAGCACGAGCGACAGCGCGTTCATCCGCGCCGCGGAGCACGTGCGTCGCGACCGGGTGGGAGGCGTCGTGATGTCCCTCGGTTCGCCGATCGAGGTGGCGGAGAAGCTGAACGCCCTGCAGCGACTTGCGCCGCTGCCGCTGCTCGTGGCGTCCGATGTCGAGCCGGGGCTGGGGCGCCTCGAGGGCGGGATCTTCGCACCCGGGCTCCTGGCCGCCGGCAACGCCACGGTCCTGCCGAGCAACATGGCCATCGGAGCCACCCGGGACGTCGACGCCGCTCGCGCTGCCGGACGCATCACGGGACTCGAGTCACGCGCGGTCGGGATCCACGTGGCCTTCGCGCCCACGGTGGACGTGAACAACAATCCGCGGAATCCCGTCATCAACGTCCGCGCCTTTGGCGAGGAACCGCGAGCGGTGGCCGCGCTGAGTGCAGCGTTCATCGAGGGGGTGCAAAGCGCGGGCGTGCTCGCCACCGCCAAGCACTTTCCAGGACACGGCGACACCGAGGTGGACTCGCACCTCGCCTTGCCGATCATCAAGGTGGACCGCGCGCGGCTGAATGCGGTGGAGCTCGTGCCCTTCCGCGCGGCGATCGCGTCCGGGGTGGCGGCAGTGATGAGCGCGCATATCGCGCTCCCCGCGATCTCCGGCGACTCCACGCCGGCGACGCTCGTGCCGGGCATCCTCACCGAGCTCCTCCGTGACTCGCTCGGCTTTCAAGGCCTGATCGTCACCGACGCGATGGACATGCGGGGCATCGGCGCTGGCTACGGGATCGAGACCAGCGCGGTGCGCGCCGTGAAGGCCGGCGCGGACATTCTCCTCATGCCGCCGGATGTCCCGCGCGCCATCAACGCGGTGGTCGCGGCGGTGCAGAGCGGTGAGATCCCCGAGGAGCGCATCGCCGCATCGGTGCGGCGGATCCTCGAGGCCAAGCTGCGCAGCGGCGCCATCCAGCGGCCGCTCGTCCCGCTCGACTCGCTGCGCGCGACCGTGGGCAGCGCGCAGCACCGCGCGCTGGCGCAGACGATCGCCGACGGCGCGATCACACTGCTGCGCGACGACGACCGTCAGCTGCCGCTGAACACGGGCGCGCCCACGCTGCTCCTGACGTTCAGTGGAGAGAGCGATCTCGCCGCCGGCCGGGTCTTCACCGCCGAAGTACGGAGTGGGATGGCCCGCCTGCGCTCGGCGCGCATCAACCCCGGCACGCCGCGCGCGCGGCTCGACTCCCTGCTGCTGCCGGGGGAGCGCCTGGTGGTGGCCACGTTCGTCCGGACGATCGAAGGCGAGGGTCGCTTCGCGGTGGGCGAGCACATCGCCAAGTGGATCGACTCCGTGGCGACGCGGCGACCCGTGACGGTCGTGGCGTTCTCGAATCCGTACGTGCTGCGTGAGTTCCCGTGGGTGACCGGCTACGTGGCCGCCTTCGGGCGCGGAGACGCGGTCGAGCGCGCCGCCGCGCGGGCAGTGATCGGCCGCATTCCCTTCCGGGGCACCGCACCCATCACGCTGCCGGGGTTCTTCGTCGCGGGTGTGCAGCAGAGCGCTCCGCTGCCCCTGTGGGCCGGACCGGTGACCGACTCGCTGCGCGCCGTGCTCACCCGCGCCGTGCGCGACTCGGTGTTTCCCGGCGGGATCGCGGTGATCGGCACGCGGACGGGCATCGTCGCGCAGGTCGCGGTGGGGCGGATCGATCGCTCCGAGACGGCGCCGGTGCCCGACTCCGCGACGATCTGGGACATCGCCTCGCTCACCAAGGTCGTGGGAATGACCACGGCCATGATGCAGCTGGTCGAGCAGGGCCGCGTCTCGCTCGATGCCCCGGTGCAGCGCTACATCCCCGAATGGCAGGGCCAGTGGAAGTCCCAGGTGCGGGTGCGGCACCTGCTGACGCACAGCTCGGGCCTGCCGGCGCTGCGCCCACTATACCGGGAGGTCGAGACCGCCGGCGAGGCGCGCCAGCTCGTACTCGCCACGCCGCTCGACACCGTGCCGGGCGCGCGTTACGTGTACTCCGACCTCGGGGCCATCATCGCCGGCATGATCGTCGAGCGCGTCGCGAACGCGCCGCTCGACGCGTATCTCGACCGGTACATCTTCCGGCCGCTGGGAATGCGCGACACGCGCTACCACCCCTCCCCCGAGGACATCGACCGCATCGCGCCCACCGAAGTGGATCCCTGGCGCGGCCGGCACCTCCGCGGCGAGGTGCACGATGAGAACGCATTCCGACTGGGCGGGGTCTCCGCCCACGCCGGACTGTTCAGCACGGCGGCGGACCTTTCGCGCTTTGCGCGCGCGATGCTCAACGGCGGCGAGCTGGAAGGCGCGCGGATCGTGCGTCCGCAGACGATTGCCGAGTTCACGAAGGTCCAGGACTCGACCTTCTCCCATCGGGCGCTCGGTTGGGAGACCCCGAACCGCACGAACTCGGCGGGCACGCGCATGCGCGCACCCGCCTTCGGGCACACGGGCTTTACCGGGACGTCGATCTGGATCGACCCCGCCAATGACCTCTTCGTGATCCTGCTGACGAACCGCGTGAATCCGACCCGCGCGAACTCGCGGATCGGCCCGGTGCGGACGACGATCGCCGACCTGACCGTTGGGGCGGCGACGCGTGCCGCGGCGGCAAAGCAGTCCTCGCGCGGGACCCCGTGACCGGAGGGTATTCCGGGTCGGAGCCGCTTGCCTCTGGAACTCCGAACCCTATATTCCCCATTGGTGTTTCAGGGATGGATGCGCGGCGGTCGCCGCGGCGCCGACTGAACCTTCGGAGGACCTGATGAGCACGATGAATGCGCCTGAGGTCGCGGTCAGCATCACGGATGCGGCCAGCGTTGAAGTGAAGAAGTTCATGGCGGCGGAGAACGTCGCGCCTGAGGTCGGTGGTCTGCGCGTGAGCGTGCAGCCGGGCGGATGCTCCGGCTTCAAGTACAGCCTGCTGATCGAGGACAAGCCGGCCGATGACGACACGGTGCTGCCGCAGGCGGGCTACAACCTGTTCGTCGACCCGTTCTCGATGCAGTACTTGAACGGCGTCATCATCGACCACGTGACGTCGATGCAGGGGTCGGGCTTCACGTTCAAGAATCCGAACGCGACCGGCGGGTGCGGGTGCGGTAGCAGCTTCTCCGCGTAACCGCTCCTCCAGTGATAAGTTGACGGGCGCCTCTCGGGGCGCCCGTCGTCGTTTCCCCCCCTCGCCTTCCCCATGACCTCCTCCGGGTTCACGCCGCTCGACTGGACGATCCTCGTCGCCTACCTCGCGGGCACTACCCTGCTGGGGGTCTGGCTCGGCCGGGGGCAGAAGCACGCGCGCGACTACTTCGTGGCGAATGGGAGTATTCCGTGGTGGGCGGTGCTCTTCTCCATCGTCGCGACCGAAACGAGCGCGCTCACGTTCATCTCGATCCCGGGACTGGCCTACCTCGGCGACTTCACCTTCCTGCAGATCGCCGCCGGATACCTCCTCGGCCGCATCGTCATCGCCTACACGCTCCTCCCGCGCTACGTGGACGGGCAGCTCGTCACGGCGTACGCGCTGCTCGAACAGCGCTTCGGGCTCGGCACGCGCCGATTCGCGAGCGTGACCTTCATGATCACGCGGGCGTTCGGCGACTCGGTGCGGCTCTTCGCCACGGCGATCCCAGTGGCACTCATTCTGGGCGGCGTGCTCCCCGCCGCGTGGACCGCGCCCGCGGCGATCCTCGTCCTCGGCGCCTGCACCGTGCTCTACACGTACCACGGCGGCATGCGCGCGGTCGTGTGGACCGATGTGCTGCAGACGGCCGTGTATCTCGGCGGCGGGATCGCTGCCGTGGTGCTGCTGGGCCGCGGGCTCGAAGGAGGCTGGCCGACGATCCTCCAGATCGCCGGCGCCGAGGGCAAGCTGCGCGTGTTCGACCTCACGCTCGGCTTCGACCGCCCGCATACGCTTGTGGCAGGCCTGCTGGGCGGTGGATTCCTGGCCATGGCCTCCCACGGTGCCGACCAGATCATCGTGCAGCGCCTGCTGGCGGCAGGTTCACTCAAGGACGCGCGGCGCGCCCTGATCGGCAGCGGCGTGGTGGTGATCGCGCAGTTCGCGCTCTTTCTGCTCATCGGCATTGGACTCTGGGCGTACTACGGCAACGCCACGTTCACGTCCCCCGATCAGATCTTCCCGAGCTTCATCATCGACGGCATGCCCGCGGGGCTCACGGGCGTGGTGATCGCGGCGATCCTGGCTGCGGCGATGAGCACGATGTCCGGCTCCCTGAACGCCCTGGCGGCGGCGACCCTGCACGATCTCTACGTTCCCCTGTTCGGCGCCCCGGGAGACGCCGAGGGGCTCAAGCTCTCGCGGCGGTTCACGTTCGTGTGGGCGCTGGTCCTCATCGGCGGCGCGCTCCTCTACCGGCAGCAGGGCACGCCCGTGGTGATCATCGCGCTCTCGATCGCGAGCTTCACGTATGGCGGGCTGCTCGGCGGATTCTTTCTCGCGCTCTTCTGGCCGCGCGCCAGTCAGGTGGATGCCATCCTGGGGATGACGGTGGGTATCTTGGTGATGGTCGCCGTGGTGCGCTTCTCCGGCATCGCGTGGCCGTGGTTCGTTCTCATCGGCACGGGCGTCACGCTCGTGACCGGGATCCTCTCCTCCCTCTCGCGTCCGGAGCCTCCGGGCGCGGCGACCTGACCCGGACTCTTCTCGCAATGCCTCAGGCTTCTTCGATCGTCGTCGGTGTGGATGGTGGCGGCAGCAAGACCCACGTGATCGTCGCGAACGGCCGCGGCAAGGAGCTGGGCTCCGTCGTCGGTGACGCGAGTGCGGTCCGGCCGGGAGAAGCGCTCGCCTCGGCGGAGATCATCGGCGCGCTGGTGCGCGATGCGCTGGCGGCGGCGGAGATCACCGACCGCCCGAGCCACATCGTGGCGGGCGTGGCGGGCACCGGCCGCGAGAAGGAGCGGAAGTCGCTCACTCGGGCGTTGCAGGGTGAAGGCCTCGCCGACGAGGTGACGGTCGTGCCCGATGCGGAGATCGCGCTCACGGATGCCTTTGGCACGGATGGGTCCGGGATCCTCCTCATCTCGGGCACCGGCTCCGTAGCGTTCGGCCGCGGCCCGACGGGCACGTTCCGCCGCTGCGGCGGCTGGGGCCCCAACGCGGGCGACGAGGGCAGCGGCGCGTGGATCGGCCGACGGGCGCTGAGCGTGGTCACCTCGTCGCACGACGAGCGCGAGCCCGAAACGCGCCTCGTGGGCGCGGTGTTGACGGCGCTCGAGCTGGAGTCCATCGACGATCTGATCCCGTGGGCGGCGAATGCCGAGCCGAAGGACTTGGCGGCGCTCGCGAACCACGTGATGGCGCTGGCGGCGGACCGGGACCTGCGGGCGAACTCGCTGTGCACGCTCGCGGCCGAGGAGCTGGTGCTTCACGTGCGCACGCTGGCGCGGCAGCTCTTCACGGACGAGCGCGCGGCGGTGCCCGTGGCGCTCGCGGGCGGCCTGCTGCAGCGCGGCTCGTTCCTCCGCCGCCTCGTGGAACACCGGCTCAAGAGCGCGGTGCCGGGGTCGCACTTGCACGCCGAGGATGTGGTCCCGGCGCGGGGTGCGGTGAAGCAGGCGTTGGCGTTGGTGAAGGCCTGAGTACTTTTTCACCACGAAGGCACGATGACACGAAGAATGCACGCGCACGAATGAGGCACGGGCCCCGACGATAGGAACTCGCCGGGGCCCGCGCCGTCTTCGTGCCTTCGTGTCTTCGTGGTGAACGCAGGTCGCTCGTCCTGCGACCTACGCCGCCTGCGTACTCGCCGGCGGGATCATGCTCGCATCCCACGTCCCTTCGCGCTTGGCGACGAAGGCCGTCGCCGAGATGTCGGACGCCACGTTCGTGACCGTGCGCGTCATGTCGAGGATCCGGTCCACGCCGAGGACGATCGCGATGCCTTCGCCCGGCACGCCCATCATGGCAAGAATGCCGACCAGCAGCGGGATCGAGCCCCCGGGCACACCCGCCGCGCCGATCGCGGTGATGACGCTCATCACGATCACCACCACCATGCCGCCGAGCGAGAGGTCCACGCCGAACACCTGACAGAGGAAGATCACCGTGATCCCTTCGAAGATGCTCGTGCCGTTCATGCACATCGTCGAACCGAGCGGCAGCACGAAGCCGGCGATCTTTGGCGGGATCCCGAGGTTGGTCTGTGCCGCTGAGAGCGCGGCCGGCAGCGTGGCGGAGCTCGAACTCGTGGAGAAGGCCGTGACCAGCGCGCCCTTGATCCGCGAGAAGTACACGACCGGATTGATTCCGATGATGAACCGCAGGATGAGCGAGAGATTCACGAACGTGTGCAGCAGCAGCGCGCTCATCACCACGGTCACGTAGCCTGCGAGTGGTTTGAGCAGTGCGAATCCGAAGCGTGACGTCACGCCGAAGATCAGGCCCGCCACGCCATAGGGCGCGATCTTCATGGCGATGCCGACGATCACGATCACGACGTCGTTGATCGCCTGCAGCACGTCGATCATCGGCTTGGCG
>CAZGFE010000065.1:0-12236 GCA_964524665.1 uncultured Gemmatimonas sp.
AGATCAACCTGCTCGACACGCCCGGGTACGCGGACTTCGCCGGCGACGCGATCGCAGGACTGGTGGCGGCGGACGGCGCCCTCGTCGCGGTCGGCGCCACCGGCGGGGTCGAGGTCGGCACGGAGCGGATGTTTCGCGAGGCGGTGAAGCGGAAGGATCCGGTGCTGTTCGTGGTGGCGATGATGGACAAGGAGAACGCGGACTTCGACGCCGCCTACGAATCCATCAAGACACGACTCACCCCGAAAGTCATCCCGGTCGAGATCCCGATCGGGTCAGGCGCGGGCTTCAAGGGGATCATCAACCTCTTCACCAAGAAGGCGCACCTCTTCAAGCCCGGCACCAAGTCGGGCGAGTACGAGGAGGCGCCGATCCCCGCGAGCGAGCAGGAGCGCTTCGCGCGCTATCACGCCGAGCTCGTCGAAGCCGTCGCCGCGACGGACGACGCGCTCCTCGAGCGCTTCTTCGCAGGTGAGGAACTCGCGGGGGACGACGAGATGGCGGCCATGAAGGAGGCAATGAAGCGCGCCGAACTCTTCCCGCTCCTCTGCTGCTCCTCGCAACTCACGTACGGCGTGCGCACCGTGCTCGACCTGCTCGTCCACCTGATGCCGAGCGCGTACGACATGGAGGAGCTCCACGCGCTGCACGGGGCCGAGGGAGACCGCGTGGTCGAGGTGCACCCGCGTGAGGATGCGCCGTTCACCGCCCTCGTCTTCAAGACGACCAGCGAGCCGCACGTGGGTGAGGTGACGTACTTTCGCACGTACAGCGGCGTGATCGCCAACGGCGCCGAGGTCTACAACGCCACGCGGTCGTCGCCCGAGAAGCTCTCGCACCTCGCCGTGCCGCAGGGAAAGGATCGCACGGAGGTGCCGCGCCTGTACCCCGGCGACATCGGGTGCGTCGCGAAGCTGCGGAACACACACACCAACGACACGCTCTCCACGGAGAAGCATCCGGTGCGGATGCCGGCGATCCCATTCCCGGACGCGCTCGTCTCGTTCGCGATCGAAGCCACGGCGCGCGCCGACGAGGAGAAGCTGCAGATGGGCCTGCATCGGATCCACGACGAAGATCCGACCATCCAGACGCACTTCGAGAACGAGACGCACGAGACCATCATCGAGGGACTCGGTGAACGGCATCTCGAGGTCGCGCTCGCCCGGCTCGAGCGTCAGTTCGGCGTGAAGGCCACACTCCGCCCGCCGCGGGTGCCGTACCGTGAGACGCTGCTCGGCGCCGCCGAAGGGCAGGGACGGCACAAGAAGCAGACGGGCGGCAAGGGACAGTTCGGCGACTGCTGGATCCGCATCAAGCCCGCCGCGCGCGGCACGGGCTACAAGTTCGTGGACAAGATCTCTGGCGGCGTGATCCCGCGGCAGTACATCCCCGCCGTGGAGAAGGGGGTGCAGGAAGCCGCAGAGCGCGGGGTGCTCGCGGGGTTCCCGGTGGTGGATTTCGAGGTCGAGTGCTTCGACGGGTCGTACCACTCGGTGGACTCCAACGAAGCGAGCTTCAAGATGGCGGGGATCCTCGCGTTCAAGACGCTAGCGCCGAAGGCGCGGCCGGTGTTGCTGGAGCCGCTGATGACCGTCGAGGTGTTCACACCGGACGCGTCACTGGGCGATGTGCTGGGCGATCTCTCCGGGCGGCGTGGGCACATCATTGGGACGGAGCCCGCCGAGGATGGCACCGGCTCGATCGTCAAAGCCGTCGTGCCGATGGCGGAGCTGCATCTCTACGCCACGCGCCTGCAGAGCATCACGCACGGGTACGGCACCGTGAAGTACCGGATGCACGGGTTCGAGCAGGCGCCGGCGGAGGTGGTGGCGAAGGTGACGAAGGAGAGTGCGGCGGAGACGTGACCGTTCCGCCGCGGCTCCCGGTCACACCTTGTGGTAGTTGATCTTCGCGGACTCGGCGCGGTCCGTGGCGGTGTAGACGTCGAAGTCGCTGAAGAACGCCGGCGCTTCCTGCTGGAGCACGCGGAGCACGGCGAGCGCCATGCGCCGGATCTCGAACTCGGCGCCCTCGCTGGAGCGGAGTTCGAGCATGGTGCGCCACGCGCGCACATTGCCGGTCACGACGATCTTGGTCTCGGTGGAGTTCGGCAGCACACCGCGCGCGGCCTCGCGCGCCATCTTCCGCCGGTGGACCTTGTCGTCCACCCACTTGTACCGGTCCATCAGCTTCTCCACCAGCGCGATGTAGGTGGACTGCGCCGACTCGATCTGCTGCTTCCACTGCGCGACCAGCGCATCGTCCCCCAGGATCGCCGGCGGCACGACGAACGACGCGTCCGACTCGTCCACGTAGCGCTGGCTGAGCTGCGAGTAGGCAAACCCGGCGCGGTGCCGCACGAGCTCGTGCGTGAGCGAGCGCGAGACGCCTTCGATGAGGAGCGAGTAGTTGGCGTGCTCCAGCACCGAGCCGTGGCCCTGCTTCTTGATGTTCTCGAGGTATTCGCGCGTAGTGCGGCTGGCCGGATTCTTCTGGCTCATGTAGCACAGCCGGCCCGCGAACTCGGCCAGGCGTTCACCGTCGGTGCTCTCCCCGATCCAATTCACCGGGAGATGCGCAGGCTCCGCGAAGACGGGGCGGGCGAGGACGGAGACTCTGGGTTCGGAAAAATACTCTGGCATTGAACGGCAGGGGTCAGGTGGCGGGTGTCAGGTGTCCGGTCAAACTTACTGCGGTGTGCTGCCGAGCAGGTCGAGGCGGTACTTGCCCCACGCTTTCTCGCGCACGACGCGATCCAGCGCGGTGCGTGCCGCGGGTGGGAGTGGAGGCAGCGTGCGATCGTACTTCACGTCCTCCAGTGCCTTCGCGCCGGGCGCGGGCAGGATCACGCCGGGGTTGAGGACGCCCTCCGGATCGAAGGCGCGCTTGGTGGCGGCGAAGAGCTGCATCGCCTCGGGCGACCAGACCTGGGCGAGCAGTGGCGCGCGGAGCCGGCCATCGCCGTGTTCGCCGGCGAGCGTGCCGCCGAGGCGCGCGACGATGCTCGTGACGATCTGCACCAGCCGGTCGAGGCGCGCGCGCCAGTCGCGCTCCGTGACATCCACGAGGACGTTCACGTGCGCGTGGCCATCGCCGGCGTGGCCGAAGATCACTCCGCGAAAGTTCGCGTCTGCGAGCGCCCGGCGCACGGCGTGCACGTACTCGGCGAAGTGCTGCGGTGGCACGCATCCGTCTTCGACGACCTGCATGCTCTGCAGCGCAGGGGCGAGGCGGTTGAGAATGGGACTCGCGGCGTGGCGCAGCTGCCAGAGTCGGGACTCCTCGTGCGGCTCGATCGCCGCCTGCACGAACGTCGCGCCACCCGCTTCGCACCATCCGCCCATCTCGCGAACGGCCACACTCGCGGCCGCGTCGGTGTCGGCCTCGACCTCGACGATGAGCACGGCCTCGAGCCCCGTGGGGAGTGCGACGGGGAGCGGGTCGCCCGTGCTTGCGGCGATCTCGATGAAACTCCGGTCGAGCAGCTCGACCGCGCTGGCGCCAGCGGAGACCAGTCGCCCGGCCGCCGCGGCGGCGCCCTTGATGTCGGGAAACCCGGCGAGGACCCCCGCCGTGGCGGCTGGCAACGGGGCGAGCTTCAGCTCGGCGCCGACGATCACGCCCAGCGTGCCTTCGCTGCCGATGAGCAGGTCGACGAGATCCTGGCTCTCGCGGTACGCGGCGAGCGCGTAGCCGGAGGATTCCTTGCGGACGCCCGCGTGACGCAGCAGCGCGGGGTTCGCCTTGGCGATCAGCGGGGCGACCTCGCGAAGGAACCGGCTGATCGGCGCCACCTGCGGCGCCGGCGCGCCGCGCTCGAGCCGCGCGCGCGATCCGTCCGCGAACACGCAGTCGAGTGCGTGCACCCATTGGCGCATCGCGCCGTACTTGACGGCCCGCGCGCCGGCCGCGTTGGTCGCGCACATGCCGCCGATGGTCGCGAACGCGCCGCTGGACGGATCCACCGGGAAGATCAGACCGGCTGCGTTCGCGGCGAGCTCGGCGCGGTCCCGCGTCACGGCGGCCCCCGCGCTGATGCGCCATGTGCCGAGGTTCACGAGGCTCAGCGTGTCGAGCCGCAGCAGGTCGACGATCACGCCGGCGCCGACCGCGCCGCCTCCCATGGAGCTGCCGGCGCCGCGCGGAATGAGGGAGACGCCGTTCGCCGCGGCCCATCCCATCAGCGTCGCGACGTCGTCGGCGGTCAGCGGCACCGCGACCGCCAGAGGCATCATGCGGACCACGCCCGCCGACTCGCTGTAGACCGCGCACGCCTCGGGATCGGTTCGGAAGACGCCGCGGAATCCGATCGGGCGCGTGATGCGTGGCGTGTTGGACATGGCGTCGATTCAGCTGCCGGCGAAGGCGAGCGTGAAGGGACGCTGCCGGACGCGCTGCGCGAGTCGCCGCAGCGCGCCATTGCTGAGGACCGCGGCGACGCCGGCGATCATGAGCGAGCGCACCTCCCGCCGCGAGATCTTCACGGCGCCGCCGGGCGTCAGCATCGCACGCGAGAGTGAGAGGTCGCGCAGGGTGGCGTAGGCGAAGAGCAGCGGGAGGACACAGAAGGCGCGCACCGCCAGGGCGCGGCGCGGGATGAGCAGAATGTACTCCAGCGCGTCGTCGAGGTCGGTGCGGGCGAGGTCGATGAACCGCGCGACCGTCCGATGATTCCGGTCGAGATGCCCGGGTGAGAGCAGCGTGTCGTGTCCGCTCCCGTCCGCCGCGAGCTCCTGCGCCGGGATGTAGATGGAGTTCTCGTGCTCCGCATCCCAGGCGATGTCCTTGAGGATGTTCACCGTCTGCAGGGCCTCGCCGAACGCCTGACACTTGCGGCTCAGGCGATCGAACTCCGGCCGGCCGATCGCGCGCACGTGCAGGCGCCAGAGATCGGTCAGCATGAATCCGACCGTGCCGGCCACGTAGTAGCAGTACTCCTTGTACTCGGCGAGCGACTGGATCCGGATCCCGGCGGGATACGCGCGGACGAACTTCGCCATTCCGTTGGCCATCTCGCGCACCCAGTGCGCCACACGCGCCTGTGTCTCGGATGGCAGCGTGCGAAACAGGACGAGCACGAGATCCGTGCGCGCGACAAGTGCGAGATGCGCCGCGTCACCCTTGAGCGCTGCGGCAAGCGCCGGAAACGCGTCTGCGGCTGCGCGATCCTCGAGCGTCCGGAGAAACTGCTCCAGCAGCGCTGCCCGGCGTTCGGGTGCCGTGGAGCCGTCGTCCTCGATCGTGTCCGCGATCCGGCAGAGGAGATAGGCCGAACAGACGGCCGTGCCCAGCGTTCCCGGGAGGAACCGAATGCTGATGGCAAACGTGCGCGAGACGCTCGGAAGGATGTCGTGCGCAAAGCGCTCCGCTTCGCGAATGCGGAGGGGGGAGTCGGAACGCGGACCGGTTGTGGGAGAGCCGCTCACAGCCCGGAAAATAGCGCCCGCTTCCTGGGAGTGCCGAACTCGAGGCGATCCAACGTCTGCTCGATCGCCAACTGCGTGAAGCGTGCGTCGCGCTGATAGTTCTTGCGCGCCACCCATGCGGCCGAGCCTGCGATGAGCGCTCCCGTCACGACCGCGAGGGGCAGCGCGACGGTGATCACGGAGAGCAGGCCGCCCACGATCACGCCGCCCACGAGGGCGAAGACGCCCGCCTTGGCGGCCTTGGCGCGGCGCGTGTGCAGCGTCGCCTCGATCCGCACCTGTGCGTGCCCCGGGTCCGCCTCCATCACGGTCGCACTGACCTCGTCGGCACGTGCGAGCGGAAAGCCGCGACCGTCGAGCCGCGTGAGCGTGCGAATCGTGCCGGCGAATCCGCCGCGCGGCCCCCAGATCACCCGATCGGGAAAGCGGCGGCGCTCCTTGAGATTCTCCTCCGCCTGCAGGTCAGCGTCCATTCTGGCGAGCACCTCGGCCGGCGACCCCTTGAGCCGGCGAAGCGCGATGAAGGTCGCCGGCCCAGCGAGCGTGGCGAGCACCCCCTGCTCCTCCGGCAGCACGACGCGCATGCGCTCCTCGAGCAGCGCCTGCCGCACGGCTTGGGGGGTGATGCCTACCTCGGCGGCAAGCGCGTGCAGCTCGGCTTCGGTCAGCGTCTCCGCCGCGTCCGCGCCCGACGCCTGCAGCTCCGCGGCGCGGAGCAGCACGCGTTCGAGCGCGGCGCGATGCAGCACGGGCGGCTTGTGCTCGCTCATCGCTAGATCCCAGTGAAGGCGAGGTCGATCTGCCGCTGGATCGTGCCCAGCATCTCGGGGAGCATGGGGAACGCGCGTGCGAGCGCCTCGAGTGCCGCGGCATCCTCGACCGGCACGTCTTGTCCCATCTGCGCGAGATACCAGCGCGCGTAGCGCACGCCGAGGCCGGGCGCGATGCGCTCGACCAGCAGCGCGCCCCCGCGCACGAGTCCCGCGCTCGCGTAGCGCGCACCGGCGCCGCTCCGCTGCTGCGCAGGCGTCAGGTGGTCGTTCACCGCCGCCTGCGCGGTGGTCCCGATGGCCTCGTGCGCGAACGCGAAAAGCAGCTGCTCGGCGCCGTCGCGCGTGCGGGGCCAGGCGAGCGCGAACTGGTTCGTGGTCTTGCCGGCTGGGAGCGCGCGCCCCTCGCCGCCGAGCGTGAGCGAGAGGATGATGTCGCCGCTGGGCTGCTGCGTGTGGTTGAGGAAGCGCTGCATGGCCGGGCGCCAGCTGTGCTGCCAGAGCGAGTCGACCGCGGCCAGCGCCGGCTCGCGCGCACGCCGCTCCGCCAGCCACCATGCACGATGGAACTGGACGCGTTCGCCCTCGAGCGCGGTGATGAATCGGCGCGCGAACTCCCGGTCCGCCGGACGCGGGAAGTATTCGGAGAGCAGGACGATGATCGTCTGCACGTCGCGGTTGTTGGAGCGCCGTGGATCGCCTTCGGCCCTGAGGAAATAGTCGAAGGCCTGCACCATCTCCTCCCACGTGCCGAAGTACAGCGCGACGAACTGCGCGCCGTTGAGGTCGGAACGCTCCTGGAGGCGCGCCGCGAGGAACTCCTGCGCGGAGTCGAACGGGGTGTACAGGCCCTGCGAGTTCTTGAGGACGGTGATCCGCTCGCGGTACCCGCGGTCGAACAGTGGGACGGCGGCCGTGTCGTCCTGAATGAGCGCGAAGCCGTGCAGCCAGAGGTCCACATGCTCGCGCACCTTCACGGGCCACTGCGCGGAGGGTGCCGGTGCGGCGTCGGCACGACCGCGGCGCTGCGCGTCCGCAGTTGCGGGTGCGAGGAGGGTCGTGGCGACGATCACCGCGTACGCCAGCGCTCCCCACCGCGTGGCGCGGTGGGATGTCCCGATCCTCACGCGGCCGTGCGACCGCAGGTGACGCAGTACTTCCATCCCGATTCGATCTCCGCGCTGCAGCCAGCGCAGCGCTTGGTGAGCAGGTCCAATCCGCAGCTGGGGCAGAAGCGCACCTTGCGGTCCTGCGGCAGTGGTTGAGCGCAGTACGTGCATCCGTCGGCTACCCGGTCGGGCTCCTGGCGTTCGGCGACCGTTGCGACGATCGCGGCGGCTTCCTCCACTACGGGCTCTGCGATGACAGGTGTCGGTGTCGAGGGGCGCAGATCGATCTCGGTGTCGCCCGCGAGCACCCGCTCGATGGCCTGCGTGGACAACCGCACTTTCACGTTGAGATAGGTGCGCAGGAGCCCGAGGTCGGGGTTCGTCCCCTTGAGTTCGTTCGCGAGATCGTCCTGCATGAGATCATCCGCAAAGAGCAGCGCCCGCTCGCCCGAGACGAGCCGCATGATCGCGTGCAGGTAGTCGTCGTTGGTCTCGAGCAGGCCGTCGCGTCGCGCGAGCCGGTAGGGCACGAACTTCTCGAGGATCTCGCCGACATCCAGCGGACGCTCGAGCGCACCGGCCGCGCGGGCGGCCAGCACGAGGCGACGGAAGAGCAGGTCGATCGCGTCCATGCCCGTACTCTACTGCACTCGCGGGAGCGCCGCAGAGGCCTTGAAGCGCTCCGCGTCGGGAAAGGGCGCGAGCGCGGCCCTCAACTTGGCCGCGGAGCGCTGCGCGTCGATCCATTCGTCGAACCGGCTCGCGACGGCACCGCCCGACTGCGACTGGTCCGCCGCCGCGCTCGTGGCGAGGTGGTTCGCGTACTCGTTCTGCGGATGTCCGGCGTGACCACGGACCCAACGCCACGCTACCGCATGCGCCGATGCGGCGCGGATCGCGTCGTGCCAGAGGGCGAGGTTCTCGATCGCGCCCGTCTTGCGCTTCCAGCCCGCGCGCGCCCAGCCGTGCACCCACGACGTCATGCCATCCACCACATAGCGTGAGTCCGTGGTGAAGACCGTGCGGAAGCGCTGCCCCTTGGCGCCGAGCGCGGCGAAGGCCTCGCTCACCGAGCGGAGCGCCATGCGATTGTTGGTGGTGGCGGGCTCACTGACCCAGAGATCCCGGCGCGTGATGCGCCCGTCCGGATGCTGGAACTCGATCAGCACGCCAGCGCCGCCGGGATTGTCGCCCGCCTGGCCGTTGCCGAGGCAGGATTCGTCGGCGTAGATCGCGACAAGCGGCGCGGTGCCGTGGTTCAGCTCCCCCACGCGACCCCCCGCGGTCCGCACCAGCCGACGATGAGTGCCGTGAGGACGTCCGTCGCCTTCGCGATCTCCTGCACCGGAACGAACTCCTCCGCGGCGTGCGCCAGCGCGATGTCGCCGGGTCCGAAACAAATGGCAGGGATCCCGGCGGCAGTGAGGAGCGCCGCGTCGGTCCAGCAGGAGAGTCCCTCGATAGGCGCACTGACCTTCACCGACTGCGCGGCCGCGACGAGCGCGGCGACGATGGGTGCGTCGAGCGGCACGCTGTTGGGCGCCTGCACGAGCCCGGGGCGGATCTCGGCGTCGAGTTCCGGATGCCGGGCGCACACGCGGTCGATCGCGGCGCGCACTTCGGCCTCGAATGCCTCCCCCTTCTCTCCCGGCAGGGTGCGGCGCTCCACCGAGAATTCGCAGCGCTCTGGGTACGTGCTGATGCCCGTGCCACCCGTGATGGTGCCGGCGTGGAGGGACGCGTGCCCGAGGAGCGGATGCGTGCGGGTGACGAGCGTCTCCCGCTGATAGCGGTCGAGCTCCGCGAGGACGTGCGCCGCGAGCGTGACGGCGTCCACGCCGATGTCGTACCGCGAGCCGTGGGCCGCGCGGCCCTGCACGATGACGTCGAGCCACGCGAACCCGCGATGGGCCGGGCAGATGGCGAGCCGCGTGGGCTCGGTGACGATCGCGGCGTGCGCGGTCACGCCCGCTTGGAGGATCGCTTTCGTGCCTGCGCTGCCGAACTCCTCGTCCACCACGGCGGCGATGATCACCTCTCCGCCGAGTCCCGATTGATTTGCGCGGACGGCGGCGGCGCACATGGCGGCGACGCCGGATTTCATGTCGGCGCTGCCGCGGCCGTAGAGTCGTCCGTCGCGCTCGTCGGGCGCAAAGGGGTCGTGCGTCATGCCTTCGACGCCGACGGTGTCGAGATGCCCGTTGAGCAGCAGGGAGCGGCCGCCGTCGCCGCCGCCGATCCGGGCGATCACGTTGGGTCGCCCGGGGAGGGCCTCGAGGAGATCGACCTCGAATCCCCACTCGCGGAGCGTCTCGGCGAGGAGCGCGGCCGCGGGCGCCTCGCCCGGCGCGTCCGGGGCGAGCGAGGGATTTCGAGAGTCGGTGGCCACGAGCGCTCGCGTCAGCGCGAGCGCATCACCGCGCGGAGGAAGCGGGTCACGCCTCATCGGCGTTCCCCGCGCTCACTTCTTGAGCGCGGGCTTCTTTGCTGCCTTCGCCTTGGCGGGCTTCTTCGCCGGGGCCTTCTTGGCGGCCGGCTTCTTGGCCGCTGCGGGCTTCTTCGCGGGCGTCTTCGCCGCCGACTTGGCCGCCGACTTGGCTGCGGGCTTCGCCGGGGCCTTCTTGGCGTTCTTCGCCGCGGCGGCGAGCGCCTTCTTGCCGCGCGGCGACTTGGCCCACGCGGTCTCGGCTTCGCGGATCAGCTTGTCCGCCTCGTCCTGTGTCATCTGACCGCGCCGGACCATAAACTGCACGAGGTCGCGGGCGCTCTCGATCGCGAATGCCGAGAGTCCGGCGGCCGCACCGACGACCTCTTTCATGGCCGCAGCCATCTTGCTGCCGGCTTCGAGCGAGATCTCGTGCGCCTTGGCGGCCATCTCGGCGACCGTGTCGCGAACGTCGGCGCCGCGGTGACCTGGGCTGCGCTTCGGGGGGACGGGCTTGGAGTCAGCGGCGGCGTCAGCCGGCTTCGCGGTGTCTGGCATATCGAGTGGTCTTGGTGCCGGGGCGTGTTGCGAGGTGTTGCGGGAGATGAACGGGCGCAAGTATATGATTTTTGGGCGTCTACGCAAGTGACAGAGTAGAGCGGATTTACGGCCATTTTCGATCATTCGGCCCAGTGAATGGAGTCGATAAACGAGCCATATGAGCGACATAACAAAGACATTACCACTACAGCGGGTCAAAATTCTCGATCTATCGCGGGTTTTGGCAGGGCCGCTGGCCGGGATGCTATTGGGCGATCTTGGGGCCGATGTCATCAAGATCGAGCGTCCCGGGAGCGGCGACGAGACGCGCGGATGGGGACCGCCGTTCGATCCGCGCGGCGAGAGTGCCTACTTTCTCTCGACGAATCGCAACAAGCTCAGCGTCGCCGCCGACCTCACCGACCCGGCGGACCGGACGCTCCTCGCGCGACTGATCGGTGAGGCTGACGTCGTGATCGAGAACTTTCGACCCGGCACGCTGGAGCGGCACGCGCTGGGCCCACGTGAGCTCCTGTCGAAGCACCCGCGGCTCATCTGGTGCACCATCACGGGCTTTGGCGCCGCGTCTGCGCGGGCCGGCTACGACGCCGTCGTGCAGGCCGAGAGCGGGTGGATGGCGATCACCGGCCCCGCGGACGGTGCGCCGTCGAAGGTTGGCGTGGCGCTCGCCGACGTGCTGGCCGGCAAGGACGCGGCGATCGCGATCCTCGCCGCGCTCGCAGGGGATCGGCGAGGTGAGCGACACCTGGTGATCTCCCTGCTGCACAGCGCCACTGCCGCACTGGTGAACGTGGCGCAGAACGCACTCGTCACGGGTCAGGAGCCGCGCCGCTGGGGGAACGCACATCCGAATCTGGTGCCGTACCAAACCTTCGAGGCCAGCGACCGGCCGCTGGTGATCGCGGTGGGCAGTGACGCGCAGTTCGCCGCGTGCGCCGGTGCACTGGGTCTCCAGGACCTCGCCGCGGACGCCGCGCTGCGGACGAACGCCGGGCGCGTGGCCGCGCGTGAGCGCGTGGTGGCGGCGATCGCGGCGCGCGTACGTACGCGACCGGCCGACGAGTGGCGCCGCGTGCTCGACGACGCGGGAGTTCCGTGCGGCGTGGTGACACCGGTGCTCGAGGCGCTGCGGGCGGTGAACGCCTCGCCGCTCACCGGCATCGCGCCCGAGGGCAATACGGCGGTGCGCCTGCCGCCCCCGACGCTCGACGCGCATGGCGCCGCCGTGCGCGCGCACGGATGGGCGGCGTTCCTTCGGGTGCACGGGACGTCGGGTGTCGGCCCCGCGTGACGAAGGTGACGACGTCCTCGTCCCTGCTATGCGACGGACCTGCGTGGAGCGGGGCGTTGGCGGCTGTGCGGCCCTGTCCGCGACGTGAGTGAACAGTTACACTCACGGCGTGACTCCACGACTGACAGAGCCAACTCCGCCGACCGACCCACTCGACGCCGATCAGGCGGTCATCGACCGCGTGCTCGCCGGGGACCGGAACTCCTTTGGGATCTTGATCGAGCGCTACAGCGACCCGCTGTATCGGCATGCGTTCGGGATGACAGGGAGCGCGGATGTCGCTGAGGACATCCTGCAGGTGTCGTTCATCAAGGCCTTCCACCATCTCGGTGAGGTCCGGGGGCGCTTCGACGCCTGGGTGTTCCGGATCGTGGCGAATGGGTGCAAGGACTGGCTGAAGAACATCCGCAGGACGCATTTGAGTTACGAGGAGGACGATCAACCGTCTTCTCTAGAGACGCCCGAGGAAGAGTTGGACCGCGGGGAGCTGCGGCGCGATCTGGACACGGCGCTGACGGCACTTCCCGACAGTTTGCGGGAAGCGTTCGTGATGAAGCACGTGGAAGGAAGGTCGTACGAGGAGATGGCAGTGCTGCTCGATGCGACGGTCGGTGCCCTGAAGATGCGAGTCCATCGCGCCCGTGAGGCGCT
>CAZGFE010000066.1:0-11552 GCA_964524665.1 uncultured Gemmatimonas sp.
GCCTTGATCTCCACAGGAAGTATGGTGGTCCCCCAGTGGATCCGCATCGTCGCCTCGTCGCGCAGCACCTTGGGGAAGTAGATCGCCATCGACTCCATGTGCGCGCCCTGCTCAGGCGCGATCTCGAGCCGCAGCGCGTCGCTGTCAGCGCCAGGGTAGGGCCGATGGAACACGCGCGCCCGCCGATTCAGGATCAGCGTCCACGTTCCGGCCCCGCGCGGAATGAGCCAGACGGAGTACGCACCGGCCTTGAGCTCCGCGCCATTGAGGAGGATGTCGCGACTGACCGTCAGCGTCGTCGCCGAGTCTGCGCCCGGGTGCCAGACGGAGTCCCACGGGACGAGCGCGCCGAAGAGCGCGCCGAAGAGCGCGCCGAAGAGCGCGCGGCCACGGGCCACCGGGCGGCCGTACTCGAGGGAGATCTGGGTGTGCGCGACGTGCTGGGTGACGCTGGTGCGCTGGCTGAACGGGTAGCCCTGCGCCGCCGCGAGGGTTGGCGCGGCGGCGAGTGCCGCGACGGCCAGGCTGGCTCGGAACAGTGACATGCAGTCTCCTGAGGGATGGGCGTCTGACGCCGGAGTAGTCCGCTTCCCGCGGGTTTCGTTCCCCGCGGCTTCCAACTATCGGGGGCGCATATGCGTACTTGTTTTGTCTCCGGCCTCGCGCAGACCGATCCTGAGTCCACCCCTCACGGGCCACCCGATGCGCCGACTGCTTCTCCCAGCTCTCGCGGTCCTCCTCCTCACCGGACTCGGCGCACGCCGCTGGGGTGGACATGGTCACACCACGGCCGCCGCTGCGGCCGTCGACGCGCTCCCCGCCGAGATGCCCGCGTTCTTCCGTGAGGCGCGTGCGCAGCTCGTGTATCTGAATCCCGAGCCGGACCGTTGGCGCGATCGCGCCGAGAGCGGGCACGACCCCGCGCTGGACGGCGTGGGCACGCCCGAGCATTTCCTCGACGTCGAGCTGATCCCTGCGGACCGTCAGGCGAGCTTCCTCGCCGCGCACGACCGCTACGCCTTTGCGGACTCGCTGCGCACCATCAACGTGCGGGTGCAGATCGCCGGGCTCGCCCCCTTTGCGATCCTGGAGCTGACGCAGCGTCTGCGCCTCGGCTTCCGCGCCTGGCGACGCACCGAGAGCGCTGCGGAGCGCCACGCGATCGAGATCCGCATCATCAATGACGCCGGCGTGCTCGGCCACTACGTGGCCGATGTGTCGAACCCCGCGCACACGAGCATTCATTACAACGGATGGGTGGGGCCCAACCCCAACGGCTACGCGACGGACAACCGCTTCCATTCGCGCTTCGAAGGCGCGTTCGTGCAGGCGCGCATCACGCTGGCGGACCTCACGCCGCTCGTGCCGCGCGAGCCACGCGTGTTCGATGCGCTGCGTCCGGCTGTGCTCGCGCACTTCATGGAGAGCAACGCGTTGGTCGAGCCGCTCTACGCGCAGGACAAGCGCACGCCCTTCGGCGCCGACAACGCGGACCCGGCCGCGAAGCAGTTCGCGGCGTCGCGGCTGGCGGCGGGCGCGCGGATGATGCGCGATCTGTGGTGGACGGCCTGGGTGACGAGCGAGACGCCGTAGCTACGCCGCGGCACCGTGCACGATGCGGGCGGTGACGGACAGCTGCCCCACGTGCCGCATCGAATGCTCGGCGGCGTGCACCAGGCATCCGAGCACGGTCGAGGGCAGCTGAGCTCTCCCAACGGCGCGGTGGTCGCCGAGTATGGATGGGTCGATGGTGCGCAGCTCGGCGATGGCGGCGTCCACGCGAGCGCTTAGCGCGGCCAACACTGTCGGAATGTCGCGCGCGAGGACTTCATCGCCTTCGCGCTTGATGGCGTCGAACTGCTCGGCGGACAGCGCTTCGCCTCGCGCGTAGGTGAAGAGGCGGTCGATCACGCCCGGGATGTGGCGGACGTGGAAGGCGACGGAGGCGACACCTGCGGGGCGGGCGTTCCACTCGGTTGGCGTCAGCGGTTCGACCATGGCGGTGACGCTCTCGCGGACTTGGAGCAGGGTGTGGGCGACGGGCTGCAGGAGGGCGGGGACGTCGGGGATCGGGCCGCGCTGCCACCATTCGGTGTTGGGCATGTTGGTTCCGTGGGGATGGGTGGACGGCTGCGGGCGAGTGTGTGATGACGATGCAAGCGCAGGCCCTCGTTCGGACCGCTCGCAGCTAGGTCGGCCCAGGGAGCGTGATGCGGCCGGCGAGCACTTGGGCGACGAGTGCGATCACGAGGACGACCGTCTGCGGTTCGGGCACGGCGAGCAAGGATGCGAGGCCGAAGAGAGCGAACAGGATGTTCGCGGCGCGGACGAAGCGGACCGTGGGCATGCGGCACGGTTCGAGGCCGATGTGGGTGAGGTTCATCGTGCCGATCAGGAGGATGGCGAGGCCGGTGCCGAGGAACCAGACTGCGTCGGGGGACCAGGTGCGGAAGGTCAGGGCGGCGACGATCGTGTGCGCGATGGCGATGGCGACGACGAGCCAGCTGGCGAGCAGGTGCAGGCGGCGCCAGCCTGGGTACGGGGCGGGGATCGGTGTGTCGGCGGGCGGGTCCTGCGTGTCAGGGCCTTTCGTGGATTTCTCGCGACTGACGTGGGCTTCTGCTGTGGACACTCAATGAAATGCGCTCGCGCAGCGGGCGCTTCAATAACGTGGCCGTCGGCAGCAAGCTTCGTTAGGTGGTGGTGCTCCACTATCGTGGATCACCGCCCGGCACGCTGGCATCAAGCGGCGTTCTTCGAGCCGTCGCGATGGAAGTAGAGGGCAAGCTTGAGAGACATCTCCAGCCGCACGTCGTCGGAAAGCTCAAGACACTTTCGCTCCAGTAGGTAGTCGTACGACGTCTTGCGAACGCTAAAAAGCTTGCTGAAGTCGACGACCGCGCCCTTCGGATACGAGAGTGCGGGATTCGCTTCCACGAAGAAGTACTTGAGATAGCTTGCCTTGGCCGCAGTGCTCGCAATCAGGTTGCTCTCAATGAGCTCCGCGAGGCGGTCAGGTTTAGTGGCGGTACTGACGTCACGAAGTGGTGCAAGGATGATGCTTGTTACCTTGACGCTATTATCCGTTGCGATCTCGCACGAGTGCGAGAGGACCATCGCGTCGCCGCGAATGGGGCCCTTCGGAATAGTCCACGCCTGAGGTTCCGCGTTCCCAGCAGAGGGCGTTCCCAAAAGAATCTCTTGGTAGGCTAACGCGCCCAAAAGGTGAACATCAGCGATGATGTCGCCTTGGAGAAGTGAAGTTGCGTCCATCTGGTCACTTCCGACGAACACGTCAGTCACCCCAAGCGTCGTTGAACTCGATGGTGTCAGACAAGTCGACGATGCCAGCATGAAGCGCGAAGCTCGCACGAGGTGCGTCTTCAATCTCGTCTGGTTCCAGCGCGGAGATGTAAACTGCGTCAAACGGGCTGTCGACGCGCGACCCGTCAACCTGTAGCTGTCTTACGAACGACTCGGTAACGTAGGCGTCAAACGCCGCACGTAGTCGCTCAAAGAACTCGTTGGCCGCAGCAGGTGGAGGAGTGAACGCTTCGGTCTCGCTCGCACCGTGGAGTGGACTCGGGAACATGAGGACCGTAGAACCGGTGCTCTGAGCTTCTCGATGCAGTGTGAGCGCGCTCATAGGATGCCCGTGAGGTTTAGGTCGCTAACAAGTGTACCGAACGCCTTCCGATGCTCAGCGAGAACGCGATTGAGGTCGTCCAGGGGCACGACGGGGGTTTGAGAAGGCCTGCTGTTTACATCAAGAACGATTCCTAGTCCGGACTCACTGATCTCGGCCGCACCAAGATCGATTTTCACTGACTGCTGTCCGGCCGGAACTTTCACCTGCACCTCCTTCATACTGTATCCAGCGACGGTATAGTTTCGAAAGAATCCATTGTTTTCGCGTCCGACGCGCAGTGAAAAACTTGCGAGGTCGCTGGAAGGCCAATCGAGCGTCGTAAGCCTACTGAAAACTGGTCGCACCGCATCGAGATGAGACAGAACCTCTGGGTGTGACGCCGGATAATTCAGCGCGGTAACGATGCCCGTCCACTGAAACTCAGGTAGACCGTCACTGTACAGATCTACCAGTGAGCCCCTTGCGAGGTTTGCGGCGTAGTCCAACGACTCCTCGTAACTCTGCTCAATATGGGGCGGCGGCTGAACGACGAACTGAAACCTGTTGAGCCCCACCTGGAAGACACCGCGTTCAATTCTGACCACGAGCCGCGCCAGCTCTGGGGGCGCCTTCGATGGCGCGCTCACATTGACAATTTGTCCGCGGAGCTTGGTTGCCAGTGCCTTGAACGCAGGCCCTTTCTCAAGAATTACAGATCCGCGTTGACGGAACGTTGAGACGATTTCCACACGTTCAACTCTCACTCGCTGAGACCCCGGCCCTCGCGGGCAAATCTAAGTGTTTGCGCTGCAAAGACTTGTGACCTCGTTCGGTGCCCGATCGGCGCGATGCGGCATCGGATTGAAGTATACACCGCGGGGGGCCGATGCGGGGTCTGTGCCTTCCTCGCTCGCATGCCATCCTCATCCACTTGCGTGTGCTTCTGCTGTGAACGCTCCAATAAGAAGGGTTTGGCGGGGCGTCCGCAACCAGCCTAGGTCATCACGGACGCCCCGCCAAACCCAATCCGCACCGCGTTCATCGGCAGCAAGCGTCCTTAGGCGTCAGGCGCGTCGGAGTCAATCTTCTGCCGAATCAGTTCAGCAAGCTGGCTCGGCGTAAGGACGCGCAGATCGAGATACCCGATGGTGCCGGGCAAACCCGGAATCTCGGTGTCGTCGAAACGAACAGGTAGAATGCGTCCGCCGACGCCCTTCAAGTGCGTCGCAAGTGCGTGGCTCTTCTCGTGGTTTGGCCAGGCCTTGGCCGCGTAATGACGCGATGAGAACATCACAACGAAGCGAGCGTCCTTGCCATACACTTCCCCAAAATGCTCTGCTAGGTCCTTGCCCCAGAGATTGACTTGCTCAAAGCGGTCGTAGAAGACGTCCACGTCGTTCGCCTTCAAGGCATCTGCAACCTGCTCGACGTAGTCACGATTCTCGCCAGCGAAGGATAGTGCGACGTCGAACTTACGGCGCGCGGCCGCTCTCTTCGCGGAGCGCTTCTCCCGAGGTGGAAGCCGGCGGGCGTCAGGTACTTCGGCGCGGCTTTCGCTGCTGCGAACACGAAACCCAAGAGACTGAATGTCGCTACGAGACTTCTCAAGCTCCTGTCGCCGAGCTACGACCGCGGCGCGAACACGAGGTTCAATCTGGCGGTTGTACTCGGAAACCTGAGCTCCGACCCACCCTAGCCACATGACGATCTGCCCGAGATCGTCCGTGAACATCGCCTTTGTGGAAGCGACGTCGCGACTCGGCGAATCGTACGGAAATCGTAGTTCGTTCTCGTCGATTATTGCGCGTGCGCCACGCATGTTGAACGTGTTCGGTCGGCAAAGCAGCAGATCGCGATCGCCCTCGAACGGCAAGTGGTAGCAAACTTCCAGCCCGTCGACAATCGTGGGGCCCCAGGGATTGTGTGCACGGTTGAAGTCGTGGCTTAAGTCGATGCGAACTTCACGAGTCGAGACCTCGATGCGGTCCTCGAAGAGCACGATCGGACGCACGACGAGGTCAGAAGCCGTCGCCGCCGCTAGCTGCTCATCAGAGCGGTGCGCGAATTGCTGTTCCGGTATAGCCCGAACCTTGTCTGTAACACTATTCAGTTGCGCGTCAAGAACTGCGCGCAATTCATACTTGTTGAACAGCAGGGTCCAGTCTCGCTTGACCATGAGAATGTTTCAGAAGTGTCTCTGTACGCCTAACGAGTATTAGCTCGCAGCGAGATAATCCGGGTCACCACTCGCCCGAAGATTCCGGCCACGCGCGACCCCAACTCTCGACCCCAGACGCGGCGCGCGCCAGTCCACACTTGTGCCACCCACCACCTACCGTCCCCGCGCCTCGAGCTCGACGAGCAAACACCGATCCATCACCACCTCCATCCCCGCCGCCACAAGTCGTTCCGCCACAACATCATCCCGTATTCCTGACTGCATCCAAACCACCCGAGGCCGCGCCGCCAGCAGATCCTCCAGGTGCCCCGCCACATCCTCCGACCGCCGAAACACACACACCAGATCGACTGACTCGGGTATCGAAGACACCGACCGATAAACCCGCTCCCCCAGCATCGCAGTCAGCTCCGGATAGTAGACCGGCACCGGAACCACCCGCATCCCTGCCCGTTGCACATACGCCGGCACGTAATACGCCGGAGCTGAAGACCGAGACGACGGCTTGATCCCAAGCACCGCCACCGTCCGCGTCCGCTCCAGGATCGCCGTGATCCCCGCCTCGTCATCCACCACCCGCCCACGCTCCTCACGCATCGCAGTATCCCGCATCGCAGGGTCGAAAAAAGCCCGAAAATAGGCTAAATTGAGAGGCTAGACTCAAAATCTACCTCCCAACGGAGCTTCTATAGATGCGCATGCTCGTCCTCGGCGCCGGAATGCAAGGTGCCGCCTGCGCCTACGACCTGCTGCAGAACCCCGATGTCACCGAGGTCCGCCTCGCTGACCGCACGGTCGATAACCTCCCCGCCTTCCTCCAGCCCTACGTCGGCGGCGAACGCCTCAAGCTCCTCACCCTCGACGTCAAAGACGCCAAGGCCGTGAAGAACGCCATGGACGGCGTCGCCTCCGTGATGTGCGCGCTCCCGTACTACCTCAACCTCCCGATGACCGAAGCCGCCATCGCGGCCGGCGCGCACTTCTGCGACCTCGGCGGGAATACGGAGATCGTTCACCAGCAGAAGGCGATCGCCGACAAGGCCAAGGCCGCCAAGGTCACCGTCGTCCCGGACTGCGGTCTCGCGCCCGGCATGGTCAACATCCTCGCGCAGATGGGCATCGACCGCCTCGACCAGACCGAAGCGGTCCGCATCTACGTCGGCGGACTGCCGCAGCAGCCGGAAGGACCCCTCAAGTACCAGATCGTCTATTCCATTGAAGGGGTGCTCGACTACTACACGACCAAGTCGTGGGTCGTCCGCGACGGCAAGCGCGTGGAGATGACGGCGCTCTCCGAAGTGGAACCGATCCACTTCGACGCACCGGTCGGTGAGCTCGAGGCGTTCCACACCGCAGGCGGCCTCTCGACCATGGCGCATCGCTACGAAGGCAAGATCCCGACCCTCGAATACAAGACGCTCCGCTACCCGGGCCACGCGAAGATCATGGAAGCGATCCGCGAAGTGGGCCTGCTCGATCAGGAACCGGTGGACGTGAAGGGCCAGAAGGTCTCCCCGCGCGACGTGGCGGTGACGCAGATGGGCTCACGCCTCCGCAAGCAGAACTCGCCGGATCTGGTCGCCCTCCGCGTGATCGTCACGGGCACCAAGAACGGCAAGCGCGCCGTGCACGCCTTCGAACTCGTCGACCGCGCCGACGAGAAGCGCAACATCAGCGCGATGATGCGCACGACGGGCTACTCGCTCTCGATCACGGGCCAGCTGCTCGCCAAGGGCGAGGTCAAGCCCGCCGGCGTCTTCACGCCCGACGAGTGCATGCCGGGGGACAAGTACGTGACAGAGCTCGGCAAGCGCGGAGTATTGATCAGGCAGTCTGTCTCGTAACTGCTTTTACCACGAAGACACGAAGGCACGAAGACTGCCTTGGAACATCTTCGTGTCTTCGTGCCTTCGTGGTGATAGCAGTTGCAGTCCCCGCGTCTAGCCAGATGCATGCACGCGGGGTACGATACCTTCACACCCCAACGGAAGGAGGGAGCGATGCCAGAGAATGCGTTCGTTGTCCGTACCTTCCCGAATAGCGTGGAAGCGGAGTTCGCTCGCGCGGTGCTCGATGCCAATGGCATCGTGAGCATGCTGCTCAAGGACAGTGCGTCCGGGATGTTGCCCTTTTTGGACACGTTGCACCCCGTTCGGCTCGTCGTACGGCAGGGGGATGTCGATACCGCGGTCCGGTTGCTCGATGCGACCGCCGCCACGGATCCAAGCGCCAAAGACCCACCGCTACTCAGCTAGATCAGTACGCTGGTGCAGTCCGCTGGTCGCTAGCGCGTGAACCCCGCGAGACTCACGCCCATTCGGTCGATGGTCACGCGGGCGCTGCTCAAGGATCGCCCGTTGTAGATGAAGGCGAACACGAGCTCCTCGCCGTTCTTGGCGGTCACGTAGCCGCCAAGGGAATTCACATCGTCGGTGGTGCCAGTCTTGCCGCGCAGGTTTCCCTGCGCGGCGGTCTGGCGCATCCGCGTGCGCAGCGTCTCGGTGCGCCCCGCGATCGGCAACGACGTCTTGAACACCTCGCCCCACGGCGCGTCGCTCGCATACGCCAGGAGCTGCGCCATGGACCGCGCGGTCACACGGTCCAGCGTGGAGAGGCCGCTGCCGTCCGCCGCGAACACACTCGAGTCCGCCGCGCCCACGCGCGTGCGCATGAAGTTCTGCAGCGACTCGTTCGCGACGTCCGCCGAGCCCACGCCCCCCAGACTGCGCGCCGCGTTGCGGAACAAGAGCTCGGCGAAGTGATTATTGCTCTCGCCGTTCATCGTCATCACGAGCTGCGCCACGGGCGCGGAACTCCATGCGGTCACGCGCGAGGCGTGCGCGGGCGCCGCATCCGCACGCACGGTGCCTTCGATGACGATCCCGCGACGCTCGAGCGCCGCACGGAACGACGCGGCCGCGAACTGCTCGGGCTGCTCCACCACCACGCGGTAGCTCCGCGGCGGACTCAGACTCCCGATCCACCCCGTCACGCGGAAGTGATCGGCCACGGTGTCCTGCCACACACGGATGTACGCGGTGCGGCTGCCCTCGCGCACGGTCACCGAGGAGTTGATGGGGATGCCCACGAGCGGGTCCGAGAACTGCACGGTGGCGCCGCGCGCGGTGGAGCGCACGACGATGCTCGCGACGTTCTCGTCCACGGAGAGCGCGCTCACGCGCGCGGCATACCCGGCCTGCAGGTTGCGGCGCTTCCAGCCCTCGGGCACGCGTCGGTCGTCGAAGGCGCTCGCGTCGCCGATCACGTCACCGCGGATCTGCCGGATGCCGGCGCCCACCACGAGATCCGCGATCGCGTCCATGGGTCCGATGCCGCCGCTCCAGCTCGCGTAGCGCTGCGAGAGGGCGGGGTCGCCCGCGCCCTTCAGGTAGAGATTCCCATTCAGCACGCCACTCGGCCCCACGGGCCCGTCGCGCAGGACCTCGGTGCGGAACTGGTGTGCGGGGCCAAAGCGGTCGAACGCGATGGCGGCCGTGTAGAGCTTCATCGTCGAGGCGGGGAGGAGCGCCTTGTCGGCGTCGCGCGCAAAGAGCGTGTCGCCGCGCGTAAGGGAGATGACGACGATGCCCCAGGTGCCGCGCGTGGGGCCGTTCTTGAGATGCGCGTCGAGCTGGCGTTGCAGCGCGCTCACGCCCTGCGGACCCTGCGGCGCTGTCTGCGCGCCGAGCGCAGACACGCACAGAGGCAGCAAGAGCGCGCCAACTGCCGCGCTCCAGAGGGTGTTCACCGGCTTTCTGACCGAACGACGCATCTCCGTATCTACCCCCGGGACGCCGAAGCCTCAACCCCTCACGCGCCGAGCGTCAGCCGCGCACCTGCGCGCCCGCCTGATCGTCGCGTTCGGACGTGATCCACCTGAAGAAGACGACTGAGGTGATCAAGTAGAAAAACAGGCCGCCCGGGATCCACATGATGAGCCCGCCGAGCCGCTGGTCCTCGAGCGGCGAGAGCCCCCAGAGCCGCGGCGCGCTGGCGTACGCGGGATACAGCATGTGGTCGGCATAGACGATGAAGATCGAGATGACGGTCATCGGCAGCGTCATCACGAAGCTGTAGAGCATCTGCCCGGGGTAGCTCAGCCGCGGCAGTTCGGGCAGCGGACTGAGCAGCGGCCACCACATCAGCACGGCCCCGACGAGGAACATCAGGTGCTGCGTGATGTGGACCTCGTGGTAGTACATCGCCGAGTTGTAGAGGGGCGGGAGATGCCACCCGGCGAGAATGAGGTTGAAGATCGCGAACGCGGCCATGGGCTTGGTGATGACGCGCGCGATGGCGGCCACCGGCCGGTACTGCAGGGCGGGGCGGAACATCCATCCGGGTGTGCCGAGCAGGAGCAGCGGCGGGACGGCAATGGTGAGCACGAGGTGCTGGACCATGTGCCCGGAGAAGAGATAGAAGTCGGAGATGTCGTGGAGGGGCCCGTTGAGGGCGAGGAACATCACGACGAGGCCGAGGGGGAAGACGACCTTCTGGAGCGTCGTCAGGCGGCGCGCCGGCGTCTCGCGGCCATGAACCCACGCGCGCCAGCCCCAGAGTGCGAGGAGCGCGAGCAACCCCGTGACCGTCGACCAGTGGATGGTGAACCCACCCTGGCTGAGGTCGACGTTCGGATGCAGAAAGAGTACGAGAGGCACGCCTTAAACCTAAATGAAGAAGCGGGAGCCAGGCCCCAAGGCCCAACCCCCGCATCGCACTTCAGGCATCGCAGTCCCTGACTCCAGACACCTGCCACCTCCTACCTGCAGGTAACAGGTGGCAGGTGTCTGGTATCAGGTCAAAGACTCAATTGTCCGAACAACAACATGAGCGCCAGGATCGTCCCCATCGCAATGATCAGCGGCCCCGTGAACAGCGCCTTGAACAACGGGTGGTCGAACTTGAGGTGCATGTAGAACAGCACGACGATCCCGAACTTCACCGCCGACATCAGGATCAGCGCCGGGTTGAACCACGGCGACGCCACGAGCGCGGGGATGTAATAGGCCCACACCTCGGCGATCGTGATGATCGTCAGGATCGCGCCGACCTTCACATACGTCGTCCCGCTCGGATGCGAGTGCTCGGCGGCCTTGGAATGATCAGACATGGTCGCGTTCCTTACTGAATGAGGTAGACGAGCGTGAAGATCGCGATCCAGACGACGTCCACGAAGTGCCAGTACAGCGCGGCGATATCGACGATCAGCGCGTCCTTGGGGCCGAGCCCGCGCTTGCGGTCGATCCAGAGCAGCGACATCAGCCACAGCACGCCGACGGTCACGTGTGCGCCGTGGAAGCCGGTGAGCGTGAAGAAGGTCGAGCCGAACAGGTTGGTCTTGATCGTCAGCCCTTCGCGCACGAAGGCGGTGAACTCGAAGGCCTGGAAGCCGAGGAACGTGGCGCCCAGGAAGGCCGTCATGCCGATCCAGAGCTGCGAGCTGCGCTGGATGCGGGTCCACCAGCCGGCGTTCTCGGGCAGCGGCGTGCCCTTGAGCTGCACGGCCTGAAGGCCGAGCACCATCGCGAGCGACGACATCAGGAGGACGAACGT
The DNA here is from genome assembly GCA_964524665.1 of uncultured Gemmatimonas sp. Taxonomy (GTDB): domain Bacteria; phylum Gemmatimonadota; class Gemmatimonadetes; order Gemmatimonadales; family Gemmatimonadaceae; genus Pseudogemmatithrix. Next base: position 11,361 of record CAZGFE010000066.1, read on the forward strand.
CGAGGCGGAGGTGACGGGGATGTCGAGAATGGCCGGGAAGACGCGGCCGGCTTCGTTGGTGAACGTCTCGTGCGGGAACGGCCCGACGATCGACTTGCCCTTGTAGATCAGGTAGGTCGAGATGAGCGACGCGAAGAGCATGCACTCGGACCCGATGAACGCCCAGATGGCGATCTTCCGGTGGTCGAGGCC
>CAZGFE010000067.1:0-11499 GCA_964524665.1 uncultured Gemmatimonas sp.
CCGTGTGCCCCACGTGCATGGAGTAGGTGTCCATCAGCCACGCCATCACGCGCTCATTCGTGTTCACGTCCGGCGCGGGCACATCGGAATCCGGCCCGAGCGTGGAGATGATCCCCGACGTGTAGCGGCGCGTCACGCGCTCGAGCTCGCCGACGGACATGTTGAGCGGGTCGCAGATCACGCCGCCCTTGGCGCCGCCGAAGGGGATGTTCACCACGGCGCACTTCCACGTCATCCACGCCGCGAGCGCCTTCACTTCGTCGAGGTTCACGTTGAGGTCGAACCGGATCCCGCCCTTGGCCGGCCCCCGCGACGTGTTGTGCAGCACGCGGATGCCGGTGAAGACCTCCACCTCGCCGTTGTCCATCATCACGGGAATGCTCACCGTGACCTCCTTCTCGGCGCTGCGGAGCACCTTGTAGATGCCGGGCTCGAGGTCGAGCAGTTCCGCGGCACGGTCGAAGCGCGACATCATGGCTTCGAAGGGATTCTCTTCATTCAGGAACCGATCTTTGTCCGGGCGAACGATCGGTGTCGTGGGGAGGCGAAGATCGGTCATGGAGTTCTGGGCAATGAGCCGGCGCGCGGCCGGCGGTTCAGTGTCGGTTGTTGAGTGGTTCTCGAACTGCTACTGCTCTACCACGAAGGCACGAAATCACGAAGACTGCAGCCACTGAACGAGGGCACTGTAGTTCCCAAAAAGGCGATCCGTTGTGAGCTACCTAACCGTGCACAACACGCCGATCCCTTCGTGCCTTCGTGCCTTCGTGGTGAAAAAAGACTACACGAGCCGAGCCAAAGCTTCCCTCAGAACAGACGCCCCGCGCTCGACCTCAACAGCCTGTGAAAGATACCACAAGGCAGGGGCTTGGCGAGGCCACAACGGACCCAGCTTGACCGCGTCCTTGAGAGTGCAAATGACCAGATCCACCTTCCCCGCGCGGTCAGCCAAACCCTGAACTTCTGCGCCCGTGAAATCGTGATGGTCGCCATAGCGGGCGGACTCCACTCTGGCGCCCATCGCGCTCAGTTGCGCCTCGAACGCCGCTGGCGCGCCGATCGCCGAGATCGCCAGGACCGTCTTGCCGGCGAGTGAGGAAGCGGCCACCCGCTCGCTCTCGCGGTCGGGCGTCGCGCCGTGAAGGTCCCCGCCCTTGAGATGCACGATCACCGTCTCCGGCGCACCCGCAAAGGCGCTCCAACTCGCCGCCGCCGTCTCGGCCTCCGCCAGCGATGCCGACTTCCGCGTGATCACGATCAGCCCCGCGCGCCGGAGCGCGCCGCGGGACTCACGCAGCGGACCGGCCGGCAGCAGCCGGTGCGCATCGCGCTGCTCCGCCGCGATCAACACCAGGTCCAGATCCCGCGCGGCCCGCCGGTGCTGGAACGCATCGTCGAGTACGAGCACCGTGGCGCCCTGCTCACGCGCGGCCAGAGCGCCGGCCACTCGGTCCGCGTTCACGATCACCGGCACCGCCGGATTCAGCCGCGTGTGCACCAGCGGCTCGTCCGCACCGTAGCCGCGCAGCAGGATCGCCGGCTTGCCGCCGCGCGCCGCGAGTTCCGCGGCGATCCACGCACTCACCGGGGTCTTGCCCGTGCCGCCCACCGCGAGATTCCCCACGCTCACCGCGGGCACCCCAAGGTCCACCGCGCGCCGGATGCCTCGGTCGTAGAGGAAGTTCCGCACGCCGGATGCCACAGCGAAGAGCCACGAGAGCGGCGTCAGCGCCCACGCGGCCGGTCCATCCTTGGACCAGATCCGCTCGATCCCGTGACCCACGCGTTTCACAGCGCCGGCCCCATGCGGCGCTCCAGTTCCCGCGCGGCCGCCTCGTCCGCGCCGGGGGCGGTCCACGGCTCGCCATACACCACGCGGATCCTGCTGAACGGCTTCGGGACCATGAAGCGGTCCCAGCTCTTCATTCGCCAGGCACGTTCGGCGTAGATGCGCATCGGCGCGATCGGCGCCCGCGCCTTGTTGGACGCCAGCAGGATCCCGGCCTGCGCCACACCCGCAGGCCCTCGCGGACCGTCAGGGGTGACGGCGAACCCGCGCCCCTCGGAGATCTCCCGCACCATGCCGCGCAGCGCCGCCATCGCGCCGCGCGAGGTCGAGCCGCGTACCGCGCGGAATCCCCAGCCGGCCATCACCTGTGTGATGATCTCGCCGTCGCTGTGCTCGCTCACCATCGCCGAGAATCCGCGATGCCGGTTGGCCCACAGCCCGACCAGCAGCTCGCCGTGCCACGCGCAGAGGAGATACGGCCTCCCCTCGGCGCGCATCGCGCGAAACGGCTCCGCGTTCTCCTCCACCACGCGCCACGTGCGCGCGAGCAGACCGATCACCGGCCTGCCGAGCAGGACGGCCCAGAAGACCTTGCGGGCCTTCACGTGAGCATCCCCACCGCCATCTCCGCCACGCGCGCCGACGCCCCGGGCGCGCCCAGCTTCGCGCGCACTTCGGCGAGCCCCGCGCTCATCGCGGCGCGCGCGGCCGAGCCGCGCTCGAAGAGCGGCTCGAGCGCATTGGCCACATCCGTCGGCACGAACGCGTCCTGCACGAACTCCCGCGCCACCTCGCGCCCCGCCACGATGTTCAGCAGGCCAATGTGCGGGATCTTCACGAAGCGCCGCGCGATGGCATACGTGATCCCGCTCGTGCGATACGCGATCGCGCACGGACAATCCGCGACCGCGGCCTCGAGTGTGGTCGTTCCGCTCTTGCAGAGCGCCACGTCGGCCGCGCGCAGTACGTCGAACGATGCCGACCGGATCAGCGGCATCGGGACGTCCGCGTCGCGGAGGTCGATCGTCGGAGCCACGCTCAGCACCACGCGCAGGCCGGGCCGCCGCCGCTGGAGTTCCTCCGACACCGCCACGAAGTCACTCAGGTGCCGCTGGATCTCCTGCGCGCGGCTGCCCGGGAAGATCGCGAGAAGCTCTCCCTCGGCCGCGAGGCCGAGCTTGGCGCGCGCTGCGGCGCGGTCCGGGAGCGCCTGTGCGCGGTCGAGCAGCGGATGGCCGACGAATGTGGCGTCCACGCCCGCGCCCCGCAGCAGCGCCTCTTCGAACGGGAGGATCACCGCCGCCTTGGTGATGATGCGTGCCATGGTCTTGAGCCGCCCCGCGCGCCACGCCCACACCTGCGGCGTGATGTAGTAGAGCACCGGCACGCCCGCCGCCGCGGCGGCGGCGGCCACGCGCATGTTGAAGCCGGGATAGTCGATGCAGATCACGAGGCCCACGCGCCCGCTCGTGAAGCGCGCCTTCAGTCGACGAAAGAGCCGCCAGTGCGACGGGATGTGCCGCAACACCTCCACGAATCCGACGACACCCTCGTGCTCCTCGAGCATCTCGACGCCGGCGGCCCGCATGCGTGCGCCCCCAGTGCCGGTGATCGGAACACTGGGGCGCAGTTCCCGCAGTCGCTCGGCGAGGAGGGCGCCGTGCAGGTCGCCCGACGCCTCACCGGCGAGGATCAGGATCTCACGCACCACGGCCCTTCGTCGGGCGTTTCGACTTGGCGGGCTTCTTCGGCGTCTTCTTCGCAACAGACTTTGCGGCCTTCTTCGCAGTCTTCTTCGCGCTCTTCTGCGCGGTCTTCTGCGCGATCTTCTTCGCGACCGGCTTCGCCGCCCGCTTCGCCGCCGGCTGCACCACGTGATGCGCCGTCTTCTTCGGCGTGTGCGTCGGTCGCCCAAGCGCGCCCGCGGCGCCTGGCTTGCTCCGCTCGATGCTCGACACGATCCGCAGCGCCACCGCCAGCGCGTCGCGCCCGGCGCGCCCAGTGACCGCCACCGGTGCCTGCCCCTTCACCGCCGCCACGAAGCTCTCGAGCTCGAGCCGCAGCGAATCGCCTTCCGGTGCGTCGAGCGCCACGCGCTCCACGAACGCCTCCAGCGGCTGCGCCTGCTTGGCCAGCGTCGCGAGATCCACGTCGGCGCGCAGCCGGTACATCTCCCCCGTGCCGCTCGCGAGATCCAGCGAGAGATACCCGTTCCGCTGGAAGATCCGCAGCTTGCGCATGCGGTCCTTCGACACACGGCTGGCGGTGATGGTCGCGACCGCGCCGGTGTCGAACGTGATGCGCGCGTCGGCAATGTCTATGCTCGGCGTCAGCACGCCAAGTCCGGCCGCGCTGAGTTCCCGCACGCCCGCGCCCGTGAGCGTGAGCACGAGGTCGATGTCGTGGATCATGAGGTCGAGCACCACGGCCACATCCGACCCGCGGGGATTGAACGGCGCGAGCCGGTCGCTGTCGATGAACAGCGGCTTGTCGATGTACGGCAGCGCCGCGCGGATCGCGCGGTTGAATCGCTCGATGTGCCCGATCTGGATCGTCGCCTGCTTCGCGGCCGCGAGCGCAAGCAGTTCGTCCGCTTCCGCGAGCGTGGACGTGATCGGCTTCTCGATGAGCAGATGCTTGCCCGCCCGCAGCCCCGTCATCGCCACCTGGTGGTGCATCGGCGTCGGGACGACGATCGACAGCGCGTCCACTTCGGCCACCAACGCGTCGAGCGTCGGGAATGCGCGGATCCCCAGCTCGCGCGACACGAATCCCGCGCGCTCGGCGTTGGCTTCGAAGAAGCCCTTGAAGATCACGCCCGGCAGATCGCGCAGGATGCGCGCGTGGTGGTAGCCGAGGCTCCCGGTGCCGACGACGCCGATCCGCAGTTCGCCGCTCATGTCACCACGCCTCGGTCGCTCTCCTCGACGAACGCGATGAACGCTTTCACCTCGGGCGACTGCTGCAGGTCGGCGGCCTTCTCGAGCGCCTGCGTGATGTTCAGGTCGCTGCGGAAGAAGAGCCGGTACGCCTTCTTGAGCTCGCTCACCGTGGTCTCCGAGAACCCGCTCCGCTGGAGGCCCACCGAGTTGAGGCCGTACAGCTTCACCGGATTCCCCACCGCCTTCACGTACGGCGGAATGTCCTTGGTCACGCGCGAGAGACCGCCCACGAACGCGTGCCGCCCGATCTTCACGAACTGGTGCACCGCGCACACCCCGGAGATGATCGCCCGGTCGTCGATCCGCACGTGCCCCGCGAGCTGCGTCGCGTTGGAGATGATCACACCGTCGCCCAAATGGCAATCGTGCGCGAGGTGCACGTACGACATCAGGAAGCAGTTCTTGCCCGTAGAGGTCTTCAGCGATTCCGACGTGCCGCGATTGATCGTGACGTACTCACGGATCGTGGACCCGTCGCCGATCTCGACCGTGGTCTCCTCGCCCTTGAACTTGAGGTCCTGCGGCGCGCCGCCGAGGATGGACCCGATCCCGACCGTGACCTTGGCGCCCAGCCGCACGTTCTGCTCGAGCACCGCGCGCATCTGGATCACGCTCCCGTCGCCGACGATGCAGTTGGGGCCGATGAACGCCTGCGGCCCGACCTCGACGTCCGTGCCGAGCTCGGCCTTCGGATCCACCATCGCCGTCGGGTGGATGCGCGCGGTCATCGGTCGCGCACCATGGCCGCCATCTCGGCCTCGCAGACCACCGCGCCGTCGACGGTCGCCCGGCCCCCGATCCGGCAGGTCTTGCCTCGCAGCTGCAGGATGGTCGACTCAATGCGCAGCTGGTCGCCGGGCCGTACCGGCTTCCGGAACTTGATCTTATCGATCGACATGAAGTAGACGACCTTGCTCTCGGGGTCGTCCACCGTGCCCATGAGCAGCACGCCGCCCACCTGCGCCATGGCCTCCACGATCAGCACGCCGGGCATGATCGGGTGCCCCGGAAAATGGCCCTGAAAGAACGGCTCGTTGATCGTGACGTTCTTGATCCCCACGATGCGCGTCTTCTCCTCGATCTCCACGATCCGGTCCACGAGCAGGAAGGGATAGCGGTGCGGCAGGATCTTCATGATCGCTTCGATTTCCAGCACGGACTCCTCCACTTGAGTCGGTCGCGCGTGCGCCAACATCTCCCGCACGAGCGTTACGGTCCCACGATGACTCGGCTTCGTCGCCGAGATCTTCGCCTGCACGCGCATCCCTGCGAGCGCGAGGTCTCCCACCACGTCCAGCGCCTTATGTCTGACGAACTCATCGCTCCAGCGGAGCGTCGTGCCCACCACGTCGGACGCATCCAGCACGATCGTGTTCTCGGCGGACGCGCCCTGGATGAGCCCCTTGGCCCGCAGCTCCTCCACCCAACTCAGCATCCCGAATGTGCGTGCCGGAGACAATTCGCGCGAGAAGCGCTCCGGTGTGACCCGGTACTCGCCCTGCTGCGCCCCGATCCGCGGATGAGCAAAATCAATGGACACGTTGAGTTCCAGCGCGCTCGCCGGGTGCGCCACATAGACGGATTCGCCGTCCACCACGCGCACCGTGTCGCGCAGCCGCAGCACATCGGCCGTCCCGCCAAGCTCCACGACACCGGCCTGCTCCAACGCCAACCGAAAGGGCTCAGCCGAGCCATCCATGATCGGTGGCTCTGGCGCGTCCATCTCGATCAGCACGTCGTCCACGCACATCCCGGCCACAGCCGCCAGCACGTGCTCCACGGTGTGCAGCGCGCCCTCCCCGGTGCCCAGCTGCGTCCGGCGCTCAGCGGCCTCGGCCACGCTCACGTGCGCCTTGGTCTCCGGTCGGCCCGGCAGATCGGCGCGCCGGAAGCGGATCCCGTGGCCAGCTGGCGCCGGCAGGAACCGCAGCGTGCACGCCTTGCCGAGATGCAACCCGACGCCGCGACACTCGACCGCGGACCTGATGCCGCGCCGCGGCGACGCGCTCACGACGGCTTGTCCTCGTCGCCTTGGGCCTTGAGGTACCGCTCCACGCGCTTCATGAAATCGGGAAGCTTGGCCAGCGCCGCGTAGCCGCGCATCGCTTGCGTGTGCGGACGCGACGGGAATCCGCCCCACGTCTCGCCCTCGGGAACGTCCGTGACCACGCCGGTCTGCGCCGTGAGCACCGCCCGCGACCCCACCTTCACGTGCCCCGTCACGCCCACCTGTCCCGCGAACGTCACGCCGTCGCCGATGACCGTGCTGCCCGCGATCGCCACGCTGGCGGCGAGGAGACAGAGCTTGCCGATGCGCACGTTGTGCGCCACGTGCACGAGATTGTCGAGCTTCGTTCCCGCGCCGATCAGTGTCTGGCCGATGCTGCCGCGGTCGATCGTGCAGTTGGTCCCGATCTCCACGTCGTCTTCGATCACGCAGCCGCCCACGTGCGGCACCTTGTGGTGCACCCCCGCGTGGAAGACGTAGCCAAAGCCGTCACCGCCGATCCGCGTCCCGGAGTGGACCGCGCACCGCTCCCCGAGCTTCACGCCGGGGTACAGCGTCACATGCGGAAAGAGCCGCGTGGCGGCGCCGAGCACCGCGCCCTCGCCGATCACGCAGTGCGAGCCGATCCAGCATCCCGCGCCGATCCGCACCCCCGGGCCGATCACCGCCAGCGCTTCCACGGTCACATCGGCGTCCAGCGTCGCCGTCTCGTCCACGATCGCCGTCGGATGCACGCCCGTGAAGGGCCGCGCCGGCGTGCGGTAGAACTTCGGCAGGAGCGTGAGCATGGCCTCCTGCGGCCGCGCGATCACCACGCGGTTCGCGCACTTGCCGGGACTCGTCGCGAGCTCCGGCGTGATCAGCACGGCCCCGGCCGCGCACTCCATCAGCTGGGGGACGTACTTCTTGGAGCCGAGGAACGTCAGCTCCGACGCGCCGGCGCGGTCCAGCGGCGCAATGCCGCTGATCCGCACCGACGCGTCACCCTGGACCGTGCCGCCGATCGCGGCCGCGATCTCGCCGAGCGTCAGCGTCGCGCCGGTCGGTAGCGTCATCGCCTGGTGGGGAGGCGAAGGGTCGGGTGGTCGCGCGCCGCGCGCTTACGGGCGGCGGGCGCCCGCCGGCTGCGAGACCGGGCCCGGCGGCCGCGTCGCGGCCGGGGTCGGCGTGGTCGGAGGCGCCGCCGGACGCGCAGCCGCGTTGGCCCGCACGCGGAGCAGCACCTTGTCCGTAAGATCGAGGTTCCGGTCCATGGCAACGATCGCATTGGCCTGGTTCCCGATGTCGAAGATCATCGCGTACCCTTCGGCCTGGCGCAGGTCCTCGAGCGCCACGCGGATCTGGTCGAACAGCGGCTGCATGGCCTCGGCCTGCTGCGTCTGCGCCTCTTCCTCGAGCGCCTGCAGCGTGTCGCGATAGCGGCCGTCGTACATCTGCATGGCGGTGAAGCGCTGGACCTTCTCGGCCTGCGGCAGCGACGCCGAGTCACGCTCGAAGGCGGCCATCATCGCATTGAGCGAATCGACCATGACCTTCTGGCGGGCGCTGAGCGCCTCGAGGTTCACGCGCATGCGATTCTCGACCTGCGTGCGCCCCGGCATCTCCTGCAGGATCTTGCGCGAGTCGACGTAGCCGATCTTCTGCGCCGCGAGTGGCGCGGCGCCGACGGCCAAGAGGGCGGCGGCGAGCAGGCCGCGGGTCATGACGTTCATCAGAAACTCCGTTGGGATTAGAAGAGCTGACCGAGTCGGAAATGCAGTTGCCACTTCGGCGCGAGGTTGCCGTTCGTATCGCGCCGGTCCAGGCCATACGCGTAATCGAGCCCGAGCGGACCAAGCGGGCTCACGGTGGAAACACCGAATCCGACGCCGCGGAAGAGCCGCGTCGGGTCAAAGTCCTGCGGGCGGCGCCACAGATTGCCCGCATCGTAGAAGACGTTCAAATAGAGCGACTGATTGAACCGCAGACCAACCTCGGCGGTCGTCGCGAAGAAGGCGCTGCCGAACGACTCCCGCTGGGCGCTGAGGGTCCCCGCCGAGTTCGTGAAGCCGCCGGGGGTGATGGAGAACTCCGGATACCCGCGCAGCGGCTCGCCATACTGCACGCCGCCCAGCGAGAACTGCTGCGACCAGAAGAAATCTCCCGGATCGCCGAACACGGCGCCACTCCGCGCCGAGAGCCCCATGGTCAGGCGCAGCGGCTGCGTCCCGGGACGCCGCCCGCCGATCCGGCCGAGCAGCACGTAGTTCTTGAACTCCGTCGTGTAGCGCTGAAAGTCCGCCGAACCCCCGAGCGGACCGCCATTGAACTGCGCGGACACCGTGGCGAGCTGGCCTTCCGTCGCGAACGGCATGTCCACGCGCGTGTCGCGGCTGATGTCGAAGCCCAGCGTACTCCGCACGCAACCCTGACAGGAGTTCGTCGAGATCGTGCCCAGCAGCCCATCACTGCCGAACTTCACCGACTCGAGGCCGTAGGACGTGAACACCCGGGTGAAGCGCGAGTTCGGGAATGGGAAGCCCGCCCGCACATTCGCACCGATCCGCGTGGTGCGTCCGAGATCCGCGATCCGGAATCGCGCCTGCGAGTGGTAGGCGGAGATCTGCCCCGAGACGCGCGACCCGCGGATGCCCGGGTCGGTGTACGAGGCGTTGAAGTCGTTGATGTAGCGGCCGTACTGCCACTGGATCGAGCCGCGCTTGCACTTGCCGAACAGGTTGGGCTGGTCGAGCCCGATGAACCCGCCGATGCCCGTGCCCTGCCCGGCCGAGGCGCCGAAGTTGATGTTGCCGGTGCGCTTCTCCTTCACGCGGAAGACGATGTCGATGTCTCCCGCCTCATTGGCCTGGCGCGTGTCCGGGAACGGCAGCGGCGTCTCGAAGAACCCGAGATTCCCGATCCCCTGCCAGCTGCGGATCAACCGGTCCTGATTGAAGACGTCGCCGGGGATGATGAACAGCTGGTCGCGGATGCAGCTCTCGACCGTGAAGTCGTTCCCGAGGATCTCCACGCGGTTGATCAGCGCCGGCGAGCCCTCGCGAATGTCCCAACGCAGGCGGACCACGGCGCTCGAATCCGTCGGGTCCTTCTCCACGACCGGATTGATCTGCGCGTAGATGTAGCCTTCGTTGTTGTACAGCGTTCGCAGGCTCTGCGTCGCCTCGTCCCAGCGCGAGCGGTCGAAGATGTCCGTCGCGGGCGGCCGCCGTTTCACGAGAGCCGCGGTCCGCTCGGCGAGCGTCGGCGGGCGGTCCTTGAACGGGTAGAGCGTCCCGATCTGTTCCGAGGAGAACCGCCGGTTCCCGACCACCTCGAACCCGCTCACTCGGTACCGAGGGCCCTCGTGTACCGTGAGATCGATCAGCGCCTTGCCGTGCGCTTCGTCAATGATCAGCGTGTCGCGCGTCAGCTGGAAATCCACATAGCCGCGCTCGGCAAAGAGTGCGGGGATCTTCTCCCCGAGATCGGCGGCGTAGGTGTCCTCGTCGAACTCGCCGTCGCGGAACCAGAAGAATCCCTCGCGCCGGGTCTCCATCGCCTTGGCGATGTCGCGGCCCGGGACCGCCGAGTTTCCCGTGACGCGCAGACCGGAGACGGCCAGCCGCCGCCCCTCGCTCACGCGGAACGTCAGCCCGATCCGGTCGCCGATGCTGGTGGTCTCGGGGCGGACGCGCGCCAGATAGAACCCCTGCGCCTTGTAGAGTGAGTCGATCCGGCGCATCACCACCGCGATCGCCGCAGGGTCCACCGGCCGACCGATCAGCAGGTCCACGCGGTCTTCGACCTGACTCGGGGACACCTGTCGCGCCCCCTGGACCTTGATCTCGCCGAGGACGGGGCGCTCGACGACCGTGAGGACGATGGCGATCCGCCCCTCGCCGGACGGCACGCCGCAGCTGATCCTGACGTTGTCGTAGTCGCCCGTGGTGAACAGGTCACGGATGGCGCGCTGAATGGTCGGGAAGTTCAGCGTCGCGCCGGCACGCAGCCCGCTCGCCCCGACCACCACGGCCTCGGGCACCCGCGAGTTGCCTCGCACCAGGATCGTGTCCGGGGTGAGGCAGCGGGCCGCTTGAGAGGCCTGTTCTTGCGCGGAAATGGGGCTGGCGAACAGGGCGAAACCCAGTACCGCCAACGGGATACGTCTAGACATGGATGGAATATACACGGGACCGGGCTGAACGGACCAAGGCCGTTCAGCCCGGATTCAGAGGGCTGGGGTGCGCGAGATCAGGTCTTGGGGGAGCTGGCAGGCACCCGGAACTCGAGCTTCTCCCCGTCGGCGGAGACGTCCACTTCGATCTCGTCCCCGCGGCTGAACTCCGCGAGAAGGATCTTCTCCGAGAGTGGATCCTCGATCCAGCGCTGGATCGCGCGCTTGAGCGGCCGCGCGCCGTACGCCGCATCGTAGCCGTGCTTCACGAGGAACTCCGTGCCGCCGTCGGTGAGCTTGATCGTCAGCTCTTCCTCGCCGAGCCGCTCCTGCACACCCTTGAGGAGGATCGAGACGATCTGCGCGATGTGCTGCTTCTCGAGTGGGTGGAAGACGATCACGTCGTCGAGCCGGTTCAGGAACTCCGGATTGAAGACGTGCTGCATCTCCTCCTTCACCTTCTCGGCCATCCGCTCGAAGTTCGAGGTCGCATCCGTGCTGCCGAAGCCGAGGGTGCCCTTCTTCGTGATGTCCTTGGCGCCCACGTTCGACGTCATGATCACGACCGTGTTCTTGAAGTCGATCACGCGGCCGTAGTTGTCCGTCA
>CAZGFE010000068.1:0-10581 GCA_964524665.1 uncultured Gemmatimonas sp.
GCGCGAGCTTCCACGCGCGCACCGTGTCCGTGTGCGCGGGCACGAAGCGCTGCTGTTCACGGTCGAAGCGTGTGCTGTCCACGATCGTGAACACGGATTCCGCGAGGATCTGGAAACGCACGTCGCGCGGCGAGAGCGTCGAGGGGTCGAAGCTCGACAGCGTGACCGTGCGGCCGACCTTGGGCGTCGCGACGAGCACCGCGGCAGCGGGCATCAGCGTCGGCACGAGGATCGGCCCCTGGACCGCCACGCGCTGCGTGTCGGTGGGCTGCCCCGGCATGCGGAGCACGAACGCCACCGACGAGTCGCCCTCCATCACCCCGGCCGCGCTCATCGGTTGCTGGGGCGTCTCGATCGTGACGTCGAAGGAGCGCAAAGCGAGCGCGCGCGAGAGCGTGATCGCGCTGCGCGCACTCGCGCGGAATCGTTCGCCGCCGACCGGCAGGTCGGCGATGAAGTAGTCCACCACTTCATATGAAGTGAGCGTCGTATCCACATAGGTGGACGCGAAGCCGATCTGCCGGCCTTCCTGCTCCACCACGTAGTAGAACGCCATCGGACCAAGCCGCATGGCGGCTTCCGCGAGGATCACCGAGCGCTCGCGGAAGAACTCGCGGCGCACGAGGAGCGACAGGCCGAGGCCCCAGGCCAGGAGGATCGCCAGCGCGAGGTATCCGCGCGTCCGCTGGCGCGCGGCGCGGGGGAGGGCGGCCGTGGTCATGCGCGCTGCGCGTCGCGGGCGCGTCGGTAGTAGGGCGCGGCCTCGCTCGAGCGTCCGAGGCGGTCGAGCACGATGCCCACGCCCTTGAGCGCCCGCCAGTTCTCGGGGTCGAGCTCGGCGGCGCGCTCGTACGCCGCAAGCGCGTCCACGAGCCGGTCCGTGTGGTTGAGCGCCTCGCCGACGAAGTAATGCACCGACGGATGATCCGGCTTGAGCACCGCGCCCTTCTGCAGCGGCTCGACCGCGTCCTTCCACCGGCCGCGCCGGCAGGCGAGGATGCCCGTCTGGACCAGGATCTCGGGATCGTCGGAACGCAGCTTGGTCGCGGCCTTGAGCATCTTGGCGGCATCTTCGTACTTGAGCTGCGCGCCCAGCGCCGAGGCGCGTGCGCAAGTGACCGCGAACTCGTCCGCACCCGCCGCGGCGGCCGCGTCGAGCGCACGCAGGGCCGCCGCCGGGTCGCCGCTCCGCTCCAGCGCGGCCGCGTACGCCAGCGCCCGCACCGTGTCTCCCGGCGTCTGCTCGAAGGCGATCCGCAGTGCCTCGACCGTTGGGCGCAGCGCGCGCGTGGGCGCCGGACCGGACGTGGCCGGTCGCACCACCTCCGCCAGCCGCGGCTCGCCGGGGGCCGGTCGGCTCGCGGGACTGCGGGAGGGGATCACCCGGACCGGATGCACCGGCGTGGCCTTCGAGGTCGGGAGCGCCACACCGTCGATCCGCCGCGCCGCAAAGCGTGTCTCCTCCAACTCGCTGTCGTCATAGCTCCACTCCCCGCACACCGGCGGCTCGCGCGTGGGCGCGGCCTGCTGGGTCTCCTCCACGACGCCGACGCTCTCCGGCGTGACCAGCGGCTCCCCCTCGAACATGCCGAGTGGGAGTTGGCGCGGATCGGGGGCGGAGGAGGGTTCGGACAAAGACGGAAGACGGAAGAGGGAAGGTGAGCGGGTCGGAGGGGAATCTAGCCCTCGGGGCGCTCAGACCTGAACCCGCTCCCCGCCCCTTGCCTCGCCCCCCTTCCGTCTTCCGTCTCCCGTCTTGAGTAAATCCCTCTCGCTAGCCAACTTACGTGACTATGCCCGGTGACTCGCTCCTCGTTCGCGGCGCGCGCGAACACAACCTCAAGAACATCAGCGTCACGATCCCTCGGGACCGGCTGACGGTCATCACGGGGCTCTCGGGGTCGGGCAAGTCGTCGCTCGCCTTCGACACGATCTTCGCCGAGGGGCAGCGGCGGTACGTCGAGTCGCTCTCAGCCTACGCGCGGCAGTTCCTGGGGCTGATGGAGAAGCCCGACGTGGACGCCATCGAGGGACTCTCGCCGGCGATCTCCATCGAACAGAAGACCGCGGGCGCGAACCCACGGTCCACGGTGGGCACCGTCACGGAGATCTACGACTACCTCCGGTTGCTCTACGCGCGCGCGGGCACGCCGCACTGCGCCAACTGCGGACGCCCGGTCGAGCGGCAGACGCCCGCACAGATCGCGGACGTCGTCGTCACGTGGCCGGCGGGCACGAAGATCGAGATCCTCGCGCCGCTGATCCGCGGCCGCAAAGGCGAATTCCGCGAGCTCTTTGAGGACGCGCAGCGTCAGGGGTTCGTGCGCGCCATGGTGGACGGCAAGCTGATCGAGCTCGCCGACCCGCCCAAGCTCAACCGGCGCCAGAACCACGACGTCTCCGTGATCGTCGACCGACTCACGGTGAAGGCCGAGGACCGCGGACGTCTCACGGACTCGCTCGAGACGGCGCTCCGGCTCGCCGAAGGACTCGTGGAGGTCGTGCGCCACGACGGCGCCAAGCCGGTCACGCAGATCTTCTCCGAGAAGTACGGCTGCCCGCACTGCGGCATCTCGCTCGCGGAGCTCGAGCCGCGGCACTTCTCGTTCAACTCGCCGTTCGGCGCATGCCCGGAATGCTCAGGGCTCGGCACCAAGCGGACCGCGAGCGCGGACCTCGTGCTGGGCGACCACAGCATCTCGATCCTCGAAGGCGTGATCCTGCCGTGGGGCGAGCCCGACGGCTATCTGCGCCGCGTGATCCTGCCAGGCCTCGCCAAGCAGCTCAAGTTCGAACTCAACGCGCCGTGGGGGCAGCTCCCGGACCGCGTGAAGTTCGAACTGCTCTTCGGCACCACGAAGAAGAAGGGTGAGGACGAGGCGCGCTGGGAAGGCATCCTCGCCAATGTCCAGCGGCGCTACGCCGAGACCACGTCGGACTCGGTGCGGAGCGAGCTTGAGGAGTACATGGTCGTGGGCGAGTGCCCCGCGTGTCACGGGAAGCGCCTCAAGCCCGAGTCCCTCGCGGTGACCATCGCCGATCGCAATATCGGCGAGTTCACGGAGGCGTCAGCGGCCGACGCGCTCGCGTTCGCCGACAGCGTACCGATCCGCGGCAAGAATACGCCGGGGCTCGACCCCGAGATCGCGGGCCCGATCCTCAAGGAAGTGCGCGAGCGGCTGCGATTCCTCGTGGACGTGGGGCTCGACTATCTCACGCTCGATCGCTCTGCCGAGTCGCTGTCGGGCGGCGAAGCGCAGCGCATTCGTCTGGCCACGCAGATCGGATCGCGGCTCGTGGGCGTGCTGTACATCCTCGACGAGCCGAGCATCGGCCTCCATCAGCGCGACAACGCGCGGCTTCTGGAGACGCTCAAGCGGCTTCGCGACCTCGGCAACACGGTGCTCGTGGTCGAACACGACGAGGAGACGATCCTCGAAGCGGACCACTTGATCGACCTCGGTCCCGGCGCCGGCAAGCACGGAGGCGAGGTGATCGCCGAAGGCACGGTGGCCGAAGTGAAGAAGGTCAGCGCGAGCATCACGGCGCAGTACCTGACCGGCAAGCGCTCGATCCCGATGCCCGAAGCGCGGCGCGCGATGGACCCCAAGCGCGTGCTGCGAGTGGAAGGCGCGCGCGCCCACAATCTCCAGAACATCACGGCGGAGTTCCCCCTCGGCCTGTTCGTCGCGGTCACCGGCGTGAGCGGCTCGGGGAAGAGCACGCTGGTCGAGGACATCCTCCAGCGCACGCTGTCGCGGCACTTCTTCCGCGCGCGTGTGGTGCCGGGCGAGCACGACAAGGTCCGCGGGCTCGAGCACCTGGACAAGGTCATCGACATCGACCAGACCCCGATCGGGCGCACACCGCGGTCGAACCCGGCGACGTACACCGGGCTCTTCACGCCCATCCGCGAACTCTTCGCGGAGATGCCGGAAGCCAAGCTCCGCGGCTACGGCCCAGGCCGCTTCTCCTTCAATGTGAAGGGCGGCCGGTGCGAGGCGTGTCAGGGCGACGGCCTCGTGAAGATCGAGATGCATTTCCTCCCGGACGTGTACGTCACGTGCGAACTCTGCCGCGGCAAGCGCTACAATCGCGAGACGCTCGACGTGAAGTTCCGCGGCATGAGCATCAGTGAGGTGCTCGACCTCACCGTGGAGGACGCGATGGCGCTCTTCGAGAACCAGCCGCGGATCCATCACAAGCTCGTCACGCTCAACGACGTGGGGCTCGGCTACATCCACCTCGGCCAGAGCGCGACCACGCTGTCGGGCGGCGAGGCGCAACGCGTGAAGCTCGCGACCGAGCTCTCGCGCCGCGACACGGGGCGCACGCTCTACATCCTCGACGAACCGACGACCGGTCTGCACTTCGAGGACGTGCGCGTGCTACTCGAGGTGCTGCACAAGCTCGTGGACCGCGGGAACACGGTGCTCGTGATCGAGCACAACCTGGACGTGATCAAGACCGCGGACTGGATCGTGGATCTTGGGCCCGAGGGCGGATCCGGCGGCGGGCAGGTCGTGGCGTCTGGTGCGCCGGAGGATGTGGTGAAGGTGAAGGGGTCGTACACGGGGCAGTATCTGCGGAAGGTTCT
The DNA here is from genome assembly GCA_964524665.1 of uncultured Gemmatimonas sp. Classification (GTDB taxonomy): domain Bacteria; phylum Gemmatimonadota; class Gemmatimonadetes; order Gemmatimonadales; family Gemmatimonadaceae; genus Pseudogemmatithrix. The sequence goes on from CAZGFE010000068.1 coordinate 4,598, forward strand.
GCGCGGGTAGCCTTTTTTCACCACGAAGGCACGAAAGCACGAAGGGCTCCGATACGGGGGAGAGTCGCCGTCGTTCCCAAGAAGATCGGATCTGTTGTGAACTACGAGAGGCCGTGACACGCGCGTAACCCTTCGTGTCTTCGTGCCTTCGTGGTGAATAGCCGCTAGCTTCCAAGCACCCATGGTCTCCATCCTCGACATCATCGGCCCCGTGATGGTCGGCCCGAGCTCCAGCCACACGGCCGGCGCGTGCCGACTTGGCCTGATCGCACGCGACCTGGTGGCCGGCACACCGACCACGGCGTTGATCGAGCTCCACGGCTCCTTCGCGCGCACCGGCGAGGGCCACGGCACGGACAAGGCCATCGTCGGCGGGCTGCTGGGCTTCCGCCCCGACGACGAGCGCCTCCGCGACGCGCTCACGATCATGGAGAAGGAGGGCCTCGCCTTCCGCTTTGAGAAGACCACGCTCGGCGACGAACCCGACGTGCACCCCAACTCCGTGCGCATCACGGTGGAGCGCGAGCACCGCAAGCACGTGATGCTCGGCGCCTCGCTCGGCGCGGGGCGCATCAAGGTCTCGCAGATCGACGGCTATCCCGTGGAGGTGGACGGGTCGAGCCACACCATCGTGATGGTGGCCGAGGACATCAAGGGCTCCATCGCGCGGATCACGGGACTGCTCAGCGACGACGGGGTGAACATCGCGACGCTGCGGCTCTCGCGAAAGCATCGCGGCGGGGACGCGTTCATCGTGATCGAGGTGGATGAACGCCCTGCGGAGAAGGTGGGCGCCGCACTCCGCGCATTGCCCTGGGTGCGCTGGACGCACCGCATCGACAAGGTCGGCGGCTGATGTACGTCTCCCTGCACGAGGCCATCAAGGACGCCGAGGCGCGCGGAGTCACACTCGCGACGGTGGCGCTGGAGATCGAGTCGCGCGATCAGGGGCGGAGTATCGACGACATTCGCCACGCACTGGGCCGCGCGCTGGTGATCATGCGGCAGGCGGTGGAGCAGGGGCTCACGGGCGATCTGCGCTCGGCGTCCGGGCTCGTCGGCGGCGACGCGGCGAAGCTTCGCGCCGGACCCGACGGGCCGCTTGCGGGCACGCTCTTTCGCGACGTGCTGATGCGCGCGCTGGCGGTGCAGGAGGTGAACGCCGCCATGGGCGTGATCGTCGCCGCGCCGACGGCGGGCGGCGCGGGCGTGCTTCCTGCCGTGCTCCTGGGCGTCGCCAAGTCCCGGCAGATCGGCGACGAGGCGTTGGTGGACGCGCTGGCGACCGCCGGCCTGATCGGCGCGGTCGTCGCGCATCGGGCATCGTTGTCGGGCGCGGAAGGCGGGTGCCAGGCGGAGACCGGCGCGGCGGCGGGGATGGCGGCAGGCGCTGCCACCGAGATGCTCGGCGGCACGCCAGCGCAGGTCGGTCACGCGGTGGCGCTCGCGCAGCAGGGCACGCTCGGGCTGGTCTGTGACCCGCTGGGTGGCCTGGTCGAACTCCCCTGTGTGTTCCGCAACGCGACCGGCGCCGCGATCGCGCTGGCGGCGATCGAGATGGCCATGGCGGGCATCACCTTCGCGATCCCGGCGGACGAAGTGATCGACACGATGGGGGAGATCGGCCGGGAGATGGATGTGCGGTACCGGGAGACGGCGGGCGGGGGACTGGCCGCGACGCCGACGGGGCGGAAGCTGGCGAAGGAGCGCCTGACGCAGATCAAGCGGGCGTAGGAGACGGAAGACGGAAGGTGCCTGTCTCCCACCTTCCCTCTTCCGTCTTCCGTCCCAAAGATGAAACTTTCCCCCACGCCCGAACCGTACCGGATAGCGTCCTCACACCCACGAGTTGCTCGATGGTCACGCGAGAAGAGATCGAAGGCTTCCTCGGCAAGCTCAACGCCGACGGGGCCAGCTATTCCGAGGTGGAGCCCGGGCTCTGGGCGGTGCGTCCCGACGGGGCGCTCGACCTGACGGTCGTCGTGCACCATTCGCCGCCGGTGGTCGTCCTTCGGGTGAAGGTGATGGAGCTGCCCAAGAAGGCCAAGGAGTCCAACGCCCTCTGCAAGCGGCTGCTCGAACTCAATGCCACGGACCTGCTCCACGGCTCCTATGGCATCCAGGGCGACGAGGTGGTGTTGACCGAGGCGCTCGAACTGTCGCATCTGGACTACGAGGAGTTCCTCGCCTCGTTCGAAAGCATCACGCTCTCGCTCGCGGGGCATCTCCGCGAGCTCTCTACCTACCGCGAGGCGCGCTGACGATGGGCATCTTCGACCGACTCGCCACGCTGCTGAAGTCGAACATCAACGACCTGATCTCGAAGGCCGAGAATCCGGAGAAGATGTTGGACCAGATCGTCGTGGACATGCGCAATCAGCTGGCGCGGGCCAAGCAGCAGGTGGCCGCCGCGATCGCCGACGAGAAGCGCCTCAAGGACCAGGCCGAGTCCGAGTACAAGGCCGCGCAGGACTGGGAGAACAAGGCGATGCTCGCCGTGAAGGAAGGCCGCGACGATCTCGCCAAGCAGGCGCTCGTGCGCCACAGCGAGCATCTGGAGCACGCGCAGACGCTCGAGACCACGTGGCAGGCGCACCAGCTCGAGACCGAGAAGCTCAAGAACTCGCTGCGCGACCTGAACGACAAGATCCAGGAAGCGGGGCGCAAGAAGAATCTCTTGCTCGCACGGCAGCGCCGGGCGCAGGCGCAGCAGAAGATCAGCGAGACGATGTCGTCGATGTCGGAGAAGTCGGCCTTCGAGGCCTTCGCGCGGATGGAGGAGAAGATCGCCTCCAACGAACGGATGCTGAAGGCGAGCACCGAGATCGAGGAGGAGTTCACGGGCGACCGGCTCGCGGGCGACTTCAAGCGGCTCGAGAAGGTGGCGGGGTCAGCGAACGCCGATCAACAGCTGCTCGCGCTCAAGCAGAAGATGGGACTGCTCGGCTCGGGCTCGCCCGGCTCGCCCAAGCAGATCGGCAAGGGCGCCGAGACCGTGGACGCGGAGATCGAGGACAAGAAGTAAGGCGACGCTCGGCGCGGCCCCGTGCCGCGCCCCTGACGTGATTCGATGCGCGGTGCGCGACCTCGGTGTCGCCGCCGCGCATCGGCGTTCTAGGATGGCGCATGATCGAGACCATCCCGCCCCAGCCGCACCCCGCGCTCGAACTCGTGGCCGTCTCTCGCCAGTGGCGCGCCGGGATCCTCGGCGCGGCGTCCGAGGTGACCGCGCTCGATCGCTGCGACCTCACGCTGCGCGGCGGTGAGATCGCTGCCGTGACGGGCACTGCAGGCAGCGGCAAGACCACCCTCGCGTTGGTGGCCGCGGGGAAGGTCGCGCCCACGCAGGGCGTGGTCCGCTGGAGCGGCGAGGAGCATCCGCCGCGCGCGACCGCGCAGCACGTCGTCGCCGCGCCCTGGGAGTACGGCTTTCTCACGGTCCGTCAGGCGCTCGTCTTCCACGCCGACGTCCTCTCGCTGGGTGAGGCCGCGCTCCCGGTCCCCACGCGCTTCATGCCGCTGCTACTCCGCGTCGGGCTGCGCGGCATGGCTCGCGTCCGTCTGGGTCAGTTGAACGCGCTCGACAAGCTCCGGGTGGTCGTGGCGCAGGCGCTGCTCGCTCGCCCGCGGCTGCTCTGCTGCGACGAGCCGTTCGCCTACTGCGGCCCGGCGCAGCGCGAGGAGGCGGCCCGGCTCTTCCTCGCCCTCGCGCGGTCTGGGCTCGCGATCCTCATCACCGCCCGGGAGCGCGAGAGCCTGCGCGCCCTCGGTCCGGACTCGCACGCCTACCACCTCGACCGCGGCCGCCTCGTGCCGGACGGCGCGGAAGCGCACCGCGTGCTCGAGCTGTCCGTGCCGCGGGTGGACGAGGCCATGTCGCGGCTGTTGCCGCGATTGCCGAGTCTGGCGCGCCGGGGCCGGCGGCTGCGTGTGCCGCTGCGCGGCACGTCGCCCGAGGCGGTGTTGGCGCTGTGCCGGGATGTCGGCGTTTCCGTCCGCGGCTCGCGCGTGGCCGAAGAGCCCGCGTCCCCCTAACTTTGGCGGATGTCGCAGTTCCGCCTCTTCAATACGATGTCGCGCGCCCTCGAACCGTTCGCTCCGGCAGACGGGGACACGGTGCGGCTCTATACCTGCGGGCCGACGGTCTACAACCCGGCGCACCTCGGGAACTTCCGCACGTTCCTCTTCGAGGATCTGCTGCGCCGCACGCTGACGCTGCGCGGATGGAAGGTCGAGCAGGTGATGAACCTGACCGACGTGGACGACAAGATCATCACGCGCGCGACGCAGCAGGGCCGCACGATCTCCGAGGTGACGGACCCCGTGGTGCGCACGTTCCACGAGGACCGGAAGTACCTGCGGATCCAGGACGCGGAGCATTATCCGCGCGCCACGGCGTACATCCCGCAGATGATCGCCCTGGTGGAGCGGCTCGTGAAGAACGGCGTGGCGTACGTTGCCGACGACCGGTCCGTGTATTTCGCGATCCGGAAGTTCGCGGGGTACGGGCGGCTCTCGCGGCTCGATACGCGCGAGATCCAGTCGGGTGCGCGTGTGGCGCAGGACGATTACTCCAAGGAGAACGCGCAGGACTTTGCGCTGTGGAAGTCCGCGAAGCCCGAGGACGAGGCGTGCGGTGCGGCGTGGGATTCGCCGTGGGGACGCGGGCGTCCGGGGTGGCATCTCGAGTGCTCGGCGATGGCGATGGCGCTGCTGGGCGAGACGCTCGACCTGCACTGTGGCGGCGTGGATCTGGTCTTCCCGCACCACGAGGACGAGATCGCGCAGAGCGAGGCCGCCACAGGCAAGGAGTTCGCGCGCTGCTGGTGCCATGGTGAGTTCCTGCTCACCGACGGTGCGAAGATGGCCAAGCGCGTGGGCAACGTGGCGAACGTGGCGGATCTGCGCGCGAATGGCGTGAGCGGCGCAGCGGTGCGGCACTTCTTCTTCACGACGCACTACCGCAAGCAGCTCAATCTCTCGGGCGATGCGCTCGAAGGGAGCATGGAGGCCGTGCGCCGCGTGGCGGACTTCGCCGACCGCTTGGCGCAGGCCAAGGCGGGGAACCGCGCGCTCGAGGACGCGGCGGACCGTCTGGAGAACGCCGTGCGCGCCGCGCTCTTCGATGATCTCAACGCGCCCGAGGCGATGGCCGCGCTCTTCGAGTTCATCCGCGCGGCCAACAAGGAGCTCGACACCGGCGGCACGGATGCCGCCGCCCTTCGTCGCGCGCGCGAGGTGTTCGACCTGGTGATCGGCGTGCTCGACATCGTGCCCGAGCCGGCCGAGGCGGATGCGGCGCTCGCGGCGTGGGTCGAGGAGCAGCTCGCGGCACGTGCCGCCGCGCGCGCGCGCCGCGATTTTCCTGCGGCCGATGCGATCCGCAAGGCGCTCGACGAGCGCGGGATCGTGCTCGAGGATTCGGCGGGTGGGACGCGTTGGAAGAAAGGGCGTTGAACGGCCCTACCACGAAGACACGAAGGCACGAAGGGGTGTAACGCCAGTGCGGCTCCTGTCGTGCCCAAGTAGAACGCACTTGGGGTGAACGACGCAGCCGGCCGTCGCTCGGAGCCCTTCGTGTCTTCGTGCCTTCGTGGTGAAGAAGTTCCCAGACCGAACTGATTGACCCGCTCTCCGAGCCTGACTAAGCTTCAGTGCTCGCGCAGGATCCCGGTTTCGCTGACGTAGCTCAGCTGGTAGAGCACCCGATTTGTAATCGGGCGGTCGCGAGTTCGATCCTCGCCGTCAGCTCTCGGGCAGGTGGCCGGCAGGGATGGCGTTGGGCGCGGCGGTATTGCGGTGGGGTACCCAAGTGGCCAACGGGAGCAGACTGTAAATCTGCCGGCTTTTGCCTTCGAAGGTTCGAATCCTTCCCCCACCATTTGAACGGCAGGTCTCAGGTTGCAGGTGTGGGGTGTCAGGTACGGCGATGCGGGAGTAGCTCAGCTGGTAGAGCGCAAGCCTTCCAAGCTTGATGTCGCGGG
>CAZGFE010000069.1:0-10424 GCA_964524665.1 uncultured Gemmatimonas sp.
ACTCGTTCCCATCCCGAACACGATCGTTAAGCCCTACAGCGCCGATGGTACTCCGTCCGAGAGGACGCGGGAGAGTAGGCCGTCGCCGGCACCCCTTCGAAGGCCCCAGTCGTTCACTCGGCTGGGGCCTTCGTTCGTTCCGTCAGTTGTCGGCCCGGTCCCGAAAGGCTTTCACCACGAAGGCACGAAGGCACGAAGGACTCCGATGGGTGGGAGAGGCGGCGTCGTTCCCAATCAGATAGAACTTCTTGGTAACGACAGTGTGCCTGTCCCCGCCCAGCTCCCTTCGTGTCTTCGTGCCTTCGTGGTGAAAGCAGTTCCAAGCGCGCACCCCAAATCGTCCTTCTCCTCGATGACCAGAGCCGGCTTCGTCACTCTCGTCGGACGCCCGAATGCGGGCAAGTCCACGCTCCTCAACCGCCTCGTCGGGGAGCGTCTGGCGATCGTGTCGCCCAAGCCGCAGTCCACGCGCGACCGCGTCGTCGGGATCCTCACGGACGAGGCCACGCAGATCATCTTTCTCGACACGCCCGGCCTGCTCGAGCCGCGCTACGCGCTCCACCGGGCCATGCAGCACGCGGCGCAGAAGGCCATCGAGGACGCAGACGTGATCGTGCACCTCGTCGACGCGACCTCTGGGGACAATGACGACTTGACGAGCCTCGCCGCGCTACCGCGCGCACCCAAGGCGCCGGTCATCCGCGTGCAGAACAAGATCGACCAGGTCCCGGACGCGGCGCGCGGCGAGCGGGCCGCGGCCGGTGGGGCGACGCTCCAGATCGCAGCCCTCACGGGGGTCGGCGTGGACGCGCTGCTGCGCGAGGTCCGCGCGCGGCTGCCCGAGAGCCCATTCCTCTACGACAAGGACGACGTCTCGACGCAGCAGATGCGCTTCTTCGTCGCCGAGTTCCTGCGGGAAACGGTGCTCGAGCAGCTCGACGACGAGGTGCCGTACGGCGTCGCCGTCGCCATCGAGGAGTACCGAGAGAACGAGGACCCTGTGTACATTCGGGCCATGCTGTATGTCGAGCGGGAAAGCCAGAAAGGGATCGTCATCGGAGCAGGCGGAAGCCGCATCAAGGCGATCGGCCAAGCCGCGCGCGCCAAGATCGAGCCTCTGGTGGGCCAGAAGGTCTTCCTCGACCTGCGCGTGAAGGAGCTCCACAACTGGCGCAAGAACTCGGTGGCGCTGGACCGTCTGGGCTATCGTTTGCCAACGGAGGAGCCATGAGCGTCGGCCAGTCCCCGCGGGCGCCGCGTGCGGCCGCCGGCGAACGCGCGGCGGCAGTTCCTGCGGCCATCCGCGGGATCTTGGCGTGTCCCAAGTGTCACGGTTCCTTACAGGATGCGGCGGATCCTTCCGGTCCGTCGCTGGTCTGTGCGAGCTGCGCCCTTCGGTATCCGGTGCGGGACGGCCTCCCGATCCTGCTCGTGGAGCAGGCCGAACGAGTCTCCGTGTGACGGCGCAAATGCTTGTCAATCCACGATTTGACACCTTTCACGTGCGTCTCTATCTTCACCCGCACTCCCTCCAGCGAAACCGGTGTCGCAGACCTCTGCATTGATCTTTGTTCCGGATGGTCAGCCACTCCCCGAGCCGGTTCGCGCCTGGCTGGAGAGTAGACAGCTGCCGTCCCGGAGTGTCAGCACCGCCGACGAGGTCATGACCGCCTCGTTGCGCACGCGCCCGCGCATGGTGCTGGTGGACGCGCGCAACCACCCGGTTGCGGCCCTCAAGACGTGCCGCCGTCTCAAGCTCGACTCCTTCACCGGCGTCGTCCCGGTGGTGGTCGCCACGCGCGCCGAGGAGTCGGCGTTCGCGGCCGCCTTCGACGCCGGCGCGGATGAGGTGCTCCGCGACGGCACGTCCACGCACGAAGTGGCGCTCCGCCTCGACGCGATGCTGCGCCGCAGTGATCGAGACACCTTCGTGCATCCCTCCACGCGGCTGCCGGGCACGATCGAGATCGAGCACGAAATGACGCGCCGGATCGAGGCGAAAGCGAAGTTCGCCGCGTGCTACGCCGACCTCGACCACTTCAAGGAATTCAACGACCGCTACAGCTACTACGACGGGGATCGCGTCATCCGGATCCTCTCGCGCATCCTGCACGACGTGGTGAAGGGGATCTGTGGCGAGGACGGGTTCGTGGGCCACATTGGCGGCGACGACTTCCTCTGCATCATTCCGATCGACGCGGTGCAGGAGACCTGCCAGATCATCGTCGAGACGTTCGACCTGCTGAGTCCGTTCCAATACTCCGAGCAGGACCGGCGCGCTGGGTATTACTTTGGGAAGGATCGTCGCGGGCAGCTGCACAAGGTGCCCCTGATGTCGCTCTCGCTCGGAGTCGTCACGAACGAGCGGCGCGTGTTCACGCACGCGGCGCAGGTGAGTGAGCTGGCGACGGAAATGAAGAGCTACGCCAAGACGCTCCACGGGTCCGTGTTCTCGGTCGACCGCCGCGGTGATGGGCCGGCCGGCGAAGGACCGGAACCGACGGGGAGCGAAGCCAACGCTGCGGAGGGTCGGTGAACGTTTCGTGTGGGGAGTGCCAGTCGGTCTTTCGCGTTGACCCGGCCAAGGTACCGGCGGGCGGCGTGCGTGCGCGCTGCTCGGTCTGCGGCGCGGTCTTCCAGGTGGCGGGTCGCGGCGCGGCGCCCGCGATGTCAGGCGTAGGCGGCGGCGCTGCCGATGACTGGGGCGCTTCGGAGCGCGCGGTGCACGAGTCGGAGGATGCGGCGGCGCCTGAGTCGTTTGCGCCCGCGCCGCCGGCTCAACGCCCGCCGACGCCCGCATCCGTGCCGGCGGCTCCGCCTGCTGCTCCGCGCGCCGCGACACCGGCTGCTCCCGCAACTCCTCCGGCGCCGCCGCGCGCGCCAGCGCCGGCGTTCGTTCCTCGGGCGGCCGCGCCAACGCCGATCCGTCCGCCCGCGCCTCCCGCCCCGCCTGCCGCTCCGATGCCTCCGCGGCCCCCGATGCCGCCACAGCGGAGTTCGGCGGCCAAGCTCACGCCGCCGATCCCCGGAACCGCGGTCCGGCCGCCGGTACCGGGCGCGATGCCGCCGCGTCCGTCCATGCCGACGCCGGTGCGTCCGCCGCTCGGCGGCACGCCGCCGCGCCCGTCGATGGCCACGCCGGTGCGTCCGCCCGCGCCGCCCGCTCCTCCGCGGCCCGCAGCTGCGCCTGCGTCGCCGCCTCCGCCGAAGCCCGCGGCCTCGGTCGGGCCGCCGCCCAAGCCGGCGGCGCCGCCGCCGGGTCCGTCTGGGGCGTCCGCGCCGCGCACGCCGGCGATGCCGACGCCGATCGTCTCGCCCGCGGTGCCGCCTAAGCCAGCGGCGGCCGCTCCACCCGCAGCCGCGCCGCCGGCAGCCACGCCAGCAAAGCCCGCCGCAGCCGCGCCGGGCAAGCGACCGATCAATCCGTTCTTGGCGAACGACCCGAATCTCAAGGCCAAGCGGCTCGCGCGCGCGCTCGTCTCCGACATGATCGCGTACCTGCCGGGCAAGCGAGAGGAAGGGCTTCGCGACGGCAACCTGAAGACGATCTTCAAGGAAGAGATCAAGAAGAGCTACGAGGAATACGTGGATCAGATCGGCAAGGAGCTCGCTGAGTCCACGACGTTCTTCCAGGAGGCGCTGAACGACCTCCTCGCCGGCGGGGAGAAGATGTTCTAGCAGCGGTGCGCCCCTCGGCAGGGGCGTGCGCGGCGACTAGATTACCACCGGTCGCGTTGCGAGCCGTGTTCCTCGCGGATCACGGCTCGTTGCGCATCCTCCCTTGAGTTGACCATGGCAGATACCGCGCTCCTCACCTCCCTCAAGCACGACGAGTCCCGGCTCGACGAGCTGCGGAGGTACCTTTGACCTCGACCGCAAGCGCGAGCGCCTGACCGCGCTCGAGCGCGACATGTCGGACTCCAGCTTCTGGAACGCACAGGAGCGGGCGCGCGGGGTGGTGCAGGAGGTGAAGACCCTCAAGAACTGGATCGAACCCTGGGACCGTCTGCGGGCCCGGATCCAGAGCGCGCGTGAACTGGTCGAGATGCTCGCGATGGAGCCCGACACGCAGATGGAGGAGGAGATCGCTGGCGAGGCGGAGGCGATCCGAGCGGAGACCGATGCGTTCGAGCTCAAGTCGCTGCTGCAGGGCAAGGACGACCATCGCGACGCGCAGCTGGAGATCAGCGCCGGCGCGGGCGGCACGGAGGCGCAGGACTGGGCGCAGATGCTGATGCGGATGTACACGCGCTGGGCGGAACGCAAAGGCTTCAAGGTGGACATCCTCGACCTGAGCGAGGGCGAAGAAGCCGGGATCAAGGGCGCGGTGCTCGAGATCTCCGGTCCGTACGCATTCGGCTTCCTGCACCCCGAGATCGGCGTGCACCGGCTGGTGCGCATCTCGCCGTTCGACTCGCAGGCGCGGCGGCACACGAGCTTCGCCTCGGTGTTCGTGTATCCGGTGGTGAATGACGAGATCAACATCGAGATCCGCGACGACGACCTGAAGATCGACGTGTACCGCGCCTCGGGCGCGGGCGGACAGCACGTGAACAAGACCAGCTCGGCCGTGCGCATCACGCACATTCCGTCGGGCGTGGTCGTCGCGTCGCAGGCCGAGCGCTCGCAGTTCAAGAACAAGGCGACCGCCATGAAGCAGCTCAAGAACCGCCTGTACAACATCGAAGCGGAGAAGCAGGCGGCCGCCAAGGCGCTGCTGGACTCGACCAAGTCCGATGTGTCGTTCGGGAGCCAGATCCGGAGCTACGTCTTCCAGCCCTACACGATGGTCAATGACCACCGCACCGAGCTCAAGATGACCGATGTGCACAAGGTGATGGATGGGGCGATCGACCCCTTCATCGAGGCTTACCTCAAGCGGCAGGGAACGCCGGCGGGGGCCAGATGAGCGAGAACGAACAGGACGAGAATCGACTGCTAAGAGCGCGGCGTGAGAAGCTCGACGCGCTCGCCGCACTCGGCGCGGGCCCGTTCGCGTATTCCTTCGATCGGACCCACGGTTGTGGCGCGTCCGTGCCGTTGCTTGGCGACGCGGAGGAAGGGCCGACCGTGCGGATCGCGGGGCGCCTGGTGGCGCTGCGCGGCCATGGCAAGACGATGTTCGCACATCTCGCGGACGACACGGGGCGGATCCAACTCTACTTCCGCAAGGACGTCTTGAACGACGCCTTTGCGGTGGTGGAGCTGTTCGATCTCGGCGACATCGTTGGGATCGAAGGGCCGCTCTTCCGCACGCGCACCGGCGAAGTGACGGTGAAGGTGCTGAAGGCGGAGATGCTCGCCAAGACGCTGCGGCCGCTGCCGTTCGGCAAAGAGGAACAGGTGGACGGCAAGACCGTGCGGCACTCGGGCTTCGCCGACGGCGAGCAGCGCTCGCGTCAGCGCTACGCTGATCTCGCCGTGCACCCGGAGGTGCGCCGCCACTTCGCCGCGCGCTCGCGCATGACCTCGGCCATGCGCAACGCACTCGAGGCGCTTGGCTACCTGGAGGTGGAAACGCCGGTGTTGCAGCCGCTCTACGGCGGCGCGGCGGCGCGGCCCTTCACGACGCATCACAACGCGCTCGACATGCCGCTGTATCTGCGGATCGCGGACGAGCTGTACCTCAAGCGGCTGATCGTGGGCGGGTTCGACCGCGTGTTCGAGATCGGGCACGACTTCCGGAATGAGGGCGTGGATCGGACGCACAATCCTGAGTTCACGATGCTCGAGTTCTACGAAGCCTTCGCGGACTACACGGTGATGATGGGACGGGTGGAGCAGCTGCTGATCGCCGCGGCAGATGCGGTGCGCGCGGCGCTGGGCGACGAGCCGCGCACGCGGCCGGACGGCACGCAGGCGGCCGACGTGCCGCGGTTCAAGCCGCCGTTCCCGCGGATCGAGTGGGTGCCGGCACTCTCCGCCGCGCTGGGCGTCGCGGACGTCACTGCGCTGTCCGATGCCGAACTTCGCAAGGCCGCCGAGCGGTCTGGCGTGCACGAGGTGGCGAAGCTCTCGCGCCCCAAGCTGCTCGACGAACTCTTCCAGGCGCACGTGGAGTCGAAGATCGAGCTGCCAACGTTCGTCGTGGACTACCCGGTGGAGCTTTCGCCCCTGGCCAAGCCGCATCGCAGCAAGCCGGGCCTGACGGAGCGCTTCGAGCTGTTCGCGAAGGGGAAGGAAATGGCCAACGCGTTCTCGGAGTTGAACGACCCGATCGACCAGCGTCGCCGCTTCGAGGCGCAGGCGTCGCTCAAGGCGGCAGGGGACGAAGAGGCCACCAGCGTTGACGAGGACTATCTCCGCGCCATGGAGTACGGCATGCCGCCCACGGGCGGCGTGGGGATCGGGATCGACCGGCTCTTCATGTACCTCACGGACACGCCGCACATCCGCGACGTGATCCTGTTCCCGTTGATGCGGCCCGAGTAGCGGCGTGTTCGGCATCTCCCGCCTAGAGTTCTCGATCGCCTGGCGCTACTTGCGGAGCCGGCGCGGCTCGCGGCTCCTGTCGTTCATCAGCGTGATCGCCGTGGCGGGCGTGGCGGTGGGTGTGAGCGCCCTGATCGTCATCCTCGGCGTGATGAACGGACTGCAGACGGATCTGCGGGAGAAGATCCTCGTGGGGAGCCCGGACATCCGTGTGCTCACCTACGGCGAGGCGCTTCGGATGGACGACTGGCCGCGCGCTCTGGAGCGCGTGCGCGCGCTGCCCGGCGTGGTGGACGCGGCACCGTTCGTGATCTCGCAGGGTCTCGCGACCATCGGGAACGGCCACCGCGAGGCGGTGACGATCGCTGGGCTGCTGCCGGGCGACTCGGGGTCCGCGCAGGTCACGAGCATCCGCGATCACGCCAAGCGCGACCTCTTCCAGTTTCGTGCGGCGGACAGCTCGCGGACCGGCGTGGTGCTTGGCTGGCTGCTCGCCGAGCGGCTGAGTGCGTACCCGGGCGCGCAGCTGACCGTGGTGACGGCGGGCGGCGGCGCGACGAGTCCGCTGTTCGGCGGCCTGATGCCGCGGTTCTTCGAGTACGAGGTCGTGGGCGTGTTCGAGACCGGGATGTACGAGTATGACAACGCCTACATCTACATGGATATTGCGGCCGCGCAGCAGCTCGCCGGACTCGACAGTGCGGTCACGGGGATCGAGGTCCGCACCACCGATCGGTGGAGCGCGCCGGACGTGGCGGCGGTGATCGACAGCGCCCTCGCGTATCCGTACCGCACGCTGGACTGGCAGCAGCAGAACAGCTCACTGTTCCGCGCGCTCAAGCTCGAGAAGCTCGGGATGGCGGTGATCCTCGCGCTGATCATCATGGTTGCGGCGTTCAACATCGTCAGCACGTTGACCATGGTCGTGCGCGACAAGACGCGCGAGATCGGGATCCTCAAGGCGATGGGAATGCGTGCCGCGTCCATCCGGCGGATCTTCCTGCTGCAGGGCGTCTTCATCGGCACGGTGGGCACGGGGATCGGCCTCACGCTGGGCGTGGGCGTCGGGTATCTGATCGACCGCTTCAAGCTGATCGCGCTCGACGCGTCGGTGTATTTCATCGACCATCTGCCGGTGCGGATGGAAGCGTTCGATGTGGGGATGATCGTCGCGCTCTCGGTCGCGGTGGCGGTGGTGGCGACGATCCATCCGGCCCTCAGTGCGGCGCGGCTCTTCCCGATCGAGGCGATCCGCAGCGAATGAGCAGCGCCAACGGAACGTCCGTGCTGGAGGCGGCCGGGGTCGCGAAGGCGTACCGCGGCGGTGATGGCACGCCCATCCACGTGCTCACGGGAGTGGACCTCCAGGTGGCCGCTGGAGAGATGGTCGCCGTGATCGGCGCCAGCGGGTCGGGCAAGAGCACGCTGCTCCACGTGCTCGGCGCGCTCGAGCGGCCCGACGCCGGCACGGTGCGGCTCGCCGGAACGTCCACGCAGGGCGCGTCGGACGATGCGCTGGCGGAACTTCGGAACCGCCATGTGGGATTCGTCTTCCAGTTCCACCACCTGCTGAAGGAGTACTCAGCGCTGGAGAACGTGGAGATGCCGATGCGGATCGCGGGGCGAGCGGCGCGGGAGACGCGTGCGCGGGCCGACGCGCTGCTCGAGCTCGTGGGGCTGACGGCGCGCCGGCAGCACCGTCCGGCCGAGCTCTCAGGCGGCGAGCAGCAGCGCGCGGCGGTGGCGCGTGCGCTGGCGCTCGAGCCGCCGCTCCTCCTGGCCGACGAGCCGTCGGGGAATCTGGACCATCAGAATGCCGAGCAGCTGCACGACCTGCTGGCCAGCCTCACGGCCGAGTTGCGGGTGGGGGTCGTGGTGGTGACGCACAACCGGTCGCTCGCTGCGCGGGCTGGCCGGGTAATGCATCTTGAGGAAGGTCGGCTGCATCCTGCCGCACCCTCGGAAGGAGGCGTCTGATGGTCTGCGATACCTGCCGAGAGAAGGACGCTGTGGTGCACCTCACGCAGATCGTGGATGGGGCGGTGTCCCAGATCCACCTCTGCGAGAAGTGCGCGGCGGAGCGCGGGATCGAGACCACGGTCTCCGCGCCCAAGCACCCGCTCGGGGATTTCCTGCAGGCCGTGCAGCAGCAGGCGGCGCAGCTGCCCGGCGACGCGGCGCGCTGCTCGTACTGCGGCACCTCGCTGCGGGACTTTCGCGCGAGCGGCCGGCTCGGATGCGCCCAGTGCTACGGCGCCTTCGAGCAGAGCCTGCGCGAGCTGCTGCGGCGCGTCCACGGCGGCACCAAGCACGAGGGGTGGCGCCACGAGGACCGCGATCCGGACCTGATCTCGCGCGAGTACACGCTGGGCGAGTTGCGGGACCGGCTCAAGCGCGCGGTCGAGGGCGAGGAGTTCGAGGAGGCGGCGGCTCTGCGCGACCAGATCCGGGGGCTCGAATGACCCTCGACCTGTCGCTGGTGCCGGACGGCGGGCTGCATTGGCTGATCGGTACGGGACCGAACGCCGGGATCGTGCTCTCGTCGCGGATCCGTCTCGCGCGCAATCTCGCCGGGTTCGCGTTCCCGACGCGGGCGCGCGAAGGCGAGCGGCTCCGTGTGCTGCAGCAGCTGCGGGAGGTGGCGCCGCGGGTCGACGCGCTGCGCTCCGCCGCGCTCGTGCGGGTGGACGACCTTTCGCTGCAGGACCGGCGCGTGCTGTTCGAGCGGCATCTGGTGAGCCGGGAGCTCGCCGGCCTGGACCGGGCGGGCGAGATCCCGAGCGCCACGGCGGTCTTCGTGACGGGCGAGCTCGGCCTGATGGTGAACGAGGAGGACCATCTCCGGCTGCAGGTGTTCCGGTCCGGCTTCGACGTCGTCGGGGCTCTGCGGGAGGCGGAGGCGCTGGACCGGGAGCTCGGCGCGGCCGTGCCCTTTGCCTCCCATCGCGACTTCGGATTCCTGACCGCCTGCCCGACCAACACCGGAACCGGGCTCCGCGCGTCGGTCTTGATCCACCTGCCGGGCCTGGTGCTCACCCAGGAGATCGGAAAGGTGCTCCAGGGCCTGCAGCACATGGGGCTGACGTACCGGGGCCTCTATGGCGAGGGCAGCGATGTGCTCGGCAACCTGTTCCAGATCTCGAACCAGACGACCCTGGGCCGCTCGGAGGAGGAACTGGCCGACCAGCTGGTGCGGGTGGTGCGCCGGGTGATCGAGCGGGAGGAGGAGGCGCGTGCGGTTCTGGCGCGTGACGCCGGTTATATTATCGAGGACAAGCTCTGGCGCGCGTACGGCACCCTGCGGCACGCGCGGAACCTGCCGGCAGAGGAGTCGATGAATCTGCTGAGCGGGCTCCGGCTCGCTGCGGGACTGCAACTGGTCGCGGGACTCAGTGTATACACGCTCAACAAGCTCCTGATCTTCAGCCAGTCGGCGCATCTGTCCCACGCAGCAGGACGGATGTTGACCGAAGGCGAGGCGAACCTCGCGCGGGCCCGCTACGTGCGACAGATCCTCGCCGACGAAGCTCGGCTTCCCGAGTAACCCTCGGGCACCCGAGACACCCTGCGGTCGAGGCAACGGATGAACGGATACAACTTCACGGAGCGGGTGCGGAAGGTTCTCGCGATGGCGCGTGAGGAAGCCGCGCGCCTGCATCACGAGTACGTCGGCACCGAGCACATCCTCCTCGGCCTCATTCGTGAGGGCGAGGGCGTGGCGGCGGCGGTCCTCCAGAACCTCAACGTCGACCTCGAAGAGATCCAGCAGAAGATCGAGGAGACGGTGAAGAAAGGGAAAGCGGCGCAGGCCACCGGTCCCGACCTCCCGTATACCTCGCGCGCGAAGAAGGTCCTCGAGCTCGCCATGGGCGAGGCGCGCGAACTCAATCACAGCTATGTCGGCACGGAGCACCTGCTCCTGGGCCTGCTGCGCGAAGAGAAGGGGATCGCGGCGTCGGTGCTGACCGACGCGGGCGTGAACCTCGAGGCGG
>CAZGFE010000070.1:0-10419 GCA_964524665.1 uncultured Gemmatimonas sp.
GGCTTCGATCACGCCTGGAGCGCGGTCGTGGACACCCACGTCACCACGGCGCTCACGGCGCTGATCCTCTACCAGTTCGGCACGGGCCCGGTGCGCGGCTTCGCCGTGGCGCTCCTCGCCGGCCTCTTTGCCTCCATCGTCAGCGCGATCTTCCTGGTCCGGACGCTCTTCTACGTCTGGCTGACCAAGAGCAAGAACACTCAGTCCCTGAGCATCTGATGTTTCGCATCCTGCACAACACCTCGTGGGACTTCGTCCGGCAGTGGAAGCTGGCGCTCATCACGGTCGTCCTCTTCGTTCTGCCCGCGATCGTCATTCTCCCGTTCAGCGGGTTCAACTACAGCATCGAGTTCACCGGCGGCACGGAACTCCGCCTCCGCTTCGCCGAAGCGCCGGCACTCGCCGATGTGCGTGCGACGCTGAGTGACGCCGGTATCGAGGGAGCCGAGATCACCACGTTCGGGACGCCGGAGGAGATCCGCATCCGTGCGCAGGAGCGCGCGCACGTCGAGGCCCAGGTCGAGGGCGCCGAAACGATCTCGTTCGAGATCGAGCGCGTGCTGGCTGAGCGCCTCGGGGCGTCGGCGTTCGAGCGGCTCAGCGCTGATGCGATCGGCCCGCGGGTCGGTGCCGAGCTGCGCCAGAATGCGATCATCGCCACGCTCATCGCGTTCGCGCTCTCGCTCGTCTACCTCGCGTGGCGGTTCGAGTGGCGCTTCGCCGTCGCGGCGGTGCTGGGCACGCTGCATGACAGCTTCGCGACGCTCGCGTTCCTCAAGTACATCGACATCGAGATCTCGCTCTTCGTCGTGGGTGCGATCCTGACCGTGATCGGCTACTCCATGAACGACACGGTGGTCGTCTTCGACCGCGTTCGAGAGAACCTGCGGCGCAACCGGAAGTCGGACTTCATCGAGCTGATCAACCGCTCCATCAACGAGACGCTTCCGCGCACGGTGATGACGGGCACCACGACGCTCGCCTCGCTCCTCGCGCTCGCGATCTTCGGCGGCATCGTCATTCGGCCGTTTGCGCTCGTGCTGATCTTCGGCATCGTCGTGGGCACGTTCAGCTCCATCTGGGTGGCTGCGCCGCTCCTCGTCTGGATCGAGAAGAAGTGGCCCCGCACCACGGACGCCACGCCGCACACGCGGCCCGCCTCGGCGCCCAAGGCCTGACCACGGCGTTCTTCGACTCGCACGCACACCTCGCCGATCCGGCCTTCGATGCGGATCGGCCCGAGGTGGTGCGTCGGGCACGGGAGGCCGGTGCGGTCGGTATCATCTGCATCGGAGAATCCCTGACGGCCGCCTCGCGAGCACGCGAGGTGGCCGTCGTGTTTCCGGGCTTCTGCTGGTGGACCGCCGGAGTGCATCCGCACGACGCCGCGGGGTTCGATCCCGCGCGTGACATCGACGCCATCCGCGCCGCGATCGCCGACGGGGCGGTCGCCGTGGGCGAGTGCGGCCTGGACTACCACTACGACCACTCGCCGCGGCCGCTGCAGCGGCGCGCCTTCGCCGCGCAGCTGGCCTTGGCGGGCGAGACGGGGCGTCCGGTGGTGGTCCACACCCGCGAGGCCGAGGAGGACACCACGGCGATGGTGCGCGAAGCAGGCGCCGCAGGGATCCGTGGCGTCCTGCATTGCTTCACCGGCTCGCCGGCACTCGCGGAGGTCGGGCTCGCCGCCGGCTGGCACGTCTCGTTCGCGGGGATCGTCACGTTCAACAAGTGGGACGCGGCGGACGTTGTGCGTCGGGTCCCGGCGGACCGGATCCTCGTCGAGTCCGACAGCCCGTACCTCGCCCCCGTCCCGCATCGCGGCAAGCGCAACGAACCCGCCTGGTGCGCCCGCACCGTCGAGCGGCTCGCCGCCCTGCGCGGTGAGACGCCCACCGCGCTCGGCGCGCAGCTCGTCCAGAACACCCGTACGCTCTTTGGTCTCGCGTAGTCTCCACGTTCCCCGCATCCGTACCGAGGATTAGGATTCCGAGATGACCGTTCCCTCCGACATCGAGATCGCCCAAGCGGCGACGCTTCGCCCCATCACCGAGATCGGCGCCCTCATCGGCCTCGGTCCTGACGACCTCGACCAGTACGGCAAGTACAAGGCGAAGGTCGCGCTCTCGCTCGCCGAGCGTCCCGCCAAAGGCAAGCTCGTCCTCGTGACCGCCATCAACCCGACGGCGGCGGGAGAGGGCAAGACCACGACCTCCGTCGGACTCGCGCAAGCGCTGCGGAAGATCGGCACTAACGCCGTGCTCTGCATTCGCGAGCCCTCACTCGGGCCGGTCTTCGGCGTGAAGGGGGGCGCCGCCGGCGGCGGCTATGCGCAGGTGCTGCCGATGGACGACATCAATCTCCATTTCACCGGCGACTTCCACGCCATCTCCTCGGCGCACGCGCTGCTGAGCGCGCTGCTGGACAACCACCTGCAGCAGGGGAACGCGCTCAACATCGACCCGCGTCGCATCACGTGGCCGCGCACCATCGACATGAATGACCGCGCGCTCCGCAAGGTGATCATCGGGCTGGGCGGCCCCGCCGAGGGCGTCGTCCGCGAGGAGCGCTTCGTCATCATCCCGGCGTCCGAGATCATGGCCATCCTCGCGCTCGCGACGAGCGCGTCGGATCTCGAAGAGCGGCTCGGCAACATCATCGTCGGCGCCACGGCCGGCACCGAGCGCAAGCCGATCCGCGCCCGCGACCTCAAGGCGCACGGCGCCATGGCGATGCTCTTGAAGGATGCGATCCGGCCCAACCTCGTGCAGACGCTGGAAGGCGGCCCGGCGTTCGTGCACGCGGGTCCGTTCGGCAACATCGCGCACGGCTGCAACTCGATCCTCGCCACGCGCGCCGCGCTCGCCGTGGGCGATGTGGTCGTGACCGAGGCCGGCTTCGGCTCCGATCTGGGAGCAGAGAAGTTCTTCGACATCAAGTGCCGCTTCGGTGGGCTCAAGCCGGACGCCGCCGTCGTCGTCGCGACCATCCGCGCGCTCAAGATGAACGGCGGCGTGGCCAAGACGGAACTCGCGAAGGAGAACGTCGCCGCACTCAAGAAGGGCGTGGTGAACCTCGAGCATCACATCGCGAACGTCCGCCAGTTCGGAATGGACCTCGTGGTCGCCATCAATCGCTTTGGTACGGATACGGACGCGGAGATCGCGGTCGTGCGCGAGGCCGCCGAGAAGGCGGGCGCGCGCGTCGCGCTGTGTGAGGTCTTTGCCAAGGGCGGCGCAGGCGGCGAGGCGCTCGCGCGGGAAGTGCTCGCCATCCTCAAGGACGGCAAGTCCAAGTTCGCGCCCATCTACGACGCCAAGCGGCCGATCAAGGAGAAGATCGACACGATCGTGCAGAAGGTCTACGGCGGCGAAGGCGCCGACTACAGCGCCAAGGCCGAGCGCGCCATCAAGTACCTGGAGTCCATCGGACTCGGCGAGACGCCGATCTGCATGGCCAAGACGCAGTACTCGCTCTCGGACGATGCGGCCAAGCTCGGCCGCCCGACCGGATTCCGCGTGACGGTGAACGACGTGTACCCGGTGGCGGGTGCCGGATTCATTGTGGCGCAGTGCGGCGAGGTGATGACGATGCCGGGACTGCCGAAGGTCCCCGCCGCCGAACGCATGGCGATCCACCCTGACGGCTCGATCTCGGGCCTCTTCTAGGAGATCGAATGACGCAGAAGCTTCGTACCATCGAGACCGCCGCCGCGCCGGCGGCGATCGGCCCGTACGCGCAGGCGACGATCGCCGGCGGATTCCTGTTCACGGCCGGGCAGATCCCTCTGGATCCCAATACCGGCGAGGTCGTCGAAGGCGACGTCGAGCCGCAGACGAAGCAGGTGCTCGCGAATCTCGCGGCCGTCCTCAAAGAAGCAGGCGCCACGTGGGCGGACGTGGTGAAGACCACGGTCTTCCTCACCGACATGGCCGACTTCCCGCGCTTCAACGCCCTCTACGCCGCCGCGCTCGGTGACGCCCGCCCTGCGCGCTCCACCGTGCAGGTGGCCGCCCTGCCGCGCGGCGTGAACGTCGAAGTGGAGTTGGTCGCCAAGCTGTAGCGGTTCCGCATCGCCGATCCGCCGCCCGCCTCGCCGTTCCTGATTCCAGACACCTGCCGCCTCCCACCCGCCGTTGAGCCACTCGAAGGACGAGATCTTCCGCCTCACGCACTTCGCGCGCTGCGCGGGCTGAGCGTCAAAGATGGGTCCGGGTGACCTGTCCGCCGCGCTCGCGCCGCTGCCGCGCGAAAGTGATCCCCGCCTGCTCGTTGGTCGCGAGACCTTCGATGACGCGGGGGTCTTTCGGCTGTCCGCCGATCTCGCGCTCGTGCAAACCGTCGACTTCTTCGCCCCCATCGTCGACGATCCGTACGACTTCGGCCGCGTCGCCGCGGCCAATGCGCTCTCTGACGTCTATGCCATGGGCGGTGTTCCGCTCACGGCCATGAACATCGTCGGCTTTCCGGAGAAGGCGCTGCCGCTCGCCGTGCTGACGGAGATCCTGCGCGGCGGGCAGGACGCGGTGCACGAGGCGGGCGCACGGATCGTCGGCGGCCACACCGTCACGGACGAAGAGCTCAAGTACGGTCTTTCGGTGACCGGCACGGTGCACCCCGACAAGATCCTCTCCAATGCTGCCGCCGCGCCGGGCGACCTGCTCATCCTCACCAAGCCCATCGGCACCGGCATTCTGGCGACCGCGGGCAAGAAGGGCGCGCTGACGCCGGAGCGGCTGACCGCATTGGTCGCGTCCATGCGCGCGCTCAATCGGGAAGCGAGCGAGGCGGCGATCGCCGTCGGTGCGCGATGCGCCACGGACATCACCGGCTTCGGACTTCTCGGACACGCGCGGCACATCGCGCGCGCGAGTGACGTGCGGCTGGTGATCGAGCACGCGTCCGTCCCGCTGCTCGATGGCGCGCGCGAAGCGCTCATTGCGGGGCACACCACGGGCGGTGCCAAGCGCAATGCCGAGTGGATCGCCGACGACACCGACTGGAACGACGCCGGCGACGAAGTGCGCGCGTTGCTCACGGACCCGCAGACCTCGGGCGGGCTGCTGGTGGCCGTGCCTCCGCAACGGGCGGCCGCGTTCCTCACGCGGGTGCGCACCGCCGTGATCATCGGCCGAGCGGAGGAGGCGGGGACCGGAGCACGCCTCACGGTGGTATGACGCGCATGCGTCGATCGGATGTGGGGGTGGAGGGGGTCTGGTGGTCCCCGCGGTCTTCAAAACCGTTGCGGCCTGACATCGTCGGGCTGGGTGGGTTCGATTCCCACACGCTCCCGCCATCCGGCGCCCGCCGGCGCGGGATCCTGCGTGCGCTGTACTCCGTGGTGTGCGCGGCAGTGGCGCTGATCGTCGGCACCGCCGCGCCGCGCGCCGCCGGCGCGCAGGCACTCGACGGCACGCGCGCTGGCGTCACGCGTCCGGACACGCTCGGCGCGCGTCGGCCGGGACTCCAGGCGCTGGACGCCGACTCCGTCGACGCGCCGCCGATCTCGCCGCGTCGCGCGTTCCTCCTCTCACTCGCGATCCCGGGGGCAGGGCAGGCGCGGCTCGACCGTGCCTACGCCAGCGGCGTGTTCCTCCTGGTGGAGGTCGCCTCGCTCGCGCTGGTGCATCGCGCATCCGAGGACCTCCGCATCGCGCGCGCGTTCCGCCACGACTCGATGCCCGCCACATATCAGGTCAATCCCACCACCGGCGTCGCCGCACTCGACACGCTGGGCCGTCCGATCGTCGCCACCTGGGCGCGCTCGCGGTACACCGATGCGTGGATCCGCACGCGCCGCCTCCACCGCGAGGATTGGATGGCGCTGCTGATCTTCAATCATCTGTTCTCGGGAGCGGACGCCTTTGTCGCGGCGCAGCTGTGGGACCTTCCCGCCAAGGTCGGGCTGAGCCAGACGCCCGTCGGTCCCGGTCTCTCGGCCTCGATCTCCTTCGGCGCCTCACCGCGTCGCTGACGCGGCGCACACGCGCGCACGCGCGAGCGCTCGCTCAGCGCTCCAGCGCGCTCTCCACCACTCGACCCGCGTCGCTCCAGCGGCACAGCTCCACGCGCTCCGGCGTGATCCGCAGGAACCGCGGCGCATCGAGCCACGCGCCAGGATTCGCAAAGACGCCCCGACCCACGCGCTCGAGCGTCGTGAGGTGCGAGTGCCCGAAGATCAGCAGCGACGGTGCGCCCTCGGCCCGCAGGCGAGACTCGGCCACCGCGCGCAGTCCGGCTCCGCCATCCTTCGGACGGTAGTTCCGACTCGTGTGCGAGCTGCGGAGCGCGATCGCCGTTCCCCAATCCGGATGGATCCAGCGGTACGCGCGCACGGCCCACGGGTGCCGCAGCACGGCGCGCAGCCGCCTATACGGCGCGTCCTCCTTCTCGCGCAGGCCATCGCCGTGCTCGATCTCCGTGCGCCAGCCTCCCGCCTCGCCACGCCAGGCGCCCACGTGGTAGTCCACGCCGATGTCGTCGCGCAGTACCTCGCCGCCCCAGCAGTCGTGGTTGCCCGCGATCCAGAGCACCGGAATGCCCGCGTCGGCCAGCCGCGCGAGTTCGCCCAGCACGCGCACGCCGGCGCGCGGGACCACGTGGCGCCACTCGAACCAGAAGTCGAAGAGGTCCCCATTGATCACCACCGATCCGGCATCGCTCCCCACCTGGCGCAGGAAGTCCAAGAGCTGGGTCTCGGTCTCCGCGGGCGCGACGCCCAGGTGGGCGTCCGAGAAGACGTAGCATGGGGACGGAAGCATCGCAGAATCCTACCGATGGGTCGCGCCCTTTACAAACCGGTTCGCTTCCGGGTAGACTCGCCCGCTATGGCCACCAGCTCCACCATGCGCGTCCGCTATGCGGAAACGGACCAGATGGGTGTCGCATACCACGCCAACTATCTGATCTGGTGCGAGGTCGGCCGCACCGACCACATCCGGGCGCTGGGTGTCACGTATGCGGAGATGGAGAAGGCCGGCGTGCGCCTGGCCGTGGCGGATGCTCGGCTTCGGTTCCACGCCAGCGCGGTCTATGACGACGAGGTGCGCGTCGAGACGACGCTCACCGGAGTACGTTCCCGTATGGTCACCTTCAATTACGAGATCACGCGCGCTGGCTCGGGCGCGGCGCGCGAGCGGCTCGCCACGGCCATGACCTCGCTCGTGGTCATTGACAATGACGGCCGCCCGACGACACTCCCGGCGCGCTTCCGGGAGCTCCTGGAGACGGCGGTGGAGGCGGGGAGCACATGAGGAATCCGCGATCGCCGCTGGCGCTCGGCCTCGTGCTTGCGGCCGTGCTCTCGAGCGGGTGCTACACGTTCGCCGGGGGCGGCCTCCCGCAGCACGTGCGCACGGCCGCCGTGCTGCCGTTCGACAACGAGACCGCTCAGCCCGACCTGCCGCGCGAACTGCAGGAAGCTCTCCGCGCCGGACTTCAGTCCCGACTCGGCTTGCGCGACGCGCCGGAGAGCCGCGCCAACGCGGTCGTCCGCGGCAAGGTCACCCGCTACGAGGTGGACATCCCGGTCGCCTTCAGTGCCAACCCCGCGCAGGCTACGTCCGCGCGCCGGCGGCTCCGTG
Organism: uncultured Gemmatimonas sp.; assembly: GCA_964524665.1. GTDB lineage: Bacteria > Gemmatimonadota > Gemmatimonadetes > Gemmatimonadales > Gemmatimonadaceae > Pseudogemmatithrix. Next base: position 7,584 of record CAZGFE010000070.1, read on the forward strand.
TCCAGGTGGACGTGGAGATCGTCGATCAAGTGACGGGGAAGATCCTGTGGTCCCGCGTCGGCATCCAGGCCGAAGGCGAATACGCGGAGCGCGGAGAGGCGGATGGCCGCAAGCAAGCGATCGACCGCATCGTCAACGACGTGATCGAGGGGGCACAATCACAATGGTGACCGCGCGGCGCGGACGCAGCACGCTGGGGTGTCTGTTCACGGTGATGATCGTGATCGCGATCGGCTACTTCGGGGAGAAGATCGCTCGTCCCTTCTGGGAAGACTACCAGTTCGAGGACCGGATGCGGCAGGAGGCGCGCTTCGCGGCCAAGCGCAGCGACCTCACGATCCAGCGGCGGCTGCGCGAGTATGCGGACTCGCTCGGGCTCCCCGAGGCCGCACAGAAGGTCTCCGTGCGACGCCGGCAAGGGACGATCGAGATCTGGACCGAGTACTACGTCGTGGTGGAGCTGCCTGGCGTGGTGCGGCACTTCCGGTTCGCCCCGCAGGTCGTGGGGACCTATTGAGTTCGGCCGACGATCCGCACGCGCGGATCCTGTCGCGCCGTGCAGCGGTCAGCTGGCGGGAGACGCTGCGCGGCACGGTCGTCTTCACCAATGGGGTCTTCGATCTCCTGCACCCGGGCCACATCGATGTGCTCCGGGGCGCGCGAGGCGAAGGGGATCATCTCGTCGTCGGCATCAACACCGACGCGTCGGTCCGCCGATTGAACAAGGGGCCCGACCGCCCGATCCGCGCCGAGCAGGACCGCGCGTACGTGCTCGCGTCGCTCGCCATGGTCGACGCCGTGGTGCTCTTCGACGAGGACACTCCCGCCGAACTGGTCGCCGCCCTCCAGCCCGATGTGATCGTGAAGGGCGGTGACTACCGCCCGGCGGATGTCGCGGGCGCGCCCACCGTGCTCGCGCGAGGCGGCCGGGTCGTGATCATTCCGCTCACCGCTGGACACTCCACCACGGCGACCATCGCCAAACTCCGGACCGAAACAGATGGCTGAACAGCGCCCCGCAGGTCGCGCAGCGGACGCCCTGCGTCCCGTCTCCTTCTCGCGCGACGCGGCGCCCAACGCCGAAGGCTCGTGCCTCGTGAGCTTTGGCAGCACGCGCGTGCTGTGCGCCGTGTCGGTGGAGGACGGCGTGCCCGGATGGAAGAAGGGCAAGGGCGAAGGGTGGCTCACCGCCGAGTACGCGATGCTCCCGCGCGCGACGCACACCCGCTCGCCGCGTGAGCGCGGGCAGGTCGGCGGACGCACGCAGGAGATCCAGCGCCTCATCGGCCGGAGCGTGCGCGCCATGCTCGATGACTTCGCGTGGGGGGAGTACACGCTCAAGGTGGACTGCGACGTGATGCAGGCCGACGGCGGCACACGCACGGCCGCCATCACCGGCGCGGCCGTCGCGGTGTGTGACGCCTTCGACTGGATGGTCAGCACGGGGCGTCTCAAGCAGTCGCCGGTCAAGCGCCGCGTGGCGGCGGTGAGCGTTGGCGTCGTGGCGGGCACGCCGGTGCTCGACCTCGAGTACTCGGAGGATGTCCGCGCCGACGTGGACGCGAACGTGGTGATGAGCAGTGAAGGACAGTTCGTCGAAGTGCAGGGCACCGGCGAGCACGGCACGTTTGCTCGCAAGGAGCTGGACCGGCTGTTGGATCTCGCGGAGGCGGGGATCCGCACGCTCGACGCCGCGCAGCAGGCGGTGCTGAAGAGCGCCCGCGCATCCGCTGCACGGCGTGGCTGATCGCAGGCGCGTCGTGCTCGCGACGCGCAGCGCCGGAAAGCTGCGCGAGCTGCACGCGATGCTCGCGTCCGCCGGACTCGTCGGCGAGACACTCGAGGAACTCGGCATCGCCGAGGACCCGCGTGAAGCGGAGATCGAGATCTACGACACGTTCGAAGAGAACGCGCGCGCGAAGGCGAGGTGGTTCAGCGCCTTGCTGCCCGGCCGTCTCGTGTTCGCGGAGGATTCCGGGCTCGAGGTGGACGCGCTCGGCGGCGCGCCGGGCGTACGGAGCAAGCGCTGGGCGACGAGCGATGCGCGTGATGCGAGTGCGGTGCGTGGCGCGAGCACCCCGAGTGGCGCCGCGCTCGACGATGCGAACAACCGAGCCTTGATCGCCGCGCTGCGCGCGCACCCGTCCGCGAGCGCACGCCGCGCGCGGTACCGTTGCGTGGCGGTGCTCGTCGAGGGCGACCGCAGTTGGGTGGGCGAGGGGCGCGCCGAAGGCGTGATCACGACGGCGGCGCGCGGCGCAGGCGGGTTCGGATACGATCCGTGGTTCGAGAGTCTGGAACTCGGCCGCACGTTCGGCGAGGTGAGCGCCGAGGAGAAAGCGCGGGTGAGTCACCGTGCGCGCGCGGTGACCGCGGTGCTCGCGGCGTACGCTGCGCGCCGATGAGCTCGCCATACGGGCGCATCATCGTGCGTCGCGCATCTCCGCCGATGAGCGACCGATGCGCTGCGCGCCAGAATGTTGACGTGGTGACGTTGACCTTGCGAGCGAGTCCGACTAAGCTTCGCTTCGATTCGCGGGGCGTAGCGTAGCCCGGTATCGCGCCTGCTTTGGGAGCAGGAGGTCGCCGGTTCGAATCCGGCCGCCCCGATCGGGTCGTGATGGCGGCTGAGTGGTTCGACACCTGGTGTGAAGCGCCAGTAGCTCAGTTGGATAGAGCAACAGCCTTCTAAGCTGTGGGTCGGGGGTTCGATTCCCTCCTGGCGCGCCTTTGCGATCAAGATGAGAGATGTGAGAGGTGAGATGTGAGATGTGAGATGTTGCGCCCTTAGCTCAATTGGCAGAGCAAGTGACTCTTAATCACTAGGTTGAAGGTT
>CAZGFE010000071.1:0-10310 GCA_964524665.1 uncultured Gemmatimonas sp.
CGACATGCCCAAGGTGCATCCCTTCGTGACGGAGCGCGGGGTGCGGCTCCTCGGCCCCAATTGCCCAGGCCTCATCACGCCGGGCGTCTCGAAGGTCGGGATCATTCCGGGCCGGATCTGCACGCCGGGTCCGGTGGGCGTGGTCTCGCGCTCGGGCACGCTCACGTACGAAGTGGTCTATCAGCTCACCCGCGCGGGCATCGGGCAGACCACCTGCGTCGGCATCGGCGGCGACCCGATCAACGGCACGAACTTCATCGACTGCCTCGAGGCGTTCGAGAAGGACCCGGCCACCAAGGCCATCGCGATGATGGGCGAGATCGGCGGCACGGACGAGCAGGAAGCCGCGGCGTTCGTGAAAAAGCACATGAAGAAGCCGGTCGTGGGCTTCATCGCGGGCCAGACCGCTCCGCCCGGCCGCCGCATGGGGCACGCGGGCGCGATCATCTCGGGTTCCTCGGGCACGGCCGCCGAAAAGCTCGAAGCCTTCGCCGCCGCTGGCATGGGCATCGCCAAGCGGCCGATGGACTTCGTTGAGCTCATCAAGGAACGATTGAAGTAGTCCCTTTTTTCACCACGAAGGCACGAAGGCACGAAGACTGCGCACGAAGGGCTTCCCGAGGTGCCCCGTGATCGGTTGCTGCGACTGAAGAAACGGAATTCCTAGTGAACGACGGCGAAACTGGTCAGCATCGAAGCTCTTCGTGCCTTCGTGTCTTCGTGGTGAGCGTAGTTGCCGTTGCAGTTCCTCACATCTCAAATCTCCCATCTCACATCAGATGTCCGTCAACTTCACCTTCAGCATCATCAAGCCCGACGCCTTCAACGCCGGCAAGGCGGGGAAGATCCTCGCCCATCTCGAGGCCCAGGGCTTCGTACTCAAGGCGGCGCGCGTCATGCAGCTCTCCAAGAAGCAGGCCGAGGAGTTCTACGCCGTGCATCGCGGGCGCCCCTTCTACGATGAGCTCGTGGCCTTCATGAGTTCGGCACCCTGCATGCCGTTCATCGTCGAGAAGGCGAACGCCGTCGCCGCGTTGCGCGAGGCGATCGGCGCGACGGACCCGGCCGAAGCGGCCGCGGGCACCGTGCGGAAGCTCTACGCCGAGTCCAAGGGCAAGAACGCCATCCACGCCGCGGATTCGGACGAGAATGCCGTGCGGGAAAGCCGGTTCTTCTTCGCTGAGGCGGACGCGATCTAGAGACGGAAGAGGGAAGACGGAAGAGGCGCTTTCACCTTCCGTCTTCCGACTTCCGTCTCCGCCTAAGTCCATTCCCCGCAGGGATTTGGCGACTTGACCCGACCCTCTGGGACCGATAGCTTTCACTGCTATGCTGTCGATCCCCGTTCGCACTGTCTCGCAGGGCGCTGTTCAGGTCAACGCTGAGCTCTCGCCCGATGATGCGATCTGGACGGAGGCCGACATCCGCCCTCTGGATGGCGTCCGGGTCACCGGACGACTCAATGGGGCTGGGGCAGGGCGATTCTACTTCAGCGGTGGCCTCCACGGCACCGCGGCCGGAGAGTGCCGACGCTGCCTCGCAGCGGTGAAGTTCGTGGTGCAGGGAGAATCGCACCTGATCTTCGCCGACGCAGATGACGAGACCGCGGACGAACCCGACGTCTACCCCCTCGCCGAGGTGGGGACGGTGGTGGATCTTCGCCCGGCGATCCGTGAGCAGTGGTTGCTGGACGCCTCTGGTCTGCCGCTCTGCCGTCCTGACTGCAAGGGACTGTGTGCGACCTGCGGGGCCGACTTGAACGCTGGACCTTGCGCCTGCGAGACTGCACGCGCGACCGCTTGATCTGCTGGACCCGATGCACCTGCTGCACCCGACCGTTCGATCACACGTTCCACCTCTACCGCTGAGCTGAGCCGATGGCCGTCCCGAAGCGCCGCACCTCCAAGCGCAAGAAGCGCGCACGCAACACGCACAAGGTTGCGCCCAAGATCAACATTCAGGCGTGCCCGAAGTGCGGCGCGATGAAGCGCCCGCATCACGTCTGTGACGAGTGCGGGTTCTATGCGGGTGAGCAGCGGGTCGCGGCGCGCGAAGCCTAGCCGTGGCACGCATCGCGCTGGACGCGATGGGGGGCGATCACGCGCCCCAGGCCCCTGTCGCCGCGGCGCTGCTGGCCGCGGCCGAGTTGGGGAGCGAGCACACGATCCAGCTGGTCGGTCAGACCACGGTCGTGCGCGACGAACTCACCACGCAACTTGCCGCCGCTTCCGCCTCCGTGGCCGAAGCGGCGTCTCGCTTTGAGGTCATCGAGGCGCCCGAGGTCATCCTCATGACCGACAAGCCGTCCGTGGCCATCCGTGGCAAGCCCAAGTCCTCCATGGCGATCGGTCTCCGCTTGCAGACGGAAGGCAAGTCGGACGCCTTTGTGTCGGCGGGGAACACCGGCGCGCAGATGGCCGCCTCGGTCTTCATTCTGCGCTTGCACGAGGGGCTGGAGCGTCCGGCCATCGGGACCGTGTTTCCGACCGCCAAGCAGCCCGTGGTGGTGCTCGACGCCGGCGCCAACGTGGACTGTTCGCCGCACGAGCTCCTCAACTTTGCGCAGCTCGGACACGTCTACGCCAAGGACATCCTCGGCCGTGCGAATCCCGCGATCGGACTGCTGTCGATCGGCGAAGAAGCGGAGAAGGGAAACGCCGCCGTGAAGGAGGCGCACCAGCTGCTGGTCAAGTCCGGCCTCAACTTCCTCGGCAACGTGGAGGGGCGCGACATCCCGATGGGGGCGTGCGACCGCGGGCCGATCGACGTGGTGGTCTGTGATGGCTTCACCGGGAACGTGCTGCTCAAGTTCTACGAGGCCGTGGCACCGATGCTCTTCGGGATGCTGATGAAGGCGGGCGTCACCAAGGAGCAGCTCGGCGCGGTCGTGAACTCACTCGACTACGCCAAGTACGGCGGCGCGCCGCTGCTCGGCGTGAAGGGCGTGAGCATCATCTGCCACGGCAAGTCGAGCCCCGAGGCCATCAAGAACGGGATCCTCGCGGGACTCCGGGCGGTCGAGTCGCGCATGAACGCTCACATCGGCGAACAGGTGACGGCATGAAGCGACCGGTCGCGATGCTCACGGCAACCTCCCACGCAGTGCCCAAGCGTGTGTTCAAGAACACCGACTTCGCGGCGATCGGGATCGACACGTCGGACGAGTGGATCCGCGAGCGCACGGGCATTCAGCAGCGCTATATCGCGGGGGACAACGAAACGCTGACCTCGCTCAGCGCTCAGGCGGCGCGTCAGGCCATGGAGGCCGCGGGGGTCACGGCCGCCGAGCTCGACGCGATCATCGTCGGCACCGCGAGCCCGGACCGTCTGTTGCCCTCGGCGGCCGTGGAAGTGCAGGCGGCGCTCGGCGCCACGCGCGCCGTGGCCTTCGACATCGACGCCGCCTGCTCCGGCTGGCTCTATTCGGTGCAGGTCGCGGAGGGGTTGATGGCGACCGGCGCGTACGAGACGATCCTCGTGATCGGCGGCGAAGTGCTGAGCCGCATCATCAACTGGAAGGACCGCAACACCTGCGTCCTCTTCGGCGACGGCTCCGGCGCGACGGTCATCAAGAAGGCCACGAAGGGGCGCGGCATCCTCTCGGCGTACATGCGCTCGGACGGAACGCTCGCGGATCTCTTGCATCGGCCCAAGGGAGCTGGCGCGGTCCCGATGACGCCCGAGATCCTCGAGGAAGGGTCGCATTTCATCCAGATGGCGGGACGCGAGGTGTTCAAGAACGCCGTGCGCTCCATGGCGGATGCCTGCGACCGCGCGCTCGACGGCGCCAAGCTCTCGGCGGGCGACATCGACGTGCTCATTCCGCACCAGGCCAACATCCGCATCATCGAGGCCACCGCGAAGCACGCGAACATCGGCATGGAGAAGGTGTTCGTGAACGTGGACCGCTACGGCAACACGTCCGCGGCATCGATCCCGATCGCGCTCAGCGAGGCGCACGCCAAGGGTGTGGTGAAGGAGGGCACGACCGTGATGTTCGTCGCGTTCGGCGCCGGCTTCACGTGGGGCTCGATGGTGGTGCGGTACTGATGATCCTCCTCTTCCCGGGCCAGGGCTCGCAGAAGCCGGGGATGGCGAAGGATCTTGTGGCAGCCTTCCCCCAGGCCCGCGAGGTGTTCGACCGCGCCGATGCGGCGCTCGGGACCAAGCTCAGCACCCTGTGCTTCGAGGGCCCCGCTGAGGAGTTGACGCTTACGCACAATGCACAGCCCGCGCTGCTCACGCACGGCGCCGCCGTGTGGGCCGTGCTCAAGGACAAACTGCAGGGGCGCGTGCAGGGCGCGGCGGGACATTCGCTCGGTGAGTTCTCCGCGTACCACGCCACCGGCGCGCTCTCGCTCGAGGATGCCGTGAAGCTCGTGCGGCGCCGCGGTGAGCTGATGTACGAGACGGGCGTGAACGTGCCTGGCGCCATGGCCGCGATCCTCGGCGAGATGCAGCGCACGATCGAGGAGATCTGCACCGAAGCCAGTGCCAAGGGCGTCGTGGTCCCCGCGAACTACAATGCCACCGAGCAGATCGTGATCTCCGGTGAGGTGGCGGCGGTCGAGGCCGCCATGGAACTCGCCAAGGCCGCCGGCGCGAAGCGCGCGATCCGACTCCCAGTGAGCGGCGCGTTCCACAGTCCGCTCATGGCTCCGGCCGCCGACGGACTCAAGACTGCCCTCGAAGCCGCGCGCTGGCGTAACCCCGAGCGCCCGATCTGGAGCAACGTCACGGCCGAAGCCGTGGGCGACGCCGCCACCGCTCGCGACCTGCTGCACAAGCAGCTGACCTCGCCGGTGCGGTGGGTCGAGTCCGTCCGCAACCTCGCGGCGAGCTTCCCGGGCACGACGTTCGTGGAGATGGGCCCCGGCGCCGTGCTCAGCGGCCTCGTCAAGCGTCTGGCCCCCGGCTGCACGACCATGACCTGCGGGACGGCCGCCGAAGTGGAAGCCCTGCTGGCCTCGTAGTTCCTGACACCAGATACCTCCCACCTCCCACCTGCCTCTAGAGAGCCGCTCATGCAGATCGATCTCACCGGCAAGGTTGCCCTCGTCACCGGCTCCACCCGCGGCATCGGTCGCGCGATCGCGGAGCGCTTGATCGCGTGCGGGGCCAAGGTCGCGATCGTCGGCCGCGACCTCGCGAAAGCTGAGGCCGTCGCGGCGGAGGTCGGGAACGCCAAGGGCTTCGCCTGCGAGATCTCGGATCCCGCTGCGGTGACCCAGCTCGTGCAGGACGTCGAAGCCGCCTTCGGGTCGCTCGACATCCTCGTGAACAACGCCGGCATCACCAAGGACAACCTGATGCTGCGCATGAAGGACGAGGATTGGAACGCTGTGCTCGAGACGAACCTGCGCTCGGCGTTCGTGGCGATCCGCACGGTGCAGCGCGGGATGATGAAGCGCCGCTGGGGCCGGATCATCAACATCGCGAGCGTGGTCGGCATCATCGGCAACGCAGGGCAGGCCAACTATGCCGCGAGCAAGGCGGGATTGATCGGCCTGAGCAAGTCGGTGGCCAAGGAGCTTGCGAGCCGCAACATCCTGTGCAATGTCGTCGCGCCGGGCTTCATCAAGACGGACATGACGGACGCCATGACGCCCGAGGCGGTGAAGGCGCTCTCGTCGCAGATCCCACTGGACCGATTCGGCTCGCCCGAGGATATCGCCGGGGTCGTGGCGTTCCTCGCGTCCGAGCACGCCGCCTACATCACCGGGCAAGTGCTGACGGTCGATGGCGGCATGGTGATGTAGAAGCCCCGTTTTGACCCCGTTGCACGCTGCGCGGCCTTATATTTCCTGCGGTTCCACAGTCGATCCCACCCCTACGGAGTCCTGACGCAATGGCCGACCATTCCGCGAAGGTGAAGGACATCATCGAGAAGGAGCTAGGAGTCGAGCGCGAGAAGCTCACCGACGGCGCGAGCTTCATCGAAGACCTCGGCGCTGATTCGCTCGACATCGTCGAGCTGGTGATGGAGTTCGAGAAGGAGTTCAACATCGACATTCCGGACGAAGATGCGGAGAAGCTGCGCACCGTCGGCGATGCGACGACGTATCTGAACAGCAAGATCGGCGGCTGAGGAATGGCCTCGGCGAAGCGTCGGGTCGTCATCACCGGGGCCGGCTGCGTCACCCCGGTCGGGAACGATCTGCCGTCCACCTGGGCCGCCCTCCTCGCCGGCAAATCCGGTGGAGGGCCGATCACGAAGTTCGATCCGGCCCCGTTCAAGGTGCGCTTCGCCTGTGAGGTGAAGGGCTTTGACGTCACGCAGTACATGGACCGCAAGGAGGCCAAGCGGTCCGACGTCTACACGCAGTACGCCATGGCGGCCGCCGTGCAGGCGATGGCCGACGCCAAGCTCGGGGAGGGCGATTTCGACCCGCTGCGCACGGGCGTGGTCATCGGCTCCGGCATCGGCGGGATCGCGACGTTCGAAGAGCAGTGCGAGACCTACTTCAAGACGGGTCCGAACCGCATCTCCCCGTTCTTCGTCCCGATGTTCATTGGCGACATCGCGGCGGGTGTGGTGTCCATGCGCTTCGGCGCCAAGGGGCCCAACTACGCCACCCAGTCGGCCTGCGCCACGAGTGCGCACGCCATTGGCGACGCGTTCCGGATGCTGGCCTACGGCGATGCGGACATCATGATCGCCGGCGGGTCGGAAGCGGCGGTCGCCCCGATGGCGATCGGCGGATTCGGGAATATGCAGGCGCTCTCCACGCGCAACGAGTCGCCTGAGACGGCGTCGCGCCCGTTCGACCAGACACGCGACGGGTTCGTGCTCGGCGAAGGCGCGGGCATCGTGATCCTCGAAGAGCTGGAGCACGCCAAGAAGCGCGGAGCGAAGGTCTACGCCGAGATCGTCGGCTACGGCGCCACGGGCGATGCGTACCACCTGACGGGCCAGCCGGAGGACCATGAGGGGCTGCAGCGCGCCATGCGCCGCGCCCTCGAGGACGGCGGGCTCCAGACCAGCGACATCCAGTACATCAACGCGCACGGCACCTCGACGCCGCTCAACGATCCGAACGAGATCCGCGCCATCAAGAAGGTCTTCGGGTCGCACGCCACGGGCATCAACGTGTCGTCCACGAAGTCGGCCACGGGGCACATGCTTGGTGCGGCCGGCGGGGTGGAGGCGATCTTCGCCGCGATGGCGATCCAGACGGGGATCATCCCGCCGACGATCAACCTCACGACCCCCGACCCCGAGTGCGACCTCGATTGCACGGCCAACACGCCGGTCAAGCGCGAGGTGCACGCGGTGCTGAGCAACTCCTCCGGCTTCGGTGGGCACAACGTGAGCATCGCGCTGCGCCGCCTCACGGACTGATCCGATGCCGTCGGCCGCGCTGACGATCCCGTTCGAGCGCATCGTCGACCCGACGGTCCGTCGCATTGCCGAACGGGTTGGAGCGGGAGAGCGGCTCTCACAGGCCGATGGCGTCGCGCTCTTCGAGTCCCGTGACCTGACCGGGATCGGACATCTCGCGGACGCGGTGAATCGCGCCAAGCACGGCGACGTCGTCACCTTCGCGGCCAATCAGCACATCAATCCCACGAACATCTGCACGCTGCGGAAGACCTGCGTCTTCTGCGGCTACGCGCGGCTCCCGAAGGAAGCGGGCGCATACCGCTACACGCTCGACCAGGTGATGGAGGAGGCGCGCCAGGCCAAGAACGGCCTCACGCGCGAGTTCCACATCGTCGGCGGTCTCGACATGCAGGCGGGGCTCGAGTACTACCAGACGATGTTCCGGGCGCTCAAGGCGGAGCTCCCGCACGTGCACATCAAGGCCCTCACCGCGGTCGAGATCGCGCACATCGCGCGGATCGAGAAGCTGTCGTGGAAGGAAGTACTCACGGCGCTCCGCGAGGCGGGCCTCGACACCATGCCGGGCGGCGGCGCCGAGACGTTCAGCGCGGCCGTGCGGGAGGAGATCGCCAAGAAGAAGCTCGGCGCCGGCGACTACATCGGCGTGCACCGCGCGGCGCATGAGCTCGGGATCCGCACCAACACGACGATGCTGTACGGCCACGTCGAGACCTTCGCGGACCGCATGGAGCACCTGCAGATGCTCCGCGACCTCCAGGACGAGACCGGGGGGTTCCTCGCGTACATCCCGCTCGCGTACCACCCGGACGACAATGTCCTTGGGGAGCGACTCGGGCGCCAGGGGATCGCGACCAGCGGCGTGGACGACCTCAAGAATCTCGCCGTAGGCCGGCTCTTCCTCGACAATGTGGCGCACATCAAGAGCCACTGGATCATGGTGACGCCGTTCCTCTCGCAGATCGCGCTGCACTATGGCGTGAACGATCTCGAGGGCACGGTGGTGCGCGAGAAGATCTACCACGCGGTGGGCGCGCAGACGTCGCAGGCGATGTCGCTGGAGGGGATCCTCACGCTGATCCGCGGGGCGGGGAAGGTGCCGGCGGAGCGGGACTCGTTCTACAACGTCCTGCGGACGTTTGAGACCGAAGACGGAAGACGGAAGGCGGAAGTGGAGAGTGCGGCGTGAAGGTGGGACGCATCCCCTACATCAACTGCTATCCCGTCTACGGCGGGGTGGACCGCGGGGTGGTGCCGCTTGCTGCAACGCTTGTGGATGGGGTGCCCACGGAGCTGAACCGCATGATGGCCGAAGGCGCGCTTGATGTCAGCGTGGTCTCAGCCGTGGAGTATGCGCGGGACTGGGAGCGGTATCTGCTGCTGCCGGACCTCGCGATCTCCTGCGACGGGCCGGTGCGTTCCGTGATGCTCTTCTCGTCCATTCCGGCCGAGGCGCTCGGCGGCAAGCGGGTGCTCGTGAGCCGCTCGTCGATGACCAGTGTGCATCTCCTCGAGCTGCTCTTCGAGCACGTTTGGCACACGCGGCCAGTGTTCGTGCCTGGGGACGCCGAGGCCGATGCGATCGCGAGTCCGGGACGACCGGGCGACTCCGAGGTCGTGGCGCGACTCGTCATCGGGGACGCGGCGCTGATGCTGCAGAGCGCCGGGCATCCGGTGGCGATCGCGCACGGACGCGAGTACCCGCACGTGTACGACCTCGGCGAGGAATGGAAGTCGTGGACGGGGCTGCCGTTCGTGTTCGCCGTGTGGGTCGCGCAGCGGTCCGCGTCGGTGTCGGAGGCGCTCGGCGTGCACGCGTCGCTCATCGCCTCGCGGGACTGGGGGATGCAGCATCTCGACGAACTCGCGGCCCAGGGGGCGCGCAGTACGGGCGTCTCGCGTGAAGAGTGCCGCCGCTATTTCGACGGGCTCGACTGGCGCCTCACGCTCCCCGATCTCGAAGGGCTCTCCGAGTTCCTTCGCCGTCTCGAACTCGCTGGGCGCGTGCCCAAGGGCAAACTCGCATTTCTTCCCGCGGCAGGAGCCGCCAGATGACGCAAGCCGCCGAACTCCTCGAGTACTACGAACGCGCGCCGCTCCTCGAGCTGGGCGCCGCTGCTGACGCCGTGCGCCGCAAGCTGCACCCGGACCCGATCGTCACGTACATCGTGGACCGGAACATCAACTACACCAACGTCTGCGTGGCCGACTGCGGCTTCTGCGCCTTCTACCGTCGCCCCAAGGACGGCGAAGGGTGGACGCTCAGCTACGAGCAGATCGGTGCGAAGATCGACGAAGTGAAGGCGTTGGGCGGCGTGCAGATCCTCATCCAGGGCGGGCACAATCCGTATATCCCGTTCGAGTGGTACTTGGAGCTGCTTAAGTACATCAAGCGCAACCACCCGATCCACGTGCACGGCTTCTCGCCGAGCGAAGTGGACTTCTGGGCGACGCTCTACCGGATGGATGCGCGGACGGTGATCCAGGAGCTCGTGAAGGCGGGGCTCGATTCGATCCCGGGCGGCGGCGGCGAGATCCTCGTGCAGCGCGTGCGCGACCAGGTGGCCAAGAAGAAGGCCGGCGCCGACCGGTGGCTCGAGGTGATGGAGATCGCACACAACGAGGGCCTCAAGACCTCGTGCACGATGATGTACGGGATCGGCGAGACCAAGGCCGAGCGCGTGGAGCATCTGCTGCGGCTCAAGGCCGTGCAGGACCGCACCAAGGGCTTCACCGCATTCATCTGCTGGCCGCTGCAGCCCGAGAACACGCCGACCATGAGCCACATGCCGAAGACCGACGCGGTGGAGTACCTCCGGACCACGGCCTTCGCGCGCACGGTGCTCGACAACATCCCGAACATCCAGGCCAGCTGGGTGACCATGGGCATGAAGGTCGGGCAGACGGCGCTGCACTACGGCTGCAACGACTTCGGCTCGCTGATGCTCGAGGAGAACGTGGTCTCGGC
>CAZGFE010000072.1:0-10254 GCA_964524665.1 uncultured Gemmatimonas sp.
GTCCGGTAGCGGCGCGCCTCAGATCCGCGGCTGAACGCGCGCCAAGCCATCACGCGCCGACCGAACGAGCGGCGCGAACTGGGGATCGGCGTCACGCCACACCGACAATGCCCGCGCGTAGTGCATTGCTGCGCGCGAACGACGCCCCGCGCGTTCGTGGATCTCCCCTTGGCGCAGACTCGCGATCCCGATGTACGGGAGGTCGGACCACTCGGAGTATGATTCGAACAGCGGGAGCGCCTCGGCGTCCCGACCGAGCGCCAGCAGCGCTTCGGCGTACGCGAAGCGCGCGCTTAGGCCAAAGTGGATCGGCCACGTCCCCGAGAGCGCGAGGCCTGCGGTGGCGAACTGCTCGGCGGCGTCCGCGTTCCGCCCCGCGCGGCGCAGGCGCTCCGCGTCCAGCATTTTGAGCAGGGCCGAGGCCAGGGTGTCTCCGCGCTCGGTCGCCGCGGCGCGGAGATCCTCACGCGCCCGCCCGACCGCGAGTTCGTCGCCGAGGGCCAGGTCGAGGAGGCCGACGAGGTAGCTCCGTTGGGCAGCGGAGGCAGCCGGAGACGCCCGCGTATGGAGGGCGGTGAGCGTCACGTGCTCCCGCGGCGCGGCAAGGGCGGTGCGCAACGGAGCAACTCGTTCGCGGGGGAACGCGAAGGCGGGCTCGGAGGCCATCTGCGCCGCTGACTCCAGGACCCAGACCTCCTCCGGTGACCGTGACGTCGACTGCGTGGTCAGGTGCGAGACGGACGCCAATCGCCCTCGGGCGAGATCGAGGTCCGCGAGGATTCGGCGGCCCGCGCTGAGGTACGGAGCGCGATGCGAGGCGGCGAGCCGCTCCAGGATGGGTCGGGCTTGGTCGAGGGCGACCGCATGCATCGCGGCGGAGGTGCCGAGGGAAAAGCCCACGACCTCGTCGATGCGCGCGGTCTCGTGCAGCAAGTGACGCGCCGCCGCGGTGTCACCGCGCACCCAGACGTCGAGCGCGCGGACCTCGATCCAGCGGTTGGGCTCCGTTCGTTCGGCGGCGAATCGGCGGACGATGGACCCGAGCGCGGCGGTGTCCCCCTCCATGGCAGCGATGCGGGCCAGGTGTACGAGGGCGTGATGATGCGAGGGGTCGAGTGCGAGGACCCGTGTGAAGGCGTCGCGCGCCTCGAGCGCCGAACGGCCGGCGCGAGATCCGAGATGGAACTGCACCTCGCCCAGCATGAACCATGCTTCGAGATTCTCGGGGTGGGCCTGGGTGATGGCACTGAAGCGATCTGCCGCGGACCGCTCGAACGCGCGGTACGCGAGGTAGCCGTCAAGGAGATCCCGGGGCAACGGGGGAAGCCGCGCCGCGTGCCGCGCGGCGGTACGGGCGAGATCCAGCGGCTGCTCCCCGGTCGGCGTCGCGACCCAGACGCTGAGCATCGCGTAGCGAAAGTAGGCCAGCGCGAAGCTCGAGTCGATCGCGATCGCCTCACGGAACGCTGCCGCCGCCTCCGCGTCGCGGCCTTCTCGCAGGGCACGCTCGCCGTGCAGGTACGCCTTCAGCGCCGGCAACTCCGCCGTCGTGCGCGCCGCAAGGCGGACGAGGGTGGTATCGCGGCCCTCGGAGACGCCGCTTAGCAAGCGTCCTGCGAGCTCATCCACGATTGCGAAGAGCGCGGCAGTATCCCCGCGCGCCGTGGCGCGTACCTTCGGGCGCTGCAGGCGCCCCGATTCATAGAGCGCGGCCTCGAACTCGAGGGTGCCTGCGACCTGGGTCACGGAGCCGAGCACGACGTACCGCGCTCCGAACCGATCGGCGACCCGTTGGGCCGCGACGGCATCCCTTGGGCCGTCGGTCAGCGCAGCGCCTGTGCTGCGTGGATCGATCGGCCGGAGCGGGGGCGTGCCGTCCATGCGCGCCGCGAGGAGATCGGACATGCCCGCTCCGATCACGCGCGCGAACTCGCCGCCGTGCGCTTCGAACGGGAGGATCGCCACCGGGCGATCCGCAGCGAGCCGCCATTCATCGCCCCGCCCGGAGCGAGCGGTGAGCGCGACCGATCCGGCCAGCACGATCGCGCTCGCCGCAACGCCGACGAGCACCGGCGTGCGGCGGCTCGCGCGGCGCGCCCGTCGCGACTCCGACGGTTCGGCGCTCTCTTGGCGCTCGGGAGTGCCGGCGTCCGTTGTGCTCTCTGTGGCGGCTCCGGCCGACCCGTTGCCCGCGCGGTGTCGCGCGCGCATGTCGCGGACCAAGGCGACCGTCTCCACACTCGGCTCCGTATCGAGCGAGGATCGAACGGCGTCCGCGTATTCCGTGTAGGCCTGGAGCGCCCACGTGACGTCTCCGGCCCGCTCCATGAGCGCGAGTGCGCTCCGCACCTCCCGCTCGTCCTCGGGCTGAAGGGCGATGACGCTGCGGGCCACGCGCGAGGCCGCACTGATCTCTCCCGTGCGCTCAAGTCGTGCGGCGGTCGTGGCGGCACCGGCGAGGAGCCGCCGCCGAAGGTGCCGACCGTGTTCGCTCACCCACTCGGAGAAGGCCGGCGCTCCGACCACGTGCAACGCGGGTGCGAACTCTCCGGTGAAGAGCGTGAGTGCGTGCTCAGCCTCTCCTCGAGTGAGCGCTGCCTCGCAGTCGACGGCGTCGCACGAGAGCTGTGCACCGGCGATCTCGAGCACCGTCCCGCGGGACCCAGTGATCGCCTCGGAGCCCAGCGCCTGGCGGAGATGGTAGAGCGCCTGCGAGAGGGCGTTGCGGGCGTGCTCCTCGTCCGCCTCGGGCCAGAACATCGCGAGGACCCGATCCCGCGCGACCGGCGCGCGTGCGCCCTCGACCGCGAGGAATATGAGCAGGGCGATCCGCTTGGGTTGCGCCAGCACTTCGCGCACCGGCCGACCGGACGGGTCGCGCAGGTCGATCACCCCAAGGGTTCGAAGCCGGAACATGGACCGCTGCCCCCTCCCTTATCTGCGCGATAAGGCGGCCGCGAGCGCGCGGTAACCGGCCACCTCCATTCTGCGCGCTACAAAGATCGATGGCCGCGGCGGGGGCCGCCAGCGGCACCCTTTCACCCTCCCGGAGTCCTCCTATGGCACGAGCGCACACGAGGTGGCACGCCCTTCTCTCCCTTAGCATTGTCGCGACGGCTGGATGCGCGACCATCAACGCCAGCGTCGACCGGCACGCCAAGGAGGCGGGGGAGCCGGGGGGATCGCGGTTGATCCTGTATGGCACGGTGAACGACGTGCAGGTCTTCCACCGGGACCAGCCGGATCGCCCGCTGCGAGTGGTGCTCGTGCCGAATCCGACCTTTTCTCAAGCGCTCGGCAACTCGATGAACCAGTCCCTGGCGCAAGCGCAGGCGAACCACACGGGGACGACGGTGACGTACACCGAGAGCATGCGCTGGTCGCCGGCGATCTACCTCAACCAAAAGGGGAACCAGCGCCTTCGCGTCGTGCACCGGGACGGACGGGAGGTCGAGTACATCGCTCGGCCGCGCATCGACAAGCGGGTGTTCTTCATCGACTGGATCCTTTTCGCGCCGACGGTCGGGCTCTCGCTCGTGATCGACGCGGCGACGCAGAAGTGGAAGGCGTTCGAATCGGTGAACGTCGATGAGCTCTTCCGACGGCGGGCGGGGACCTAGACGCGGGCGCACTGAAGCGGTGAGGGGCGCGCCAGGCGTCACGCACACGCGGAGCAGTCCGCCGACGCGAGGTCTACCGCACGACCCACAGCACGCCGACCTCCGGTGCCCAATCATTGCCGGTCGACGTCACCCCGAACGCATTGTTCAGCTTGAGCACCGCGTTGCCCGGCAGTGAGACCTGGAGTTCGGCGATCACCGCGAAGTCGCCGGGCTTGCCTTCGATGCCTGCGTAGAGCCGATAGCGCCGCGAGAGGGCACGCATGTACTCGAAGGCGAGCTCCCCCAGGTCGAACGCTCGCGCTTCGGTGTCGTACTCCACGGCCCCGCGCAGCGTCGCGGTGCCCCAGCGGAACCCTCGCACGGCGCCCGTGCCCAGCTTGAGTTCGGTGCTGGGTGTGCCGATCAGGACGCGTGCCCCCTGCGTGGCAAAGACGGTCTCGAAGTACGAGAAGACCTCGGGTCGGCGCTCCGACTCGCGGTTCCATCGCCAGCGGAGCTGGCCCTCCACGTCCCCGATCCCGGACTCGGCGAGCAGGGCCGGCATCGTCGACGGGTCATCGGACGCCTTTTGCAGCCGCGCGTTGATCACGGCCATCTCGAACTCGACCGCCAACCGATCCGTGAAGCCGTATCCGACGAAGAGGAGTGCCTCGTTCGCGTGATACCGCCCCCGAAATCCTTGATCGAGCGTGTGGCCGAGTTCGGCGGGCGTGTACTCCGCGTCGCGGTCGTAGTAGTACTCGAAGAACGGGTAGAGGAGGAGTTGGCCGCGCTCGATGTAGGCGCCGAACATCGACGTCGGCTGGCCGGGCCCGCGATCCCGGGAATGATCAGGCGCCTGCGCGACCAGCGGCGGCGCGAACAAGGTCAGGCCCGTGAGAGTAAGGACGGTCGCGAGGTGGATCCGGAGCGCTTCGCGCGTGCCTGTCATGGTCGATCCCTCCGTGAGGGTCTCACCGCCGTTCTCTCGCCCAACCCCTGTGCTCGATCACGGCCACGCGCGCCCGCTCTCACACGTCGCGCCGCCGGCGTGGCGCGGGGCGCGACGGCCGCTAGGGGTACGCCCCGCAGTTCCCACTCACAGACCCGCTGCCCGTGAAGCTCCCGCTCATTGCGCACGTCCCCTGAATGTTGATGGTGCCGGACAGCATGTCGAACACTCCAGCCATCACGAAGCGCGGACGGAAGTTGCTGATGCCATTGCCCGACGACTTTCGCACCGTGGCGCCCGCGTCGATCGTGAAGAGAACGTGTGGAGGCGTCGCCGACCCGAGCGCGAAGAGTTCACGCGGCGTTGTCGTGCCGTGCTGCACGTCGAGCAGCCCTCCAGACCGCACGCGGAGCGACGCGTACGGCACTCCGTTCAGCGTGTCGTGCGTGAACGTCATATCGTAGTCGCCCCAGGTCGCCGTGCCCTCGACATCCACGTGCCACCCGCTCATTCCGCGCAGCGTGAGGTTGCCGCCCGGCCGCACCGACATCGTCCCGCCAGTGCCGACGATGTTGCCGGAGTTGAGCACGAAGTTGCCCCGGATCCCGAGCACGCCGGACCCGCGGAAGAACCCGCCGCCAAGGTAGGCGCCACTCGTCACGAACATCGTGTCCGGCCCCTCGAACCACGTGTTGCCGTTCTGCACCGTCAGTGAGTCGATGTCGAGCGCGCCCTGAATGCGGGTCGTGTCGGCCGAGTTGATGCGCAGTTTGCCGAGCCCGGTCACGCTCGAGCCCGACGCGAAGATGTGATTGCCCGCGTCGGCGCTGATGCCGCCCGACTGCAGTGTCAGCACGCCGCCCGCCGCGATCGTGATCGGCGCGAAGGCATCGGTGTTCCCGCCGTTCACCAGCGCGGCGTTCGCGAGGATATCGATCGTGCCGCTCACGTGCGTCAGCGCGTTGCGGAGGTCGAGCGAGTCATCCACGATCTCGAGCGTGCCTGCGTTGGTGATCGGCCAGTCCACGCGCACGAGTCCGGCGGACGCGGCCTTTCGCACCGTGCCGTTGTTCACGAGTTCCACCACGCCGTTCCCGGAGAAATAGGAGGTGGTCGACGTGAACTCGAGGGTGCCGCCGGGCAGCACGGCAAGCGTTGGCGTCTGCCCCACGACATTCGAGCCATTGAACGCGGTGCCGCCGAGCGTCGCCGTGCCGCCCACGGAGAAGCTCCGCGTGTTGAGCGTGGGCCCACCGGTGATCGTCGCCGTGGCCAGCGACGCGATGAGGGTGATGCCGCTCCCCGTCATCGTCCCGCCGCTCCAGTTGAGCGCGCCGAGAATGGTCACGGACCCGTCGCCGGTCAACGTGCCGCCGGTCATCGTCACGGTGGTCGAAGTGCCGAAGAAGGCGAGGCTGTCGATCGTGAGCGTCGCGCCCGACCCGATGGTGAACAAGGGGGAGCTGGACTCGCCGACGTTCAGCCAGGCGACCTGCGTCGCGGTCGACACGTTCACCGTGTCCGTGACGTTGATGATCACACTGTCCGTCGGAAGCGGCAGGCGGACCAGGTCCCAGTTGCCGGCGGTGCCCCAGTTGTTGTTCACGCTGCCGGTCCACACGATCACCGGGGCCGGCGGTCCCGCGAGCGTGATCTGCTGGGTCGCGCTATCGAGGCCCGCGGCGGTGAACGTGAGATCGTAGAGGTTTGCGGCGCCGGTGAGGCCGACGTCCGTGAACGTCGCCACGCCGCCCACGGCGGTCACGGACGCCGTGCCGATCACCGTGGCGCCGGCGCTCGCGGTCAGGGTCACGAGCGTGCTGTTGTCGGTGGCGACGAGCGCGCCGCCGCCGTCGCGCACCTCGATCACGGGCTGCGTGGTGAACGCGGCCCCGCTGACCGCACCGGCGGCGGGCGTGGTCAGCACGAGCTGCGTCGCGACCGCGGCCGGCCAGCCGGTCACCGTCGCGCCGCCAAGCGTCTCGAGGAACCCGCCGTGGCCCGCCGGCGTGGGGTCCGACACGGTGAGGCTGAGATCCGTGCCCGCATTGGTGTCTTCCACGCGGAGGTAGCGGCCCGTGGAGGGGACGGTCGAGAAGATCGGGTTGGAGAGCGTGAAGGCGCCCGACGGCCGCGCGATGGACAGCTGCACAGCAGCGGGGTCCTGATCGTAGAACGTGAGGCTGTCGAGCGCGACGATCGCTGCGCCGTCAATGAGATCGAGCGCGACGCCCTGGAACGCCACGTTCACGAGGTCAGCGCCGCGCGCGGTGAGGATCCGTCCCGGCGTGCTCGCAAACTCGCCGGAGTTGCCGGGCTCCGACGCCACGGTGCCGTTCACGACCGCGTCCGACAGCAGCTGCACCTCCGTACCCAAGCCAGCCTGCGCGATCACGAGGTTGGCGAAGTGCTGCGTGTTCGCGCCGAGGCCGGGGCTGGAGAAGGAGACGGTCTGGTTGTTCTCGGCGCCGAAGCGAGTGACGTGCGCGCCGCTGGCGGCGAACGAAGCTGGGTCGCCCGACGCGGTGAAACTGGTGCCGAGCACGTCGAGCACACCGTCGGTGAGCAGGCCATCGGTCGACGCGCCGGCAAAGAGCACGTCGCCGGTGACGAGCAGCGTGTCGGCCGGCGAGGCCATGCGCAGCGCAGCGGTCACGCCGTTGATGCTGAAGATCCCGCTGACATCCACCCGGTTGCCGTTCAGGTCGAGCGTGTCGCCCGCGACGGTGAGGTCACCCGCGATCGTGAGTGCGGTGTCGAGCGTGGCTCCGGCGGCGAACGTGACGCTGCCGTTGATGGACGCGGGCAGGGACGGGTCCGGCCCGGTGAAGCGTGTGTCCGGCATCTGCCACCGGCCGCCGATCGGCTCGAGCAGGCTGCCGCCGATCTCGACCGTCGTGGCGGTGCCGCCGACGACGGAGACCGACGGACCAACGATCACGTCGCCGAGGATGCGCGGGCCGTCGAGGGTGACGGACGCGGTGGCTTGGAGGTCGAGGGTGCCGATCGTGTTCAGCACGGAGGTCGCAACGGAGAGCGTTGGTGCCGTGCCGAGCAGACGCAGACGATGGCCAGCGCCCGCGGCAAAGGTCAAGCTGCCGGTCTCCTGCGTGAAATCTCCCGTGAGCTCGATCACGCCGGCCGTCAACGCGTTGGCGACCGTGGAGCCGCCGAACCGCGCGTTGCCGTTCACGCGCAGAGAGTCGGCGGCGTCCGTCATATTGAGGCCGCCGTCGCCGCTCGTGATGAGCGCATCGCCCGAGCCCGTTCCGACGTCCGCGGTGCCGACGATGTCGAGCACGCCGCCAAAGCCGTCAATGACGATCGGCGCCGGATGCGAGCCGCTGAGCAGCATCAAGCCGGAGGACACGCGCGTGGGGATCGTCTCGCCGACGATCATGTTCGCGCTGTTGCCCCACGCGATCAGTGTATCCACCGTGAAGCTGCCGCTCCGCAGCAGCCCGGTCTGCCACCCGACCTTCGCCGCGACCACCGTGGTCGCCGTGAGGTTCGGCGTGCCGCCACTGATGAGCGTGCGGCCCGGCGCATTGACGCCGTCGCCGGTGATCTCGAGGGCCGTGACGGCCTTGGCGTCGCTGGCGAAGTTCACCACGCCCTGTCCGGCCCCGCGGAGCGAGCGCAGCGTGCCGAAGCAGGAGGTGGAGCAGACGGCGAGCGGGGTCGCATCGGGGAACGCGAGATCCACGGTCTGCGACGTGGTGCCGATCAGTTCGACCACATGCGCTGGGCCCGCCGCGAACGCGGCGGCGTCGCCGGAAGCGGTGGTGGTAAAGTTCCCCGTCACCGAGAGCGTGCCGCCGGTGAGCAGGCTGGTCGTGTTTCCGCCATCGAAGAGCGCGTTGCGCCCGACGGTGACGCTGGACCCGACGCCCATCGCGATCTTGCCAGCGTTCGTGGTGATGAGGTCCAGGCCGATCGTGACGGGCAGCGTGCCAAAGGAGATGATCGCGTTGTCCGTAACCATAAGGACGCTGTCCACGATCAGCGCGCCGTCATTGATGAACGTGCCGTTGGCCACGTAGAGCTTCGGCATCCGACCCCGGACCGCTCCGGTGGGCCCGTTGATGATGATGCCGCCGGTGTCGGCGAGAATGCTCGCGGTGGTGGGCGCGTCGAGGCCGCGCGCCAGACCGAGGAACGAGTTTGCGACGTTCACGGTCGCGCCGGAGTCGATCGTCGCCCACGCGACCTGGGCGTTGCTCGTCAGCACCGGATAGTTCGGGCGCCCTGCCGGGATCAGGAGCGAGTCGGCGCTGATCGGCGCGGTGTTCGAGAGCCAGTTCGCGGGATCCGTGAAGTCGCTGCTCACGCTGCCGGTCCAGACCATGTTCGCCATCGTCGGGAGCGTCGAGCCGGTGAAGATCGCGTTCGGCACACCACTGGACGTGGCATCGACCGTGTATGCGCCGACGGTCTCCCCCATGGTGAGCTCAGCGGCCGCGACACCGGACGCATTCGTGAGTACGGTCACCGGGTCCGCCGTCGGATCGCCCGCGGTGACGATGAAGTTCACCGCCGCCCCGGGGATGGCGTTGCCGAACGCATCCTGCAGTCGCACGCGCAGCGAATCGGGTGCGACCTGGAACGCGGTCACGCTCTGCCCGTTTCCAGCGAGGATCACGAGCGAATCCGGCGCGGCGGGGGCGACCGTAAAGATCGTGGAAACAGTGTCGGCGAGTCCGGCGGATGTGTACCGGAGCCGGTAGTCGCCGGCGACCGTGAACTGGTGGTCGGTGAAGCTCGCCTCGCCGCTGACGATCGTGGCGGTCGTGGTGCCGAGGATCGTGCCGCCCGCTGGGCCGCTGTCGACGCTGACGGTGACGGAGCCGCTCGCGGAGGTGATGACGGTGCCGCCGGCGTCGCGCACGGTGACCGAGTGCGTGGGGGCGGTGTCACCGGCTTGAACGTTCACGGGCGGCGTGCCGGCGCCGAGCCGGACGCCCGCGCCGGCGGCGGCGTTGAGGGTGATGGAGTTCGCGAGGTACGTCGGCGTTGCGGAGAGTTCCGTCGGAACATTCACCGTGCCGAAGGTTCCGCTGCGTGCAGCGGTGTGCGTCAGGAAGGTGAAGCTGCTGCCATTGGGCGGGACGTAACCGCCGACGAGTGCGGCGTCGAGCGTTCCGCCGAGCGTGATGCCGCCGGTGATCGCCAGGAGATCAACGCTGCCGCCGGGTCCGATGTCGACCGCAAGGTTGCCGGAGTTCGTCAGGGACCCGCTGAGCGCGAGTGTGCCGGTCGTGCCCGGGTAGAGGTCGAGGGTGCCTTGGTTGTCGAGCGTGGCGGTGATGGTGCGCGCGGAGGGATAGGTCCCCACCGTAGCGCGCACGGTGCCGCCGACCGCGTTCACGAGTGACGCGCCCGTGACGGTCAGCGCCGCGCCGTAGCACGACGGGCAGTTCCCGTTCTGGGTCGAGAGCTCCACGAGTCCCGCGTTCGTCAGGCCGGCCGTGGCTGTGAGGGCCGCGTCGGAGGGCACCGGATTGGTCGGCGCGATCGTCAGCGTCCCCGACGCGGTGTTCGTCACCAGCCCACCCACCGTGTTGCCCGTTCCCGCGACGGTGAAGCTGCCTGCGTTCGTCACCGGCACCGTCGTCGTCACGCCGCCGGTGAAGCCGAGCGTGCCGCCGACCGGGTTCGTGAGAGCCCCGGTCCCCGTCACGGAGGCGGTGTTGAGGGTCA
>CAZGFE010000073.1:0-10179 GCA_964524665.1 uncultured Gemmatimonas sp.
GCGGCGCGCGCGACGAGGCCGACATCCGCGGCCATCGCCGCACCTACGTGGGCGCGATGCCGGGCCGGATCGTACAGGGCATGAAGCAGGCCGGGACCAAGAACCCCGTGTTCCTGCTGGACGAGGTCGACAAGCTCGGCACGTCGTTCCAGGGCGACCCCTCGAGCGCTTTGCTGGAGGTGCTCGACCCCGCGCAGAACGACTCCTTCACCGACCACTACCTCGGGATCCCGTTCGATCTCTCGGAGGTGCTGTTCATCGCGACCGCGAACTTCATCCAGAACATCCCCGGCCCGCTGCTGGACCGCATGGAGATCGTGGAGTTCGCGGGCTACACCGAGCGCGAGAAGGCCGAGATCGCCAAGAAGTACCTGATCCCGCGCCAGCTCGAGGAGAACGGCCTCGGTGACAAGAAGGTCACGCTCGCCGACGACGCGATCACGTCGCTCGTGAGCCAGTACACGCGCGAGAGCGGTGTGCGGCAGCTCGAGCGCGAGGTCGGCAAGGTCGCGCGCAAGGTGGCGCGTCGACTGGCGACCAAGGAAGGCAAGGACGTCACCGCCGACGGCGTGATCACGGCGGACGAAGTGCGCGAACTCCTGGGCCGCCCCAAGGTGCACCCCGAGAAGGCCAACGCCGCCCACGAGGTCGGCACGGCGACCGGCATGTATTACACGCCGATGGGCGGTGACATCATGTTCGTCGAGGCGTCCGTGCGGGCGCTCGCCGCGCCAGCGCCGGGCGAAGTGGGCAGCGCGCCGGTCTCCCTCATCCTCACCGGGCAGCTCGGCGACGTGATGAAGGAGTCCGCACGCGCCGCGTTCACCTACGTGACCAAGAACGCTGAAAAGCTCGGCATTCCGCGCGGGCGCCTCGGTACCGTCGAGACGCACATCCACGTGCCAGCCGGCGCGATCCCCAAGGACGGCCCGTCGGCCGGCGTGGCGATCTCCACCGCGCTCGCCAGTGAGATGAGCGGGCGGCCGGTCCGGAAGGACATGGCAATGACCGGCGAGATCACGCTCCGCGGCCGCGTGCTGCCGATCGGCGGCGTGAAGGAGAAGGTGCTCGGTGCGCTGCGGGCCGGCATCACCGACGTGGTCCTGCCCAAGGACAACGAAGCGGACGTCGAGGACGTGCCAGAGGAAGCGCGCGCGAAGCTGCGCTTCCACTTCGTCTCCTCACTCGAGGAGGTGCTGGCACTGGCGCTCGTGCCCGAGCCGGGCAAGGGCGCGGGCGAACCGCTCGCCGTCGTCGCCTAGGCGAACCGCCTGAGCGACGACGGATCCTGCAGCCGCGCTACTGGTTCTGCGGCTGCGGGAATCGGTGCGTGATCCGTCCCTGCGCATCCACCTTCGCGATCGGTCCGGTGGGCTCGCTCAGCCGAATCGTCGGCGCCTCGAACAGGGACATCAGCGACGGCGGCGGCACGACGTACGCCTCGGCCGTGAAGAACGTCGTCTGGTACCCGATGTCCCTCAGCGACTGCATCGTCATCTTCGAGAACGGATTCGCGCCGGCGTTGAGGTAGCCGGTCATCAACTCGGTGCGGAAGACCGACTCCTTCCAGTGCGAGTTGATCGTCCCCGAGCCGCACGACTGCGTGAGATTGAGGCAGTCCTCGCGCGGCACACCGCCGCTGCAGACGCTCGCGCCGTTGTGGTCGTTGATGCAGGCCGCCTGAGCGAGCGGGCCGATGAAGAGCGGCACCGAGCCCGGGGCCGACCCAATGGTGTTCCCGGTCGTGGTCCACAGCGTGCCCACGCCGATCACGTGGAGCATCTCATGCAGGATCACGGAACTGAGTGAGCCGTTCGCCGCCATGTTGTCCATGTCGGCCGAGTCGAAGCGCATGCGTCCCACGACCGTGAGGTTGTTCGAACTCCGCGTGTAGCACGGACCGGCGGACCCGAGGATCCCCCCAACTCCGTCGATCGCTTCGATCGTCGCGTAGATCCGCAGTCCGGGGATCGTCTCCCCGTCGATCACGAGCCCCGTCACGCACGCGTTGGCGTTGAAGTTCGGCGCGAACGCCACCTGCGACATCTGGCCGACGATCACGGTCTTGATCCGCGCCACCGCGTCGGTGAACGCCTGCTGGATGGTCGAGTTCGGCGGGCCGGACGGATAGACGACCGCCAGCTCGTACAGGGAGGCGGAGGTCGTCGTGATCATCGCCGACGGGATGCCGGCCACGGCAACCGTCACGGTCTGCGTCCCGAATCCACCGCCCACCGTCCACGTGCCGATCGGCGTGGGCCCATTGAGCGACAGCGTTGGCGCGCCCTGGATCGAGCCGCCACCTGCCGTCACCGTCACCGTCACCGGAATGTCCGGGAGCGGCACCCCGCCGGCGTCGCGCACCACGAACGTCGGCGCCGCATCGAGCGTGGAACCGGCCGCCACGGTCGAGGGCGGTGCCAATCCGATCGTGATGCTCGAGGGCGGCGCCTGAAGCACCGCGTCGAAGTTCGCGGTGAACGCACCAGAGCTCGCCTGCAGGATCTGGCCACCGCTCCCGTCAGGACCCAGCGTCCACGTCGGCGCTACCGCAATGCCCAGCGAGTTCGACACCGACGTCGGAGCCGCAACGCTGCCGCCACCCGCCGTGACCGCCCAGTTGACCGTGACGCCCGCGATCCCGTTCCCGTGTTGGTCCGCCGTCTTCACGCGCATCGGGAACGGAATGTCGGAGCTTCCCGCCGCCCGCTGATCATCGCCTTCGAGGATCGTCAGCTGCGCCAGGGGGCCCGCCACCGCCTGCATCGTGATCAGCAGCTCCGGCAGCGTGCCCGAGAGCACGCGCACGGACTGCGTGCCCGCCGTCACGCCGAGCGTCCACTGCCCGATCGGAGTCGGCGTGCTCCCAGTCACCGAAGGCGTGCTCGTGATCGACCCGCTCGAGAGTCCGGTCTGCACCGTCACCGGCACACCCTTCACCGCCTTGCCGCTGGCGGTCCGCACCTCGAAGGTCGGTGTCGTCGCCACCACCGTGCCAGCCGCCGCCGAGGTCGGAGGCGGTGTCACCAGGTTGATCGACGCGGGCACGAGCGGCGCCGGATCCTCCTGACACGAAGCGAGCAGGACGATCGCACTGAGAGCGAGGCGGGCGTTGCGCATAAAGGACCTGGGGCGGAGGCGTACGTGAACGAAGATCAGGGACGTCGAACGGGGAGCGGCACCAGCTTGCCGGAATCATCGATGGCGCCGATGGGTCCGAACGCCGAATCGCGCCCGATGATCGGCGCGGGGGTCGGCCGAGCGGTGGCGGTGTCAGCGCGCGCGGCCGTATCGACCGCCGCGGCCGCAGAGTCTGCCGGCGGCGCGTCGGCACTGGGCCGCGGGACCTCGCGCTTCTCGCACGCGGACAGGGCGACCGTCGCAAGGCCGATCAGGATCAGGCGGTTCATCGAACTCTCCGGAAGGGTTTGAGCGCCCCCTTCTCGTCGAGGGTGAAGACAGGGCGGATCGGATCAGAGAACTGGAGGGCTGGCTCGCTGGGGGAGCTCTCCGCGATGCGCAACTCGGTCCCGCTGACCGTGAACGCGTTCGTATGCGTCGCTGCCACCGTGTAGCCGAGATCCCCAAGTGACTCAACGCTCATGGACGAGAATGGCGCGGCGCCCGCATTCAGGAAAGGGGTCATCAGCTCGTTCGTGAAGAGCGACTCCCGCCAGTGCGAATACGCCGACCCCGGACCGTCAACACTATGCACGGGCACGGTCGTCGCGCAGGGCGCTCCGCCGGCGTGCGTGTTCGCGCAGGCCGCCCGGGCGCGCACCCCCACGAATCGCGCGTCCGCGGTGCCACTCCCGGTGATCAAGGAGTTGTCCTGCCAGATCGTCCCGAAGCCGAGGACGTGCATCATCTCGTGCAGCACGACAAGCCGCAGCCTGTCGGACGCCTGCAGATTCGCCACGTCCGCTGCGTCGAGCCGCATGACGCCCAGCGCCGTGAGGAACCGCTGGGACTCGCTGCGCACGAGGCACGGGCCCGCCGAGCCGAGCGTCCCGCCCACGCCGTCGATGTTCGTGACGAGCACATAGACCACCAAGCCCTGGATCGTCTCCTGCGGCACGGCGGGCTGCCCGGCAAACTCCGGACCGCAGTCTTCGAGGTCGCTGAAGTTCGACGGGATTCCCACCGGCGTGAGCGCGCCCGTGATGGTCTCTCGCACGATCGTGAACGCGGTCTCGAACGAGGTGCGGGTGGCGCCGGTCGGCGCGGTCTCGAGGTACCGCACCTCCAGCACGAATTCCGTGGCATTCCCCCCGGGACCGGACGGGCCGTTGTCGCAACTGGCGGCGACCGCGGCGGTCAGCAGGAGGGTACCCAGACGAACAAGGGGGCGGGGGCGGAAACGGCTCAAGTGCATGGTCTCCAATTTGGCAGAAGCGGGGCACGGCTGCAGTGGGCCCACGTCACAACTCTCTGGTGCGTTTGCCTCAGTGGAACGGCAGCGGGCCCATGAAGAAGAGCCGTCGCGCATCGATCCGCAGCGCCCCGGGTTCCGTCCCCGGCACGAAGAACTCCCGGTAGCGCCGCTCCTCCGGCGTCGTCGCCTCGGCCAGATCGCCGGTTGCCGCATCCAGCTCGGCCGTGACGAGATGCGACGGGACGCGCCAGTCGAGTCCAGTGGCACCGCCCCACCGCGCCAGCATCTGCCCGAAGATCGGGGCCGCGAGTCCGCCGCCGCCGGCGCCCGGCGTGATCGTCTTCGGCCGGTCGAACCCCAGCCACACACCCGCCACCAACTCGGGCGTCATCCCGACGAACCAGACATCCGTGTTGTCGTCCGTGGTGCCGGTCTTGCCCGCCACCGGCACGGACGCCGGCACGTAGCGCCGAACCGCGCCGCCCGTTCCGTTGTCCACGGCCTCGCGCATCATCTGCACGGCGATGAACGCCACCGCCGAATCCATTGCGGGCGGCAGCATCCGCACGTTCTCGCCATAGACCGTGCGGCCCGACGGATTCTGCACTCGCAGCACGAGGCGCGGCTGCACGGGCGTGCCCAGATTCGCGAACGTCGTGAACGCCGCCACGAGGTCGAGCGGTCGCACTGCCGAGGCGCCGATCGCGCTCGCCGGGTACGGCGCGATCGGCGTCGAGAGACCCATGCGGCGCGCCAGCGCGATCACTGAGTCTGCGCCTGAGCGCTGCCAGAGCGTCACCGCGACCGGATTCCGCGATCGGGCGAGCGCGTGCCGCATCGAGATCGGTCCCAGGAACTCGCCGTCAGCGTTCTTGGGGGCGTAGAGCTGCCGGTCGTAGACGATCTCGATCGGCTCATCGGCGACGATCGTGTTCGCTGGCATGGAGTCGATCAGGGCGCGCGCGTAGACGATCGCCTTGAAGGTGGAGCCCGGCTGCCGCAGGCCGTTGGTCGCGCGATTGAAGGGCGCCAGCGCGTGATCACGTCCTCCGACCAGCGCGCGCACGTCACCCGTGGCGGGATCCATCGCGACCACCGCGCCCTGAAGGAAGTCCGTCGACCCGCGGCGGCGCGCCGCGGGAGTCTCGTGCGCGTACCCGGGCGCACGTTCCAGCGCGGTGATCCCATCCACCAGCGACGAGGTCGCCGCACGCTGCAAGGCGGGTTCGATCGTCGTGAGGATCCGGTATCCGCCGTTTCCGACCGGGATCCCTTCGCGCTCAAGCAGCTGCCGCACGGCATCCACGAGGTACGGCGCGGGCGCGCTCATTCCGTCCCGCGGCGCGGTGACGAGCGGCGTCGCGCGCGCGGCGGTCGCCTCCGCCGCCGTGATGTAGCCTTGGTCGGCCATCAAGCCGATGATCGCGTCACGCCGGTTCTTGTTGCGCGCCGGGTAGCGCACGGGATCGTAGATCGCGGGGCCCTTGGGAAGCGCCGCCAGCGACGCGGCCTCGGCGATGCTGAGCGCGGCCGCGCCCTTGCCGAAATAGTGCCGCGCGGCGGACTCGATCCCGTACCAGCCGCGGCCGAAGTGGATCTGGTTGAGATACGCCTCGAGGATTTGCGCCTTGGAGTAGTGCTTTTCCATTTCGCGCGCGGCCAGCTGCTCGCGCACCTTGCGACTGATCGAGCGGTCGGAGCGATCGATGATCTCGGGGTGCATGTTGCCGACCAGCTGCTGTGTGATCGTGCTCGCTCCCCGACTCCCGCCCAGAAGATTGTCGCGCAGTGCGGACGCGATCCCGACCACGTCCACGCCGTCGTGCTGGTAGAAGCGACGATCCTCGACCGCCACGAACGCGGCCGGTACGTGGCGAGGCAGCGATGCGATGGCCACGCTGGTGCGCCATTCCTTGCCGATCTCACCGATCAGCGAGCCGTCCCGCGCGAGGACGAGCGTGGACTGCGCCGGAGGGATGATCTGCCAGGGCTCCACGGCTGGCTGCTGCGCGCCCAGCGACGCCGCCACCGGTGCTGCGAGCAAGCAGCCGAGGGCGACCGAGCGCACGAGCCAGAGGGGGCGAGACGGACGGAGCACGAGTCGGATTGTACACAACGCGGCGACGAATGTCGCCTCCGACTCCCCCCGCGCGCGGTGGCGTGGCACCTTTCAGGAGATGCTGACGCTCGCGATCCCACAGTTCCGGCCCCGCAAGGGTGACGTTGAGGCCAACCTCGACCGCGTTGCCGCGCTTGTGGTCGAGGCCGCGAGCGTGGAGCCCCACCCGCAGCTCGTGCTCTTCGCCGAGACCATCCTCACGGGATACTTCGTCGAAGGCGGGGTGCGCGAGCTCGCGCTCACGGCCGACGCGCTGGTGGCGGCGCTCGACGCGCGGCTCCGCGCACTGGCCCCCGAGTTGCCCGCCACGGACGTGATCCTCGGGTTCTACGAGTCCCGCGACGGGACGCTCTACAACGCGGCGGCGTGCATCGCGGTGGGCGGGGACGAGCCGGCGCGGCTCGTGCACGTTCATCGCAAGAACTTCCTCCCCACGTACGCGATGTTCGACGAAGAGCGGTTCGTCGAGCGCGGCTATGGGATCGAGGCATTCGACACCTCGTGGGGCCGCGTGGCGATCCTCGTGTGCGAGGATGCGTGGCATTCGCTGTCCGGCACGATCGCCGCCCTCGACGGGGCGCAGCTGGTGTGTGTGGTCGCGGCCGCGCCCGCACGCGGGTCGGCGCCGCGCGACGACAAGGTGCCCGGGCCAGCGAGCGTCGCGCGGTGGGAGCGCCTGATCCGCGACATCGCCGACGAGCACGGGATCTTCTGTGCGCTGGCCAACCTCGTTGGCAGCGAAGGCGGGCGGATGTTCCAGGGCGGGTCGATGGTCGCCGGCCCGCGCGGCGAGGTGCGCGTGCGCGCGCCCGTGTTCGAGGAGGCGATGCTCACGGCGAGCGTCGAGCTCGACGACATCACCCGCGCGCGCGCCGACCTGCCGCTGCTCTCCGACCTGCGGAGTGCGCTCCCCAGGCTCCGCCGCGAGCTCGACCGCGCGGCCGGGTTGGAGGAGGCGAATGACGCAGGAGCGCGGAAGACGGCGAAGCCGGCCGCGAAGTCGGCTGCAAAGTCCGCCTCGTCTGCCAAGGCCAAGGCGTCGGACAAGACCGCCAAGCGAGGCGCGTCGAGCAAGAGCGCCGCGGCGTCCGGAGTCGTGCACGCGCCCCTCCCACGCGTCGGCGGCGTGGACGCCACGCGCGGCCAGCCGCCGTCGCTGGACATCGACGCAGCGCTCGTGGAGCAGTGGCTGGTGGCCTTCCTCAAGGACGAGTTCTCGCGGCGCGGCTTCACGAAGGCCGTCGTTGGGCTCTCCGGCGGCGTCGACTCGGCCGTGGTCGCTGCGCTCGCGGCGCGCGCGCTCGGCCCCAAGAACGTCATCGCGGTACGAATGCCGTACCGTACGTCGAGTCCGGACTCGCTCGCGCACGCGCAGCTCGTGATCGATCAGCTCGGACTCTCGCACACCACCGTCGACATCTCGCCGGCGGTGGACGGCTACCTCGCTGCCGAACCCGACGCCGACGGCGCGCGCCGCGGCAACGTGATGGCGCGCATGCGCATGATCACGCTGTTCGACCTCTCGGCCAAGCATCACGCACTCCCGCTCGGCACCGGCAACAAGAGCGAGCGGCTGCTCGGCTACTTCACGTGGCACGCCGACGACTCACCCCCGGTGAATCCCATCGGCGACCTGTTCAAGACGCAGGTCTGGGCGCTGGCGGCCTGGCTTGGGATCCCGGCCGAGATCGTCGCCAAGCCGGCGAGTGCGGACCTGATCGCGGGCCAGACGGACGAGGGCGATTTCGGAGTCTCGTATGCGGTAGCAGACGAGATCCTCAACTGGATCCTGCACGGGTGGACGCACAAGGAGCTGCGGGCGCGTGGCATGGACGCCGAGTCACTGAAGCTGGTGACGAAGCGACTCGACGGGACCCATTGGAAGCGGAAGCTCCCCACGGTGGCGATGCTGAGCGCGGCGGCGATCGGCGAGAGCTATCTCCGGCCGGTGGACTTCTAGTGGGCCCGGGCGGCACCGTGACGCACCGCAAGAATCGGGTGGGCGCGCGGGCCGGAGGTCGGTAGGATGCGGCAGTCACCCAAGAGGAGCCGCCCCGTGAATACCACCGAACTCACCGCCGATTACGTCCGGATCGAGAAGGCCATTCGCTTTCTCGACCGCGAGCGCACCAACGCCCCCACACTGTCGGCGGTCGCCGAGCACGTGGGACTCAGCGAGTCGCACTTCCAACGCATGTTCACGCGATGGGCCGGGATCAGCCCCAAGCGGTTCGTGCAGTACCGCACGGCCGAGGTGGTGAAGCGGATGCTGCGCGAGCGGCGCCCGGTGCTCGAGGTGAGCTACGAGGCGGGGCTCTCCGGGCCGGGGCGCCTGCACGATCTGGTGATCAACGCCGAGGCGGTGACGCCCGGCGAGTATCAGCGCGGCGGGCTCGGCGTGACGGTGCAGTACGGGTTCCATCCCACCCCGTTCGGCGACTGCTTGATCGCCGTCACGCCGCGCGGTGTTTGTCACTTGGCGTTCGTGCAGCCCGTGACGCGGCGCGGAGCCTTGGACCGGCTCCGCAAGGAGTGGCCGTTGGCGGATCTCGTGCCGGATCAGGACGCGACGCGTGGAGCGGTCGCCAAGGCGTTCCCGCCCCCGGGCAGCGCGGCGGTGCCGTCGCTCTCACTGCACGTGAAGGGCACGAACTTCCAGCTGCGGGTGTGGCGGGCGCTGTTGGAGATCCCGGTGGGAAGCGTGACGACGTACGGAGCGATCGCCGCATCGATCGGCGACGCGAATGCGGCGCGCGCGGTGGGGGCAGCGGTGGGGAGCAATCCAGTGAGCTATCTGATCCCGTGCCATCGCGTGATCCGCGCGAGTGGGGAGCTCGGAGGGTACGCGTGGGGACCGGACCGGAAGCGGGTGATGCTGGCGCTCGAAGGTGGATCCGCTCACGGCGATGCGGGACACAGCCACGGCGGTGGGAGGTGGCAGGTGTCTGGCGTCAGGTAACGGCGATGGGATCGGTGGGATGAAGGAAGGGGCCGCCCGAACGGGCGGCCCCCCTGACACCTGCCACCTGCTACCTGTCGTTCAAGCGGCCTGCGCGTAGTAGAGACTCACCGCCCGTCGCGCCCCGCGCTTGAGTGTCCGGTGCACCGCGCGCGCGTAGCGCATGAAGTTCTGCCCGGCGAGCGGGAAGCGGGCGAAGAACTCGGTGGGCAGCAGCGATCCCTTGCGTTGATTGCAGCTGCGGCACGCCGCCACGAGGTTGCCGGGAAGATGACTCCCGCCTCGTGACAGGGGGATCACATGATCCAGAGTGGCATTCTCGAGACCGAGCCCGGTCCCGCAATAGACACAACGGCGTCCACAATCCCGGAAAGTGGCGCGCTTGACCTGGCGCTTGTGCTGCTGGTGCTGGAGGCGGCGAGCGTGGCGGGATAGCCCTCGCGAGGCGCGGGGGAGACTGACGTGGTAGACGCACCGATGTGACATCGAACCTCGCCGGAAACGACAACACCCCGCGACGGGGCATCAGGCCCGTGCGGGGTGGCGTCTGTGAGGAGGAAGCTTGAGCTCGCGGTCGGCGTGTGCGACCGTGGCCAGTGTGGTTGATGCGGCTCTGAGAACGTGCCGATCACAAGCCTCCTCTGGGGGGCCGCGGCAGCGGGCCACGGCCTTGATACCGGAATGACGCGGCTATGGTTACGAGGTCACGTGAAAGCACGCAAGGGA
>CAZGFE010000074.1:0-9739 GCA_964524665.1 uncultured Gemmatimonas sp.
ACCGCCTCCAGCCGCTCGAACAGCCGCTCGATCTCCTCGTGCCGCGCCGGCGTGGTGGTCACCGCCAGCGTCCCCGAGAGGGGATCGGTCACGAGGCGCCAGGGCTCGTTGGAATCGGGCGCCATGGGCGCGTGCACCGAGGCTTCCAACAGGCGCGCGACGTCTCCAAGCGCGAATCGCCGCGGGGAGTAGTTGCGGGTGATCGCCGGCTCGGCCCGGTCGAACTGGTCGATCAGGCCGCGCCAGCGGTCCATCTCGATCGC
Source organism: uncultured Gemmatimonas sp. (assembly GCA_964524665.1). Lineage (GTDB taxonomy): Bacteria > Gemmatimonadota > Gemmatimonadetes > Gemmatimonadales > Gemmatimonadaceae > Pseudogemmatithrix. The sequence goes on from CAZGFE010000074.1 coordinate 264, forward strand.
CGGCGCGACGACGAGCACGCTGCGCCCCTCGGGATAGGCGAGCAGCGAGCCGCGCAGCCGGTCGCCGAAGACGGCCTTTTCGGCCTGGCCCACGCGCTCGATCAGCGCGGCGAGCGCGGTCGGGGCCGTGCGCTGCACGGCGATCTCGACGACCACGCGTTCTTCGGCCGAGCGATCGATCTCGGCCGCCACGCGCAGAGCCTGGCGAACATGCGGTGCGAGGTCGGCCACGATCAGGCGCCGCGCCTCCTTGAAGGCGGTGACGGTCCCCGTCTTGGAGAGCACCAGCTTGATCGCCTCGGTCGCGGCGTCGGTGCGATCGTGCCCGAGTTCGATGAGCACCTTGGCAAATCCCGCGCGAGTGGAGACGGCAGCAAGGTCCTCCAGACGCGCGAGAGAGGGCGCGTCGGCGAGCTTCACCACGGAGAGGGCCTTGCTGCCGGGACTCTGCACCGTGGTGAGGCCCTTCGTGGCCAACGCACGGTGCACCGTGTCGATGAACTCCTCTTCGGGGAGCGACCCGGGCAGGCGCAGCGTGACCGTGCCACCCACGTCGGCCTTGGTGTACTCGACCGGGATGCCGAGCAAGGCACCCATCGAGTCGAGCAGGTCAGAGAGGTCCTGCTCGTCCCGATGCAGGCGGATCTGTGGCCGTTGCGCAGCCGGCTTCGTCGCGGCCGGTGGCGACGGAGGTGCCGGCGCGATGGGCACGCGCCCTTCCTGCAGCACGAGCAGGAGCAGCGCCAGCACGGCCTACTGCGAGAGCGCGCTGGCCCAGGCGGAGCCGATCGAGTCCGAGTTGGTGGCAAGGCCGGTCGTCGCGGTGGCGACGGCGCCGTCGGCGCGCACGCCAGCAAGCAGCGTCTGCACGCCCGCATCGAGCGTCTCGTGGTACTCGGCGCAGTACCGCTCGCCAGCGAGTGCGTCGCGCAACGCGACCCACTGTGCCTGCGTGCGATCGGCGACGAGGTACTCGATGGGGAGCTGCCAGCCCTGGTTCGCACGGATTTTTCCGAGCGTCGCGCGCGCAGGAGCGGTGAGGTTGGCGGTCGCGGCGCTGAAGAGCGCGTCGAGCGCAGCCGTGCGCTGTGCGGCTGCCGTGTTGGCCGCGGCGCGTTGATTCGGGTAGGCCGCGATCTCCTCCTGCGTGGCCGTGCCGGACTGGACCTTGCGTTCGAGCCGGTCGGCCGCGGGCTTGGCTGTCAGGAACGCGGTGTCAGCAGCCGTGAGATCGCCACCGTGCTGGGCGACGTGTGCGGCGGCGGCTTGCACGACCGAGGTGGCGGCCTGGGAAGAGAGGCCGGCCGCCGCGAGAGCCCGCGGATCGAGGCCCGCGCGGCGCAGCATCACGTCGAGGGCCGCTCCCTCCGAAGCGGTGAGGACAGGCGGGTGCACGATCGCGGAGGGCGCAGGCGGCAGGAAAAAGCGCCACCAGAACGGCAGGCTCGCAGCAACGAACAGGCACGCGAGCAGGGGGAAAGCGGCTTGAGCGCGGCGGGACATGGTCAAGACCCTCGGTTGGAAGTCGCGCGTGCGCGCTCGCGTGAGGAGAGCGGGCGCCGGTGCGCGATCGCGAGGCTAGCACCGCGGCCGCGGAGCGAAAGGGGCTGCCCGCTGCTCGGCGGCACCCAAGAAATCACCTACGGATGTCATCGAGAAAGCAATCTCCAACCGCGTCGCGTCCCACGGACTGGAATCGTGACCGTGCTGCGTGCCCGTGCAGGAGATCAACCCCCGCGGCAGGGCTCGAACGCGGGGTCGACCGTCGAGGTTGGAGCAGCCCCATTCCTAGTAGGAACGTTCGGCTCGGTCGGACCCGCCAAGAATTCGGGGAGAAACTTGAGAACAAAAACACATCCGGTCAAAGGCCGCTCGTAAGTGGGTCTCGCGCGAAATCCGGGTCGGCAGACGGCTTGCGGAGTCGAGGAGACGGGGTAGGTTCGCGAGCGTCGGGCGGTCCCCGTGCCCGACCTCCTCGCGCGGCGCCGACACAGTGCCGACCGCCGCCTCCGAGCCGAACCGATCTCTCGGTTTCTCGCTGAGGTCTGTGATGCGCCCCTCGCCGCTGGCCGCACGTCTTCCTGTCCAGCTCGCCGCCCTCGCCTGCGCGCTCGCCGCACCGGCTCGTGCGCTGCAGAGCCAAATCCTCGAGGTGTCGGCGAACAGCCTGACCACCTACCTGCCTTCGGCGACGACCAGCGTGCAGGGGATCCGGCCGCTGGCGATGCAACGAGGCGTCGGCATCGACGGCACGCTGCGCGCAGCTCCCTCGCATCGCTGGGCGCTCGCGGGGAACCCGTTCGAGAGTGCGTGGCGCGGCAGTCTCGCCGAGAGCGGCGTGCGCCTGGACGTCGGCGCGTACTCTCCGATGGACGTCGACATCGCGCTGCCAGCCGAGATCCCGTGGGTGATCGCGCGCACGTACAACGCGCTGCAGGAGAGCGCGACGCCCGCGCACATCGACAGCGACGGTCCGCAGGGCGCCAACTGGATGCAGTGCTCGCAGCCCGAGATCGTGCTGCACGATCCGTCCGGTGACACGAACGACACGCTGTACCTCGTCTACGGTGCCGACCGCTACATCGAGTTCGTGCGCACAGGAGAGAGCTCGAACCAGTACAAGGCGAAGAACGGGGCCGCTGGAGTCTTCGACTTCCAGGCGGGCTCGGAGGGTGCGGCGGACCTTTGGGTGTGGACCGACCAGGTCGGGCACGTCACGACCTTCTTCGGCTTCAACGGTGGCGCGGGCGTCGCCGCCGGGCAGATCTGGAAGATCGTCGATCCCTCGTGGACGGGCTCGGCCGGGAACATCGCCTACGTGGGGGACAAGTCGAGCGCGTCGACGGCGATCTCGAACGGCTTCGACGGCAGTGGGCGGATCACGACGGCCTACGACAGCTCGGACCGGCGATTCAGCTACACGTACACGACGCTCGACTCGGTGGTGCGGCTCACGCAGGTGAAAGCGGAGTCGAAGACGGGCGGGACCTGGTCCAGCCCGACCGGACTGTCGACGGTGGGGCAGGTCGACTACACCTACTACGGCAACGAGACGGACGGGGACGTCGGGGACCTGAAGGTCGTCACGCTGACGGTGCGGCTCAACGACGAGACGACGCCGATCACACAGACCAAGCGCAAGCACTACCGGTACTGGGAGGGCACCTACAACTCGAGCACCAACCCCGGCTACCCGCACCAGGTCCGGCTCGTGCTCGACTACGAGGGCGCGCGGCGCTACGACTGGGCGGGCGACTCCACGTTCGATCAGGACTTCGCGGACTTGAGCGGCGTCAGCGTCGACGACTTGAAGCCCTACGCGGCGCTGTACCTGGAGTACGCCAGCGACCGCAAGGTGCGCTCAGCCTGGTCGAACGGCGAGTGCGGTTGCGGTGGTGCGGGGAACGGGACGCACGAGTACACGTACGGTGCCAACGCCGACTACTCGGATTCGTCGGGCTACCAGCAGCTCTGGGCCAGCCGGACAGTGGTGGAGCGGCCCGATGGGACCTTCCTCACGCAGTACTTCGACGAGACCGGGCAGCCGCTGAGCCGCGTGATCACCGACGGCAACCCGACGGGGACGCCGGACACCTGGGTGACGCAGGTCGAACGCGGTACGAGCGGCATCGTGGAGAAGGTGCGCTCGCCAGCGAACAATAGCGCCTACTACCACGACGACGTCGGTGGCGGGACACCCAAGGACGCGGGCACGATCGAATCGGGCAGCACGGGCCTGGTCGACCACTTCGATCGCGTGTCCAGCGGCGACATGACGGGCTTCCTCGCGGCGCACAAGCACAGCGACGGAACCGGGACCGCCTACTACGACCGGTCCTACGTTTGGACGTCGAAGAGCCGGACCATCACGAACGGCACCGTGGTGCGACCGCTGATCCAGGACCAGCGCGTGTTTCCGACGGCCCAGTCGACCGAGACCGGCTACGACGAGACGGAGTACACCTACTCCAGCTACACGAGCGACGCCTTCGTGATCGAGATGGTGCAGACGGAGTTGCCGATCGTGACGACGGGAAACAACGGCCCCGGCGGCGCGACCGGGACGGTCGAGTCGCGGCACTTCACGAAGAGTGGCCTCGTCGACTTCGAGCGTCACGAGTTCCAGGTGCCCGACGGAGCGAGCCCGGCGGACGACACGTACACGATCACCTATTTCGAGTACGCCGACGGTCAGCGGACGATCACGGTCCAGGATGCGGACACCAGCGACAGCGGGATCACGACCGAGCCCACCAGCGGGCCGGCGGCGGGCGTGTTCACATCCGACAGCGGCGCGGTGCTGGCGCACAAGACGACGACGACCAGCTACACGAAGGCGGGGCAGATGCAGCTCGAGTCGCCGCCCGGTGGCCAGAACGTCGAAGCGGTCTACCTCACGCGCCTCGCGGACCATCGGCTGGTGCGGCTGGAGTACAACGACTACGGCTCGGGCGTGTGGTACGGGCCGGTCCAGATGACCGTCACGAACCAGGCCGGCAAGGTCGAGCTGCGGGGCCTGATCGCGCTGCCCGGCGGCGGTGGCGACGCGGAGAACACGACCAGCGTGGTCCAGACCAGCCACATCGACGAGACCGACGCCGACCCGATCACCGCGGTCGACACGGGGTCGCTCGTGCAGATGCGGACCAGCACCTACGACTCTTCGGGGACGCAGCTCCAGAGCGAGCAGGCGTACTTCGCGATGCCCAGCTCCGGCGCGGGCACGGACGGAACGCACTACGACGCGACGCTGTACGGTTACGACTCGATGGGCCGGCGCTGGCGCACCAAGGAAGCGCACGGGACGATCCGGCGCACGGTCTTCGACCTCTTCGGCCGGGCGATCGAGAGCTGGATCGGGACGAACGACAACTCCTTCAGCGGAGGCGAGTCTTCGGGCACGGACAATATGGTGAAGACCGACGCGTCCGTCTTCGACGGCGGCACCGACGGAGGGAACGGGCTGCTCACCCAGCGCACGGCGTTCGTGCAGGACAGCTCGACCGACCAGCGCGTGACGAGCTACCACCACGACTGGCGCGGCCGCGTGATCTGGGAAGAAGCGCCTTCGGCGCCGTACTCGGTGCACAAGTACGACCATCAGGGCCGCCGCATCGCGACGGGCCAGTACAGCTCGACCTCGGGGCTGTCGGCGACGACGGACCCGACCAGCACGGCGACGAACCGGCTCGCGTTGTCCGAGAGCGCCTACGACGAACTCGGCCGGGTGTGGAAGACCACGCGGCACAAGATCGATCCCAGCGACGGGTCCGATGACGACACGCTGCTCGCGCGCACCTGGTACGACCGCCGGGGCCTGGTCGTGAAGGAGAACAACAGCTCCGCGCTGCGCAAGGTGCGTCACGACCGGCTGGGGCGGGTAACGGACGAGTTTGTCTTGGCGGTCGACAACGACTCGGCCTGGGCGGACGTCGACGACGTCGAGGGCGACATCGTGCTCGAGCAGCACCAGACGCGCTACGACGCGACGCACGACACTGTGGTGATGCGCGTCGCGATCGAGCGCCTGTACTCGGACGTCAACCTGGGCTCGGGCGAGACGACGGGGGCGCTCGACACGAACGCCGACACGGACGACCTTCTGCTCACGATGTCGACGACGGCCGGCAGCTCGAACGTGAAGGGCCGCCCGCGGATCACGGGGTACTGGTACGACCGGATGAAGCGCGAGAAGGTGCGCGCGGAGTACGGGACGTACGGTCTTGCGAACTTCGACCGCGACGGTCTGAGCGAGCCCACGGCGAGCGCGTCGGACAAGCTGGTCACGAAGACGGTCTACGGGACCGACGGCACGGTCAAGGAGATCGTCAACCCGCTCGGCATCGTCACGCGGATGGAGTACGACGCGCTGGGCCGACGCACCAAGGAGATCAAGAACTACGTCGACGGCACGCCCAGCGGCACCGACGAGGACGTGACCATCCGTTTCGAGTACACCGATGGCCTGCGGACCAAGTACATCGCGGATCTGCCGAGTGGGCAGACCGACCAGGAGACGGTGTACACGCACGGCACGGTGAAGGGGACGTCCGCTGGCGAGAGCCGGATCGCGACCGGTCACCTGGTGCGGATCGTCACCTACCCCGACTCCTCGGAGAGCTCGGACGTCGTGACCTACGCCTACAACGCGCAGGGCCAAGAGGTCTGGAAGAAGGACCAGGCGACCACGAGCCCCGCCGCCGGCGGCAACGTGATCGAGATCGACTACGACACGCGGGGGCGGCAGGTGGCGCGCAAGGTGACGACGCTGGGGACGGGGTTCGACGGAGCCGTGCGGCGCATCGGAACGAGCTACGACAGCCTGGGCCGGACGGACCGCGTGACCCAGTACGACGCGGCGAGCTCGGGCACCGTGCTGGACGAGGTGAAGTACAGCTACGACGACTGGGGCAACCTCGCGAAGTTCGAGCAGGACCGCAACTCCACGGTGGGAGCCGGGGGGTCCGTCGACGACTACGAGGTCGCCTACACCTGGGAGAAGGCCACGACCGGTCGGAACATGCTGCGGCGGGCCACGCTGGTGCTGCCGACCCGGACGCTCACCTACAAGTACCGCTCCCGGGACGGGCTGCACGACCTGGAGGCCAGCCGGGTGACCGACGTCCTGGACGGAGCGACCGCCCTGATGGTCTACAGCTACAATGGCGTCGCCTCGGTGGTGGGGACGGACTACTCCCAGCCGAACGTGATGTCGATGCAGATGAGCGGCACCTGGAACGACTTCCCGGACCTGGATCGCTGGGGCCGGGTGACGACCAGCAAGTGGACCAAGGACCTCTCGACGGACGTCAACTTCTATCACGTCGATCTCACGTACGACTACGGCAGCAACATCACGTCGGCCGAAGACCAGGTGCATGTGGGCTTCGACGTGAAGTACGCGATGGACGACGTCGACCGGCTGGTGGATGCGGAGGAGGGGACGCTGTCGGCGGGCTCGATCACGAGCCGCACGCGTCACCAGACCTGGACGCTGAGCCACACGGGGAACTGGGACGAAGAGAAGCTGGACCTCGACGGCGACGACAACTGGAACGAGACCGACGAGCACGACGACTGCCGGACGCACAACGCGGTCAACGAGCTGACGGCGCGCAACACCGACTGCGACGGCGGGAACGAGTTCGCGCTGACGTATGACCCGGCCGGCAACATGACAGACGACGGCGAGCACTACGAGTACGAGTGGGACGCGTTCTATCGGCTGCGCAAGGTGAAGCGCACGGACAACCAGGCGCTCGTGGCGGAGTACCGGTACAACGGCCTCGGGTACCGCATCGCCGTGCACGAGGACACGGACACGGACGGCGATGTCGATGGGAGCGACCTGTGGTACTTCGACGCGTTCGATGAGCGGTGGCGGCAGGTGGCGCGGTACCGCGAGTCGGACACGAACCCGAAGGAGGAGTTCGTGCACCACTGCGCGGGGAACAATGGCCTCGGCGGATCCAGCTACATCGACCTCGTGGTATGCCGGAACAAGGACGCGAACACGGCGTGGACGAGCGCGTCGGATGGGACGCTCGAAGAGCGGGTCTACTACTGCCAGAACCAGCACGCGGACGTCTCGGCGATCGTGAGCTCGGCGGGCGGCATCCTGGAATGGGCCAAGTACTCGGCGTACGGCGTGCCGTTCGGGCTGCCGGGCGGGGACGCGGACTCCGACGGGGACTGCGACACGGCGGACGCGACGCAGATCCAGGCATGGATCGATGCGCCGGCGTATGACGTGCGCGGCGACCTTGATCTGGATGGGGATGTGGATGCGGCGGATAAGAGCATCGCGCAGGGGGCGCCGTATGCAGGGTCAATTGCAGGTCGCATGCAGCTCTCATCTGTCGTGAATTCGCGGCGCGCACTAGCCGGAAGTGATGCACTGCAGGAGAATTGCCTAGCCTCACGTAGGCGATTGTTGTCTCACTCTCTCGGACGATGGCTTAGCCGAGACCCAGTTAAAGGGCAGGTTCGGATGTCAGTTCTAGAGGCGCTTGACTCCACCCCCGCAGTTCTTGTTGATCCGACAGGCCAAGCCGCAGCTTCTCCTCAGGCGCCATCCGGGAGGGCTGCAGCACAAACACAGTCTTCTCCGCCCACCGCGTCTATCCCGTGGCACGGCCCACTGAACGACATAGAGGCTGGGGTCTGGAACGGGCTGACGGGCGCCGAGCAAGGCTGCATGATTATGGCTGGTGTAAAGGCGGCCGCGACCGGCACGCTACTCTCTTGGCTCATGCCTGATTCAAAGAATGACGGAACCCCGAATCACATGCGTCATTGCACACTCAGTTGCATGGCTGCGTGGTGCATTGGGAGTATCAAGGCAGACAAGTTCATGACTGCGCACGAGCAGCCGCACCCTGACGACCCACCGTTGCCGCCCGGGCAAACTCATCAGCCCGACGGACGAGATCTGCTCTCGAACCGAATCGGGCTCATTTGTAACGTGTTCGATGATTTAGACGGTCCCAGTACGACCTTCGCTGAGGCTTGGGACAACTGCTTCGAGTGCTGTTGGATCAACGATCCGCATTATCACTAAAGCCATAGGCGCGAGTGCTATTCATGACGCGCGCAGCAGTGGTGCTCATTTCTCTCAGCGCAGTGTTTGTGTCGACCCTGCTGTACTTGACTGGGATAGGGCGACTGATCTTTGAGCCATTGTTCGCATCATCCCCGATCGAGTTTGAGTCAGTTGCGTGGCGGTCTGAGAGCGTTCCATTGTTGTCCATCCCTAGTAGAATCAGAATGGCGCAGGCACTCTTGGAATCAGGAGAGCTGATTGGATGGAGTCGGCGCAGAGTCCATGAGGAGCTTGGCGTGCCACAGCCTGTTAGCTTCATGTCGTCTGCGAGCGTGGACGCCTATCCCTTGGGCGACTGGCGGGCTGAGGACCGGTGGCTCTGTGTCGAGTACTCAGCAGAGGATGAAGTCGTCGGAGTATCCATGAGGCGGTAGGTCGGTTGCGTCGCCCACATGCAATCGTCACAGGACACCCGACGGGGCCAGCCGAACGTGATGTCGATGCAGATGAGCGGCACCTGGAACGACTTCCCGGACCTGGATCGCTGGGGCCGGGTGACGACCAGCAAGTGGACCAAGGACCTCTCGACGGACGTCAACTTCTATCACGTCGATCTCACGTACGACTACGGCAGCAACATCACGTCGGCCGAAGACCAGGTGCATGTGGGCTTCGACGTGAAGTACGCGATGGACGACGTCGACCGGCTGGTGGATGCGGAGGAGGGGACGCTGTCGGCGGGCTCGATCACGAGCCGCACGCGTCACCAGACCTGGACGCTGAGCCACACGGGGAACTGGGACGAAGAGAAGCTGGACCTCGACGGCGACGACAACTGGAACGAGACCGACGAGCACGACGACTGCCGGACGCACAACGCGGTCAACGAGCTGACGGCGCGCAACACCGACTGCGACGGCGGGAACGAGTTCGC
>CAZGFE010000075.1:0-9627 GCA_964524665.1 uncultured Gemmatimonas sp.
ATGCCGACCGCCGGCACCGCGAGCAGGCCGGCCATGTGGTTGGCGTAGCCGAGTCCGCAGAGGTACGCGATCAACACCAGCAGGCGGTCGGCCTTGGGCGAATCCGGGAAGTCGCACCAGCGCACCGTGAGCCAGGCACAGATCGCGAGGCCGACGAGCGAGACCGTGTAGACCTTCTCATTCACGACCGACTGGCTCCAGACGGTGAAGGCCGTGGCGCCGATCAGCACGGCCAGCGAGCCGCCGACCACGCGCTGCCACCGCTTCTGGAACCAGCCGACCAGCACGCGCTCGGTGATCAGGAACCACATGCCCGCGGACACTGCGGACGAGATGGCGGCGAGGAGGTTGATCCGCATCGCAATGTTCGGCGCGATGGGGAGGATCGAGAAGACGCGACCGATCAAGACGAAGAACGGATTGCCCGGCGGATGCGGGAGCCCCAACGTGTAGGCCGCCGCGATGTACTCACTCGTGTCCCACATCGCCGTCTCGGGCGCGAGGGTCGCGATGTACAGGAGGAGGGTCAGGCCGCCGGCGATCCCGGCAGCAAGGTATGACGGGCGGTAGTCGAGTTCGGTCATGCGGTCCGAGGGTCGGTTTGCGAGGGGCGAACAGGCAAAGCTAACGCGGTTCCTAGTGCCGGAACATCCGGAGTCCGGTGAAGATCATCGCGATCCCGTGCTCGTCGGCGGCGGCGATCACCTCTTCGTCCCGCACGGAGCCGCCCGGCTGAACGATGGCGCGTACCCCCGCCTGCGCCGCTTGGTCCACGCCGTCGCGGAATGGGAAGAAGGCGTCGGAGCCGAGCGCCGAGCCGGCGGTATCGTGCGACGCGCCGCGCGCCTTGTGCACGGCGAGGAAGGCCGCGTCCACGCGGGACATCTGGCCCGCGCCGATGCCAATGGTAGCGCCGTCGCGCGCGAGGACGATCGCGTTGGACTTCACGCTCGCCACGGCGCGCCAGGCAAAGAGCAGATCCTTGAGCTCCGCGCTCGTCGGCTGCCGTTTGGTCACGACGCGCCATCCGGCGTCGTCGAGCTGGGACGGCGCGCGCTCCTGGACGAGGACGCCGCCGCGCACGCCCTTCACATCCAGCGCCGCCCCAGTGGCCCGCGCCGAGCCTTCCAGCACGCGCAAGTTCTTCTTGGCGCCGAGTGCGGCGAGCGCCTCGGGCGAGAACGACGGCGCGATCACGCATTCCACGAACAGCGAGGCCACGGCCTGCGCGGTCTCTTCATCCACGGGGACGCTAAAGGCGATCACCGAGCCGAAGGCCGAGACCGGGTCGCACGCCAGCGCCTTCTGATACGCCTCGAGCGGCGTACGCCCCGTGGCGAGGCCGCAGGGTGTGGTGTGCTTGATGATCGCGCAGGCCGTCTCGCCGCCGAAGGGATCGATGGCGAGCATCGCGCCTTCGAGGTCGAGCAGGTTGTTGAAGGAGAGTTCCTTGCCGCCGTGCTGCTTGAGCGCGCCAAGGCCTGCCCCCGCGCGCTCCACATAGAAGGCCGCCGCCTGACCCGGATTCTCCCCGTACCGGAGCGACTGCACGCGCTCGAACGCGAGCGTGAGGTGCTCGGGGAACCGCTCGCCGCGCTGCCCGGCGAACCATCCGGCGATCGCCGCGTCATAGCCGGCCGTGCGGGCATACACCTTCTCGGCGAGGTCGCGGCGGAGTTCGCTCGCGTCGCCGCCATTCGTGAGGGCTTCGAGCACGCGCGTGTAGTCATCCGGATCCACGACCACGGTCACGCTTGCGAAGTTCTTTGCCGCCGAGCGCAGCATGGACGGTCCGCCGATGTCGATCTGCTCGATCACCTCGTGCGGCTTGAGGCCCTTCTTGGCCGCCGCGGCCCGGAAGGGATACAGGTTCACGCAGACGAGGTCGATCAACCCGATGCCGTGCTCGCCGATCGCTGCCAAGTGCTCCGGCAGGTCGCGACGCGCCAGCAGTCCGCCATGCACGGCGGGGTGGAGCGTCTTGACGCGTCCGTCGAGCATCTCCGGGAACTGCGTGAGGTCCGCAACGTCGCGCACCTTGAGGCCTGCGTCGCGGAGCGCCTTCGCGGTGCCCCCCGTGGAGACGAGATCCCATCCGAGCGCGCTGAGTCCTTTCGCGAAATCCACGAGGCCGGACTTGTCGGAGACGGAGAGCAGGGCAGTGGGCATGAGCGAGAGGTCGCGAATGGTCGAGTAAGGAGGGCGGCTCAGCCGCCAAAGGGATGGCGCCCGGACTCCGGCGCGAAGCGGTCGAAGTCGAGCGGCGCGGCGCGCTGCACGGTGCCGTCTGCGAGCAGCTGCACGCTGCCGTCGGCGAGCGCGCTGACGCAGCGTGGATACACGCGATGCTCGACCACGAGCACGCGCGCGGCCAGCGTCTCCGCGGTGTCGTCCGACCGCACGGGCACGGGCCACTGGGCTACGATCGCGCCGTCGTCGTACTGTTCGGTGACGAAGTGCACGGTCGCGCCGCTGACACGCGCGCCGCTCTTGAGCACCGCTTCGTGCACCCGCTGGCCGTACATCCCCGGGCCGCCAAAGGCTGGCAGCAGTGCGGGATGCACGTTGAGGATGCGGCCGTGAAAGGCGCGCGTCACGTCGGCGGGCACGAGCCGGAGGAAGCCGGCGAGTGCGACGAGATCGATCTGGTGCTCCGCCAGCAGCGCGCCCAAGTCCGCGAGGCGCTCCTTGGGGAGATGCACGGCTCTCACGCCCCAGCCGCGAGCGCGCTCCAATGCGCCCGCCTGCGCCCGATCACTGATGACCAGCGCGACCTCCGCGGCGGCCTGCGGGCCGCGCGCGTCCAGATGATCGTGAATGGCCTGCAGGTTGCTCCCGCTGCCGGACGCGAGGACCGCGAGGCGTTTGCGTGCGTGGGGCTTCGTCACCCGTGAAAGTTAGCCCGCGGCCGGACCGAGCACGAGCGAAACCGCGTGCGCGAAGTCCTTGGCGATCGTCGCGCCGGCCAGCGCTTCTGCGACGTCCGCGTCCGGGGTGTGTTTGATCGGCACGAGGATGCCGCGCGCCCCGAGCCCCATGGCCGGCGCGAGGTCGCGCCAGCGGTCGCCGATCGCGACGGACGCGGCCGCGTCGAGGCCGTGCTCCTCGATCGCGCGTCGGTACAGCAGATCGCCGGGTTTGCGGCACTCGCACGGTCCGTCAGCCTCGGGATGATGCGGGCAGTGATAGCTCGCCGCGAGGACGACGCCCTCCTTGGCGAGCAGCGCATCCAGGCGTTGCCGCACGGCCTGATACTGCTTCTCCTTGTAGAAGCCGCGCCCGATCCCGCTCTGGTTCGTGATCACGATCAACACGTAGCCGGCGTCGTGCAGCAGGCGCAGGCCCTCGGGCACCCCGGGCAGCAGCTCGACCTGACGCGGATCCTTGATGTAGTGCGCCTCGCGGATGATCGTGCCGTCGCGGTCGAGGAAGATGGCGGGGCGGCGTGCAGTCATCGGGCGGTCGCCTGCTGCACGAGCGCGAGCAGTGCGGCGTCCTCGTCGCGTGGCACGCCGCGGAGGTCGAGCAGGAGCCGGCCGTCGGCGATGCGGGCGATCACCGGCGTCGCTCCGTCGCGGAGCTTTCGTTCGAGCGCGACGACATCGCCGCCCAGCGCGACCGCGCTCGACGGAATGCGCGCGGTGGGGAATGCGCCGCCGCCGACGGTCGCCTCGGTGGACGCGACGCGGGCGGGCGTCGGGCCAGGCCGGTCGTCCAGCGCGGCGCAGAACGCCTCGGCGCGCGAGCGAATGTCGTCGGCGCTTGCGGTGAGCATTGCCAAGGTCGGGATCTCCCGCAGCGCACGCGCGGGTTCACGGTACAACGCGAGCGTCGCCTCCAATGCGGCGAGCGTGAGCTTGTCCACGCGCAGCGCACGCGAGAGCGGATGGGTGCGCAGCGCCGCGATCGCGTCGCGGGTGCCGAGGATGATGCCCGCCTGCGGACCCCCGAACAGCTTGTCGCCGCTCATCAGGACCAGCGTGGCTCCGTCGCGGACGGCGTCGCGTGCGGTCGGCTCGCCACCGAGTCCGTACGGCGCGAGGTCGAGCATCAACCCGGATCCGAAGTCGTGAATGACCGGCACACCGCGCGTGGCCGCGAGCGGCGTGAGCTCCGCGACGGACGCCTCGGCCACGAATCCATCCACCGCGAAGTTGCTGCGGTGCACCTTCACGATCGCGCCGGTGGCCGCGTCGAGCGCCGCGGCGTAATCCGACAGATGGGTGCGGTTGGTGGTGCCGACCTCGACGAGCGTCGTGCCCGAGGCGCGCATGACGTCCGGGATGCGGAAGCTCCCGCCGATCTCCACCAGTTCGCCGCGGCTCACGAGGGTGCGCCGTCCCGCGGCGAACGCCTGCAGCGCCAGGATCAATGCGCCGGCGCAGTTGTTCACCACGAGCGCGTCCTCGGCGCCCGTGAGTTCGGCGAGCAGCGCCGCGCAATGCACATGCCGCGAGCCGCGCGCGCCGGTCGCGACGTCGTACTCGAGCGTCACGGCCCCCCTCGACACGCGCGCGATCGCGTCGAGGGCCACGGCAGCGAGCGGCGCGCGGCCCAGATTCGTGTGCAGCACGACGCCGGTGGCGTTGATGGCGCGGCGCAGCGTGGACCGCGTGCGCGACGCGAGGCGTGTCTCCAGCGTGGCGACCCACTCCGCGTCGCCCTCCGGCAGCGCGTCGCCATCGCGCGCGGCAGCGATCACGTCACGCACGGCATCGGCCACGAGATCGCGCGGCCATCGCCCGACGAGCGCGGACACCGCCGCGCGCTCGAGCGTGGAGCCGACCGAGGGCAGAGCGCGCCGCGTCGTCATGGCCGCTGCGACGTGGTGTCGGCCGGCGGTGGTGGGGTGGGCTCGCGTACGCGGAACTCGCGCTCGGAATCACCCGGCAGCCCGTTCAGACCCAACGCGCCGCGCACACGCAGGCGGTAGAGGCCCGGCGCGAGCGGTGCGTCGAGCGTGGCGGCCCACAGCTGCACGGGAGCCGCGCGGCCGAAGACGGGGCCGGGTGGGGACGCGGCGGCGACCGCTTGCGTCGTGTCCGCAGTGGACGTGTCTCCGGCGGCCCCCGTCGGGGTTCCGGCGCGGCGCAGGGAGTCGAGCTGCGCACGCGGCATCACGCGCGCGAGCGGCCGCACCACCGAGTCCGCACCGATGACCTCGACGGCACCGGTCGGGTCCCACGTGGCGCGGAGCGCGCGATCGAACCGCAGTTGCAGTGTGAGCGAGTCCACGACATTGACGGCCTCGATCTGCGCGGGGACCGTGTCGCGGACGTAGGCGTACAGTTCGACCGCCGCACCGCCGTCCATCGAGACCGTTGCGCTGTCGTACATCTCGCGCGTCCCGAGCCGCCGGTCGTTGTCCGTGTCCACCCAACCGCGCAGCAGGTAGCGGCCCGGCGAGAGATCGCGCAGGACGAAGCGGCCGAGCGAGTCTGCGCGCGCGCTCCAGCGGTACGCGGAGTCGCCAACGGGAAAGACCTCCACGCGCGCCTGCCGCGCGGGGCCGGCGGCGGCCCAATCGAAGACCACGCCGCGGATCTCGCCGGCGAGGATCTCGCTGCCGGTCGAGAATACGAACTCGAGCGGCGTCGCGATCACGTTCCCGCGGAGGTCGGCGACGCCGGGCAACACGGTCACGCGATACGTGGTGTTCGGGCGGAACCCGCCGCGCGGCTTGATCTCGATCGCGGTACGTCGCCAGTCCACGCGCTCGCGCCCGTCGCTGGGGGAGATCTGGACGATCGACGCGAGCCCCGCGCCCGCGCCAATCCCCATGCCTGAGACGCTCGGGATCGCAGTGGGCCGCTGGCCGCCGGCGCCGACCGTGGCCCGCGGATTTCCCGGGCGCTCGCTGATGACCTCGTCGAAATGCAGGCGCACCAGATCCGCGCGGACGTTGGTCGCGTTGCTGTCGGGGAGGATCCTGACGAGCACGGGAATGTCGCTGTCCGGCGGACCGCCGGGCGGGATCCCGGGAGACGCGCATGACCCGAACACCGCCAACGCGCCCAGCGCGCCGAGCGCCGCAGCGGCGGCCGTGACGCGCGGACTCCGAGTGCGACGGATCACCCGCCGAGCTCCTTCACCTTGGCGGAGAGCTGCGCGGCGCGCGCGGCCCACTCGCGCTCCTTCGCCCGTTCGGCGTCCACGACAGCCGCCGGCGCCTTCGCGGTGAACTTCTCGTTCGCCAACCGTCCGCGGAGCGCGTCGAGCTGCTTGGTCAGGCCCTCGAGTTCTGTTCCGATCCGTGCGCGCTCCTTGGCGAGATCCACCATGCCTTCGAGGGGCAGCGACAGGTCGAGTCCGTTCGACAGCAGCGCGTGCGCGGCAGCACCTGCCGGTGCGGCCCCGACGGTGAGCTCGCATCGCGCCAGGCGCTGCACGAGGGCGCCGGCAGCGATGAGCGGCGCGCTGAGCGCGGCATCCGAGACGACGGCGCGAATGCCTTGTCCCGGAGTCACCCCGTACTCGGCGCGCAGCCCGCGGATCGCGTCGATCGCCTCGCGGACGATCTCGAACTCCGTGCCAACGCTCGCGCGAGCACCGGCCTCGGGCCACGAAGCCGCGGCGAGGAACGTCCCCTGCGCGTGACTCGGCAGACGCTGCCAGAGCGCCTCGGTCACGAAGGGCATGATCGGGTGGAGCAGTCGGAGCCCTTGATCGAACACGTGTACGAGTACCGCGCGCGCCGTCTCGCGGTCCGCACCCGGTGTGGCCAGCCGCGTCTTGACCGCCTCCACGTACCAATCCGCGAGTTCGTTCCAGATGAAGCGACGCGCCGCCTCCGCGTAGGCGTCGAGCCGCAGGCCGACCTGCCGCGCGTTCTCCGGCCAATGTGTGCCGCTCGGACGCGCAGGCCCGAGCGCGGCGTCACATTCGGCGATCGCGGCGTCGAGGCGGCCGAGGATCCACTGGTCCTCGAGCCGCAGCGCGCTCGCGTCGAGCGCGGCGGCACGCTGCACAGGTTCATCGCCCACCTGAAGCAGAATGAACCGGCCGATGTTCCAGAGCTTCGTCGCGAAGTTGCGGCCGGGCGCAAAGGATTTGTCGAGGTCCTCGGGGTCGAGCATCACGTCCACGCCCAGTCCCATGCCCTGGATGAGCGTCCAGCGGAGCGCGTCCGCGCCGTAGCGCTGCACCACGTCGAGCGGATCGATCCCGTTGCCCAGCGACTTGGACATCTTGCGATGCTGCATGTCGCGCACGGTGCCGTGGAGGTACACGGAGTGGAACGCGGGGCGGTCGAGGAACGCGTACCCCGCCATGATCATCCGTGCGACCCAGAAGAACAGGATCTCCGGCGCGGTGACGAGCACGTCGCTTGGGAAGAACGCCTTGAGGTCTTCGGAGTCTTCGTCGGGCCAGCCGAGCGTGCTGATGGGCCAGAGCCAGGACGAGAACCACGTGTCGAACACGTCCGGATCCTGCTCGAGCGACCGGTCGCCGCAGGTGGCGCACGCCGCGGGGTCCGCGCGGTAGGCAAGCGCGTGGCCGTTGGCGCAGGTCCAGACGGGAATGCGGTGTCCCCACCAGAGCTGCCGCGAGATGTTCCAGTCGCGAATGCCCTCGAGCCAGTTGATGTAGACCTTTTCCCACTTCTCGGGGAGCAGGCGGATCGTGCCGTCCTTCACGGCGGCGAGCGCCGGCTCGGCGAGCGGCGCCATCTTCACGAACCACTGGTCGGAGAGGCGCGGCTCGACCACCGTGTTGCACCGGTAGCACCGGCGCACCGCATGCGCGTGCGACACCTGCTTGACCAGCGCGCCGGCGGCATCCAGCTGCTTCACGAGGCGCTTGCGGGCGTCGAAGCGGTCCAGGCCGGCCATCGCGGCCGGGACGCGGCCGGCGGCGTCGGCGCCCTCCGCCATCAGCCCTTCGGGGGTCATCACGATGGGCATGGGGAGCGCGTGCCGCCGGGCCACGTCGAAATCGTTGGCGTCGTGCGCCGGCGTGATCTTGAGCGCCCCGGTGCCGAACGCGCGATCCACGTATCCGTCGGCGATCACGACCATCTCGACGCCGTTCGCCGGATTCACCACGCGCGCGCCGACGAGCGAGGCGTACCGCTCGTCGTCGGGGTGCACCGCGATCGCGACGTCGCCGAGCATCGTTTCGGGACGCGTCGTGGCAACGACGAGCGAACGCTCCGGATCGCCGGCGACGGGATACCGGACGTGGTACAGCTGTCCCTGCGTGTCGTGGAACTCGGCTTCCTCGTCCGACAGCGCCGTCAGGCAGCGCGGACACCAGTGAATGACGCGGTGTCCGCGGTAGATCAGCCCGTCCTCGTACCACTGCACGAAGATTTCGCGGACCGCGCGCGACAGCTCGGGCGAGAAGGTGTACGCCGTGCGCTCCCAGTCGCACGACGCGCCGATGGCGCGGAGCTGCCGGAGGATGACGCCGCCTTTCTCGGCGACGAACGCGCGCACCTCGTCGAGGAACGCGTCGCGTCCCAGGTCCTGGCGCGTGGTGCCCGACTGCGCGAGCTGGCGCTCGACCACATTTTGCGTCGCGATGCCGGCGTGGTCGGTGCCCGGCAACCAGAGCGTCACGTCGCCCGACATCCGGCGCCAGCGAATGAGGACGTCCTGCACCGTGTTGTTCAGCCCATGGCCCATGTGCAGCACGCCGGTCACGTTCGGCGGCGGCATCACGATGCAGTAGGGCTGCGCGGTGCCCTCGGTGCGCGCCGAAGCGGGCGCGGAGGCGCGGAAGAGGCCGGACGCCTCCCACGCCTGATACAACGGGGCGTCGGCCGACGCCGGGTCGTACCGGGAGGGGATCTCGTCCGCAGTTGGCGGGGTGGTCATGAACACGGAAAGCTAGCGGCACGGTGGCGATGGGCGCGACGGTTCCGTTAGCTTCCAATGCGGCCTCCCATCACGAGTTGCGCCCGTTTCAGGCGCGGCGGAGGGGGGGCGCGACAGGCCCCCGCAGGGGCCCCACCCGACAGACACCCGAGCAAGTGGCTACAGAGACCATCCAACTCGTGCTTCCCAACGGCGCGACGCGCGAGGTGCCGGCGGGCACGCTGGCGCGCGACGTCGTGGCCTCCATCGGCCCCGGGCTGCTGAAGGCGGCGATTGCCGTCGCCGTGGACGGCGAGGTGCAGGATCTCGTCACGCCGATCCGGAAAGGCGGCGCGTTCGTCGTGCTGAAGGAGAGCGATCCGCGGTCGCTGGCGGTGCTCCGGCACTCGGGAGCGCACGTCCTGGCGACGGCCGTGCGGCGCCTGCGTCCCGACGCCAAGATCGGGTTTGGCCCTGCCATTGACGACGGGTTCTACTACGACTTCGAGGTGGACCGGCCGTTCACGCCCGAGGATCTCGAGGCGTTCGAATCCGAAATGCTGAAGGTGGCTGCCGACAAGTTTCCGTTCGTGCGCGAGGAAGTGACCCGCGCCGAGGCCGAGAAGCGGTTTGCCGGAGATCCGCTCAAGCTGGAGCGACTGGCCGCGCTCGGCGCCGACGAAGTGATCTCGACGTACACGGACGGCCCGTTCACCGATCTCTGTCGCGGCCCGCACGTTCCGGATACGTCGTACCTGAAGCACTTCAAGCTGTTGAGCGCGAACGGTGCCTATTTGCGCGGCGACGAGCGGCGGCAGATGCTGCAGCG
>CAZGFE010000076.1:0-9601 GCA_964524665.1 uncultured Gemmatimonas sp.
GATCTCGAAGCGCAGTTCGGCGAGATGCGCGCGCGTGGCCGCATCTGCCGCCTTGCTCTGAGCCGCAGCCAACGCGGCGTCGAGCGTGCGCATCTCCATCCGGAACACCGCCTTGGCGTCCGTGCTGGGGCGGGCAGGGGCCGTCGCGAACTGACCGGTCTGCGCCGCGCTCGAAATGCGCGGGGTGGTGCTGTTGGCAGCGCTCAGCTTGGCCGCCACCGCCTCGACGTACAGGCGCTGCAGCCCACGGCGATACGCGTCCACGCGCACGGAAGCGGCCCCGAGCTCACTGAAGATGCCGGTCCGCACGTCGGCCAGGTACTCCGTGAGCGGATACGGACGCACTGTGCCCGGCATCGCCTCGTACTCGACGAGCCGCGCGAGGCGATCGTTGTTGAGCAGCGTGTTGAGGATGCCGCGCTGCACGATGTTGATGCGGGCGACCTCCCCTTCCGGCTCGAGCCGCCGGAGGATCGAGGGTTCGATCAGCCACGTCGGCGTCGTGAAGATATTGGCCTGGAGGTACTGCACGGCCGCGCGCTGCCGCTCACGCGGGATCGGCGTGAAGCGCGGGCCAGGCTGCGACCCGTAGCGCTCCCGACCTTCGGAGCCGCCGACGATGTTCGCCACGTGCCCGAGCATCGTCTGGTAGTGCCCGACGAGCCGCTGGTACGCGTCCTTGGAGATCTGCACATCCTCGAACGGCTCGGTCGTCGCGGCGAGGAGGTTCGGGATCAGCCGCTTCAGATTGCGGATCCCGAGGTCGGTGGCGCGGATCGCGTCCGCGTCGCCGATCGCGTTGCTGTAGTTCGTGTAGGGGATCGCCCCGAAGTCGTCCGGCACGCCGTAGCGATACCACGGGACCGTGTCCTGCATCCGGGCGAGCGCGTCGAGATGCGGACGCTCGTCGTCGGCGCTGGTCGTGCCCGGGAACACCGAGTAGCCCCAGCGAATGGCGTAGCGGTCATAGACTCCGACGCCCGGCACGAGCGTGTGCAACGGGAGGTTGTCCTCGGGCTGCGCGACGTAGTTGAACCGCGCGTAGTCCATGATGGATGGCGAGTAGCCCATGCGCTCCACCCACGTCCGGCTGCGGATGGAATCGACCGGATACGTCGACGACACGTACTGGTTGTGCGGGAGGCCGAGCGTGTGTCCGACCTCGTGGGCGACCACGAACTGCACCAGACGCCCCTGCAGGGAATCCGGGAGCGGCAACCGGGCCGCGCGCGGATCGACCGCCCCCACATGCGTCCAGTACCACCAGGTCTGCAACGTCATGATGTTATGGAACATCATCACGTCCGCCTCGAGGATCTCACCGGACCGCGGATCCACGGTGCTCGGACCGACGGCGTTCTCCGTCGTCGACGGGAGCCAGCGGATCACGCTGTAGCGCGCATCCTCGGGCGACCAATCGGGATCTTCGGTCTTGGACGGCGCCATCGCCGCCACGATGCCGCGGCGGAAGCCGGCCGCTTCGAACGCAGGCTGCCACTCCTCGATGCCCGCGCGCACCCACGGCACGAGCCAGGTCGGCGTGGCGGGATCGATATAGTACGTGATCGGCTTCACCGGTTCCGAGATGGCCATCGAGGGATCCTTCTTCTCGAGGCGCCAGCGGGAGATGAAGTGGCGCGCCTGGGAGCGCTGCTCCGGGCGGCTGTAGTCGATCGAGCTCGTGAAGAAGTAGCCCACGCGCGAGTCGCGGAGACGCGGACGCATCGGCGTCTCTGGCAACTTGACCATCGAGTAGTGGACCACGAAGGAGCGCGTGGACGTCGGCGTGCCCGGCGCGGGCGCGGCGGGCGGCAGTCCCGGAATGAACGACTGCGGCTGCGGCTGCCGGTTCACGGTCAGCGTCGCTTCCACGTTGACGTTGGTCGGGAACGCCGCGGCCGACTCGAGGAACGACCGCGAGGCGTCGATCTGGCCGCGGGTATTCCAGATGATGCTGATCTCGTTCGGCGGCGCCGTGAAGATCCGACCGACGTCGATCACTGCGGCGGAATCAGGGCCGTAGGCCTCGACGTTGAACACGGCCAGGATCGCGTCATAGTTGGTGTTGGCCACCGCTTCGGCGATCGGGTTCTCCGGGCTGGCGACCACTGCGTACGAGACGCTCCGCAGGAGGACGCGGTGTCCGCGACGCTCCCACCGGATGACGCGCGAGTCGAGCTCGTCGCCCGGGAGGCCTTCGTCCACGCTGTTCCGGCGGATGCGCGTCTGCAGCAGCATCACCTTGTCGAGCTCGGCGTTCGGGATCTCGAAGAAGAGCTTGCTGCCGATCATGTGCGTCTTGAACAGCCCCTCGCGCGTCTTCACGTCGCCGCGAATGACGGCACTGTACTCCTTGGGGACCGGGTCGCCGCCCTGTGCGGCCGCGTTGGCGGCTCCGCCTTGCGGTGCGCCCTGCGGACGGGCCGCGGCGCTGCCGGTGGTCGGCGCGGCGCCCGCGGCGGGGCCGCGACTGGGGGTGGGAGAGGTGGAGGGCGTCGTCGCCGACGCCGTGGAGCACGAGGCCGTCAGGACGACGAGGCCTGCGAGCTTCCAGAGCTTGCGTGTGTGAAGCATCTGCCTATGGGGTTAAGTGAACCGAAGGCGGGGGAGGGGCCGTAAGTATGCCCTTCCGAGGGGCCCGACGCCACCGTGCTACGGGCGGCGCCGACCCGTCGTTGGAGGACCGGCCTTGATGGCCTCCGGGCCAAATCGCTCGCGCACGCGGTCCACGGCGCGGGAGAGCGCGCGGTCCTCGGCGCGCTCGACCGCCGGCGCGGCGGCGAACAGCCCCAGCTGCTCGGCGTCCCGGGCGGGCGTCAGTCCGCCGAGGGCGACACCCACGAGTCGTGCGGGTACGTGGCGCGCGCTGCGCAGCTTACTCAGGAGCGTCACGGCCACGTCGCCGATCGCGCGGTCGCTCTCCAAGGGGTCTGGCAGCGTGCGGCTCGCGAGCCGCGTCGTGAAGTCGAAGTCGCGGATCTTCACGGTGACGGTGCGCGCCGCCAGGCGCTCGCTGCGCAACTCGGTGCCCGCTTTGGCGCCCAAGGCGCGCAGGTGCGAGCCCAGCTGCGCGGATTCCGCGACGTCGCGATTGAAGGTCGACTCGCGTGAGATCTGGCGCGCGGTGCCGCGCGCCTCGACGGGCGAGGTATGGATCCCGCGCACGCGCGCCCACAGCCATTCGGCCGGGCGCCGGCCGAGCCAGCGCGCCAACGTCGCGCGATCGTGCGGCAGCACATCCTGGACCCGCACCAGTCCAAGGCCCTTGAGCTTGGTCTGCAGTTTGGGGCCGACACCTGGGAGTTCGGCGAGCGTGAGCGTCTCCATGAACTCGCCCTCGGCTCCCGGCGCAATGACGCGCACGCCGGTCGCATCCGTGCCCGCGCGCGGCTTGGCGCGCTCGGCGGCGAGCTTGGCGATCAGCTTGGACGTGCCGCCACCCAGCGAGAGCCACATCCCGGTTTCCTTGTGGACCGTCGCGCGGATCCGGTGCGCCGACTGCTCGAGGGTCTCGTTGCCGTGCAGGGTCTCCATGCCGGTCAGGTCGAGATACCACTCGTCGATGCTGGCGCCTTCGACGACCGGCGTGAAGCGCCCGAGCACGGCGCCGATGGCCTTCGAGGTGGCGCTGCAGGCGCCGCGCGGGACCGGCACGCAGAGGGCATCGGGACAGAGGCGGAGCGCCTGCGCGATGGGCATGGCGGAGCGCACGCCGAAGGCGCGTGTCTCGTACGAAGCGGAACAGACCACGCCGCGTCCACCCGGGCGCCCACCGACGATCAACAGCGGGGCGCGCCCCGCGCCTTCGGGATCCGCCATCCGAGCGACCGCCACGAAGAAGGCGTCGGCGTCGGCGTGGAGGATGCGGCGGTCGGGCATGGGACGAAGTGTAGAGCGCGCGGCTCGCGGCGGCTACATTCCCCCGCGATGAGCGGACTTGACAACGCATCCGGCGCTCCACTGTGGCGGCCGTCCCCTCGGGCCGCGCAGGAGAGCGCGATGGCGCGCTTCTTTGCGAGTGTGGCCCGCGGCACTTCGGAGTCTTCAGCGCCGCCGCCGTCGGCCGACGCGCCGTACGGCGAGTGGCACGCATGGTCGGTGCGCGAATCGCCGAGTTTTTGGTCCGCGCTCTGGCGCGAATGCGGTGTGATCGGAGACCCAGGACGCGTGGCGCTGCGCGACGGTGCGCGCATGGCGCCTCCTGCCGACGTGGGTGGGCCTCGCTGGTTCCCCGACGCGCGGCTCAACTTTGCCGAGCAGCTGCTCACGCGGCGCGACGACGCGCCGGCGATCATCGCGCGTGACGAGCGGGGCCGGCGGCGTGAGCTCTCGTGGCGGGCGCTCGCGTCAGAGGTGGCGCGGGTGGCCGATGGACTCAGCGCAGCCGGGGTGGAGCAGGGAGACCGCGTCGCGGGATTCCTTCCGAACATTTCTGAGGCGGTGATCGCGGCGCTCGCGGCGAGCTCACTCGGTGCGGTCTGGTCCTCCTGCTCGCCCGACTTCGGCGCGCGCGGCGTGTTGGACCGGTTCGGGCAGATCGAGCCCAAGGTCTTGTTCGTCGCTGACGGCTACACGTACGCCGGCAAGTCGCTCGACTGTCTGGAGCGCACACGGGAGATCGCCAGCGAGATCGCATCCATCCGGACGATCGTCGTCGTGCCATTCCTGAAGGATCGGGTGGATGACGCCGCGCTGGCGAGCGTTCGTCCCGACGGCGGCGTCGCGGTGCGATTCGCGGACTTCGGTGCGTCGTCGCGCGCGGAACCGGAGTTCACGCGGCTGCCGTTCGACCATCCGCTCTACATCATGTACAGCTCCGGGACGACCGGACTGCCCAAGTGCATGGTGCACGGCGCCGGCGGCACACTGCTGCAGCACCTCAAGGAGCATCGCCTGCACTGCGACCTCCGGCCGGGCGACCGCATGTTCTACTTCACCACGTGTGGCTGGATGATGTGGAACTGGCTCGTGACCGCGCTCGCGAGCGACGTCACGATCGTGCTGTACGACGGCGCACCCATGCCGTCCGGCGATGACGACGCGCTCTGGGACCTGGTGGCGGAGGAGGGCGTCACACACTTCGGGACCAGCGCCAAGTTCTTGGCACTCTCGCAGAAGGCGGGGCACACACCCGCGCGCTCGCACGAACTCAAGGCGCTGCGCATGATCCTCTCCACCGGCAGCCCGCTCGCCGAGCACAGCTACGACTTCGTGTACAGCGAGGTGAAGGCGGACGTGCACCTCGCGAGCATCAGCGGCGGCACGGATCTCATTTCGTGCTTCGCGCTCGGGAATCCGCTGCTGCCCGTCTGGCGAGGAGAGTTGCAGTGCTTCGGACTCGGCATGGCCGTCGACGTGTGGAGCGAGGACGGGCAGCCGCTGCGCGGCGAGGCGGGTGAACTCGTCTGCACGCGTCCGTTCCCGAGCATGCCGGTCGCGTTCTGGAACGACCCCGACGGCGCGAAGTATCGCGCGGCGTACTTCGAGCACTTCCCGGGCGTCTGGCGTCATGGCGACTGGGCGGCCATCACGGCGCACGATGGCCTGGTCATCTACGGCAGGAGCGACGCCACGCTGAACCCGGGTGGCGTGCGGATCGGCACCGCGGAGATCTACCGTGAGGTCGAGCAGCTCGAGGAGGTCGTGGAGAGCGTGGTGGTGGGGCAGGAGGTGGTGGACGGCGCGGAGCGCGACGTTCGGATCGTGCTCTTCGTGCGGCTCCGGGATGGTGTCACGCTCGACGACGCGCTGCGCAAGAGGATCCAGCAGCAGATTCGCGCCCGCACGAGCCCGCACCACGTGCCAAAGGTCATCGCCGCCGTGAAGGACATCCCGCGGACGATCAGCGGCAAGATCAGCGAGATCGCCGTGCGAGAGGTGATCCACGGCCGTCCGGTGAAGAACACCGACGCCTTGGCGAATCCAAAATCGTTGGACGAGTTCCGCGCCCGCGCCGAGCTGCAGTAGGGGACGGAGGGAAGAGGCGAGAGGTCCGGCGCCGTCCCTTTCCTCTCCCATCTCCCATCTTCCATCTATATTGAAAGAGTCCCACCACGGGAGGTCCAATTGCAGCCCCAGACCTGGAAGTCGACGAGCATGTGGGCGCGCTGGTGGACGAGTGCGCGAACCGGCGCACGCGGCGCCTGAGCAGACGCGCGGAGTGACCTTGCCTCCCGCCTCCTGCATCCTGCATCGCCGTCCCTGACACCAGACACCTGCCACCTGACCCCTGTCCCCATCATGGCCACGTCCACCAAGCCCCACCCCGAGACCGCCCACGACACGTTCCCGATCAACGGAACCGACTACATCGAGTTCTGGGTCGGGAACGCCAAACAGAGCGCCATCTACTACCGCGCCGCCTTCGGCTACAAGCTCGTCGCCTACCGTGGCCCGGAGACCGGCGTGCGCGACCGAGCGAGCTATCTCCTGCAGCAGGGGAAGATCCGGATCGTTCTCACCACGCCAATGGGTCCTGAGGGCGAGATGGCCGCGCATATCCACAAGCACGGCGACGGCGTGCGCGACATGGCGTTCTGGGTGGACGACGCACGCGACGCGCACAAGAAGGCCGTCGAACGCGGCGCGGTCAGTGTGCAGGAACCGACCGTGATGAAGGACGACCACGGTGAGGTGGTGATCGCTGGCATTCGCACCTACGGCGATACGATCCACTCCATCGTCGAGCGGCGGAACTACAAGGGACTCTTCCTCCCGGGCTTCGAGCCGGTGGAGTCGCCCTTCGACCCTGAGCCGGTCGGTCTCAAGTACGTGGATCACTGCGTGGGCAACGTCGAACTCGGCAAGATGAACCACTGGGTCGAGTTCTACTCCAGGGTCCTCGGATTCTTCAATCTCCTCTCGTTCGACGACAAGACCATCAGCACGGAGTACTCCGCGCTGATGTCGAAGGTGATGTCCAACGGGAACGGACGGATCAAGTTCCCGATCAACGAGCCCGCCCCGGGCAAGAAGAAGTCGCAGATCGAGGAGTATCTGGATTTTTACGGCGGACCGGGCGTCCAGCACATTGCCGTCGCGACGGATGACATCATCAAGACCGTGCGCGCGCTCAAGTCACGCGGGGTGGAGTTCCTCTCGATCCCAAAGACGTACTACGAGACCGTGCTCGACCGCGTCGGCAAGATCGACGAGGACATCAAGCCGCTCGCGGAGCTCGGGATCCTCGTGGACCGCGACGACGAAGGCTACCTGCTGCAGATCTTCACCAAGCCGGTGATGGACCGCCCGACGCTCTTCTTCGAGATCATTCAGCGCAAAGGCGCCAAGAGCTTCGGCGCCGGGAACTTCAAGGCGCTCTTCGAGAGCATCGAGCGGGAGCAGGCCAAGCGGGGGAATCTGTAATGCCCCCGTATCACAAGCTCGGGCAGATCCCGCGCAAACGGCACATCGTCTTCCGAAAGCCGGACGGCGGGCTCTACTCCGAGCAGCTGGTCGGCATCGAGGGGTTCACCGGACCGTCGGCCCTGTTGTATCACGTGCATCCGCCGACGATGGTGCGCTCGGTGAAGCGGCTGCGCGAGACCAAGTACGAGGCGGACCCGGATCAGACGCTGCGGCACCGGCACTTCCGCACGGCGCCGATCGCGCGCGGCGGCAGCCCGACGCTCGACCGCGTGCCGATCCTGTTCAACAGCGATATCGCGATGCTCTACGTGGCGCCGGACAAGCAGGACGAGCACTTCTACCGGAACGCGCAGGGCGACGAGGTGGTGTACGTCGCGGAGGGCGAGGGCACGCTCGAGACCCAGTACGGCGACCTGCCGATCAAGCCGGGCGATTATCTCGTCATCCATCGGCACATCCTGCATCGGTACCGCTTCACGAAGCCGGCCAAGCTGCTCGTGATGGAGAGTCGCGGCTACGTGCGGCCACCGTCGCGCTATCTGAACAAGTTCGGCCAGCTCCTCGAAGGCGCGCCGTACAGCGAGCGCGACATCCGCATCCCGCAGACGCTCCGCACGCACGATGAGAAGGGCGACTTTCCTCTCATCGTCAAGCAGTACGACGGGTTCAACGAGATCGTGCTCGGTCACCACCCGCTCGACGTCGTCGGCTGGGACGGGATGTTCTATCCGTGGGCGTTCAACATCCACGACTTCGAGCCGATCGTCGGACGCGTGCATCAGCCGCCGCCGGTGCACCAAACGTTCCAGGGCGACGGCTTCGTCATCTGCTCGTTCTGTCCGCGGCCGTATGATTTTCATCCGGAGTCCATCCCCGCGCCGTACAACCACTCGAACGTGGACTCCGACGAGGTGCTCTTCTACGCCTCGAGCGAGTTCATGAGCCGCAAGGGCATCGAGTACGGCAGCATCACGCACCACCCGGACGGGATCCCGCACGGCCCGCACCCCGGGCGCGCGGAAGCGAGCATCGGCCAGACGCACACGGACGAGCTCGCGGTGATGATGGACAGCTTCCGGCCGCTCAAGATCGCCAAGGCGATGCTTCCCTACGAGGACAAGCGGTACCAGTACTCGTGGATCGAGGCGACGGGCGACGGGTTCTCGCCGCCGACGAGCTGATGCGCATCCGGCTGGCGGAGCTCACGCCTGCCGAGCGGCACGCGTGGCTCACGCCACTGATCGCGCCGCGGCCGATCGCATTCGTGAGCACGCTCAGCGGGACGGGGGTCGGCAATCTCGCTCCGTTCAGCTTCTTCGCGATGGGCGGGCAGAACCCACAGTCGGTGGCCTTCTGTCCGATCGCGAACCGCGAGGGCAAGCCAAAGGACACACTCCGCAACGTGCTGGAGACGGGCGAGTTCGTCATCAACATCGTGTCGCGCGAGATGGCGGAGCGCGTGAACCAGGCGTCGGCGCCGTACGCGGCGGAGGTGGACGAGTTCGACATCACCGGCTTCACGCGCGTGCCCTCCGAATTGGTGCGGCCGCCCCGAGTGCTCGAGTCGCCGGCGTCGCTCGAGTGCCGGGTGTTCCAGACCGTGCCCCACGGCGACGGCCCGCAGCACGGCACGTGGGTGATCGGCGAGGTGTTGCTGCTGCATGTGGCCGACGCGGTGCTGGCTGCCGATGGGCGGCCCGATACGGCCAAGGTACATCCGGTGGCGCGCATGGGGCGCACGGAGTGGGCCGAGGTGACGCCGTCGAATATCTTTGCATTGGAGCGGCCGAGGATCGCGCCGCCCGCGGATGCTTGACCTGAGCCTGAACGAACCAAGGAGAATGGAATGCGGATGTCGCGTGTGATGGTGGCGGTGGTTGGACTCGTCCTGACGGTGGCGGCTGGTGTGCACGCCGCGCAGGCGCACGACCTGACGGGGCGCTGGATCCTCACGGTGGTGACCGAGAACGGCACTGGGACGCCGACCGTGGAGTTCAAGCAAGAGGGCGAGAAGCTCACCGGGAGCTACGTCTCGAATGCGATGGGGACGCGTTCTCTTGAGGGCACCGTGAAGGGAGACACGATGCGGTTCGTACTTTCGGCGAGCATGGGCGGCGAGGGCGTGACGCTGACGTACGTTGCGCGGATCGTGACTGCCGACAGCCTGAACGGGTACGTGGACTTTGCCGGGATGGGGTCCGCGACGCTGACGGGTCGGCGGCAGAAGTAGCGG
>CAZGFE010000077.1:0-9530 GCA_964524665.1 uncultured Gemmatimonas sp.
GGCGTCATCGAGGATCTCAAGTTCATCACGCGCTACGACATCTTCCCGGTGATCGCGGGCGAGTTCACGCTCCGCAACGTCATCGAGAAGCACTACGAGTCGAGCGACGTGCAGATGTCGGCGCTGCTCTCGGAGATCGAGGACCTCGAGGACGGCGAGGTGGAGGTCGTCGAGGACAAGGAAGAGGAGATGTCGGCGACGGCGCTGGCCGCGGCGGTGGACGACGCGCCGGTGGTCAAGCTGATCAACGCGATCCTCACCAACGCCGTGAAGCAGGGCGCCTCGGACATCCATTTCGAGTGCTTCGAGAAGGAACTGCGCGTGCGCTACCGCGTGGACGGGCACCTCGAAGAAGTGATGAAGCCGCCGAAGAAGATGCAGCCGGCGCTCATCTCCCGGTTCAAGATCATGAGCGCGCTCAACATCGCCGAGCGGCGCGTGCCGCAGGACGGCCGCATCAAGCTGAAGTTGAGCGCCAGCAAGGTCGTGGATTTCCGCGTTTCGACGCTGCCCACGCTGTTCGGCGAGAAGGTGGTGCTCCGCATTCTCAGCCAGAGCAACCTGATGGACCTCGACAAGCTCGGCATCGAGCCGGCGGCCGAGCGCGACCTGATGGCGGCCGTGCGCAGTCCATACGGGATGGTGCTGGTCACGGGCCCCACGGGCTCGGGCAAGACCACGACGCTGTACTCCAGCATCAAGCTCATCAATAAGGTCGAAACCAACATCATGACCGCCGAGGACCCCGTCGAGTACAACCTCTTCGGCGTGAATCAGGTGCTGGTGCGCAACGAGATCGGCATGACGTTCGCGGCGGCGCTGAAGGCGTTCCTTCGGCAGGACCCGAACATCATCATGGTGGGCGAGATCCGAGACCTCGAGACGGGCGGCATCGCGATCAAGGCGGCGCTCACCGGCCACCTGGTGCTCTCGACCCTCCACACCAACTCGACGGCCGAGACCATCACGCGCTTGCTGGACATGGGGCTCGAGCCCTTCAACGTGAGCTCGGCGCTGAACCTGGTGCTGGCGCAGCGACTGCTCCGCCGCATCTGCAGCAACTGCAAGGAACAGTACAAGCTCTCGGACGAGGAGGTCGTCGCCGCCAAGTGGACGAACAAGACCACGCTGCGCGAGCTGCGGTTCAGCGAGGAGTCTATTGCCGGTCTCAAGGCCCGCGCGCCTGACGACGTGAAGCCGTTGCTCGCGAACATCACGCTCGATACGCGCGCGGTGGACATGCCGTTCTTCCGCGGGAAGGGTTGCGAGCAGTGCAAGGGTTCGGGGTCGCGGGGCCGCCAGGGCGCGTACGAAGTGCTGAACATGACGCCGGGTCTGCGGAAACTGATCCTGCAGAACGTTGGCGCCGCCGAGATCAAGGACTTCGGCATTGACGAAGGCATGCTCACGCTGCGGATGGACGGTCTGGTCAAGGTGTGGAAGGGCATCACCTCGTTGGAGCAGGTGATCACCGAGACCAGCGCGTAGCACCTGCATCTCCCACCTTTCATCTCCCATCCAGAGAGAGAATGACCGCTCCGCAATCCCCCGCCGCACCACCGAACGCCGCGCAGCCGGTGAATCTCCGGCTGCTGCTCGAAGAGATGCTCGAGCGGAACGCGTCCGACCTGCACATCACGGCGGGCGCGCGGCCGATGTTCCGGGTGGACGGCGACATCGTCCCGGCCAAGACGGACACGGTGCTGCAGCCCAAGGACACGCTCCAGCTCGCCTACTCGATCCTGACGGAGAACCAGAAGAAGCGGTTCGAGCAGGAGGACGAGCTGGACTTTTCGTTCGGGATCCAGAACCTCGCGCGCTTCCGCGGCAACTGTTTCAAGCAGCGCGGGTGCGTTTCGATCGTGCTCCGGCAGATCCCCTTCGAGATCAAGACGTTCGCGCAGCTCGACCTGCCGGGATCGATCGCCAAGATGGCCGAGAAGCCGCGCGGACTCGTCCTCGTCACGGGCCCCACGGGCTCGGGCAAGTCCACGACGCTGGCGGCGATGATCGACAAGATCAACCGCGAGCGGAAGGGCCACATCCTGACGGTCGAAGATCCGATCGAGTTCATCCACAAGCATCAGGGCTGCATCGTCAATCAGCGCGAGGTCGGGAGCGACACCAAGAGCTTTGGCTCGGCGCTCAAGTACGCCCTCCGCGAGGACCCGGATGTGGTGCTCGTCGGCGAAATGCGCGATCACGAGACCATCCACGCGGGGCTCACGATCGCCGAGACAGGCCACTTGGCCTTCGCCACCCTCCACACCAACTCGGCGGCGGAGGCGATCAATCGCATCATCGACGTCTTTCCGAGCCACCAGCAGTCGCAGGTGCGGGCGCAGCTCGCCTTCGTGCTCGAGGGGATCATCACGCAGACGCTGCTTCCCAAGCGCACGGGCAAGGGGCGGGCGATGGCGGCCGAGATCCTCGTGGTGACGCCGGCGATCCGTGCGCTCATCCGCGACGACAAGATCCACCAGGTCTATTCGATGATGCAGTCCGGCAAGAAGCACGGCATGCAGACGCTCAACGACTCGCTGTACCAGCTGTACATGTCGCGCGAAGTGGACGAGGAGGAGTGCCTCCGGGTCTCGGGCGACCCGGTCGAGTTCCTGCGCATGATCGGCAAGACCGTGACTGACGAAGGGCCTTCGGCGTCCTCGGGTCAGAAGCCCGGCCCCGCCGGGCGCCGTTGACCCTGCTCGTGATCGTGTAGCCCCCCAGGAGACCAGATGCCGGCATTCGTCTATACCGCACGCACCGCCAACGGCGAGATGAAGAGCGCCACCATCGAGGCGGCGAACAAGGAAGACGTCGTCAATCAGCTGAAGCGGCTGCGGATGAACGTCGTGAAGGTCGAAGAGCAATCCAAGACCAAGTCCAAGACCAAGGGCTCGATCGGGATGCGCGACATCGTGATCTTCACGCGGCAGTTCTCCACGATGATCAACTCGGGTCTGCCGCTCGTGCAGGCGCTCGACATTCTCTCCAAGCAGTCGGAGAATCCGGTGCTGCAGGCGGTCACGCGACAGGTCGTGTTCGACGTCGAGTCGGGCCACACCGTGGCGGACGCTCTCGGCAAGCACCCGAACGCGTTCACGGAACTGTACGTGAACATGGTGGCGGCGGGAGAGGCCGGCGGTATCCTCGACACCATTCTGATGCGGTTGGCGACGTTCATGGAAAAGAACGACGCCCTCGTGCGCAAAGTGAAGGGCGCGCTGATCTACCCCGGCGTGATCGGCGGAGTGGCGGGATCGGCCATCTCCATCCTGCTCCTCTTCGTCATCCCGACGTTCCAAAGCATGTTCGAGTCGGTGGGGCTCGCCCTCCCGCTCCCGACGCGCATCGTGATCAACATGTCGGAGTTCCTGCAGAGCTATTGGTGGGCGCTGATCATCGTCGGCGTGGTCGGCTTCCAGTCGCTCAAGAAGTACTATGCGACCCCCAACGGACAGCTCGCGATCGACAAGCTGCTGCTCAAGGCGCCCGTGCTCGGCGACGTGATCCGCAAGTCGGCGGTGTCGCGGTTCACGCGCACGCTGGGCACGCTGATCAGTTCGGGCGTGAGCATCCTCGACGGTCTCGAGATCACGGCGAAGACGGCCGGCAACCGCGTGATCTCGGATGCGATCATGGCGTCGCGGTCGTCGATCGCCGGCGGTGACACGATCTCCGCGCCGCTCCAGAAGAGTCAGGTGTTCCCGCCGATGGTGATCTCGATGATCGCGGTCGGCGAACAGACCGGCGGGCTGGACGAGATGCTCTCCAAGATCGCGGACTTCTACGACGAAGAGGTGGACGCGGCGGTCGGCGGCCTCTTGGCCCTCATGGAGCCGATGATGATCGTGTTCCTCGGCGTCGTGGTCGGCGGCATGGTCGTGGCGATGTATCTGCCGATCTTCGACATGATCAACGCGGTGCAGTAACGGCAGAGGGAAGGTGGCAGGTGTGAGGGGGGCGGACCGTACGGGCCGCCCCTCTTTCGTTCTGGGCACCGTGCTCTGGTACGGAGCCGGCGTGTGGGGGAAGTGCCTACGGCAATGCGGGGAGTTCCTGCTTTCGGTGCGGCTGCGGTGCGGGGAGCTTGCGTGCGATGCCACTCGTCTCGCCATTTCGCTGCGGTCTACTCGCGCTCACGCTCTTGCTGGCGTCCGGCGCGAGTGGGCGCGCACAGGACTCGGCGCAGGCGCAGGCGGGCGCCGCTCCGGTCCGGCGCACCGCGCGGCTGCCCTTCGGCCCGGGCGAGGTGCTCGAGTATCGCGTGCACGTGTCGATCGCCGGCGAGGTCGGTACCGGGGTGATGAGCGTCGAAGGGCCCGAGCGCGACAATGGAACGACGCTGTGGGTGCTGCAGTCCGTGATCGAGGCGGGGCGTGGGCCGTTGCGCGCCAACGACCAGACGCGTTCCTGGTACGACCCCCTCCGGGGCGCGGTCACGCGGTTCGAGAAGACCGAGCGGCATCCGCTCTCGCGGAGTTCGGAGCGCGTGCGGATCGACACAGGGGCGGGCACGTTCATCGACTCGGGCAAGGCGCCGGCCGCCCTCGGCGCGACGAACCCGCTGGATGAACTCTCGTTCATCTACTTTCTGCGAACCCTGCCGCTCGATCGCGACACGGTCATCGTGGTCACACGGCACTTCGACCCGGCGCGCAATCCGACGATCGTCCGCGTGCTCGGCGAGGAGGTCCTCAACCTTCCGTCGGGGATCTTTCGCACCCGGATCGTCGAGATGGAGGTGCGGGACGAGAAGCGCTTTCGCGGCACCGGCACCGTGCGCGTGAACATCGACCTTGGGGTGTGTCGCGTGCCCGTGCGCATTGAGAGCCGCATGCCGCTGCTGGGCGCGACCACGCTCGTGCTCAGCGCGTGGACCCATCCGCCGCGCTACCCGCTCGCGTTCTGGTGCGACGGGTAGGGGAATCCACCAAGCGCGCACGGTAACGCGCCCGACGCAAGTTCCGGCACTGCCCTACTGAATGGGCCCCACGCTCGGCCGATACTCCACTCACGGATCGCACGTTGCGCTCCGGCACTGAGATGGGAGATCACCGATGCGGGTTTCGACACGACTCACCAGTTCGCTGTTCGCGGCGCTCGCGATCCTCGCGCTCGCGGCCGCGGACACTCCGCCCGACGCGCTCAAGGTGGCCTCGGGCAGCCGGCTCTGGTTCGAGGGCACGTCCACCGTGCGCGACTGGAACTGCCAAGCGGGCCAACTCAACGCTGCGATCGACGCCGAGTCCGGGGCGCCGTCCGCGGTACTGAGCGGGCGCAAGGCGGTGCGGACCGTGCAACTCACGATCCCGGTCGCGCAGCTCGACTGCAACGGGAATCGCACGATGAATGGCCACATGTGGAAGGCGCTCGAATCGGAGCGTCACGCCACGATCCAGTTCGCGCTCGCGAGCTATGAGCTCGTGCAGTCCCCCACCCGCGGAACGCTGACCGGAACGCTCACGATCCACGGCGTTGCGCGCCCCGTGACCATTCCCGTCGCGTTCGCGGATGCGGCGGGTGCGCTGAAGGTGACCGGCTCGTACGCCGTCAAGATGACTGACTGGGGCGTCGAACCGCCCAAGCTGATGCTCGGCACCCTGAAGGTGGGTGAGACCGTGACCGTGCACTTCGAATTGCTGCTCCAACACTGACCGGCGCTTCGGCGACCGGTCCTTCCCAAGAGGTCCTACCATGCGTGTTCATCGTTCCCTCCTCAGCCTCTCTGCCGTCGCTCTCGCCCTCGTGGCGTGGCAGCCGGCCAGTGCGCAGGATCCTGCGCCGGCGCCGGAGTCGTATCAGCAGCCGCAGACCATTCAGTACCTGCGCTTCCAGGACAAGCGCGGCATCAACGTATTCGAGACCACGAAGGAAGCCGGCGTGGCCTACACGGGCTTCAAACTCGCGTGGGGCGCGGCCTTCACGCAGTCCTTCCAGGCGCTCGACCACTCGAATACGGCCGACTCGGTCGTGACCTCGGGCACGAACCCGGCCAACCGGAATCGGCTGATGCCGATCGGCGCCGGCTTCAACACGGCCATGGCCAACATGTACATGCACGCGCAGCTCGCGCCCGGCATCCGCGTGCAGCTGACCACGTATCTCTCGACGCGCCATCACAACGAGACGTGGGTGAAGGACGGCTTCCTGCAGATCGACGAGTCGCCGATCGACCTGCCGCTGTTCCACGACATCATGAAGTACACGACGCTCAAGATCGGCCACTTCGAAGTGAACTACGGCGACGCGCACTTCCGTCGCTCGGACGCGGGCCAGACGTTCTACAACCCGTTCGCCGAGAACACGATCATGGATGCGTTCACAACGGAGATCGGAACAGAGGCCGTCTTCCAGCGGAACGGGATGCTCGCGATGGTCGCGATGACCAACGGTGAGATCCGCGGCAACATCACGCGGCCCGACGACCGCGCCCCGGCGATCATGGTCAAGCTCGGCATGGATCGGCAGATGAACGACGACCTGCGCGTCCGCGTCACCGGGTCGTACCGCACGCAGTCGAGCGCCATCAGCAACACGCTCTTCGGCGGCGATCGCGCGGGCAGCCATTACTACTTCGTCGGCGAGAACACCGCGGCGACGGAGTCGGCCAACTTCACCTCGGGCCGCGTCAACCCCGGATTCCGCGACAATCTCACGACCTGGGTCATCAATCCCTTCGTGAAGTTCCAGGGTCTCGAGTTCTTCGGGCTCTACGAGCAGGCGCAGGGCAAGGCCTCGACCGAGACCGTGGATCGCGAGGTCACCCAGATGATGGGCGAGCTGCTCTACCGCTTCGCGGCCGACGAGAAGTTCTACGTCGGCGCCCGGTGGAACTCGCTCACCGGAAATCTGGGCGCGGCGGCGCCGGATGCCGACGTCGTCCGCACGACCCTCGGCGGCGGGTGGTACATCACCCCGAGCCTGATGCTCAAGGCCGAGTATGTGAACCAGACGTACGACGGATTCGTGTCGACGGACATCCGGAATGGGCTCAAGTTCAATGGGTTCATGATCCAGGCGGTGACAGCGTTCTAACGGCAGGAGTCAGGGAGCAGGTGGGAGGGGGGCGGCCCGTGCGGGTCGCCCCTCTTTCGTTCTGCCTTCGCCGCGTTTCGCATAGTATTCAGCATGACCAACCAACTGCCCCTTTCTCGTTCGCGGTTCGTCGCCACGGCGGCGGCCGCGCTCGTTCTCACGACGCTCGCGGCGGCGTGCGCTTCGTCGGCGGCCAACTCGGACGCTGCGGTCGGCCGCGGTGGGCCTGCCGGCCTGCCCACGCTCGATTCCGCCCGCCTGATCAACGACCTCACGCGGCTCTCGCACGACTCCATGGCGGGGCGCGCGACGGGGACACCGCAGAACGCGCAGGCGCGGGCGTTCCTCGTGAGTGAACTCCGCCGGATCGGCATCCCGGCGCTCAACGGCACCTACGAACACCCCTTCCAGAGCGCACGGCGCAACCGCCCGGACTCAGTGCGCGGCGTGAACGTGCTTGGGTACCTCGCGGGCGCACGGGATCCGTCCCGCGTGATCGTGGTGAGCGCACACTACGACCACGTCGGCGTCCGCAACGGAGACATCTACAATGGCGCGGACGACAATGCGTCGGGCACCGCCGGCGTGCTCGCGCTCGCGGCGTACTTCAAGGCCAATCCGCCACAGCACTCCATGCTGTTCGTCTTCTTCGACGCCGAAGAGATGGGGTTGCTCGGGGCCCGCGCCTTTGTCGCCGCGCCGCCGATCCCGCTGGCGCGGATCGCGGTGAACGTGAATCTCGACATGGTCTCACGGAGTGATCAAGGCGAGCTCTGGGCCGCGGGGGCGGCGCACTACCCGCAGCTCCGGCCCTTCCTCGAAGGGATCACGCCGCTCGCCCCAATGCCGCTGAAGCTCGGTCACGACACCGGGCCGGGGCGCGAGGACTGGACCAACCTCTCGGACCAGGGCGCCTTCCACGCCGTCGGCATCCCGGCGCTGCTCTTCAGCGTGGAGGACCACGCCGACTACCACAAGCCGACCGACGACGCCGAACGGATCCAGCCGGCCTTCTACTACGGCGCGATCCGCACCGTGGCCGGGTTTCTCACCCGCCTGGACGCAGCGCTGCCACCGCGCTGAGCGCGGCCTCGGTGCGGGCCGCGCCCGTGCCGGTGATCTCGACGTACCGCGCGCCGTGCTCCTCGAGCACGGCGCGCATCGCGTCGAGGAGTTCCGTACGCTGCGTCGGCCGGTCGCGAATGCCGTCCGCCGCCCACGGCAGGTCCGGATGGCAAAGCAGGTAGAGATCGGCGAGCCGCGCCTTGGCCTCCTCAAGGATCCACGGCGCGACCTCGCCGTAATAGTGGCGCGCGAACACGACCGTGCTCAGCAGGTCCGTGTCTCGCACGATCAGCGCGGGCGGGGGCGACAACGCGAGCAGGTCGTCCTCGTACTGCATGCCCAGCCGCGCGATCGGCTCCACGGTCGCTCGCGAGAGCGGGTCCTTGCTGCGTTCGGCAAAGAGGCGAGCCGCCTCGGGCGTCCAGAGCACGCCAAGTCGGGCGCTCAGCGCCGCCGCGAGCGTGGTCTTGCCGGACGCTTCGGGGCCGATCAGCACGACGCGCGCGGTCATCAGGGCGCGGCGTGCTGCGCCCGGAACGAGGCGCGCCAGGAGAAGAAACCCATGGTCGCGAGCACGAGGAATGCCGCGTACAGCCCCGCCGTGAGCGCGAGCCCCTGCGAGAGATACATCCCGATGTAGACGACGTCCGCCGCGATCCAGATGACCCAGTTCTCGAGGATCTTCCGTGTCATCAGATACTGCGCGACCAGGCTCGCGGCCGTGGTGGCCGAGTCGAGCCAGGGCAGCGCGGCGTCCGTGTAGCGGCCGAGGGTCAACGCGAGCACCACGGTGGCGGCGATGCCGAGCGGGACGAAGAGGAGCCAGTGCCCGCGGTGTGCGCGCGTGACGCGCAACGGCGTGTGATCGCGCCCGCCGTACTTCCAGGCATACCAGCCGTAGACCGAGAGCACGAAGTAGAGGACCTGAAGGCCCGCGTTGGCGTAGATCCCCGCCCGCCAAAAGATCACCGCGTAGAGCGACGTGTTCACCAGCGCCGTGGGCCAGGCGACGATGTGCTCGCGCGTGCTGAGCCACACGCTCACCACGCCAAAGACGACCGCGACGATCTCGACGGGATCCATCGCGGGAGGGTACGTCCGCTGCCGGCCGTGGACAAGGCATCCCGCCCCCGCGCATCTTGCAGGGCGTCCCTCGCTCACCTCGGTCCCGCCGATGACCCTCTCCGCGCTGCTCCTCGCTCTTACGATCGCCACGCCCGCCGACAGCACGCTCGAGGCGCTGTACGCGAGTGGCGTGCCATTCGACCGATTCCTGGCCGACGCCAGCGCGCGACGCGCCACGTGGGTGCGGAACTGGGAGAACTCGCAGGTGCCGCCCGAGGTGCTCGCGCTGGCGCGTGGGCTCGAGGGTCGGTGGCGGCTGCTGGTGATCGCGGTCGACGGTTGCAGCGACTCCGTGAACACCA
>CAZGFE010000078.1:0-9439 GCA_964524665.1 uncultured Gemmatimonas sp.
AGCGCACCTGAATGGGGTTCAGGGGGTCGCGGGTTCGAATCCCGCCGTCCCGACTGCAGTGAGTGGTTGTTTAGGATCAAGATGCGGCGTTGCGGCCAGCCCGGCCGCAACGCCGTTCTTGCGACACGCCGTTGGCTCACCCTCCGATCTCCACGGGTCATTCGCATGCACGCGCCCTTCCTCCTCTCCCCAGACCCCACCCGCGATCTCGTGCTCGAGCGAGAGATCGCGGTCTCCGTCGACCTCGTGTGGAAGGCCTGGACCATCCCGGAGCACATGCTGCAGTGGTTCACGCCCAAGCCGTGGAAGACCGTGGAGTGCTCGGTGGATCTTCGTCCCGGCGGCCGCTGCGTGACGGTCATG
The DNA here is from genome assembly GCA_964524665.1 of uncultured Gemmatimonas sp. Taxonomy (GTDB): domain Bacteria; phylum Gemmatimonadota; class Gemmatimonadetes; order Gemmatimonadales; family Gemmatimonadaceae; genus Pseudogemmatithrix. The sequence goes on from CAZGFE010000078.1 coordinate 364, forward strand.
GAGTCGCCGGAGGGCGAGCGATTCCCCAATACCGGCTGCTACCTCGTGGTCGAGCCGAACCGCCGCTTGGTCTTCACGAGCGCCCTCGGCGAGGGCTTTCGGCCGCTCGAGCAGGACGCCGCCGGTTTTCCGTTCGTCGGTGACATCCGCCTTGAGCGCACTGCCACGGGCACGCGGTACACGGCCGTGGCCATTCACGCGACTGCGGCAGATGCGGCCAAACACCAAGCGATGGGTTTCCACGAGGGGTGGGGCAAGGCGCTCGACCAGCTCGTGGAGTGGGCGTCGACGCAACGGTAGCGCACGCCTCGCGACCGGAGGTGAGTGCTCCCGACTCACGTGCAGCGTTCGGTCGCCGCAGCGCACACGTGGCGTCGCCCCTCGACACCGACTATCCTTTTCCTTCTGTCCGAGTGTGATCGGACGGGACGTAGCGCAGTCCGGTAGCGCACCTGAATGGGGTTCAGGGGGTCGCGGGTTCGAATCCCGCCGTCCCGATGCTCGATCGAGTGCCGGAACTCAGCTCGAACGGACGCCGACTGCGATCAGTGGTCGGCGTTTCGTGCTTGATCGGCGTGCTCGGTCGCTATGGAGCACCCTCACCGACTCATGGCCGTAGCCCGGATCCGCCGCGGCGCATCGCGCAGTCACCGTCCCACGCAACTCATCACCACTCATGACACCGGCACGTCGTTTCGCGCTCCTCGGCGCCTTTCTCGCGGCTGACGCTGTTGCCGCGGGCGCCTTTGCGGCGCACTGGCTGCGCGATCGTCTCGCGCCGGCGGCGCTGACGACGTTCGAGACCGCGGTCCGCTACCAGATGTACCACGCGCTCGCGCTGCTCCTGCTCGCGGCGCTGTGGCCGTCGCTGGGTGGACGCGGCGAGCGGGTGGCGTCTGCGTCGGGCTGGCTGTTCGTCGCGGGGATCATTCTCTTCTCGGGATCTCTGTATGGGCTGGCCTTCACGGGGGTTCGGGCGCTGGGGATGATCACGCCGCTCGGTGGTGTGGCCTTCCTCTCGGCGTGGGCGCTGCTGCTGTGGGCCCTCGCACGCTCGCGCCCGTGAGGTCGCGGCGTTGACGCGCGGCGGCGCGCCCTATATATTACTATATAGTTAAATAAGCGTGTAGAGACCACGCGCTGCCTTCATTCATTCAGACGCCTGCCATGCCCTCATTCCGCAATCAGCCCGTGGACGTCGTCATCGACGTCCGTTCCCGCCTCGAGTTCTTCCTCGGCCATCTGGACGGCGCCGTGAACATCCCGGTCGATCGTCTTCCCGGCGCTCTTGTCGAGCACCCCGACACGACCCCCGACAAGCGGATCCTCGTCTACTGTGCCAGTGGCGGGCGGTCGGCGACGGCTGCCAACTTGCTCCGAGCGGCGGGCTTCAAGCACGTCGAGGATGGCGGCGGCATCGCGGCGGCCGGGGCGGAGTACCGCGTCGCCTGACGTCGGGCCCCGCCGTCGGGCGGGCGCCACTCCATTGCCGAGAGCGCCCCAAGACCTTTCATTACACCGAATATGGTCTGCATCAGCTGCGGCAAAGAAAGCAAGAATCTCCGGGTCTGTCCCTTCTGCTTCACGCCCTACCCGGCCGAAGCGGCGCAGCAGCGCCAGACGCGACGCGTCGAAGCGGCGGGCTCCGTCCTTGGGCAACTGACCTCACGCACCAAGGCGGCCTACGCCGGCGTCCGCGCATTCGCGATGCGCCAGACGCCGATCGTCCGTTGGTCCGGCGCTGGGATCGTGGTCGTGTTGATCGTGTGGGTGGCGACCGGTGGGGGGCAGCGCCAGTTCGAGGTCGGGGTCGTGCAGTCCCAGATCATCGCCACGCCGCTCCAGCGCGAAGAGGCGATCGCCCTCATCCGGCAGACCCGGGAGCAGGCACTCGTCGACATTCAGTCTGATGAGGTCTTCGTGAGCTATCCGGCGGCGACGTTCCCGGTGCTCGAGGCCGGACAGTTGGCGCTCGTCCAGCAGTTCACGAACGCGGACGAGATCGTCGAGGGCCGGAAGCGACGGATCTTCTTCTACAATCCGAACGGCAAGCTCTTCGCGCAGGCGGACGGCGTGAACGGAGTGGTGCTCGTCCGCTGAGTCGTTCCGCATCGCCGCTGCGGTGCATCGCCGTTCCTTCCGTCTTTCCGCTCCCGTCTCCCTACTGGTATTGCACGTAGAGGACCTTTGGCTCCAGGGCGAGGATCTGCTGGATCGTGGTGCGGGGGTCGTCGTTGCGAGCCTTGTAGAACTGCTTCCAGCCCACGAACTGCACCGGCTCTGCCCGGATGTAGTTGCGGAAGGTGTTCAACTTCATCGCTGGCGCCCCGAACCCATCCATGTGCATCACGATCTGCACGTGGGGGTCGAGCTGGATCTCGCGCGCGTTCGTCACCCCCCGCGCCGTGAAGCGGTGCACGATCAGCACCTTGGGCGGCAGCCGATGCGTGCGCGCGATCTCTGAGAGAAAGCGCACCGCGTAGTTCACGTCGGTGGCATCCATCGTCCCCATGCGCCGTCCGGGAACTCCCCCGTTCTTCATGGAGAACTCGGGGTCGATCCCCAAATGGATGTTCGGGCGCTGCAGGTAGCGCGCGAGGCGCGGCAGTTCCTGCGCCAGCGTGGAGTAGCCCACCTGCACATCGAGGAAGACCAGTGCATTCCTCGTCTCGGCCCAGCTCACCACGCGGTCGATCAGCGTATCCGCCATCCGGCCCCGCCACATGCTGTCCGCCCCGGGCCGATCGCGCGCGACCACGGCGATCAGGTGGAGCGCCGGCTGCACGGGTGTCGCAGGATCCGCCGCCTCCCAGGCGGCGACCTCCGCGTCGAGCATCGCGAGCATCTGGTCGGGCGGGTACTCGCCCAGCACGCCCATCCGGCGCGAGAGCGGATTGCCATAGAAGGCGATGATCCGCTTGTGTGGCAGGATCGCGCCGTCGCGCGGCGCCTGCGCGAGCGAGAACGCGCCGATCAGCATCGGCGAAAGCAGGAGGATCAGGGCGGAACGCATCACAGCGGAATCTAACTAGCGATCCACCACCACGATCTGGCGATCCGCGCGGATCGCGTACTGGCCGGCCACCTGCACGTCCAACTGCACCTGGTACGTACCGGGGCGCAGGGTGGAGATGTCCACCTGGATCGCGCGCGCCGTCATCGTCGCGCCGCGCACCGACCGGTCCTCCACGGTGACGCGCACGGGTTCGGCCTCGCGCGCGAGCCCCAGCGCGCGGGCGCCGCGCCGGAACACGCCGGCGTCCTCGGATTCCTGGATCACAGTGAGCGTCACGGTCAGGGCCTCACCCGCCGGGTCCGTGCCGTACGCCTCCCAGTACACGCCGAGCGGGTCCGAGGCGCGGACGCGCTGCGTGGGCAGGACGTGGGGCAGGACCTCCTCGACCGACGCAGGGAACTCGCCGTAGGGCGCGTAGAAGAGCAGGTCGGAGAGCGACACGCGGGTGCCGACCGCGTACGGCGGCCGGACGCCGTACCGCGCGCGGATCAGCGTAGCGGTGCTCTCGGCTTCCACCTCCGCGCTCATCAGCAGCTGCCCCCACGGCGCGACCGCCGTGAGCGTGCCGCGCGCGGGTGCGTTCGCGCGCAGCGTGCGGAACTCCGTTTGGTCGCGGCCGGGCATGAGCACGAGGGCGGCGTCGAGCGGTCCGCTGCCGAGCTGCTCGACCTTGCGTACGTCGTAGGCGAGTACGACGAGCGCGGAGTCGCCGCGGCGAAAGAGCGCCTGCTGGTGCTCCAGCATCAGCAGGCGCTTGGCGTACGGCGGCGCGTACCGCGCCACCACCGGCGGCAGCTGCACGGCCCAGTCCGTGGAGTCGGAGACCATCGGCGACGTGAGCACGTGGTGCGGCGGGATGTAGCGGAACGACGGCGTGGGATCGTGCCCGATGACGGTGAACCCGGGGCCTTCCATCGGAGCGCCCATTGGTTGTGGGGTCGGCGCGCCGCGCGACCACGCGCGCGGCCAGCCAAAGCGGAGCAGCAGCTCGCGCTCGTCGCCATCAAAGCCGAACATGAACGCCGAAGGGGCGTCCCGGAGGAATTCCGTATACGTCAGCCGTGCCATGGCTTCCGTCCGCGAATCATTGCCGGCCATGCCGTAGCGGGTGCGCGCGTACCACCAGATGCGGTCCTCATTGGCTTCCCGCGCGGCCTCGCCGCAGGGAACCCGGCTGTACACTTTGCGCGAGTCCTCGTCGAGGAAGAGCGACACGTCGCGCCACGTGCAGCGTTCGGAAGGGTGCATACCGGCGAGCGCCTTGTCGAAGGCAGCTTCTGCCTCAGCGTACCGATGCAGGGCGTGGAGCGTGAAGCCCTGCAGCGCGTCGCACCACCAGCCGAAGGACGTGCATCCGACCGCCACCGCGTGCGCGATGGAATCGCGCCCCGCCTCATTCAGATAGCGGATGCGCTGGGCGATGATCCAGTTGTCCGCCGGGTGCGCGGCGCCGAGTGAATCGAGGAGTCCGATCAGCCGGTCACGGGCGGCGATGACCTGCGGCGACTCGGGCTCGGGTTCGGGGGCGGTGGGGTCGTACCAGAAGCAGAAGCGGCCCACCCGCTCCTGGCAGTCGGAGCTGCGGCCCCCGCGATACTGCGGGAGATTGGCGCGCCGGAAGTTCTCGAACTGCGCCTGCGCCCGCCGCACGGTGATCCGCGGGTCCTCGGGGATCGCCAGCGCCCCCAGCGAGTCCTGCGCACTGGCTCGTGCGGGAAGCGTCAGCGGCGCGAGACCGGCGAGTGCGAACGCGAAGACGATCAGGGTCAGGCGCAACGTGGGCACAGCGCTCCGATGCTCGAGGTCAGTGCGTATCCTACCCGATGGGACCGCACTGGGTCAGGGTCGGCCTCCGAGTGTAGCTTTATTCGCAATGTCCGCGATCATCTTCGAGCCACTGCATGCTGGCGTCGAGCCGCCCAGTCGCGCCACCGCCCAGAGTGCGGGCCACGACCTCGCCCTGTGCCTGACGGGCGGGCTGGTGCGCGTCTATGTGGAGGGTGCGGTGCAGGTCCGGCCAGTGACGGCGGCGCACGGCGACTCGGGCGTCCCCAGCATCACGCTGCAGCCCGGCGAGAAGGCGCTGCTGCCCTTGGGATTCCGCGCCCGACTCCCCGTGGGGTACGAGGCCCAGGTACGCCCCCGGTCCGGGACGAGTCTCAAGACGGATCTTGTGATCGTGAACGCGCCGGGTACGATCGACGCGGATTATCCGGATGAATGGTGTGTGCCGGTGAAGAACGGTGGCGCGCGGCCGCTCACGGTGCAGCACGGCGAGCGGATCGCCCAAATGGTGTTGAGCAGGTACGAAGTGCTGGAGTTCTCGCCCGGCGGCGTGGCGCAGACCACGGAACGCGTCGGCGGGTTCGGTTCGACGGGGCGCTGAGGGCGCGCTCCACGACAAGCAGATCACCCTGGAGGTCGGGATGTTGCGTTCGATCGTCGTCCGTTCGCTGTTCACCTGCACGGTCGGTGCCGCGCTGCTCACGAGCGCGCCGTCCGCGGCGCTCGCGCAGGAGCCCGCACCGATCCGTGTCGAGTCGTTCACGCTCCCCAACGGACTCAAGGTCCACTTGGTGGAGGATCACAGCGCGCAGGTGGTCGCGGTGAACGTCTGGTACGACGTCGGGTCGCGGAACGAGCGCCCAGGGCGCACCGGCTTCGCACACCTCTTCGAGCACATGATGTTCCAGGGGTCCGAGAACGTCGGCAAGGCGGAGCACTTCCAGCTGTTGGAGCGCGCCGGCGGTGACATGAACGGCTCCACGCAGCCCGACCGCACCGACTACTGGGAGGTCGTGCCCAGCAACCGGCTGAACCTGGCGCTCTGGCTCGAGGCGGACCGGATGCGCTCGCTCAAGGTGACGGAGGAGAATCTCCAGAATCAGACGGAGGCCGTGAAGGAGGAGCGTCGGCTCCGCGTGGACAACCAGCCCTACATGGGTGGGTTCGTGGACTCCCTTCCGGCCGTCTTCGACGCCACAAGCTGTTTTGCCTATGCGCACTCGACGATCGGCTCGATGGCGGATCTCGAAGCGGCGTCGGTCGCGGATGTCCGTGAGTTCTTTGCGCAGTACTACACGCCCAACAACGCCACGCTGGTGATCGCCGGCGATCTCGATCCGGTCGCGACCCGTCGCATGGTGACCGAGTACTTCGGTGGCATTCCGCGCGGTCGGACGCCGCCGCCGGTCACGTGCCAGCCGCAGGCGTCGTCTGGTCGCGAGGTGGTGAAGCGGATCAGCGATGCCAAGGCGACGCTGCCGGCCGTGCTCGTCGTCTACCGCACCGTGCCGCCCTCCCACGCGGATTTTCCGGCGCTCGACCTGTTGAGCACGATCCTCGGCGCCGGCGAAAGCTCGCGGCTCAACCGCTCGCTGGTGCGCGAATCGCGCGTGGCGGTCGCCGCGCAGGTCCTGCACAACCCGTTCGGCCCCATGCGGGCGACAGGACTCTTCGGCGCGCTCGCGATCGCCAATCAAGGGATCGCGGCCGACACGGTGCATCGGCAGCTGACCACGCAGATCCGTGCCGCGGCCGACGCCTTGACCGCCGAAGAGCTCGTCAAGGCGAAGAACGCGTGGCGCGCCCAGACGATCTTCGGGCGGCAGCGCGCGATCGCCGTCACTGAGGCCGTGCACTACGCAGCGATGTACCTCGGCTCCACGGATGCCGTGAACGGCGAGGCGGCGCGCTACGCGCGCGTTTCGCTCGCCGACCTGCGCCGCGTCGCGAGCACGTATCTTCGTCCGGAGAACTCCCTCACCCTCTTGATCAGTCCGGAGGGCCGCTAGATGACACGCTCCACGCGACTTGCACTCCTCGGCGCGCTCGCGCTGCTGCCGTTGGCCGCTGCTCAGGCACAGTTCCCGACCACCCCTCCTGCGCCGATGCCGCTGGGCGAGGCGCAGTTCCCGCCGTTCGTCGAGTTCGAACTCGCCAACGGCCTGCGCGTGCTCGTGGTCTCGAGTCAGAAGCAGCCGGTGCTGTCCCTCACGCTCGCGCTCCACGGCGGCGCGGTCTATGACCCCGCGGGGAAGAGCGGGACGGCCGACCTGGTGGCGGGACTCCTCACCAAGGGTGCGGGCACGCGCACGGCCGATCAGATCGCGGAGGCGATCGAGCGCGTCGGCGGATCGCTCAGCGCGTCGGCGGGCCGCGACTTCATCACGCTGAATGCCGCCGTGCTGATCGACGACCGCGAACTGGCGTTCGGGCTGCTCGCGGACGCCGTGCTCCGGCCGACGTTCCCCGAATCGGAGCTCTCGCTGCTCCGCACACAGACGCTCTCGTCACTCGCGCTCGAGCGCTCGCAGCCGGCCGCGATCGCGGGCCGCGCCTTTGCGCGCGCGCTCTATGGTGAGCATCCCTACGGACGCCGTCCGTCCGAGGAGAGCGTTGAGGCGATCACCCGGCAGGACCTCATCGCCTTCCAGCGGCAGCGGCTCCGGCCGCACCAGTCGCTGCTCGTTCTCGCCGGCGCCATCGACTCCACCGAGGCGCACCGACTCGTCGAGCAGTCGTTCGGGCTCTGGGAAGGGGAGATGCCGTTCAATCCGCCCGTCCGGCCCGCGCCGCAGCGCGCGCGCACGGAGATCCTGCTCGTGCACCGGCCGGGTTCGGTCCAGGCGAACCTCCTCGTGGGCAACACCACGTGGCTGCCGACCGACACGCGCAGCTACGCGCTGGCGCTTGGGAACCAGATCCTCGGCGGCGCCGCCGACGCGCGGCTCTTCCAGATCCTGCGCGAAGAGAAGGGATGGACCTACGGTGCGTACTCCGGCGTGAATCGCGCCCGGGGGCTCGGCTACTTCAGCGCGTCTGCAGAAGTGCGCACGGAGGTGGCCGATTCGGCTTTGGTGGAGCTGGTGCGCCAGATCCGGCGGATGAGCACGGAACTCGTGCCGGTGGAGGAGTTCGAGCGGCAGAAGCAGACGCTCATCGGGCGATTCCCGCTCACCATCGAGGCGGCCGATCAGGTGGCGTCGCAGGTGGCGAACGCGCGGTTGCTCGGACTCGCCGTGGACTACGTGCAGACGTATCGCACACGCATCGCGGCGACGACGCGTGAGCAGGTGCAGGCGGCCGCGCGCAGCGCCATGCGCGCCGATGCGGCGTTGATCGTCGTGGTCGGCGACGGTACGCTGCTCAAGGCGAAGCTCGAGGCCATCGCGCCCGTGACGATGGTGGACATCGATGGCAACGTGATCGCCGAGGAGGAACTCGCGGCCCCGACGACCGTCTCGCTGGCGATCGATCGGTCACTGATCCGCGCGACCAGTGACTCCTTCAACGTGATGGTGCAGGGGCAGGCGTTCGGGTATCAGGTGGCCGAGCTGGTCCGGACGCCCGACGGGTGGGAGTATCGGGAACGTTCGATGATCGGACCCATCATCCAGCAGCAGACGACGGTGCGGCTCACGGATTCGCTGGCGATGCGGAGCACGGCACAGAGCGGCCGCTTCCAGGGGAACGAACTGCGCCTCAACGTCACGTACGCTGGCGGCAAGGCGCAGGGCGAGGGCATCACCCCGGGTGCCGGCGGTGCCATGCAATCCGTGAACTATCGGGATGTTGCGGTGCCGGAGGGCACGATCGAGGACAATGCGATGCAGGCACTGCTCCCGCTCTTCCCGTGGCGCGCGGACGCGCGATTCACGATCAACGTGTTCGCGTCGGGGAAGGGCAAGGTGGAGACGCGGGAGTTCCGTGTGATGGCGGAGGAGGCCGTGACGGTGCCCATGGGCACCTTCGCGGCGTTCCGCGTCACGTACTCGGGCGGTGAGGCACCGGGCACGTACTGGATCGAGAGTGCGGCGCCGCATCGGCTGCTGAAGTTCGGGCCCGCTGGCGTGCCGCTCGAGTTCGTGCGCGTGCGGTGACGCACGCGGCATGATCGAACCTGACTGAGTCCGGGACGAACGCACAACGGGGGCGGTGCCGTCAGGCGCCGCCCCCGTTGTGTTTCCGACACGAGTCTACCGCGACGGATCCATCATGCGCGTGATCTCGAAGCGCAGTTCGGCGAGATGCGCGCGCGTGGCCGCATCTGCCGCCTTG
>CAZGFE010000079.1:0-9407 GCA_964524665.1 uncultured Gemmatimonas sp.
AGATGATGAGGAGCACCAACATCACGTCGATCATGGGGACGACGTTCGGCTCTGCCTTGACGCCGCCCCCCGTGCTGACTGACATACCCATCGCAGATCCCTCCTAGAGGATCAGTCGGTTACTGCGAGATCGGAGCGCTGCCCTTGGCGGCGGCCGTGTTGAACTCACGCGTGAAGCGCGAGCGGCCGAACTCTCCCGAGACACCCTTGATCAGGTAGTCGATCATCTCCTTCGAGACGTACGTCATCTCGGAGGTGAGGTTGTCGATCTTGGTCTGGAAGTAGTTGAAGGCCCACACCGCCGGAATGGCGACGAGGAGACCGAAGCCCGTGGCGATGAGCGCCTCGGCGATGCCCACGGCGATCGCCTGGATGCCCGAGGACCCCGCAGCGCCCATGCCGGCGAACGCGTTGATGATGCCGAACACCGTGCCGAGGAGACCGACGAACGGCGACGTGGAACCCACCGTCGCGAGGATCGCGAGGCCGCGCTTCAGCGAAACGATCTCGACGAGCATGTTGCGCTCGATGGCGCGCTCGGCCGAGTTGATGTCGGAGACGGTGACCGAGCCGTCCATGATGAGCGGCTTCACTTCATCCAGGGCGCCGCCGAGCACACGCGCGACATGCGACTTCTTGTAGGACTGCGCCAGGTTGATCGCCTCGGTGAGGTTGTCCTCCTCGAGGAACTGCGAGAACTCGGGCGCGAACTTGAGGGTCTCCTTCTGGGCCTTGCGCAGGTTCCACCACTTCCCGAAGGCCACCGAGAGGGACCAGAGGGACATGATGGCGAGCACGACCCAGATGCCCTTGGCGAACGGCGGGCTGTGCTCCCAGATGAAGCCGATGGACATGTTCATCGCGTGATTCTCCTGATTGACACGTTGGGGAAAGGACCTAGCGCTGCAAAGCGAACGTGAACGGCTGCTGCACGAGCTGCTTCACCTTACGACCGCCGACCTCGGCGGGGAGGAACCGCATGTTGGGGAGCGCGGAGCGCACCGCCTGTTCGAACATCGCGTGGTCCGTGCGGAGCACCTTGAAGGACGAGATGATCACGCGGCCCGTGGTATCCACTTCGAACTGCGCCAGCACCGTACCCTCGACGCCGCCGGCGCGCAGGATGTCCGGATAGCGCGGCCCGGGGCTGCCCGGCAGCGACGCGGCCGGCTTCTCCACCTGGAAGTCGAAGTAGGTCTGGTCCGGATTCACCGGGCCCGTGCCACCGACCACACCCGCGGCGATACCGCCCGCCACGCCCTTGCCGGAGAAGTCGTCTTCGTTCGTGAGCGCCTTGGACAGGTCGATCTCGGGGATCACGTCGGGAATGCTCACGGGCGCGGCGAGGACCTGGAAGCCCTTCGGCGGCGGCGGCGCGATCACTGCGTCCGGCGGCGGCGGAGGCGGCTCATCCTTCGGCGGAGGCGGTTCGTCCTTCTTGACCTCGATGAAGTCGATCTTCTGCACCGCCTCTTCCTCGGGCTCCGCTCCGGCGTTGGCCGTCGCGATGACCGAGAGCACGATGATCAGTCCGTGGAACACCGTCGAGAAGACGGAGGCTCCGAGGGACTTCTGCTTGGTCGGCTTCGATTCGATCAGGTTGTTGAACACGCGGGCACTCCCTCACTGTGTACGGTCGCGTGAAGCCATCCCGTGGATCCGGGACTTCTGCCGTGGAAGAAACTACCCCCACCACGCCACGCCCGTAATGTGGGGAAGATTAAGATTCGCTTAACGGCGGGTGAGACTTCTGCAGTGGCAGGGAAACAGTGAATGTGCTCCCGCGCCCGAGACGTGAGCCCACGCTGATGAATCCCCCATGCGCGTGGGCGATCCACTGCGCGATCGCGAGCCCGAGCCCGACCCCGCCGCGCTCCGACCCGCGGGATCGCGCCCGGTCCACACGCCAGAATCGGTCGAAGATGTACGGCAGATCCGCTGCCGCAATGCCGATCCCTGTGTCAGACACCACGAATGCCGCATGATCGCCGCGGTCCTCGAGGAACAACGTCACGGTCCCGCCCCGCGACGTGTACTTCACGGCGTTGGTGATGAGATTGAGGAACAGCTGGCGCAATCGGACCGGGTCGCCCTCGAACGAGAGGGGATCGACGCGCTCGACCACCACCTGCACCCCGGCATCCTCTCCGAGGATCGTGGCCGTCTCCACGACGTCCATGACCAGATCGTGCAGTGCGATGTCCTCGCGGTGGATGTCGAAGCGACCTTCGTCCGCGCGCGCGAGCGTGAGCAGCGAGTCCACCAGATCCGACATGCGCGCCGTCTCGGCCAGCGCCTCCTCGATCGCGGGCAGCTGGTCGTCGGCCAACTGCGGCGACTGCATGACGCGTTCGATGTCCGCCCGGAGCACGGTGAGCGGCGTCTTGAGTTCGTGGCTCGCATCGGCCGTGAAGCGCCGCAGGCCAGCGAACGAGGTCTCCAACCGTGACATCATCGAATTGATCGTGTGCGACAGGCGGTCGAGCTCGTTCTCGTCGCTCTCGACGGGAAGCCGGCGGTGCAGCGAGCGCCCGTCCTGAATGGCCTCGAGATCCGAGATCAGCCGTTCGACCGGGGCCATCACGTTCCCTGTCACGGCCCACGCGAGCAGCGCAGAGAGCAGCACCATGATCGGGATCCCGATCATGATGGGGCGGAACAGGTCTCCCTGCGGAAAGATCTGCCCTGGGACGGCGGCCCCCGCGATCACGCGCCGCACCGGCACACGCTGTGAGGGCGTCTCGAAGTGCGCGAGGACGAAGATGTTCGGGACCGAGTCCATCCGCACGACCGCCGCGGGCTGCTCCTCTGTGCGGCGGAAGGCGGCGCTGATGAGTCGGTCGCGATTCTCGATCGTCAGGGAATCCACGGCGCGACTCACATAGAGGACCCGCGACGAGTCCGTGATGATGACGATGCCGGGGAGCACGTCGAGAAATCGGCGCACGCCAAGCTCCAGGCGGCGGCCGACGAGCGAATCCTCGGTGACCACGACGGTGATCCCGGAGGTGCTTTGCTGGAGAATGGCGGTCGCGAGCCGCGCGACGTTGTCGGCGTTGCGCTGCAGCGTGCGCGTGGCCCCAGCCTGCGAGGCGGACCACACCACGCTCGCGAAGATGACGAGCGTGCCACCGATCGCCAGCACGTACGAGAGCGTGAGGCGCGCGCGGATGCTCGTCACGGCCGCATCAGCCCTTCAGGACGTACCCGACGCCGCGCACCGTGTGAATGAGCTTCTTCTGGTGCGACGCGTCGAGCTTCTTGCGCAAGTGATTGATCACGACGTCCACGATGTTCGTCCCGGGGTCGAAGTGATATCCCCACGCATACTCGGTGATGAGCGTGCGCGAGAGCACACGCCCGGCGTGCCGGGCGAGGTACTCCAACACCAGGAACTCCTTGGGCGTGAGCTCCACCAGCTCACCAGCGCGCCGCACCTCGCGCGCATCGAGATCCACCTCCAGATCGGCCACGGTGATCTTGGGAGAGACCATCGCCCGCGGACGCCGCGCCAGCGCCTCGACCCGCGCCAGCAGCTCCTCGAACGCGAACGGCTTGGTGACGTAGTCATCCGCGCCGGCGCGCAGGGTCTCGACCTTGGCGTCCACCGCGTCCTGCGCGGTCAGGACGAGGACGGGCTTCTCGAAGCCGCGCGCGCGGAGGTTGCGGAGCACCTCCTGTCCCGAGCGACCGGGAAGGCGCAGGTCGAGCACGACCAGATCGTACGGCTGCGACCTGGCGAGCGCCTCCCCCTCCTCCCCGTCGGCGACAAGATCCACCGTCCATCGCTGCTCCTCCAGCCCGCGCTTCACGAACTGCCCGACGGTGGGATCGTCCTCGATCACCAGCACCTTCATACGGCGACCACCGGGAGCACCACGCGGAACGTGCTGCCCACGCCAAGCACGCTGTCCACCTCGAGCGCGCCGCCGTGATCCTGCACGATCCCGTAGCAGATCGAGAGACCGAGTCCCGTGCCCTGCCCCGGCGCCTTGGTCGTGTAGAACGGCTCGAAGATCTTCGAGAGCTCGCTCCGGGCGATGCCGTGCCCCTGATCGATGACCTCGACGCTCACGCCCCGCTTGGGATCGGTGCCCGCCTTGGTGACGATGCGCACGAGTCCCCGCTCGCCCATCGCATCCATGGCGTTGATGAGCAGCGCCATGAACACCTGCACCAGCTGCTCGGAGTTCGCCTGCGGCACGCGGCCGATCAGCGGGTCCAGCTGCGTCTGCACGCTCAGTTTCTTGAAGCGCACGTGGTGCTTGAGCAGGAAGAGCGTCCGCTCGATCACCTCGTTGACGTTCACGCGCTCCTTGCGCGCCTGCTTGGGCCGACTGAAGTCCAGCAGTCCGTCCACGATCTGCTTGCAGCGCACCACCTCGTTCTCGATGATCCCGAGGAAGTCCTGCGTCTCGGGTGCGATCGTCACGCCGCTCTTCGTGAGGTCCTCGATCCGATAGCCGAGCGATTCCGCGCACGCGGCAATGGTCGCCAGCGGGTTGTTGATCTCGTGCATCACGCCGGCGGCCAGCTGCCCGATGGCCGCGAGCTTCTCCGCCTGCGAGAAGCGCTCCTGGGCCTGCGTCCAGTCCGTCACATCCTCGCCGATGGTGATGACGTGACTGACCGGCCCGTCCCCCAGACGCATCGGGATCTTGGTGATCCGGTACGTCCGCGCCTCGCCCGACGCGATCGACTCCATCTGATACTCCTGCATGCGCCCGGTCGAGAACACGTCGTCGAACTCGCGCCGCAGCATCTCCGCAGGCTGGCGGTGCAGGATCTCGAAGATCGTGCGCCCGATCGCCTCCTCGCGCGAGACGCCCTGCATCCCCGTCTCGCGTTTGCGGTTCCAGCTCTGAATGCGATACTCGCGGTCGATCACGTAGAGGCCCAGCGGGAGCGAGTCGATGATCTTCTCGGTGAACCGCCGGCCCCGCTCGATCTCCGCCGTGCGGGACGCGACCTCCACCTCCAGCTGCCGGGACCGCTCCGCGTGCGCCAGCTCCGGTGCGAGCAGGTTCGCGAGCGCGTTCAGCGCCATCCGCTCCTCGTCGCCGATGGTCCGGGTGGTCCGAACCGCCAGCGCGCCCACGCGCCGGTCCCCCAGGATGATCGGGGCGACCTCGAGATCGCGCACGACCGCGAGCGGGTCGCCGAGCCGGAGGCCCGCGCGGACCTCGACGTCCGACGTGCCTTCGTCTCCCGCGCTCCACCCGCGGGTGAGGCCCTGCGGCGCGTGGAGCCACACCGAGACCTCGACGGCATCGAGAAAGATCCGCAGCGTGCCCAGCGCGCGCTCCACGCTCGATTCCAGCGACCGCGCCGAGGCAAGCTCCGCACTGATGCTCGAGAGCGCGCCCAGAGCGCGCGTCGCGCGCTCCTCGGCGGAGGGGGCGGTGGAAGAGGACTTCGTCACGTGGCGGGGCTGGGGGTTGAGCGGAAGCTACGACCCGCCCCAAGGGGATGGAAGGAGGCGCGCGCCGACCTGCGGGTCGGGATGGCAGAGGGGTCGGTCGGAGCGACAGCGGGTTCTGCCAGCGATGCACACGGCGCCCGGCACGCCGCTTGCGCCGTTCGGATCGCGACGGACCGACCCGTCACCACGAACCCTATAGCGAGGAGGAAGTGACCATGGTGTACCGCACGACCCTCGCGCCGCTCGTCACCATTCGGCGCGAGATGGACCGGATCTTTGACGACGCCTTCGGCACGCAGGAGGGGGCCACGAGCTGGATCCCGGTCGCCGATGTCCGTGAGGAGGAGCAGGCGTTCGTCTTCGAGCTCGAACTGCCGGGCGTGGACCCCGCGACCGTCGAGGTGACGGCCGATCAGGGAGTGCTGCGCGTCAGCGGCGAGAAGCAGTCGAGCCGCAGCGACGAGACGCCGCAGCGCTGGCACGTGTTCGAGCGCGTGGCCGGCCGGTTCGCCCGGAGCTTCCGGCTGCCGTCGACCGTGAACGAAGAGCAGATCCACGCGAGCTTCGCCCACGGGCTGCTCACGGTTCGCGCCGCCAAGGCCGAAGTGCCGAAGGCCCGGCGGATCGAGGTGCAGCTGAAGAACGGCTGAGCGCCGGACGACCCGGCCGCCAGACGGCCTGGCGCTCTAGTTCCCGAGTGCCGCGATCGCCGCGAGGAGCTCCGCATTCTCGCGGCGCTCGCCATTCTTGGCCTCGACGTGCACCCAGCGCACGATGCCGGCCTTGTCGATCAGGAAGTACGAGCGGCGGGGGACGAACGTGGCCTCGTTGAGCACGCCGTAGGCGCGCGAGACCTCGCGCTTCATGTCCGACGCGAGATGGACGCCCATGTTGTACTTGGCGCGGAACTCCTTGAGCGACGGCACCGCGTCCCCGCTGACGGGGAGCACGTACACGTCCTTCCCTTCGAACATCGAGTAGTCGTCGCCGAAGGCGCAGAGCTCGGCCTGGCAGGTCGACGTGAAGGCCAACGGGAAGAAGGCGAGCAGCACGTTCTGCTTGCCCTTGAACGCCGAAAGCGTGACGGGCTTCTCTTCCGTGTTGTAGATCGTGAAATCCGGCGCCGGCGAACCGACCGTGAGGGCCGAGGCAGACATGGGAACCATCGGGTGGCGGGGAATGAAGAGTGGAGCGTGCCGGGATCGAACCGGCGACCCCCTGCTTGCAAAGCAGGTGCTCTCCCAGCTGAGCTAACGCCCCAGAACGACAGATGACAGGTGTCAGGTTTCTGGTATCAGGAACCTAGTCGCGAAGAGCGCTGAGTGGGAGAGGGCCGAGACGCGACAAACGACGAGGGGCGGCCCGTCCGGGCCGCCCCCCTGAGACCTGCCACCTGATACCTGTCGTTCGTCGTCACTCGTGCGCCGGCAGCGGCTCCATCGTCCGCGGGTCCACCGGGACCTGCACTTCGTCCCGGTAGGGCGACGTCATCAGCAGCACGCGCGCCTTGGGGAACGCATCCATGAACTGCGCGTAGCTCCACGCGGCCAGCCCGAGGAAGCCGAGGGTGATGCCGACCTCCCAGAGCCCGAGCGGCGCGTGCTCGACGCGCGTGCCGTAGATGGACGGATAGATCTCGGTATAGCGCGAGAACCAGAGCCCGATCGTGGACGACAGCGCGAAGAAGATCATCGTCGGGCCGTACTTCTTGGCCTTCACCGAGAGCAGACCGAAGAACGGCAGGATGAAGGTCAGGATCGCCGCTGCCATGGTCGTGTTGCTCCACGCGCCGGTGAGGCGGAGCGTGAAGAAGTGCGTCTCTTCGGCGAGGTTGCCGTACCAGATGATCAGGAACTGGGAGAACGTGATGTAGCCCCAGAACGCGGTGAACGAGAAGCCGAGCTTGCCGAGGTCGTGGTAATGCTTCTCGGTGATCAGCTCCGGAAGTTCCGGGAACTGCGTCTTCCACCAGCGGACGAGGATCGCGAGCACCATGATCGCCACGAGCCAACCGCCCATGAAGACCTGCCAGCCGTACATCGTGCTGAAGAAGTGGAAGTCGAGGGACATCGAGTGGTCCCACGCGAGCACGCACCAGCCGAAGCCGAAGACGATCGCCATGGCGACGGCGATCTTGCCCTGGAGCGAGTGCGTGCTGTGCAACTCGCGGCGCTCCTCGCCAAAGGTCGAACGCATCCTGGCGCGGATGCCCGCGGCCCACTTGGCGCCGTACTCGGGCGTCACGCCCACGTCGAGACGCAGCGTGGTCCAGATGTACCAGAGCTGCAGGCCGACCAAGAGGAAGATCGTGAGCAGGTTGCGCCCGTAGAAGAAGGCGCGACCGAAGTAGACCTCCTTCTCGTGGATCAGCTCACCCGTGCCGACCAGGTCCCACCACGGATAGATGTGCTCACGGCCCCCGAAGATGATGATCAGGAAACCGACCACCGCGAACGGCAGGAAGGCGGCGAAGCCCTCCATGAACCGGATGATCCCGCGCGACCAGCGCGCGGTGGTGATCCGCTGGACGGCCACGAACATCACGCCGGCGGACGCGATGGTCGTGAAGAACAGCCAGTTGACGAGGAACGCCTGCCACGCGCGCGCGACGCCCGTGAAGGCGCCGAACGCGAACAGCCCGAGACCGAGCACCGCCAGACCCAGCGAGATCCGCTTGAAGGACTCCGGAATGGTCTTGGTGCGGATGACGTCGACCAGCTGCTCGCGCGGCGGCGAGTAATGGTATTGGCCGCTCATCTCAGTGCCCTCCCGAGTGCGACGCGCCCGCGGCCTTCTCCGCAGCGGGCGTCGCGCCCGCCGTCGACGGCCGCACGTATGCCGACGGCACCGTGGGAGCGACCACGGAGTGCCCGCTGAACGCCGCCGAGCCGCCCGGGAACGTGACGGGTCCCGTCTTGACCGGATACCGGCCCTGGAGACCGCGGATGTAGTTCACGACGTCCCACCGCTCGGCCTCGGGGATGCGGTTGAACGAGGCCATCAGGCCGCGCCCGTTGCGCATCATGCCCCAGATGTAGCCATCGGTGCGCGCCTGCGTGGCGGCGCCGTTGATCGGCGGTGCGAAGCCGTACATGGCATTCACGGCGCGCATCGGCGAGTTCGCGTCGCCGAGCTCCCCGTGGCAGACCATGCAGTTCACGGCGTACAGCCGCTGCCCGTTCGCGAGCGAGCGGGCATCCGCGGCCACCGGGTTCGCCAGACGCGACATCGAATCAACGGTGCCCGGCAGCGGCAGGTACGAGACCTCCCACGCGGCCACCGTCACGCCCGTGACCGGGACGGACCCCTGCGGGCTTCCGCGGAACGGCGTCGTCTCCCCCTTCAACGAATCCGTCGAGAACTTCTGCCACGTGCCCACCGAGGGCTGCTGCACCATGTCGGTGATCCAGCTCTGGCAGCCACCGACGGCGAGGATCAGCGTGAGCGCCGCGAGCGGGCGCAAGATCGTCCGTGTGCTAGCGCTCACCGCGCACCTCCACTGCCCCGTGACGGCGCAGGATCTGTTCGACCTCGGCCAGCTGCTCGGGTGCGCATTCGCACCAGACGCCGAAGCTTCCGTGACTGAATCGCGGGTCGTACCCGACGGTGTCCGTCAGGCGCGGGATCCCCGCGAGATAGAACATCCCAAAGACGGTCGAGAGCGCACCGACCATCACCATCACTTCGAAGCCGAACACCGTGTAGGGCAGCCACGTGCTGATGGCCTTGCCGCCCACGACCAGCGGCCAGTACTCGGAGCCCCAGATGGCGATCCAGTAGCCGAACATCGTGCCGGAGAGCGCGCCGATGAGCGTGAACTTCCGCACCGGACTCTGCGGCGGATCGATCGCGTGCTCGAGCTCGTGGCGCGGCGTCGGCGAATACGCCGTCAGCTTGCCGATCTTCTTGCTCTTGAGTTCCTCAATGGCATCCACGGTGCTGTCGAGCTCCGCGAAGACGCCCACCATGCCGCGCATCATCTCAG
>CAZGFE010000080.1:0-7836 GCA_964524665.1 uncultured Gemmatimonas sp.
GCGGCCCTGCCGCCGCTTCCGACGCACGGCCATCTGCACCAACCGTCGTTATGCGCCGGCGGAGGCGCCAGAGTCGAACCACCCCGCCTGCACGCGGCCGCCGACGACGCGTGCTATTCGAATGTGCCAAGACGCGGGGTAGCTGGCGAAGACCGCGTACCCCTCCGTCGCAGTGGATCGGGAAATGGCTTGGAGGAAGTCAAGGTCATGCGCCTGCTCGCGCGCGGCCGCCTTGGTGCGTGACCTGGCGCGCCCACCCTTCCATTCGACGACGGCCAGCGGGCTATCTGCAAACTCTCCCGTCGCCGACCACGCGGTTTGCCGCGGGCGTTCCCAGATCACCAGGTCTTTTCTGACCGCCGCCTTCGCGCCCTTTCCCTTCAAATACTGGCGCACTGCGACCTCCACGCCGACTTGCGCCGGATCCGCGAGCGGAGCTCTAGGCGTCGCCTGCCGGATGAGAGGCCCGAACGCGAACAGATTGACGAGTTCGTTCTCGCGTGCGAACGGCGCATCACGACGCAGTTCCGTCGCGAACTCCTGAAAGGCCGCCTTCAACTGGAGTTCGAGCGAGATCATAGTCTCGTCAGGTGCGCATAACGTTTGGTTGTGCTGCAGCTGTTCCAATAATTGCGGCGGCGGGGCCGCCGCGCGACAGCCAGAAATAGAGCGGCGGCCCCGCCGCCGCTTCCGACGCACAGCTGTCTGCACCAACCCGCGTTAGGCGGCCCGCGTCAGGAGGCTCCGAACGTGCGGCTAGGAAACAACTCCACCAGCTTCGTCCCGACGAGTTCCACATCCTCGCTTCGGATGAAGAGCTCAAAACCCACAAGAGACGTGGCCGACGATTCGTCCAGCGCCGTCCATTCGCGCAGACGCTCTAGGGACTCCGCCACCTGAACGAATTCGTACCGAACACCGAGGCGATCAAGGAGGCTGACGAGCAACAGTCGTTGATTCTCCGAGAACAATCCGTAGTAGCTCGTCGGCTCGTTCATGCTTAACGCGCGCTCGGGCATCCCTTGGTCCGCCTAACGTGGATTAGCTAGCATCTGCATAACACCAAGAATCCATCGACCACCCCCAGTTATCAACCCTCGCCACAGTCCTGCAACTCCCAACCACGCCCCGCCTTAGCGCCGCCGACGGGCTGTCGGTGCGGCATTGTTATCTCGCCCCCGCTGCTGCGTAATCCGGCTCGCGTCGAGCGGCGATTCCACGCCCAGCCCGCCGCGGTTCAGCACGTGCGTATAGATCATCGTCGTGCTCACATCCTTGTGGCCGAGTAGTTCCTGAACAGTGCGGATGTCGTAGCCGGACTCCAAAAGATGCGTCGCGAACGAGTGCCGGAAGGTGTGGCACGTCACCCGCTTGTCCATTCCGGCGGCGCGGACGGCGGTGGTCACGGCGCGCTGGAGAACGGTGGGGTGGGTGTGGTGCCGCCGGATGACGCCGGTCGTGCGCTCGACGTATTGCCGCGCGGCAGGGAACAGCCACTGCCACGCGAGCTCCTGCGCAGCATAGGGCATCTTCTTGGCGAGCGCGTCGGGGAGGATCACGCCGCCGGCGCCGCGACGGAGGTCGCGCGCATGGAGACGCTTGACCTTGGCGATCTGTGACCTGAGCGGGGCGACCAGAGACTCGGGCAGCATGGTCCGCCGGTCGCGGCCTCCCTTGCCCGCGCGGACGGTGACCTCCCGCCGGTCGATGTCGATGTCCTTCACCCGCAACGCGCAGCACTCGGCGACGCGCAGTCCGCTCCCGTAGAGCAGGGAGGCCATCAACTGGACGGGGCCGGAGGGGATGGCGTCGAGGACGACCGCGACCTCTTCAATAGAGAGCACAGTGGGGACGTGCTGCGACCGCTTGGCGAGCTCGATGCCCTCGGGCGCGCCCATGGGGATGCCGAGGAGCTCACGGTAGAGGAACAGGAGCGCGGCGAGGGCCTGATTCTGCGTCGCGGCGGAGATCTTGGACCGGCGCGCGAGATGGGTGAGATACGCGCGGATGTGGGTGGCGTCGAGCTCGCGCGGGTGACGGGTGCCGTGGAAGCGCACGTACCGTGCGACCCAGCGGGAGTAGATCTCGATGGTGCGCGGAGAGTAGCGCTTGGTCGCGAGGAGGTCAGCGAGTTGGTCGAGCAGCTTGGGCGCGCGCACTGGAGGAATCCCGTCGAGCTCCCGTTGTGGGTCGTCACTCATTCCTTGCACTCGGCATCGAAAGGGTGAAGGAGGCTACTCGTACCGCAACGCCTCCACCGGATCCAGCCGCGCCGCCCGTCGCGCAGGCAGCACGCCGAAGATCACGCCGATCATCACGGACACCACCACCGCGATCGCCGTGACCCCCAGCGGCGGCGTGGCGTTGATTCCGAGCAGCCGCGTCACGAGCTGCCCCGCGCCGAGCCCGAACAAGATCCCGATCACGCCGCCGATCCCCGTGAGCGTCGCAGCCTCGATCAGGAACTGGATCAGGATGTCGCCGCGCGTGGCGCCGAGCGCCTTGCGAATGCCGATCTCGCGCGTGCGATCCGTGACGGAGACCATCATGATGGCCATCACGCCGATGCCGCCGACGAGCAGCGCAACGGACGCGAGCACGAGCATCACGAGAAAGAACACGCCGGTGAGCTGGTCGAACACCTCGAGGATCTGGTCGGACGAGACGAGGTCGAAGTTGTTGCGCTGCGCGGGACGGAGGCCGCGCAGCTCGCGCAGCGCGATCGTCACGGCCTCCTCGGCGGCCTCGACGGTGACGCCGGGGCGGGGCTTCACGGGGATCCAGAGTGCGTTGGTGCGGTCGAAGTCGAACTGGGCGTCGAGCATCCGGAACGGGATGATGGCGCCGGTCTCGGAACCGGGCGGCGCGAAGATGTTCTCGGGCGGCACGTAGAGGCCGATCACTTCTGCGGGCCGGCCGCCGACGAGCATGGTCTTGCCGAGGACGGTCTCGCGGCCAAAGAGCCGACGGGCCATGGACTCGTCGAGCACCACGACGCTGGCACCGGTGGTGAGTTCGTGGCGCGTGAACCAACGGCCTTCGGACAGTTGGCCGCCCTGGATCTCCGTGTAACCCGCGTCGGCGCCGAAGATGGCGGTCTGTTGAGTGCGCTCTCCGCGGTACGCGAGCCTTGAGACGGTCTGCCCCCATAGGCCGGCGTAGGCGATCTCGGGGAGCCGACGGATGGCCTCGGCCTCGACCTCGCGGAGGTCAGGCCGGATCCGCACCCACGCGGGAAGGTTGTTGGGATTGATGGGCGTGCTGGAGTAGACCTTGAGCACGTAGAACGTGGTGGGGCCGGCGACCTCGACGGTGCGGACGATCTGCGAACGGAGCCCCTCGACGAGCGAGGCCATCGTCATCACGGTCGCGACGCCGATCACGACGCCGAGGATGGTGAGCGAGGAGCGGAGCTTCGCGGTGCGCAGGGTGTCCATCGCGATCGCGAGGTTCTCGCGGTACTGGTCGAACAGGGCGCCGCGCAGCGAAAAGGCCACGGCTACTCCGCCCGCATGGCGGTGACGGGGTCGAGTCGCGCCGCGCGGCGCGCGGGGTAGACGCCGAAGATCACGCCGATCCCGGCGCCGAGTGCGAGCGCCACCACCACGGACCACCACGTGATGCGGGCCGGCAGGGGAGAGACGACGGAGACGAGCAGCGCAAACGCCCAGCCGGCGATCACGCCGATCACGCCGCCGAGCGCGGAGAGCGCAATCGTCTCGGCGAGGAACTGGCGCTCGATGTCGCGGGAGCGCGCGCCGACGGCCTTGCGAATGCCGATCTCGCGGGTGCGCTCGTTCACGGCCATCAGCATGATGTTCATGATCACGATGCCGCCCACGACGATGCCGATGGCGACGACGGCGGGGATGACGGCAAAGAGGATGCGCGTGAGGTTGCGCCAGAACTCGACCAAGGCGTCCGCGGTCTCGACGGAGAAATCGTTCTCCTCGGAGGGCCGCAGCCGGTGTGCCACACGCATGGCCTCCTCGGCGCGCTGCATGGCGGCGGGGAGGTCCTCGGGGTCGCGCATCTTCACCGAGATGGTCGTGGAGAGGCGCCGGCCGTAGCGCATCTCGAAGCGCGTGATGGGGATCATCGCAAAGGCGTCGAACGACTGGCCGAGCACGCGGCCCTTGGACGCGTTCACGCCGACGACCGTGAAGCGTTCGCCAGCGAGGCGCACTTCCTGACCGATCGGGTCCACGGACTCGAAGAGCTTCTCGGCCACCTCGCTGCCGAGGACGACGACGCTCGAGCGTTGGGTGATGTCTATGGAGGTGAGCCCGCGCCCCTTGTCGATGCGGTAGTCCTGCACGATCTGGTATTCCGGCGTGATGCCGAGGACCCCCACGCTGCCGACGGTGCGGCCTCGCCAGATGACGTCGGAGAGGGGGGACGGGCGGCCGGACTGGCGCGAGATGGCTTCGGCGTCGGGCAGGGCGGCGCGCACCGCGTGCCAGTCACTCTCGGTCAGGCGCGGCCGGCGCTGCACGCGCGCCCACTGGTCGTCGGTGTACGGGCCGATCTGGATCGGCGTGCGGCGCACCTGGAACGCGTTGGTGCCGATCACGGCGCCCGCGACGTTCTCGCTCACGTACGCGTTCATGCCCTGGATGATCGCGACGACGGCGATCAGGAACGCGACCGAGACGATGATCCCGAGGAGCGTGAAGAAGCTCCGGAGCGGGTTGCCGCGGATCTGAGCGTATGCGATGCCGAGGACATCCCACTGGCGCATACGCGGAAACTAGTGGCTGCGCGCGGCTCCGGAGCTTGGGACGGCGGCATCGAGCATCTCGCGGACCTTCTGGGCGAGTTCGTCCGGGGTGAAAGGCTTGGAGACGAACGTCGCGTCGGCCAGATCGCCGGAGCTGATGTCCGCGGACGCCGTGTAGCCGGACATGAAGAGCACCGGGAGCTTGGGGCGGGACTGGCGCAGGCGGCGCGCCGCATCTGCGCCGCCGAGGCGCGGCATCACTACATCGGAGATCAGGAGCGCGATCTCACCCGGATGCGCCTGGCCGAGCTCCACGGCCTCCTGACCGTCCACCGCGACCAGCACGTGGTACCCGCGGGCCTCGAGCATGCGCTGCAGCAGTCCGCGGATGGCGGGTTCGTCCTCGGCGAGCAAGATCACTTCGTCCCCCCGCGCGGCCGGTCCGCGCGCGCTCGGGAGCGGGGCGGACGGCGCCTCCGTCGCGATGGGAAGATGGATCCGGAACGTGGAGCCGCGCCCCGGCACGCTGCTCACGGAGATCGTGCCGCCGGCGTTCCGGACCACACCGTAGCAGACGGCGAGTCCGAGGCCCGTGCCCTCGCCAAGGCGCTTGGTCGTATAGAAGGGTTCGAAGACGCGCTCGACCGTGCGCGCGTCCATGCCCACACCGGTATCCGTCACGGCGAGCTCGACATACGGTCCCGCCACGATCTCCGGATGCTCGGCGACGTGGCCTTCGTCGAGCATGACGTTGCGCGTGGCGATGGAGATGGTGCCGCCGTTGGGCATGGCGTCGCGCGCGTTCACCGCGAGGTTCACGATCAACTGCTCGGTCTGGCCGATCCCAAGCCGCACGGGCGCCAGCTCGGGCTCGAGATTCACCTTGAGTTCGACCGACACGCCAAGGAGCCGCCGCAGCATGGGCTCGGCGTCGCGCAGGCGAGAGTTCACATCCACGACCCGCGTCTCGACCACCTGGTGGCGCGCAAAGGTGAGCAGCTGCCGCGTGAGCTCGGCGGCGCGGAGCGCGGCCTGCTCGGCCTCGGCGAGCGCCTCGTCCATCGGCGTGCCCGGCTCGAGATCGGCGCGGCAGGACTCGAGATTGCCGAGGATGGCGGTGAGGATGTTGTTGAAGTCGTGAGCGACGCCGCCGGCGAGCTGGCCGATGGAGTCCATGCGCTGCGCCCGCTCGAGGGCCTGCTCCAGCGCGCGGCGCTCGCTGGCATCGATCACGCGCAGGACGATGTCCGCGACCGCACGCGCGAAGGTCTGCTCCTCGGCTGTCCAGTCGAGGCGTTCGCCGCTCGGTTCGAACACCACGCGCGCCACCACCAGACCGCCCGAGCGCACGGGAACCTCGAGGGGCGGTGTGCCGTTCACCGCGCCCACGCGGGGCAGGCGCAGGCCCGTGAGGTGGCGCCCCGACGCGGTGTCGAAGGCGACGACGGCGAAGGACTCGCCCGCGACCTGCCGCCACACGCCACAGCGCGCGGCGCGCAGCGCCTTGGCGGCCATGGCTGTCAGCGGGCGAAGCGCGGCGTCGAGATCACCGCTCGTCAACGCGTGCTGTTCGGTCAGGGTAAAGGCGCGGAGCCGCTCGTCCAGCTCGCGGACGCGCTGCCGGATGCCTGCGTCCTCGGCCACCGTGATGAACACGGCGTTCTCGCCCTCGACGGAGTGCTGGATCGTCACCTCGGAGGCGAGGAGCGATCCGTCCTTCCGCCGCAGGGACGCCGCGACGCGCAGCCCCGGCGACTCGCCGTTGCGGAGCGAGTCGAGCTGGCCGACGATGGCGCTCCGGCTGGTCTCGTCGAAGAGGTCCGGCAGCCGGAGCCCCGCGATCTCGGCACGGGAATAGTCGAGCGAGACGCGGGCGCCCCGATTCGCCTGTACCAGGCGGAGCGTCGCCGCATCGAAGACGCAGATCTGGTTGGAGGACTCGTCGAGGATCCGGCCGAACCGCTCCGTCAGGTTCTCACGCCGCCGCGACTCCTCGAGCGCGCGCTCACGCAGGACGTGCGTCATCGCGTTCAAGTGGAGCCCGAGCCGACCCAACTCGTCCCCGCGCTCCACGTGCACTTCGGCGTCCAGATTCCCGGCAGACACCTGCCGGACCGTGCGCTCCATGGCGAGCACGGGACGATAGAAACGGGTGCGCACGACGAGGCCCGCGGCGAGCAGTCCGACGAGGCCGAGGAGCATCCAAATGGTCGCCCAGCGATTCATGGTCTCCAGCCGCGCGAGGAGTCGCTCCTCACCCGCCACCAGGTCCGCCAGCGCGACCTGCTGTGCGTGCGAGAGCAGGCGGGACGCCGAGTCCGAGTGCACGCCGGAGGCGCGGAGCGCGTCGATGGCGCGCGGCGGCACTTGCAGCTCGATGGCACGCAGTGCTTCGGTCAGCCGCAATCCGATCTGGGTCTCCTGTTCCATCGCGTCGGCCAGCAGCACCCGCATCTCCAGCGGCACGTTCGCCCGTTCGGCCGAGGCGCGCAGTCCGGTGCTCCGGTCCAGCAGGTCGCGCACCTCGAGCCGGAGTTCCTCGGGGTCTGGCAGCGGATCACTGGACGGGACCACCGGAGGGGCTAGCCGGGCGATCTGACGCCGCGCGATCGTCAGCTGGTCGAGGTGCTGGGCAATGGCCTGATGGTCCGTGAGGAGGTCGCGGGCCTGCCCGCGAAGCTCGTCGGCGGCTGGCCGCAGGATCGTCGTCACTTGCACGGCGACCAGCGTCAGCAGGCCAAGCACCGAGGCGCCGATGAGCACCAGGATGACGCGCAGGGGCACCGCCCGCCCGGGCGCGTTCATCGACGGTCCACGATGACGGAGGAGTCCCCCTGAATGCGCGTCATCAGCAGCTCGTGTCGCGCGTTCGGGGTGAAGCTCACGGGGCCGGTGATCCCTTGGTACGGTGGACGCGAGACGCCGAGGGAACGCAGGTACGCGGACACGGCGGCGCGATCCGCGCCCGCCTCGCGCACGGCCGTGGCCGCCAGCATCACCGCGTCGACGAACACCGCGTCGCCGTGGCGGGGAATGCGTCCCGTCCGCGCGCGAAAGCGCGCCGCGAACTCCCGGGACGCGGCGCGCGGGATCGCGGGATGCCAATGCGCGACGAG
>CAZGFE010000080.1:7936-9271 GCA_964524665.1 uncultured Gemmatimonas sp.
GCCGAAGGTTCGACTCGACGCTGGTCGAGAGCCCCACGCCGTACTCGTCCGGCACATACACGATCGTCACGCGGCGCGCGTTGAGGCCGCTGTCGGCAAAGGCCGCGAGGAACTCGCCTTGGACCGAGTCATTCGCCGAAAGCATGAACGAGTAAGCGCCCGCGGTCGTGAGTCGTCGGCTTGAGGCGGCGGGGACCAGGTTGGGGAGGCCCGCGCTCGCGTAGACCGGCGCCACCTGCATGGCCTCGCGGCTGCCACCGGGCCCGACCGTGGCGACCACGCTCGAATCCTCCGCGAAGAGCGTGGCGCGCCGGATCTCGGCGCCCAATGGACTTTGCGCGTACCGCTGGAAGCCACCGTCCAACGTCAGCAACCGAAGCGAGTCAGTGCCGGGCGGTCGGCTGCGATCGAGCTCGGCCTGCGCGAACTGGCGGACGCTCTCGTCGTACCAGCTGTACGCGAAACCGATCGTGGGTGCCGGTTCTGGCGTGCCGCAGCCGACGATGCCGAGCGCACCAAGCGCGCCAATGGCAACGAGTGCTCTGAAGTGGGGGGCCGACATACGCTTCCAAGTATCGGCACGTGTGCGCGGAAACGTGAGCCTCACCCGGAAATTCGCAGTCGAAGCCACCGATGGAGCCGGGAAACCCCCTACTCGTGCCTCAGCGCCTCGACCGGATCGAGCTTGGACGCCCGGGTCGCCGGCAGCATGCCGAACACGATGCCCGTGAGCGCGGCGGCCAGTAGGGAGAGGAAGACCGCCGAGATCGGAATGGAGGCGGGGATCGGCGTGTTGGCACGGATCACCCACGCCAGCAGGCCGCCGAAGACAAGGCCGACGCCGGCGCCGAGGCTCGTCAACGTGGCCGCCTCCACCAGGAACTGCCAGAGAATGGTCCCGCGCGTGGCGCCGAGCGCCTTGCGCACGCCGATCTCACGCGTGCGCTCAGTGACCGAGATCATCATGATCGCCACGACGCCCACGCCGCCGACCATCAATCCCACGGCCGAGAGGCCCAGCCCGACCATGAAGATCGCGCCGAAGAGCTGGTCGAAGACCTCCATCATCCGATCCTGCCCGACGAGGAAGAACGAGTTCGGCTGGCTCGGCCGGAGTCCGCGCATGCCGCGGAGCGTGGCCGTGACCGCGTCCATGGCGTCGGCGCGCGACACGCCGTCCGCCGGCCGCACCATCACCATCATCGAACGGCGCCAGACGTCGAGGCGGCGCCACGCGGTCATCATGGGGAGCACCATGCGCGGCGTGTCGGGCCCGCGGCCGTCGAGCGACTTGAGGAAGCCCGCCTTGGTGTGGTAGACACCGATCACGGTGAA
>CAZGFE010000081.1:0-9253 GCA_964524665.1 uncultured Gemmatimonas sp.
GTGCGCGGCGGACGCCGCAGCTTGGTGCGCTGTTCGAACGCGAATCCGTACGCGAGCAGCTGTGCTTCGCTGAATGGCCGGCCCAGGAACTCGAGTCCCGCGGGAAGCGAGTCTGGTGTGAACCCCGCCGGCACCGTAAGCGCGGGGAATCCAATGCTCGGACTCAGCCCCCGATTGTCGCCGCGCCCGTAGCCGTCGATCGGCCGCGGATTCGTGAGTACGTCTTCGGCGATCTTGGTCGGCGGCGCATCGAACGTCATGTGAATGATGGCATCGAGCTTGAGGTCCGCCATCGTCTTCAGCACGGAGACCCTGAGGGCCTCGCGCCCCTGCATCACGGTGAGATAGCCCGGGTCGTTCGTGGTGCGGCCCACCTCGCCGATGAGCGACCTCGCCCGCCACGGATTCACTTCGCCGGAGAGCAGGATCTCGCGCAGCGTCCGCACCGGCGCGTTCGGGTGCTGCGCGAAGTATGCGTCCGTGGCCTGCTCGGTCTCGAAGTTGTTCCCGGTGCGGCGCTGCGCGAGCGCGGGGATCGTGATCGAGTCGATGACCTCGGCGCCGAGCGCGCGGAGCTCAGCGATGGCGCGCTCAAAGAGCACGCGCACCTTCTCGTACTCAGCGACGAGTGCGAGCGTCGCGGAATCGGGAGCGGCGGTCGTGTCGCGCTGCGCGGTCGGACGGTTGGCGCGCAGTACGCCGAGCCGCACGCCGCGGAGCGCGTCGGGTCGCAGCGCGGTCGTGTAGCTCTGGGGAATCCGCCCCACCGTCTCGGCGGTGATCGGGTCGTTCGGGTCGTAGCCCGCGATCACGTCGAGCACCCGCGCTGCGTCGGCCACGGTGCGCGTCATTGGCCCCATCGTGTCCTGCGTGGGGTTCGCGGGAAGCATCCCGAAACGGCTGACCAGCGAGAGCGTGGGGCGCAGACCGACGAGGTTGCTCACCGCAGCGGGGCCGCGGATCGAGCCGCCGGTGTCCTCGCCAATGCCGACGAGACCAAAGTTGGCGGCCACGCCGGACGCCGAGCCGCCGGAGGAGCCGCTGGGGTTCCGCGTGGGATCGTACGCGTTGCGGATGATCCCCGCGGCCGAGCCCACGTAGCGCTGCGCGAACTCGCCCATCGTGGTCTTGGCGAGGATGATCGCGCCGGCGGCTTCGAGGCGCTGCACGGCGGTGGCGTCGCGCTGCGGGGTGAAGTCCTTGAAGAGCGCGGAGCCGTAGGTGGTCGGCATGTCGCGCGTCTCGATCTGGTCCTTTACGAGGACGGGGACGCAATGGAGCGGGCCACGCGGTTGGCGCGCGCGCATCACGCGGTCGAGTGAGTCGGCTTCCAGCAACGCGCGAGGGTTCACGTTCTGGATCGCGTTGAGCGTGGGCCCTTGCTGGTCGTACGCAGCGATGCGGTCCAGGTACTGCTGGACGACCGCGCGGCACGTGGTGCGGCCGGACTCGAGCGCGGCGTGGGTGGACGCGATCGTGGCTTCGGACACTTCGAACCGCTGGGCGGCAAGCGGGAGCGTGAAGAGAACGAGTGCGAGCGCGAGTATGGGAGCTTTCACAGGATCTGCTTGGCGTTGAGTGAGGTGAATCGGTTGAGATCGGTGATCGCGCTCACCGCCGCGGCACCAGACGCTTGAGCTCTTCGAGGAAATTCTCGACCACGATCAGCTGCGTCGTATTGTCGCCCGCGCGATCAGCCACCTTGATCATCACGAACCGCCGGCCATCCGGGGTCACGTCGTAGGTCCGATGCTGGAAATCGGCGTGGTACGGCTCCGCCGCGAAGAGCACGCGCTGCTGCCCGGTGGGCGGCGCACCGCTCGGCGACACGGCAACCGCCACCATCTGGTTGTCCGCGTTCTTGTAAAAGAGTTCCCGACCGTCGCGGGACCAGAGGGGTTCCGAGCCGCCCCCGACGGAGACCAGCCACTTGCCGCCGGCGACGTCCGGGAACGGCCGCACGTAGATCTCGTGTCGTCCCGTCTCATTGGAGGCGTAGGCGAGCCAGCGCCCGTTCGGCGACACGGCCGGACTGTACTCGGGGAAGCTCGAGTTCGCGAGCGTGAAGGTCGACGTGTCGCCCGTGGTGCGTCGCGCGAAGAGGTTGCCCGCGTTCCCGCCTCCCGCGCGGAAGACCAGCCAGGCGCCGTCGCGGGTCAGGAGTCCCTCCTGGACGGTCTCCTGCCGCGTGAGCACAAGCTCCGACGCTGCCGTTCCATCAGCGCGTCGCGTGTGGAGGCTGCGCTCGCCGCTGCGCGTTGAGATGAAGAGCACGGAACGGCCGTCGGGCGTCCATGTGGGACGGACGTTCGTCTCGCCGTCGAACGTGAGTTTGGATGCGCTGGCGCCGCGCGCGAGCGGTCGTACCCAGATGTGCGTCAAGCTGGCATCCGCGATCGCGGCCGCGAGCTGCGTCCCGTCGGGCGAGAGCGCAACGTTCAGCGCGGCCTTCGCCCAGTCCGTGGCGATGGGTTCTTCCCGTCCGTCGCGTCCCACCCAGACCGGCTCGCCCCCATCCGCGGATGCGCCCCCGACCGTGTACATCAGGGTGCCGTCATCCGCGAGCGTCAGGTCGGGTACGCCGATGGTGCGCAGGGTGATCCCGCTAGTGAGGGCCACCGGATCGCCAGTGAGCGCCATCTCGTCCTGGTCGAATGGCACCGCCATCAGGGAGCCATCGGCGGTCACATAGACGATGTGTCCGGATCTCGCGTAGCGTGCGAACACGCCTCGCAGGAGCACCTGATGGGCGCCGGTGGAGGTCTTGGCGACGGCAATGTCCTGCGTCGCGCTTCCGCCGCCCGTGTGCGAGACCACGAACAGAACGCCCCGGCCATTGGGGAGCGCGTCGGGAAACACGTGGTCGGTCTCGCGGCTGGCGGAGTCGAGCCGTGTGAACTGCTCGGGACGCCTGCCGCCAGCGGCCGGGACTCGGTAGAGAGGGGCCGGCCCAGATCCGTCGACGTAGATGAAGCCGTCGACACTCCAGGCCGCACCAGCGCCTCCAACGAGAGTGTCGGCGATCATCACCGGCGGGCCGCCGCGGAGTGAAACGATGTGCAGCGATCCGCCCGTGAGGTAGGCGATGCGGGCGCCGTCGGGAGCGACCACCGGCGCGATCGCACCGGTCGTCCCCGGCAGGTCCTGCGGCTCGAGCTGATCGCGCTCGCGCACCCGCAGGGTGGCGTTGGCACCCGAGCCGGACGTATAGATCAGCTTGGACCCATCGGGCGTGAGGGCGATCCGCGAAAAGAATCCGCCGATCTCCGCGCCTGCCGGCAACCGCACGCTGTATCGCGAGACTGGCTGGACCGGCGACGGTCGCGAGAGCGCCCAGCCGGCGACGGCCACCGAGACGATCGCCGCAGCGCCCAGCGCCAGCGACAGACGATTCAGTTGCCACGACGCGGAGACGCCGCGCGCAGCACCCGCCGCGGCGACCGCCGTCGTGAACCCGGGGTCCCCGAGCGCCTTGGCGAACTCCGCCGCCGAGTCGAACCGGTCGGCCGGCAGCTTCTCGAGCGACTTGGCGACTGCCGCGGCCACGTTCTGCGGCACCGACTTCCGGAGCGACGTCACCGTCTGCGCCTGCTCGGTGATGATCTTCATGATGATCTGCTGCGCAGATCCGCCCAGGTGTGGCGGCTGGCCTGCCAGCATCTCGTAGAGCACGCTGCCGAGCGAGTAGACGTCGGACCGCGCCGTGATCTCCTTTTCCGCAGTCGCTTGCTCCGGGCTCATGTAGTGCGGAGTGCCCAAGCTCAGACCCGTCTCGGTCATTCGGCCACCGGCGGCCGCCGAGACCGCCAGTGCGATCCCGAAGTCCGCCACCATCGGGCGGCCGTCGTGCAGAAGAATGTTCTCGGGCTTGATGTCGCGATGGATCACGCCGTGCGTGTGCGCGTAGTGCAGCGCGCTCGCCACGTCACTCGCGATCCGGACCGCCTCGTCCACGCCCAGCTGTGTCTCGCGGTCGAGCTTGCCGCGGAGCGTTTCGCCGTCGATGAACGGCATCACATAGAAGAGGAAGCCGTCGGCGGTGCCGGAATCGAAGAGCGGCAGGATATGCGGGTGCTGCAAGGCCGCCGTGGTCTTGATCTCCACGACGAAGCGCTCCGCGCCGAGCACGGCGGCGAGCTCCGGCTTCAGGACCTTCAGCGCGACCTTCCGGTCGTGCTTGATGTCCTGAGCGAGATAGACCGTCGCCATCCCGCCCTGCCCGAGTTCGCGCTCGATGCGGTATCGGTCGGCGAGGGCGGCGGTGAGACGATCGAGGGTGGCCGTCAGGGCGACACTCTAATGAAT
The DNA here is from genome assembly GCA_964524665.1 of uncultured Gemmatimonas sp. GTDB lineage: Bacteria > Gemmatimonadota > Gemmatimonadetes > Gemmatimonadales > Gemmatimonadaceae > Pseudogemmatithrix. The sequence goes on from CAZGFE010000081.1 coordinate 4,306, forward strand.
GGGAGAGAGGGGCACGCCCAAGTTGTCCCCCGACGGACCACTTCGCCAGAGGACTCTCGCCGCCGGGGCGCGCCGAGCGATATTCCAGCTCCCTTCCCACCCTGCGGCCACGCACGCATGACCAGTCCGAGCAAGACGCGCCGACTCACCCGTCCGGCGATCACTGCCGTGTTGCGCACCCTCGTCGCGATCACGGTCGCAGTGTTCGCGCTCCCCACGGCGGACGCGCAGACGGCCGCGCCGATCGCCGGCCCTCCAGCCCCCGTCGCGCCTGCCGTCATCACACGCGACGCATCAGGCCAAGCCACCGTCCGCGCGATCAAGCTCACCGCCCCGCTCCGGCTCGACGGCGTGCTCGATGAAGAGGTCTACACACGCGAACTGCCGTTCGACGGACTGCTCCAGGTTGCTCCTGCCTACGGCAGCCCCGCCACCGAGCGCAGCGACATCTGGATCACGTACGACGACGAGAACATCTACCTCAGCTGCCGCTGCTGGGACTCCGCGCCGCCAGAGGAGTGGGTCGTGAATGAACTCCGCCGCGACACCGGCGGTCTGCGCAACAACGAACACATCGGCGTCCTCTTCGACACGTTCTACGACCGCCGCAGCGGGTTCGCGTTCTACACCAACCCACTCGGCGCACGCGCGGACTATTCGGTCGTGGACGAAGGCGGCTCCAACACGGACTGGAATCCGGTCTGGACCTCCAAGGCCGGCCGCTTCGATGGTGGCTGGACGGTGGAGATGGCGATCCCGTTCAAGTCGCTGCGCTACCGGGCCGGGCTTGATCAGGTGTGGGGCATCCAGATCCGCCGCTCCATCCGCCACAAGAACGAGTGGATCTACCTCACGCCCGTACCGCGCATCCTCGCGGGCCCGCAGGCGCTCAACCGCGTCTCGTCCGGCGGCACGCTCGTGGGCCTCGATCTTCCCGAGGCGGGGCGCAGCCTCGAACTCAAGCCGTACGTCGTGTCGCGCGTGACGACCAACCGCGTGAGCACGCCACCGGTGCACGACGAGCTCGGCACGGAGCTCGGCGGCGACCTCAAGTATGCGCTCACGCCGAACCTCACCGCGGACCTCACGTTCAACACGGACTTCGCGCAGGTCGAGATCGACGAGCAGCAGGTGAACCTCACGCGGTTCAGCCTGTTCTTCCCCGAGAAGCGTGACTTCTTCCTCGAAGGGCGCGGGATCTTCGACTTCGGGCGCGGAGGGACCGGCGCGACGTTCGGCGGCTCGGCGGACACGCCGTACCTGTTCTACACGCGCCGGATCGGGCTCAACAATGGCGGCGTGATCCCGATCAACGCGGGTGGACGCCTCACGGGCAAGCTGGGTCCATACGCCGTCGGGCTGATGAACATCGGCACCGCGCGCGATGCCCCGTCGAGCAGCGAGGCGACGAACTTCACGGTGCTCCGTCTCAAGCGCGACATTCTCCGCCGCAGTTCCGTCGGCGTGATGGCGACGAACCGCTCCGTAGCAGCGGTGGGGAGTGGGGCCAACCTCGCCTACGGCGTGGACGGCGCGTTCCTCCTCTCCGACGCACTGAATGCCGGCGTGTACTGGGCCCAAACATCGACGACGGGCGCGGCGGCGCCGAGTGGCGACGATGCGAGCTACCAGGCCCGCCTCGACTACAGCACCGACCGCTACGGCGCGCGCGGCGAGTTTCTCGCCGTCGGGGCGAACTTCGATCCGCAGGTCGGATTCGTGCGCCGATCCGATATCGAGCGATCCTTCGGCCAGTTGCGCTTCAGCCCCCGCCCCACGGCGGCGAGTCTCGCCAGCGTGCGCAAGTTCACGTTCACGACCTCCGGCGAGTACGTGGAGAACGGAGTGGGCGTGGTCGACGCACGCGTGTTCACGGGACACTTCGATGCCGAGTTCGCGAGCAGCGACAAGTTCTCCGTGGACGTGACGCACGACTTCGAGTTCCTGAGCGCGCCATTCACGCCATCGGGATCACCCGCGGCGATCGATCCGGGGAGCTACACGTTCGCGGACGTGGCCGTGGCCTATGAGTTCGGCGCGCAGCGACGCGCGTCGGGCACGATCAAGGTGCAGGCCGGCGACTACTACGACGGGACGATCCGGAGTCTGACGCTCGGACCCGCCAACCCCTTCTCCACGTCGCGGATCGCCGTCTCGCAGCGGCTCGCGCTCGAGCCGACCTTCACCATCACGCGCATCGAGCGGCCGGCGGGCTCGTTCACCACGCGGCTCGTCCGCACGCGCGTGGATTACGGCTTCACGCCGTTGATGTTCGCAAGTGCGCTCGTGCAGTACAACTCTGCGGACCGCGGCGTGAGCACGAACCTGCGCTTCCGGTGGGAGTACGCGCCGGGGAGCGAGCTCTTCATCGTGTACACGGACGAGCGCGACGCGACGCCTGACCGGTTCGTGACGCCGACCACCGTGCGCGGGCTCAAGAACCGGGCGTTCGTGGTGAAGATCAATCGGTTGTTCAGGTACTGAGGCCTAGGTCGCGCGCCAGGCAGACACGGCGCGAAGATCACTTGGGCGCGATCCGGCGAAGTTCGTCCAGGAAGTTCGTCACGAGCATCAAGCGAGACGATGCGCTCGAGGTCGCACGCATCATCAGGAAGCGCTGACCATCGGGCGAGACGTCGTACACGCGAGAGAACGGATTCATCTCGGACGGATGCACGGAGAACAGGCGCCGCGCCGTGCCCGCCCGGAACGTCGGTGAGGTCTCGACCGAGACCGCCACCAGATTCAACGCCGCGTCAAAGTAGAAGAGCTCCCTGCTGTTTCGGCTCCAGAGGGGGCTGATGCCGCCGCCCGTGGAGACGCGCACCTGGCCGGCGCGCTCGGGCGGAAACCGCGTGACGTAGATCTCCCGCGCGCCGGTCGCATCCGAACTGTATGCCACCCAGCGTCCGTCCGGCGAGACCGCCGCGCCGAGCTCTTCGGCCGGCGTCGCGGCGACGGCGACCGCGACCGAGTCGATCCCCGGCCGGTAGGCCAGGATGTCGCCGTTCCCCGGCTCGCCGTTGTCCGTCCGCAGGATCAGCCAGGTGCCGTCCGGTGACCACTCGTGCGACCCGAGCACGCGGGGATCGGGACGAGGGATCTCCGCTGCGTCGCGCAGTTCGCCGAGCGGCTGCTCGAGGATCCTCGCCCGCGGAGCGCCGGGCGCCAAGGCTCCGGTCAGGAACGAGATCGAGTTGCGGCGCGGATGCCAGACCGCGCGGAAGCCTTGCTCGCCGTCGCCGGCGACGACGCGCGCGTTACTGCCGTCGGCCGACATCACCCAGAATGGCGATTCGGTCCCGAGAAAACTCCTGATCAAGATCTGCCGACCATCAGGCGAGATCCGCGGATCTAGCAGCGCCCCCGGGATCGCGTGCCGGACGGGGGTGACCGCGCCATCGCGCGAGACCCAGGCGAGCGAGAGCGCGATGGTGGCTCCGTGCTCGAACAGCAGCGCGCCATCCGCGGTGATCGCCGCCCCGCTCAGGGTCGAGTCGGGGAGCGGGACCTCGGGTCCGGTGACACGCCGCGTCCTTGCATCGAACGGCAGCACGGCAGTGGCTCCGGTGACACGGCCGATGACCAGATGACCGCTGGACGCGTACCCTGCGCCCCATCCGCGAGTGACGCTTTCGACGCGCCCGTTCTGGAAATCGAGCACGCCGATGGTGATCGCCGAGGCATCGAAGACGGGCCCAGTCGGAAAGACCGTGACGAGCGCGGCCTGTGCGCCGGGGAGTACCTCCTGCACCTGCATCGTCGCGACGCCGGACGACGCGAACGATGCGACCTCCTCGATCCGGCTGCCGTCGGGTCCGATGCGAAGCACGCCCGTGGTGCCGGTGACGTACAGGTTCCCGTCGTCCGCCCAATCGATCCCGGCGGCGCCGTCCGTCGGATTGCCGAGTGCGGAGTCCGCGACCATCACGGCTGCGCCGCCAGCGAGCCGCTTCACCCACAACCGACCCGGCGATGAGAGGTAGGCGATCGAGTCGCCGGACGGCGAGAACCGCACGCAGCACACCGTCGTCGGCAGGTCGATCGTCTCGCTCTCCGCCCGATCCCAGCGGCGCACCCGGAGCTGCGGCTGTCCAGTAGGACCCCGACTCGCGTAGGCGAAGACGTTGGCATTGCGTGCGGCGGTGACCAGCGAACTGCCGGTCTCAAGCACCACCGGCTCCTCACCGGCGGGAAGCGCGACGACCACGCGTCGGGTCAGCTCCGCCGGCGGGCGCGGCGCAACGGCCAGCGCCACGAGAGCGCCGCCCACCACGCCGGCGAGCACCAGACCCGCGGTACGCACCGCCGCGCGGCGCGACAAGCCGAGCGACGCCGCGCGCGCGGTCGTACGCGAACCCGCGCCGCGCGCGCTGAGCGACGCGCGCGACCCGTCGAGCGCCTCAGCGAATGCCTTTGCGGACTCGAAGCGATCCGCTGGCAGCTTCTGCAGCGAGATCGCGATCGCCTCTGCCACGTGCGGCGGCACCGACTTCCGGTGCTCGGTCACGTCGGCCGCCTCGTGCGAGATGATCTTCATGATGATCTGCTGCGCCGAGCCGCCGAGGTGCGGCGGCTGGCCAGCGAGCATCTCGTAGAGCACCGAGCCGAGCGAGTAGATGTCGCTGCGCGCCGTGATCTCCTTCTCAGCGGTCGCCTGCTCGGGGCTCATGTAGTGCGGCGTGCCCAAGCTCAGGCCCGTCTCGGTCATGCGCCCGCCGGCCGCAGCCGAGACCGCCAGCGCGATCCCGAAGTCCGCGACCATCGGCCGGCCGTTCGCGAGCAGGATGTTCTCGGGCTTGATGTCGCGGTGGATGACGCCGTGCGTGTGCGCGTAGTGCAGCGCATCGGCCACGTCGGTCGCGATCCTGATCGCCTCGTCCACGCCAAGCTGCGTCTCGCGGTCGAGCTTGCCGCGCAGCGTCTCGCCGTCGATGAACGGCATCAC
>CAZGFE010000082.1:0-9217 GCA_964524665.1 uncultured Gemmatimonas sp.
CGAGAAGGAGCCGCAGAAGGTGGACATGGTGATCTTCCGCGAGAACATCGAGGACGTGTACTCGGGGATCGAGTTCAAGGCGGGGTCGCCGGAGGCCGAGAAGCTGCGCGCCTTCATCGAGACCGAGTTCAAGAAGAAGATCCGCCCCGAGTCGGCGATCGGCATCAAGCCGATGTCGGCGTTCGGCTCCAAGCGGCTCATCGAGATGGCGCTGCGCTATGCGCTCCGGAAGCATCGTCCGTCGGTGACGATGATGCACAAGGGCAACATCATGAAGTTCACCGAGGGCGCGTTCCGCGACTGGGGTTACGAGCTCGCCCGGGAGAAGTTCGGGGAGCACGTGGTGAGCGAGGCCGAGCTCGAGAAGGCCGGCGGCAAGGCGCGCGCCGACGCCGTGATCCTCAAGGACCGCATCGCCGACTCGATGTTCCAGCAGATCCTGCTGCGGCCCGACGAGTACTCCGTGGTGGCCACGCCGAACCTCAACGGCGACTACATCTCTGACGCGTTGGCGGCGGAGGTCGGTGGACTCGGCATCGCGCCGGGCGGCAACGTCGGCGACGAGGCGGCGGTCTTCGAGGCCACGCACGGGACCGCGCCCAAGTACGCCGGACAGGACAAGATCAACCCGGGCAGCGTGATCCTTTCGGGCGTGATGATGCTCGAACAGATGGGGTGGGACGAGGCGGGCGCGCTGATCGTGCGCGGCCTCGAGCGGGCGATCAAGGCCAAGACCGTCACGTACGACCTCGCGCGGCAGATGCCAGGCGCCACGGAGGTCTCCACCTCCGCGTTCGGCGACGCGATCATCAAGGGGATGGGGAGCTGATGTCACTCACCTTCTCGGTGCGCGCTGGCGACCCGGCGCGCGGCGCCACGCCGTTGCTGGCCATCGCACTCGTTGCCGACGCGCCGATGCCGCGTGCGCTGGTGAATCTGGACAAGGACTTTGGCGGTGCGATCACCACCGCGTTCCGGCGGCGCGATTTCACCGGCGCCAAGGACGAGACGCTGCTCCTCTTCTCGCGCGGGACGGGGCCTGACCGCGTGCTGCTCGTGGGCGCAGGGGCCGGCGGCGTGGCCGGGATCTCGCGGGCGGCGACGCTCGCCGGCCGCAAGGCGCACACGATGGGCGTGGGCCGCATGACGTTCTGGGCGCCGGATCTCACGGGGGCCGCGCTCGAGAGTGCCGTCGTCGGCATCGCGCTCGGCAGCTGGGAGTTCCGCGAACTCCATTCGCCGCTGCCCGCCGCCAAGCGCAAGAAGCCGCTCAAGGCCGCCACGCTCTACGTGCCGAACGCGCGCGCCGCCAAGGCAGCGCTCGCCGCGGGCGTTGCGGTGGCTGAAGGGCAGCGTATCACGCGCCGCCTGCAGATGCTCCCCGGGAACATCTGCACGCCGGAATATTTTGCGAAGACGGCGCGCGAGATCGCCAAGCGGCACAAGCTCCGCGTGACGGTGCTCGGACGCCGCGAGATGACGCGGCTCAAGATGGGATCCTTCCTGGCCGTGGCGCAGGCTACGACGCAGGACCCCAAGCTCATCACGCTCGAGTACCGCGGGGGGCGCCGCGGCGAGGCGCCGATCGCGCTCGTCGGCAAGGGACTGTGCTTCGATTCCGGCGGCATCAGCATCAAGCCCGCAGGCGGCATGGAGCTGATGAAGTTCGACATGTCCGGCGCGGCCGGCGTGCTCGGCGCCGTGGAAGCGATCGCGCGGATGAAGCTCAAGATCAACGTGGTCGGCCTCATCGGCTCCACGACCAACATGCTTGGCGGCGAAGCCGTGAAGCCCGGCGACGTGGTGCGCGCGAGCAACGGCAAGTCGATCGAGATCCAGAACACCGACGCGGAAGGGCGGCTGGTGCTCGCGGACGTGCTCACGTACGCGCAGCGATTCAAGCCACAGGCCATGGTGGACGCCGCCACGCTCACCGGCGCGGTGGTCGTGGCGCTCGGCAACATCACCGTCGGCGTGATGGGCAACGATCAGGCGTTGGTGCAGGAGGTTCTGGCCGCTGGCGAGCGCGGCGGCGAGCGCGGGTGGCAACTTCCGCTCTTCGACGAGTACAAGGAGCAACTCAAGAGCGACGTGGCGGATCTCCGGAACATCGGGAACCGCGGGGCGGGGACCATCACCGCCGGGCTCTTCCTTCAGGAGTTCGTCGGCGAGGTACCGTGGGTGCATCTGGATGTGGCGGGGACGGCGTATTCCGAGACCGATCTCGTGGTGATGCCGAAGGGCCCGACGGGCACGCCGGTGCGGACGTTCGTCGAGTTCGTGCGCGGGAGAGCGCGCTGAGGCACCTGATCCTCTGTGGCGCGCTGCTGCTCGGCGCGCTGCCGAGCGTTGGGGAGGCACAGGAGCGCCCAGCGCCGCCGGCGCCGCGGCCCAACCTGCCGCGTCCCGGTGGGGACACCGTCCCGAAGACCTCCGCGGACACGCTCGCGCCGCCGCGGGTCGCTCCGCCGGTTGCGCGCGACACCACGCCCCGCGACACCATCAAGGCCGAGGTGGCGCTTCCCGAACGCCCGCGCGGTCCGCTCACGGACGGACCGCACACCCGATGGGACCGCGACGCACTCTACGCGACCGGTGCGCTCACGCTCGCCGAGTTGATGGCGTTCGTGCCTGGCGTCCAGGTGAGCAGCGCGAGCTTCATTGCGGGGGTGACCTCCACGAGTTGGTACGGTGCGCCGGGCCGGGTGCGCGTGTTCGTGGACGGCGTCGAACTCGACGTCTTGGATCCGCGGCTCGGGGGCTCGGTGGATCTCGCGACCATCCCCCTGTGGCCGATGGAAGAGGTGGTGGTCGAGCGCGGCGCCGGCGAGCTGCGCGTGCACCTGCGCAGTTGGCGCGTGCGGAACACTACGCCGCAGACGCGAACTGACATTCTCACGGGGTCCGAGAATGCGAACCTCTACCGCGGATTCTACGGCAAGCGTTTTGACGGCGGCGGCGTGCTGCAGCTCGCGGGGCAGCAGTTCTCGACCACGAGCTTCCGGACGCGCGGGGACGGCGATGGCCTGAGCGCCTTCATGCGCGTGGGCACCGTGCGCGGGCGGCTGACCGTGGATGCGGTCGCGATGCGGGTCGGTCGGAACCGCACGGCGACCCGCCGCTATGTGGTCGTCGGCACCCCCGACGACGCGGCGATCAAGCAGTTCAAGGGGCGCGAACTCACGGCGTACCTGCGCGCGGCGTGGGGCGATGTGGATGCGGATGGCTGGTGGCTGCAAGGGATCGCCGCGACGGTGCAGCACGTCGAGGACGATTCCGCGGCCGCGAGCGGGACCACGCCGGATCCGGATACCGTCGTCACGCAGGGGCAGTTCGTGGGGTCGGTCGGCGTGAACCGCGGTCCGTTGCGGCTCTCGGCGACCGCGCGCTATCGCACGCAACACGGCGACGTGCGGCTCAGCCCGAGCCTGCGCGCGAGCTACGAGCGCGGGATCCTCGCGGCGAGCGGGTATGTGGAGCAGGGCGGGCCAGACTCCACCTCGCGCCTGGATGCGGCGCTGCGAGTGACGCCGCTCCCGTGGCTGTACGTCGCGGCTGCGCTTTCGCAACAGCGGCCGGACGAGGCGCTCGTCGGCGGACCGGCGCGGACGAACCTGCGCGGCGAGGTGGGATTCACGCACAGGGAGCGGGTGCTGCGACTGGGGGTCGTGAGGAGTTCCGAGGCGCAGGTGCCGGGGATGCCCGTCTTCGACGCGGATCTCGGCCCTGTGTTGCAGGCCGAGGGCACGGCGTACGAGGTGGGACTTTCCGGACGGATCGTCGGCCCGTTCACATTCGACATCCGAGCGCTGGACTGGTCCGAGCGCGCGCTCTACCGCCCGGACAACGAGATCCGCTCCGAAGTGCGCGTCTCGACCGACCTCAAGCGCTACCTCCCGCGTGGCAACTTCTTCATGACCGCCGCGGTCACGCACGAGTGGCGCGCGGACTTGCTCGCCCCTGACGGAGCGGGGGGCACGGTGAAGGCGGGGGGAGCCGGCTATTACGGCACGCTGCTCGATATCCGGATCGGTACGGCGCATGTCTACTGGTACAATCGGAACTTCACCGGACGCGTGTACGAGACCGTGCCGGGGTACCTGATGCCGCGACTGGTCCAGCTGTACGGCATCCGCTGGGAATTCTGGAATTAGCGCCGGTGGGACAGCTTGCCCAAGTCCCTGCGCCAGAGTAACTTATCTGGCTCTAATGATTCGCAGCATGACGGGATTCGGAGCGGCCGAAGGGCCAGTCGGCGGCTCACGTGTGAGCGTCGAGCTTCGCTCCGTCAATCACCGTTTCTTCAACCCCAGTCTCAAACTCCCGAGCGCACTCTCGCGCTGGGAAGGCGAGGTCCGCGAGGCGCTCAGGCAGCGACTCGCCCGGGGGCATGTGACGCTCTCGGCGCGCGTGGTGCGCGATGAGGACGCCGCGCCGGTGGTGGATGAGGCGCGCTTTGCGCAGGTCGCAGCCGAGCTCAAGCGGCTGCACGCGGCGCACGGATTGGATGGTGTGGTGGATGTCGCGACGATCCTGCGAATGCCGGACGTCCTGCAGGTGGTGCGGGACGACGACGCGCTGGCAGCGGGCACGGCCGACGAGTTGGTGGCGGTGGTCGAGGCGGCGGTTTCGGCACTGCAGGGCATGCGGGAGAGCGAGGGCGCACGGCTCGCGGCGGTGATCAGCGAGCGGATCGCCCTCGTGGAACAGGCGGTGCAGCGGTTGGCGGCTCGGGCGCCGGAACGGCTCGAGGCGCAGCGAGTGCGGCTCACGGAGAACGTGCAGCGGTTGGCGGCCGGAGTGGCCGTGGATCCGCAGCGGCTGGCGCAGGAGATCGCGATCCTCGCGGACAAGCTGGATGTGGGCGAGGAGCTGGACCGGTTCGCGTCGCATCTCACGGCATTCCGTGAGGCGCTGGCGGGGACGGACGGAGAGGCGGTGGGCAAGCGGTTGGGGTTCCTGCTGCAGGAACTGCTCCGCGAGGCCAACACCACCGGAAGCAAGGCGAACGACGCGCCGATGTTGCAGGACGTCGTGGCCATCAAGGAAGAACTCGAGCGGATCCGCGAGCAGGTGGAGAATCTCGAGTGAGTGCGGACCGCCGAGCGACGGGGCAGACCTTTCCGATCGTGCTCTCGGCGCCGTCGGGGAGCGGAAAGACGACGATCGCGCGGTCGCTGTTGGGGCGTCGGAGTGACGTGGGGTACTCGGTGAGCTGCACCACGCGAGCGCCACGAGCGGGTGAGCGGGATGGCGTGGATTATCACTTCATCTCGCGCGAGGCCTTTGACGCGGCAGTGGCGAGGGACGAGTTCGCGGAGTGGGCGGAGGTGCACGGACGTCGCTACGGCACGTTGCGCAGCGAGATCGAGCGGGTGATGGCAGCAGGGAAGCACGTGATGCTCGACATCGACGTGCAGGGGGCTCGGCAGGTGGTCGAGCGCTTTCCCACGGCATTGACGATCTTTGTGGTGCCTCCCTCGGTGGAGGCGCTGAAGGCCCGGCTCGCGGGACGCAAGACGGAGAGCGCGGAAGCACTGGCGCTCCGGATGCAGAACGCGCGGTCGGAGTTGGCGGAGGCCGAGCGGTACCAGCACGTCGTGGTGAACGATGATCTCGAGTCGGCCGTGGCCCAGGTCGGCGCGATCATCGACGAAGAGCACGGTCGGTCGGAGCGTCGGCCGGCACTGGGGAGCCAGGTCAATGCCTTGGTCAAGCAGTTGTTGGCGGAGTTGCAGCGCGCAGATTGAACACATCGCACCATTCACTTGCACGGAGCAGTCATATGCAGGTCTTCACGCCGTCCGAAGTCACCAAGCACGCGACCAACAAGTACCTCTCGGTCCTCGTGGCCGCGAAGTATTCGCGCGTCCTGAACGAGTTCCCCCGCGACCACAGCAAGACCGGTGAGAAGAAGCTCACCACGCGCGCGCTCGAGGATCTCTCGGGTGGGGAGATCGAGTACCGCGTGGTGCCGCGCCGCCGTCCGAAGGGCGCGTAACACTCCGCCGCCGCTCGGGAGCGACGCGATGCGTCCCTTCGACGGCAAGCGGATCCTCCTGGGGGTCACGGGAGGGATCGCGAGCTACAAGTCCGCCTGGCTGGCGCGCCTCCTCACGCAGGCGGGCGCCGCGGTGGACGTGGTCCTCACGCGCTCGGCGCGGGAGTTCATTGGCTCGGTGACGTTCGAGGCGCTCACGGGGCGCCCGGTCCACTCGGTGCTGATCGGCGACGGTCACGCCCTGGACCATCTCAAACTCGCGCGCGAAGCGGATCTCCTGCTCGTCGCGCCAGCGACCGCAGACTTCCTCGCGCGCGCCGCCCACGGCCACGCGGACGAACTGCTCTCGGCGTGTCTCCTCGCCGCCGAATGCCCGGTGATCATTGCGCCCGCCATGAACGACAAGATGTGGGCGAACGCGCAGGTGCAGGCCAACGTCGCCGCGTTGCGCGCCGCCGGGCGCGAGATCGTCGAGCCAGGTGTTGGTCCACTGGCGTCGCCGGACGAGGGCGCGGGGCAGGGGCGGATGCAGGAGCCCGAGACGCTCGTAGCGCACGCCGGGCGCGCGCTCGAGGCGCGCGGCAAGCTTTACGGAATGCGCGTGGTCATTACCGCAGGCCCGACCCGCGAACCGCTCGATCCGGTGCGATTCCTCTCCAACCAGAGCACGGGCAAGATGGGCGTCGCGCTCGCGGCGGCCGCGTGGCGCCGTGGCGCCGAGGTGAGTGTCGTCCACGGCCCGCTGACGGTCGCGCTGCCGCCGGGCACGTGTTCCGTCCCCGTCGAGACCACCCAGGAGATGGCGGACGCGCTCCGCAAGGAACTGGCGAGCGCCGACGTGCTCGTGATGGCGGCTGCACCCGCGGATTTTCGCGCCGCCGCTGCCGCGCCTGGCAAGATCAAGAAGAGCGGCAAGGCGCCCAAGGTCGAACTCGTTGAGACGGTCGATATCCTCCAGAGCACTCGCGATGCGCGCAAGCAGGGGATGCGCACGGTGGGGTTCGCGCTCGAGACCGACGACCTTCTTGAGAACGCCAAGAAGAAGCTCGCCGCCAAGGGCCTCGACCTGATCGTGGCGAACAGCGCGCGGGAGCCGGGAGCCGGGTTCGGCTACGACACCAACCGCGTGACGCTGATCGCGGCTGATGCGGAAATGGAAGAGTTGCCGTTGCAGTCCAAGGCAGCCGTCGCGGACGCGATCCTGGATCGCGTCGAGCGTCTGCTGTGAGCGACGCCAAGGACCGGCTCCGGCAGTACCTCGAGCAGCGGCGCGAACTCGGCGAGAGCGAGTTCGTGCTGGATTCGATGAGCGTCGAGGACGCGCTGCGTGTCCTGGGCGGCGAGCGCGGGAGCGCGGCGTCGGCGGGCGGCGCGCGTGACCCGCGGTCCGTGACGCGGCCCCCCGAGTCCGAAAAGCGCCGCGCCGCGGCCGCCGCCGCCGAGAGCGGCGACTGGCGCGATGCCTTGCGCCAGGTGGACGCGGCGGAGGACGCCAGATCAGCGAGCGCCAGGTCCGGCCCAGCGCCAAGTGCCGCCGCGGGGACCGGCGTCCCTTCAATGCCAGGCAAGGCCGCGCCCGCACCCACGGGCGAACCCCGGATCGTCGGTGAGGGCGCTGCGAGCTCGCAGCTCACGCATCTCAAGAGCATCGATGCGGTGCGGACCGCCGTCGCCGCGTGCACCGCCTGCGAACTGGCCGCGAGTGCCAAGAACCCAGTACCCGGCGAGGGCGACCCGAACGCCAAGTTCGTGATCGTGGGCGAGGCGCCGGGAGCGACGGAAGATGAGCAGGGCAAGCCGTTCGTCGGCCGCTCGGGCGACCTCCTCACGAAGATCCTCGAGGCGATCGGCCTCAAGCGGGACGAGGTCTTCATCTGCAACGTCCTCAAGCATCGGCCGCCGGGGAACCGCAATCCGACCAGTGCGGAGATCCACGCGTGCCGGCCGTTCCTCCTCCGGCAGCTCGAGCTGCTCCAGCCGCGCGTGATCCTCGCCTTGGGAACGTTTGCGGCGCAGACGCTCTTGGAGACAGATTCCCCTATCGGGAAGCTGCGCGGGATCGAGCACCGCTACCACGGCATCCCGCTCGTGGCGACGTATCACCCCGCCGCCCTCCTGCGGAACCCCAACTGGAAACGCCCTGCCTGGGAAGATGTCCAGCTCGCCCGTCGAATTCTCGATCGCGCCTAAGGGCGCCACTGCCGTGGACGCGTTCCGCGACCGCCGCCCCCCGTGGTCGGAGGACGCCGAACGCGCCGTGCTCGCCGCGATGATGCTCGCGGGCGACGCGATCATCACGGCCTCCGAGTTCGTCACGGAGGACATGTTCTACCGCGAGGGGCACCGCCGGCTCTTCCGCGCCATGATGGCGATCAATCACGCCGGCGCGGTGGTGGACCCGCTCACGCTCTCCAACGAGCTCGAGCAGCGCGGCGACCTCGTCGCCGCGGGCGGCAAGGAATACATCGGCGGCCTGCTGGACGAGGTGCCGACCGCCGCGAACGTGGAGCACCACTGCCGCATCGTCCGCGACAAGGCGCTGCGCCGGCGGCTGATCGAGACCGCGACCACGCTCGTCCGCGAAGGGCACGAGAGCCCCGCTGATGTCGCGGAGCTGCTCGACATGGCCGAGCACAAGATCCTCGAGCTCAACGAGACGCGCGGCAGCGAAGGCTTCGTCAAGATCAAGCCGCTCCTCTGGAGCGCGATGGAGCGGATCGAGGTGCTCCGCGCGGCGGGCGGGGCGCTCACGGGCGTGCCGTCCGGGTTCACCGATCTCGACAAGATGACCCTCGGGTTCCAGCCATCGGATCTGATCATCGTCGCGGCGCGTCCCTCCATGGGAAAGACGGCCTTCGTCCTCAACGTCGCGCAACACGCGGCCATCGAAGGCAATGTTCCGACGGCGATCTTCTCGCTGGAAATGAGTACTCAGTCCCTCCTGCTGCGTATGCTCGCCTCGGAGGGGTACGTGGACGCCCAGCGGCTCAGGAGTGGCGCGCTTACCGCGCAGGATGCCTCGAACCTCGCCAAGGCGGCGGCGCTCCTCGGGCAGGCGCCGATCTGGATCGACGACACACCGGGCCTGTCGGTGCTCGAGCTGCGCTCGCGCGCCCGCCGGCTCAAGTCACAGGTCGACATCAAGCTGCTCGTCGTGGACTATCTGCAGCTCGTCTCGGGGCCGGTGAACTCGGAGAACCGGCAGCAGGAGGTCTC
>CAZGFE010000083.1:0-8818 GCA_964524665.1 uncultured Gemmatimonas sp.
GCGCCGGATGGTTGACCTTCTTCAAGTAGACCACCGCCGTGAAGGTGTTGAGCTCTTCGAATACGTGGTACGCACGCCGGTCGGCCGCCCACTTGGCCACCGACCAGTGGTCGTCGGCCGCGTCGCCAAAGACGATCGCGCGCGACGGGCAGGCCTGCGCGCACGCCGTGGTGAACTCGTCGGCCTGCATCTCGCGGCCTTCCAGCGCCACGCGATGCTCCGTCTCCTTGATGCGCTGCACGCAGAAGGAGCACTTCTCCATGATGCCCTTGTCACGGACGGTGACGTCCGGATTGAGCTGCCAGTGAAGGGGTTCCGGGAACGCGTACTGCGCGCGTGAGGGGTCGCCGTACCCGAACCAGTTGTAGTAGCGGACCTTGTACGGGCAGTTGTTGGAGCAGTACCGCGTGCCCACGCAGCGGTTGTAGACCTGCACGTTGAGCCCGTTGGGCGCGTGGTACGTGGCGTACACCGGGCACACCGGCTCGCAGGGCGCGTTGCCGCAGTGCTGGCACATCATCGGGATGAAGCGCGTCTCGAAATCCGGATGCGCCGGATCGAACTTCACGTCCTTCGGTTCGCGGTCGAGTTCCCAGTAACGCTCGAGGCGGATCCAGGCCATCTCGCGGCTGCGCGTGATGTTGGCGCCGAAGCCAGTGCGGTCGGGCATGACCTGCGGCCCCTGCCACGAGGCGCCCACCGTCGGAATGTTGTTCTCGGCGTAGCAGGCCGTGACGCAGGCCGAGCAGCCGGTGCACTTGGCGAGGTCGATCGTCATCGCCCAGCGACGCTTGGCCGCGCCGGACCAATGCTCGGGGTCGTACATCCCCTTGTCCTTCGAGCCGGGGACGCCGAACTCACCCTGCGCGTCGTTGGCGGTCGGCGAGCGAAGCCCGGGGAGGAACTCCGTGCTCGCCTGCCCCTCGAAGAGATGGTGACCGGGGCCCATGTCCCCGGCGAGGAGTGCCGGCAGCGCGATCGCCTGCGCGATCCCGCGGCCATGCTGGCGGCCCGAGCCTTCCGTGGTGACGAGACGCGCGTTGCCGCTCGCCTTGGACAATCGTGCGCGGGTCGCGCCGTAGACGGCGCCACCGCTTCGGGAATCCTCGGCCTGCGTCATCAGCGCAAAGGCGCTCGCGCCGGAGACGGCGTAGCGTCCGGCCGCGGCGCTCTGCCCGCGACCGACCGCGATCGCGATCGTGTCCGGACGCATTCCGATATAGATGTGCGCCGGCGCGGTGAGCGACCCCGCGTCGGTCTCGACGGTGACCAGATCCCCCGCCTCCACGCCGAGCGCGATGGCGGTCTCGCCGTGCATCTCGACGACCGTCTGCCAGCAGATCTTGGTGACGGGGTCCGGCAGTTCCTGGAGCCACGGCTTGTTGGCGCCGCGCCCGTCGCCGAGCGTCGGCGAGAGGTAGGTGAGCAACTGGTAGTCCCCGGTGCCAGCGCCGGCAGCTCGCGGAGTGACCCGCGACGCCGGGACGTTCCGCTCGAGCGCGCGGCCGCGCGTGAGCGCGGTCGGCAGCGCGGTGCGGAGCGCGGCGTTGCCGCCGATGCGGTCCGCGATCCACGCGCGATGGTCCGCCGCGCGGAAGCGCGAGGCCAGCGACGGATCGCTCTTGGCCACCGCGAGCAGTACGTCGGCGGTGGAGCGCGAGTCGAAGACGGGGTCCATCACCGGCTGCTGCAGCGAGAGGGTGCCGTTCACGGGCTCGGCGTCGCCCCAGCTCTCGAGACTGTGATGATCCGGGAGCACGAGGTCGCAGAGCGCCGTCGTCTCGTCGGGCACGCTGGAGAACGACACTTTGAACGGGACGTTCGCGAAGGCATTCGCGAACCCGAGCGAGGGCGGCGTGGTGTACGCCGGATTCGCGCCGCGCACCATGATCAACTCGACGCTGCGCGTGTTCATGCGCTCGACGATCGCACGGAGGTCGGCTTGGCTCGCCACACCATCGAACGCCGCGTAGCCCGCGGCCGGGAGGATCGCGCGCCCGACGTTGCCGCGCTGACGGTTCAGTTCGGCCACCGCGGTCGCGAGTTCACCGGAGTTCTCGGTGTATCCGCCGGCGAGCAGCGCACTCGACGCCGACGCATTGAGCTCGCGCCGCAGTCCCTCGAGCAGCGACACATCCACGCCCGCCTCTCGCGCGGCGTCGGCGAGCGATCCGCGACCCTGGAGCGCGCGGACGATCGCCAGCTCTGAGCCCGCGCGCGCCGGGATCCACTGGTCGGCGTTGAGCCCCGTGAGACTGCGGCGGGCGCCCACGTAGATGAACCGCGGCGCGTGCTCCACATCGCCGCGCGCGGCGGCGAACGAGAGCTGCTGCGGCACCGGCACACCCCACCCGTCGAGGAAGTCGGCGGCGAAGGAGACGATCAGCGCGGCCTTGGTGAAGTCCACCGCCGGCCACGCCGCGCCGTACGCGGCGCGGTTGGCCTGCACCGTGGCCACCGGCGCCTCGGCGTCGTAGCTCAGGTGTGCGGGAATGCCGTAGCCGGCGAGGATCTGATCGAGCAGCGCCGGGAACGAGCCTTGTTCGTGCTGATTGATGAAGACCGTGCGGCTGCCCTGCCCGCGGCTCTTCACTTCGCCCAGCTTCTGGGCCAGGGTCTGGATCGCGTCATCCCACGTGGTCGGGACGAGTGCATCGCCCTCGCGCTTCATCGGACCGCGGAAGCGATCCGGGTTGTAGAGCCCCTGCAGCGCCGACTGGCCGCGGGCGCAGAGCGCGCCCTGGTTCACCGGATGCTCGGGATTCCCCTCGATCTTGATCGCGCGACCATCGCGCACCTCGACGATCACCCCGCAACCCGCCGCGCACTCGCGGCACGTGGTCGCGTAGTGGTTCGAGACGCCCGGCACCGTGTTGTCGGGCGAGACGAGGTACGGGATCAGCTTTTCGACATCGCCGCTCGTGCAGCCGATGGCGGCCGTGGCAGCCGTGGAGACGCCGAGGACCTTGAGGAACTCGCGGCGCTTGACGGACTCGCGCGCTTCGGTCGTGGCAGCCCCTTCGGTGACGTCCGTGCTCTTGGGAGTCATCAGGGTCCTAGTAGTGGCAGGTGGCGCAGTCGTAGCTGGCGCGCTTGCGTGGCGCCGCGAGTGCCGCAGAATCGGGCTCGAGTCCCGCCGCCCGCATGCCATCCGCAGGCGAGTAGCCGTTCACGTGGCACGAGACGCACCATCCCATGTTGAGGGACTGCGCCTGGAACACCTGCGGCATGTTGTTCACCTGGCCGTGGCACGTCTGGCAGGTGACGCCCGCATTCACGTGGCGCATGTGCGGGAAGTGCACGTACTCCGGCACCTTGTGCACGCGCACCCACGGCACCGGCTGCCGCTGGTTGTAGTACGAGCTCAGCTTCTGGATCTCGGGGCGGTCCGCTCCCACGAGGGTGTGGCACGTCATGCAGGTGGCGACGGCCGGCAACCCGGCATCCGGCGACTGCCCCGCCGCGTTGTGGCAGAAGGCGCAGTTCATCTGCAGCGTGTTCACGTGCACCGGGTGCGGGAACTTGACCGGCTGCTCCGGAGAGCGTCCGATCCCGCCACCGATATAGAAGGTGTAGCCAGACGAGCCGCTGTAGGCCCACGGTCCCTGCTCCGCCTTGCCGAACGCTTCGCGGTTGGCGCGCTGCGTGGCCGTCTCGTCCGCGGTAGGCGCGGGCGGCTGTTCGGCCGTCTGCGACCCCGCGAAGGCGGAGAGCATCGTGGCGGAGATCGCGATCGCGGTGACCGCGGGGATGAGGACCCACTTGCTTCGACCCGTCATGCGCCCGGACTCGATGGTAGGGGAAAGCCGAACGATTCGCTCGGCTTGTGAAAATATTCACAAGCGTTCTTTCGACAGCGGAAAATGGCCCGTGGGGGAACCCCCCGCAAGTGTGTGCGGCGATGACCCGTTTGCCGACGAGCGTCCGTCACTTGGGCTCTAGTCCGCGCTTCACGCGGTCGATCGTGCGGAGCACTTCGATGCCCATCGCGCGCACGAGCGTCAACTCGCGGCCGTCGGGTCCCGCACGGTTGAGCAGTGAGCGCACGGTGCGCATCACGTGCTCGGGGTTTCGGGTGCGGTAGAACGCGATCGCCGCGAGCGCGCGGTCAATGTCGCCGATCGCGCGCTCCCACTCGTCCTGCTTCGGCAGCGGCGCCGCGTGCTTGTGGCGTTTGACGCGTCGGGTGGCGTCGCCGGCGCTCAGGTGCAGCTCGTACAGTCCCACGAGCACCGCCTGCGCCAGATTGAGCGAGGCGTGCTCGGTCGTCGGAATGCGCACCAGGACCTGCGCGCGGTCGATCGCGTCGTTCGGCAGCCCGTGGTCCTCCTGCCCGAAGAGCAGCGCCACGCGGCCTTCCTGCGCGCGCTCCAGCACCACCGGCGCGAGTTCGCGCGGCTCCATCACGGGCCAGTGGTGCGCGCGCCGCTTGGCGCCGAACGCCGAGACGTGCACGCAGTCGGCGAGCGCCTCGTCCAGCGTGCCGAAGTGCCGGATCCGCTCGACGAGATCCCGCGTCCCGTGGGCGATCCCCTCGATCCGCCACGGATCGTAGGCCACCGGCTCCACGAGGCGCAGATCGCTGAAGCCCATGTTCTTCATCACCCGGACCACGGCGGCGATGTTGACGGCATCCTGGGGCCGGTGCAGCACGACCGCGACGGAATCGAGGAGGGACATGCGGAGAAGATAGCCTCCCCCGATTACTTTCCGCGCATGGACTTCCTGCTCGAACTGCTCAACCAACTCCGCGACCTCGACACCCTGGTCGCGACCGCCGGCTATGCGGGGATCACCGCCATCATCTTCATCGAGACGGGGCTGCTGTTCCCGTTCCTCCCCGGCGATTCGCTGCTCGTCACGGCCGGGCTCGTGGCGGCCGCGCACGATCCGATGGTGAATCTCAACGTCTGGACGCTGGGCGTGCTCTGCAGCGTCGCCGCCATCGCGGGCGACCAGATCGCGTACGCGATCGGCCGGCGATCGGGCCAGGCGCTCTTCAAGAAGGAGGACTCGCGATGGTTCAAGCAGAGCCACCTCCGCGCCGCGCACGCCTTCTATGAGAAGCACGGCGGCAAGACGATCATCCTCGCGCGCTTCATGCCCTTTGCGCGCACGTTCGCGCCGGTGGTCGCGGGCGCGGCCGGCATGCGCTACGTCACCTTCGTCACCTACAATGTGGTCGGCGGGCTGCTCTGGATCTGGTCGATGCTGCTCACCGGTTACTATGTAGTGAAGTGGGTGCCCGGCCTCGATCGGCATGTCGAGCCGCTGATCATCGGGATCGTCCTCCTGTCCATCACGCCCGGCATCTACGGCTGGTGGCGCTCACGACGCGCCAAGGCGCATCTTCCTTCCTGACCTGTAACCGCTGAGGCCCATATGGCATTCACGCTTCCTGCACTCTCTTACGCGCCCGACGCGCTCGACCCGCATATCGACGCGCAGACGATGCAGATCCATCACGGCAAGCATCATCAGGCGTACGTCAACAACCTGAACGCGGCCATCGAGAAGGCACCGGAGCTGGCGTCCTGGGACCTCGACAAACTCTGCCGCGACATCGCCAAGGTGCCGGAGAGCGTCCGCGCCGCGGTCCGCAACAACGGCGGCGGCCACTGGAACCACTCCTTCTTCTGGAAGGCGATGGTCCCACAGAGCGGCGGCGAGCCCACCGACGCGCTGGCGACCGCGATCAACACGGCCTTCGGTGACTTTGCCAAGTTCCGCGAGCAGTTCAAGGCGGCGGCGACGGGCCGTTTCGGCTCCGGCTGGGCGTGGCTCGTGGCGGCGAAGGACGGCACGGTGAGCGTGATGTCCACGCCGAACCAGGACAACCCGCTCATGGAAGGCAAGCACGCCGTGCTCGGCCTGGACGTGTGGGAGCACGCGTACTACCTCAAGTACCAGAACCGGCGTCCGGACTACATCGACGCGTTCTGGAACGTCGTGCACTGGGGCGAGGCGCTCAAGCGCTACGAGTCGCGCTAGGCGTCGCGGGTCTCCGCAC
The DNA here is from genome assembly GCA_964524665.1 of uncultured Gemmatimonas sp. Taxonomy (GTDB): domain Bacteria; phylum Gemmatimonadota; class Gemmatimonadetes; order Gemmatimonadales; family Gemmatimonadaceae; genus Pseudogemmatithrix. The sequence goes on from CAZGFE010000083.1 coordinate 6,011, forward strand.
GCACCGTACGCACGAAGGGCGCCGGGACATGGTCCCGGCACCCTTCGTGCGTACGTCGCCCGGCGCTACGCGTCGCGTCGGTGCGACCCAGACACGAGATCGTCGAGCCCGCTGCCATCCGGCGCGTCGGCCTTGTTCGCGGGACCGCGCTTGGCGATCGCGCCGAGGAGCGGAGGGGTCATGAAGGTCGTGACGACGACCATCAGCATCAGCGCACCAAAGAGGGGGCCCTGCAGCACGCCGGCGGTCAGGCCGAGCTTGGCGAAGATCAGTCCCACCTCGCCGCGCGGCACCATGGCCACGCCGACCAGCGTCCGGTTGCCTTGGAACCACCACGGCGCGTAGCCCGCCGCGAGCTTGCCCACGACCCCGACCACGATCAGCGCGCTCCCGATCACGAGCGCGTCGCGGGTGAGCAGCGAGGCGACATCCACCGACGCGCCCACGGAGACGAAGAAGATCGGCACGAACAGGAACCCCAGCTCGGTGACGCTCCGCTCGATCTCCTTGCGCTGCGGCGTTGGATGCAGAATGAGACCGGCGGCAAAGGCGCCGATGATCATCGCCGAGCCGCCCTCGGTGGCGAGCCACGCCAGGAAGAGCGCAAACCCCAGAGCCAGCACGCCCAGCGCTCCCGTGACCTTGATGCGGTCGATCATCCGGAAGAGCGGCGGAATGGCGACGCTCCCGAGCGCGATGGCGATGACGACGAATCCGACGGCCACAGCGGAGATGCGCACGATCCCCCCGACGGTCACTGCATCGCCGGCCACCATGGACGCCACGATCGAGAGAATGATCAACCCGACCACGTCGTCGAAGACCGCCGCGCCGATCACCACCTGCCCTTCCTTCGAGTTCAGCCGGCCGAGATCCGAGAGCACGCGCGCAGAGATCCCGATGGACGTCGCCGTCAGCGCGGCACCGATCACGATGCTCGGCATGAGGTCGATCCCGAGCATCCGGGCGACGACCACGCCGCCTCCGAACGGCAGGACGACACCGACGACCCCCACCGTGAACGCCGAGGGGCCCACTTTGGCCAGCGACCGCAGGTCCGTGTGCAGGCCGATCTGGAAGAGCAGGACGAGCACGCCCAGTTCCGCGAGTGCGTGCAGAATGGGGTCGCTGGGATCGAAGACGCCCAGCACGCTCGCGCCCAGGATGACGCCCGCGATCAACTCTCCCAGCACCGCGGGCTGCCCGATGCGCTGCGCCAGATCACCCAGCAGCTTGGTGGCGACGATCGTGATCACGAGCACGAGCAACAGATGCTCGAACGACCCGGCGGTCCCCTCGGCGGCTGCCAGCAACATCGGATTCATCGTGCGGCCTCTCCCTCGAGATACGTGTAGCCTTCGAGTCCAGCTACGTACTCGGCGATGAACATGTTGGCCTCTTCTCGCGAGAGGCCGCGGGCACCCTGCACCTTGCGACGGAAGGTCGCGAGCAGATCGGCCGCGCGGAACTGCACGTAGTTGAGCACTTCGGTCACCGTGTCGCCGTGCACGAGGTGCGTGACCTCGTACGCATCACCGTGCAGGCGGATGTGCACCGCGTTCGTGTCGCCGAAGAGATTGTGGAGGTCGCCGAGGATCTCCTGGTACGCGCCCGTGAGGAAGATGCCGATGATGTAGACCTCGCCATCCCGGAACACGTGCAGCGGCATCGAGGCCGAGCCGTCGCGTCCGCCGATGAACCGGTCGATCTTGCCGTCCGAGTCGCACGTGACGTCCTGGATCGTCCCGCGCCGCGTCGGCTCCTCGTCGAGCCGATGGATCGGCATGATCGGGAAGAGCTGGTCGATCGCCCAGCTGTCCGGGAGCGACTGGAAGAGCGAGAAATTCGCGAAGTAGCGGTCCACGAGCGCGGCATCGAGATCGCGCGCGATGTCGTCGAAGTGCTGCCGCTTGCCGGCGACGAGGCGCGCGACGGCGTTCACCGTGCAGCGGTAGAACTGCTCGGCGATGGCACGCTCGCGGAGTGACAGAACGCCGGAGTTGAAGAAGTCGTGCGCGCGCTCCTTGTCGAACGCGGCGTCGTGGTAGATCTCGCGGATCCGGCGCATCGAGACGTTCTTGCGCGACACCGTCTTGAGGTCGTCGGCCATCTCGTGCAGCAACGCGTGGTCGTCGTCGGTGATCGCAGGCGGCGTGACCTCGACCACGGACTCCACGTCGATCACACTCAGCAGCAGCAGCGCGTGGTGCGCGGTGAGCGCGCGCCCCGACTCCGAGATGATGTGCGGCATCGTGAGATTCTCTTCGCGGCAGGTCTCCGCGAGGGTGTACACGATGTCGTTGGCGTATTCCTGCGCGGAGTAGTTCACGGACGCCTGGGCCGTGGACTGCGAGCCGTCGTAGTCCACGCCAAGGCCGCCGCCGACGTCCACCCACTTGATGTCCAGATCGAGGCGGCGGAGCTCCACGTAGAAGCGCGAGACCTCCTGCAGCCCGCGCTTGATGAAGCGAATGTCGGTGATCTGCGAGCCCAAGTGGAAATGAATGAGCTGCAACCACGCGCTCTTGCCCGTCTCGCGCAGACGATCGATCACCTGCATGAGCTGCGCCGCACTGAGCCCGAACTTGGACTTCTCGCCGCCCGACTGGGCCCACCGCCCCGAGCCCTCGCTCGTGAGCTTGATCCGGACGCCGACGGTCGGCACGATCTGCATCTCCTCGGCGACCTTGAGCAGCACCTCGAGCTCGCTCACCTGCTCGATCACGATGATGACCGTGTGCCCGAGCCGCTGCCCCATGAGGGCGAGGCGCATGAACTCCTCGTCCTTGTAGCCGTTGCAGATGATCA
>CAZGFE010000084.1:0-8598 GCA_964524665.1 uncultured Gemmatimonas sp.
AGCCCGTCTTCGTCGGCGAGCCGACGGTCGAGAGCACCATCGCGATCCTGCGCGGCCTGAAGGAGCGGTACGAGTCGCACCACGGCGTCCGGATCACGGACGGCGCGGTGGTTGCGGCCGCCACGCTCTCGAACCGCTACATCGGCGACCGATTCCTGCCCGACAAGGCGATCGACCTCGTGGACGAGGCGGCGTCGCGCATGCGGATCGAGATCGACTCGCTGCCGCAGGAGATCGACGAGGTCGAGCGCCGGATCGTCCAGCTCGAGATCGAACGTCAGGCGCTCGCGAAGGAGAAGGACGCGGCCTCGCTTGAGCGTCGGAGCGCGTTGGAACAGGAGCTCGCCCAGCTCAAGGAAAAGAGCGGCGGCATGAAGGCGCAGTGGCAGCTCGAGAAGGAGACCCTCGGTGAGGTCGGCAAGCTCAAGACCAAGATCGAAGAGGCACGTGGTGAGGTCGAGCGCGTGACACGCGCTGGTGACCTCGGCAAGGCGGCAGAGATCCAATACGGCACCGTCCCCAAGCTGGAGCAGGAGCTCAAGGCCGCCGAGGCGCGTCTCGCCAGTCGCGGCGAGGGCGGCGCGAAGTTCCTCAAGGAAGAGGTCACCGCGGACGACATCGCCGAGATCGTCGCCCGGTGGACCGGCATTCCGGTCTCGCGGATGATGGAAGGCGAGCGTGAGCGACTCTCGAAGCTGGACGTGGAGCTCGCGAAGCGCGTGATCGGGCAGCGCGAAGCGGTCGTGGCGGTCGCCAATGCCGTTCGCCGCTCGCGCGCCGGCCTGCAGGATCCCAACCGGCCGATCGGATCGTTCATCTTTCTCGGCCCCACCGGGGTGGGGAAGACCGAGACCGCGCGCGCACTCGCGGAGTTCCTGTTCGACGACGAGCACGCGATGGTGCGGATCGACATGTCCGAGTACATGGAGAAGCACGCGGTCTCGCGGCTCATCGGCGCGCCGCCGGGCTACGTGGGTTACGACGAGGGCGGCCAGCTCACCGAAGCGGTCCGTCGGCGGCCGTACAGCGTCATCCTCTTCGACGAGATCGAGAAGGCGCATCAGGACGTCTTCAATATTCTCCTGCAGATCCTCGACGACGGTCGGCTCACCGATTCGCAGGGGCGCACGGTCGACTTCCGCAACGCGGTCATCATCATGACGTCGAACATCGGGTCGTCGTGGATCCTCGAGCACGGCACCGAGGACTGGTCGATCGTCGAGTCGCAGGTCACGGCCGCATTGCGCACACACTTCCGCCCGGAGTTCCTCAACCGGGTGGACGATGTCGTGATCTTCCATCCGCTCGGTGAGGATCAGCTCACGCACATCGTGGACCTGCAGCTCAAGCGGCTGGATTCGCTGCTGGCGGACCGCAAGCTCACGCTCGAGATCACGCCCGAGGCCAAGGCGCTGCTCGCGAGCGAAGGCTATGACCCCGCGTTCGGCGCGCGGCCGCTCAAGCGGGCGATCCAGCGCATGCTGCAGAACCCCCTCGCGCTGGCCCTGCTCGACGGGCGCTTCACCGACGGAGACCGGATCCGCGCAGTGGTCGCGGGTGATCAGATCCAGTTCGAGAAGGCATCTTGAGCGGCCCAGTGACGTTCGCGTCGCGCGCTGAGGAGGACGCCTACTGGATGCAGCAGGCGATCGCCGAGGCCAAGGCGGCCGCGAAGGCTGGCGAGGTCCCGGTCGGCGCGGTGCTTGTGCACAACGGCGCCGTGATGGCTCGCGGCGCCAACGCCATGGTGTCGTCCAAGGACCAGACACAGCACGCCGAGCTGCGAGTGCTGCGTGCCGCCGCGTACGCGGTGGGGGACACGCGGCTGACGACGGCCACGCTGTACGTCACGCTCGAGCCCTGTGCGATGTGCGCCGGTGCGATCCTCCTCGCCCGCGTGGGGCGGGTCGTCTTTGGCGCGTGGGACGATAAGGCGGGGATGGCGGGCTCGGTCCACGACCTGCTGCGGCACCCCAAGCTGAATCACCGACCCGAGGTCCACGCCGAGGTTCGGGCCGACGAATGCGCCGCGTTGCTGACCGATTTCTTCCGGAACAAGCGCGCATAGCGCCCCTTGGACCGTCACCGCCGGTCCACTACTTTTCAGGCGTTGGACAGGTGGCCGAGTGGTTGAAGGCACCGGTCTCGAAAACCGGCATACCGTTTACGCGGTATCGAGAGTTCGAATCTCTCCCTGTCCGTGCATCACCGCAGCGCACCCGGGACGGGTGGCCGAGTGGTTTAAGGCGCACGCCTGGAAAGTGTGTGTGCGTTAAAAGCGTACCGTGGGTTCGAATCCCACCCCGTCCGTCGGCAACCGAGCGGCAGGCCCCCGTGAGGGGGCCTGCCGTTCGGCGTTTCGCGCTCGGCGCCCGGTGCTCCGGCGCTCGGGTACACGCCCGTGACCGAACGGTCACGCCGCCGAGACTGGTCAGGCAAACCTTTCCTGCGTTCACGGTGTCTGACCCACTGAACGCAGGAGACCACATGGAACCCACGGTGCAGCGAACTTCATCCTCCCGAGTCGACCTCTTCGACACGAACGGCCGCCTGATCGGCTCGATCACCCGTCCGATCGCGCAGGACGTCCTCGGCCCCGGCCGCGAGAAGGTGTACCTCGCCCGCCGGATCTCGAGGCCGGAGTCGCAGATGGATCGCCGCTCGCAGGCGGCGTAGCTCGCCAGAACGCAGGCGCCGCCGCTCCCGCGAGCGCGGCACGGTGACCATATTTGGGGGAATGCCCTCCGCCCCCGTTGTGCTCCTGAACGCCAAGGCCGTGGCGCGCACCATCTCGCGCATGGCCGATGAGATCCTCGAGAAGACCGCCGGGACCGATCGCCTGATGCTGGTGGGCATTCAGCGCCGCGGCGTTCAGATCGCCGACCGGATCGCCGACGTCATTCGCGAACGCGAAGGGGTGAGCATTCCCCGCGGCGCGCTCGACATCACGCTCTACCGCGACGACCTGCAGACGGTGGGCCCGCGCCCAGTGGTGGGGAAGACCCATCTTCCCAGTGCGCTCGAAGGTCAGCGCGTCGTCATCGTGGACGACGTGCTCTTCACGGGGCGGACCATTCGCGCTGCGCTCGACGAGCTCGCCGACTTCGGGCGCCCCGCGCGGATCATGCTGGCCGTCCTCGTGGACCGCGGCGGCCGAGAGTTGCCCATCCACGCCGACGTTGTCGGCGCGACGGTCACCGTGCCGCCGGGCGGTCGGGTGGACGTGTTCGTGCCCTCGCTCGACGATCGCGACGAGGTCGTCCTGGCCGGCGGCGGCACGTGAGTCTCCTCGGGAAGGATCTGATCGGGCTCGCGGGGCTCTCCGGCGAGCAGATCACGACCATCCTGGATGTGGCGGAGCCGTTGCGTGAGATCTCGGAGCGCACGATCAAGAAGGTGCCGACGCTCCGCGGCATGACGGTCGTCAACCTCTTCTTCGAGCCGTCCACCCGCACACGCATCTCGTTCGAGTTCGCCGAAAAGCGGATGAGCGCGGACACCGTGAACGTGGCGTCGGCGGGATCCAGTGCCTCGAAGGGCGAGACCCTCGTGGACACCGCGCGCAATCTCGAAGCGATGCGCATCGACATGGTCGTGGTGCGGCACCCGGGCTCTGGCGCTGCCCGATTCCTCGCGGAGCGCATCGAGTCCAACGTGATCAACGCGGGCGACGGGACGCACGAGCATCCCACGCAGGGCCTGCTCGACCTGCTCACGCTCCGCCAACGCTTTGGGTCGCTCAAGGGCCGACGTGTCTGCATCGTCGGCGACGTGCTCCATTCGCGCGTGGCGCGCTCCAACCTCTGGGGCCTCAAGGCGCTCGGTGCCGACGTCGCCGTGTGTGGACCGCGCTCGCTGCTGCCAAATGCGATCGGCGAGATGGGGGTGACGATCTTCAATCGGGTGGAAGAGGCGATCGAGTGGGCTGAGGCGCTGAACGTGCTGCGGCTCCAACTCGAACGGATGCAGGGCGGCTACATCCCCTCGCTCCGCGAGTACAATCGCGTCTTCGGGGTCACCAGTGCGCGCCTCGCGGCAGCGAAGCGTGAACTGCTGATCCTGCACCCCGGACCGATGAATCGCGGCGTGGAGATCGACTCCGACGTCGCCGATGGCCCGCATTCCGTGATCCTCGACCAAGTCACCAACGGCATCGCCGTCCGGATGGCGGTGCTGTACCTGCTCGCAGGGAACGCGCCCGTCCTCGCCGACGCCGCCAAGGGAGAATCCGCATGACTCGCCCACTGCTGCTCAAGGGCGGCCGCCTCGTCGACCCCTCGCAAGGCCTCGACGCCGTTGGCGATCTCCTGCTCGACGGCGGCAAGGTCGTGTCGATCGGCGGCTCGATCGCCGGTCCCAACGGCGCGGAGATCCTCGACTGCAAGGGGCAGGTCGTCTCGCCGGGATTCATTGACGTGCACGTGCATCTGCGTGAACCGGGCCGCGAGGATGTTGAGACCGTGGCGACGGGTGCGCGCGCGGCCGCGGCCGGTGGATTCACCGGGGTGTGCGCGATGCCGAACACAAAACCCGTCACCGACAATCAGGCGACCGTCGGCTTCGTGAAGCGTCAGGGCGAGGCCGCGGGATTTGCGCGCGTGTATCCGATCGGCGCGATCTCCGTGGGCCAGCAAGGCGAGACGCTCGCCGAGTTCGGCGAGATGGTCGCCGCTGGCGCCGTGGCGGTGAGCGACGACGGCAAGCCGGTCGAGAACTCGCACCTGATGCGCACGGCGCTGGAGTACGCGCTGACCTTTGGCATTCCGGTGGTCGAGCACTGCGAGGTCATGTCGATCGCGGCTGGCGGCGCCATGAACGAAGGCGTCGTCTCGGCGCGACTCGGACTCAAGGGCATTCCGGCCGAGGCGGAGGAGATCGACGTCATTCGCTGCATCCTGCTCGCCAAGCGGACCGGCGGGCACATCCATCTGTGCCATCTGAGCACCAAGGGCTCCGTGGACCTCGTGCGCTGGGGCAAGGAGCAGGGCATCAACGTCACGGCCGAGGTCTGCAGCCACCACATCTCGCTCACCGAGGAGCGGGTGGAGGGCTACAACACCAACGCCAAGATGAACCCGCCACTCCGGACCGCCGCCGACGTGGCCGCGCTGCAGCAGGGCCTCAAGGACGGCACGATCGACCTGCTCGTGACGGATCACGCGCCGCACCACTACGACGAGAAGGAGCGCGAGTTCTCGGACGCACCCAATGGGATCGTCGGTCTCGAGACGGCCCTCGGCGTGAATGTCACGTATCTCCTCGAGCCGGGAATTCTGACGCTGCCGCAGCTGGTCGACCGGATGTCGTGTCTGCCGGCGAAGGTGTTCCATCTGCCGGGTGGCACCCTGCGGGTCGGTGCTGACGCGGATGTGACGGTCTTCGATCCGGCGCGCGCGTGGACGGTGGACCCCAAGCGGTTCTACTCCAAGGGGCGCAACACGCCATATGGTGGCGCCGCATTGCGCGGGCAAGCCATCTGTTCCATCGTGGGTGGGCGAGTCGTCCATCGACTGGCGGACTGAGTGTCAGCGCAGACCGTGGCGGCATCGCGTACGGCGATCGTCCGGGTCTGTCAGCGGCTCTACGCTGCCGGATTGATCGCCGGGCAGGATGGGAACGTCTCGGTGCGCGTCTCGGCGACGGAGATCCTGGTGACGCCCGCCGGGCGCTCGAAGGTCGACCTGACGGCCGAGGAACTCGTGATCCTTGGGACCGACGGTCGCGTGCGTGGTGACGGAGTGCCCTCCACGGAGGTCGGGGTGCATCTGGAGATCTACGCGGGGCGGCCGGACGTGCACGCGGTGGTGCACGCCCATCCGGTCACCGCCACGGGATTCGCGGTCGCTGGCGAGTCGCTGCCGACGAACGTGCTGCCGGAGCTGGAGTACTCTGTAGGTGCTGTGGGATTCGTCCCGTACGAGCTCCCCGGCTCGTCGAAGCTGGCGCAGGCGTTTCGACCGCTGCTTGCAGGACACAATGCGTGGCTGATGGCCAATCACGGTGCGGTGACGGCCGGCGCGTCGCTCGAGCAGGCGCATCAGCGGATGGAGAGTTTGGAGCACGCGGCGCGGATTCTGCTGGCGGCACGTGCGGTCGGCCGAGTCAACCCATTACCTGAAGGTCGAGGGCACACAGGCGAGTGAAAGGGAAAGGGGATGCATCGCGGATCGAGGCGCTCGAAGCGCTGATCGCCGAGAAGCGGAAGCACGAGGGATACCTCGCGAAGCTCGATGAGCGTCGCGAAGGCACCCCCGAGCACGTCTACTCCCGCCTGCGCGACGAGTACCTGACCAAGCTCACCGACGCCCAGGTGCGCGCGCACGCCGAAGCTGAGTCCATTGGCGACGGACTCGCGGAGGACGAGGCGGCGGTCGCGGAAGTCGAGGAGCGGCTCAAGGCGCTCGAGGAGGAGAAGGTCGAGGGTGAGCTCCGCGCGGCGGTGGGCGAACTCGACGAGAAGGAGTGGGGCAAGAAGCTCACGGCGCTCAAGGCGTCGATCTCCATGGCGGAAAAGGAACGCGATGCGCGCCGTTCCGTGGTGGAGCGGACCCGCGAGCTGCTCGCCGAGGCGGGCGCACTCGTCGCGGGTGACGCAGCCGCCAGCCCGAAGACCGCGGCGGCGCCGACCGCCAAGCGGTCGGGTATGACCGGTGCCCCGTCGTTCGACGAACTCGCCTTCCTGAACTCTGTCGTGAGCCGCGAGTCCGGCGGGGCGCCGCCGCCGCGCGCGTCGAAGCCGGTGGAGCAGGTGAAGGCTGACCCGGTCGCCAAGACTGCGAAGGCGGAAGAGAAGACGGCAGCGAAGGCCGAGCCCCCGGCGGACGCGCAGGCGACCCCGCGCAAAACGCCCGCTCGGCCGGCCACGCCCGCGAGCACGACCGAGGCGGCGCCAGCCCCCGAGGCCGCCAAGAAGGAGCCGCCGCCGGCCGCCGAACCAAAGCCCGACGCCAAGCCGGACGCCAAGCCCGACGCCAAGCCGGACGCCAAGCCGGACACCAAGCCCGAGGACAAGGCCGAGCCGGCACGGAAGTCCGAGGCCGCAGCAGTGGAGCCGGACGACGCGTTCGGTCGGCCGACGCCGCGCACCACGCAGCAGGTGAAGACGCTCAAGTGCCAGGAGTGCGGCACGTTCAACTATCCGACCGAGTGGTACTGCGAACGGTGCGGGGGAGAACTCGCGGCGCTGTAGGCGGAGACCGGAGCACCTGAACGACGAAGCGCCGCGTCCCGGAGGGACGCGGCGCTTTTCACTTCCGATCGCTGAAGGCCTACTTGGCCTTGGCGAGCTTGGACTTCTGGCGCGCGGCCGCGTTGCGGTGGATCAGCCCCTTCCGCGCGGCACGGTCGAGCAGCTTCACGGCAGCCAGGCGAGCGTCCGCCGAAGATCCCGCATCCTTGGCCGTCTTGAGGACGGTGCGGAGCGTGGAGCGCTGCGCGCGATTGCGCGCGGTCGCGGTCTTGGTCTTGCGCATGTTCTTCTTGGCGGACGCGATTCTCGGCACTGAACGGGCTCTGGCTTGATGTGATCTGAAAGGTGCGGCGCGGGGCGCCAGCGTGCGCCCCTGAGCCTGAGAAGACTAGACGGGGCGAGGGCCTAAGTCAAGTTGCGGCGGTGCTTTGACTCCACCCGCGGCGACCCCTAACTTACGCGTCGACAGCCCGTGATGGGCCTCACTTCAGCCGCGCCGCTTTGCAGACTCAAATCCCCGACGAGAAGGCCGGCAACTCCTTCGTCGTCGACCTGAACGGCTTCAACGGGCCGCTCGATCTCCTCCTCGCGCTCATCCGCGACGAGCAGGTCGACATCTATGACATTCCCGTGGCGCGGATCTGCGAGCAGTTCCTGACGCGGATGCACGCGCTCGAGCTCAACGAGGCCGCCGAGTATCTCGAGATGGCGTCGCGGCTGATCCGCATCAAGGCGCAGATGCTCCTGCCGCGCAAGGAAGGAGCCGACGACTGGGAGGATCCGCGCGCGGAACTCGTGCGTCGCCTGCTCGAATACCAGCAGATGCGCGAGGTCGTGGACGTCCTCGAGCGCCTCGGCGAGGACCGGCGCAGTCGCTTCGGTCGGACGTATCTGGCGCAGCCGGCCGCGCCGCCGCCGGCGCCCCTCGCGCTCTCGCTCACGGACCTCCTGATCGCCGTGGACCGCGTCCTCCGCGCCTCGCGCCGGCCCACCATGCACGAGGTCGTGCCGCGCGCGCTGGATGTGGACGGCGCGATGCAGACCGTGCGCGCGCTCCTCGAGCTCCGTGCGCACGCGCGTTGGCGCGACGTGGTGCGTCGCGACGCCGAGCCGTGGGAAGTGCTGAGCGCGCTCCTCGCGCTCCTCGAGCTTGCCAAGCGCACCGAAGTGCACCTCACCCAACCCCGACCGTTTGCAGACGTGGAGATCCGACGTGAACTCGCTGGCGAAGCTGCTTGAGGCCGCGCTCTTTGCGAGCCCCCGACCGATCGCGACCGACGAACTGGCCGCGCTCGACCCGGAGGCATCGCCAGCAGCCGTCTCGGCCGCGCTCGAAGAGCTCCGCGAACACTATGACGTGGATGGACACGGCGTCGAGCTGGCCGAGATCGGAGGCGGCTGGCAGGTCC
>CAZGFE010000085.1:0-8511 GCA_964524665.1 uncultured Gemmatimonas sp.
TTCGTGGTGAAAAGGTCTCACGCCGCCCTCGCCACGTACGGCGCCTCGTTCGTCTTCATCGGCGCGCGGCCGGTGAGGACGGCGCGCCACTCCCAGATGGAGCCGATCAGGATCACGATCACGGCCACCAGGAAGAACGCCGCTACCACTGCATTGAGCCGGTCGTTGAAGATCAGCCGCCCGGCGCTCGCCACATCGGCGACGCCCGGCGGAAGTTCACCGAGCGCAAGCTTTTCCTGCACCCAGCGCGCGTGCGCGAGGAACCCCACGCGCGGGTCCGTCCCGAAGATCTTGATCAAGCTCGCGCTCCCGGTGACGATCACCAGCCAGACCATCGGGATCAGCGTCACGAAGGCATAGCGCACCTTGCCCATCTTGATGATGATCGTCGTGCCCACGCAGAGCGCGACCGTCGCCAGCAGCTGGTTCGCGATGCCGAACAGCGGCCAGAGGGAGTTGATGCCGCCCAGCGGGTCGGTCACGCCCTGATACAGGAAGAAGCCCCACATTCCGACCACCATGAGGCTCGAGGCGACGACGGCGGGATACCACGACACCCGACCGAACGGCTCCCAGACGTGCTTGCCGAGGTCCTGCAGCATGAACCGGCCGACGCGCGTGCCGGCATCGACCGTGGTGAGGATGAACAACGCCTCGAACATCAGCGCGAAGTGGTACCAGAGCGCCATCGAGGTCTCGCCGCCGAGCACGGAGGCGAAGATCTTGGCCATGCCCACCGCCAGCGAGGGGGCACCGCCGGTGCGCGAGAGGAGCGAGCCTTCCTCCACCATGCGCGCGAGGTCGGTGAGCTCATTGGGATGCAGCACGAATCCCCACGTCGCGATCACCTGCGCCGCGCTCTCGGCGGTGGTCCCGATGATCCCGGCGGGCGCGTTGATCGCGAAGTACACGCCTGGTGTGAGCACGCAGGCGGCGATCAGCGCCATCACGGCGACGAGCGATTCCGTGAGCATGCCGCCGTAGCCGACCATCCTCGCGTCCGCTTCGTTCTCGATCAACTTGGGCGTGGTGCCCGAGGCGATGAGCGCGTGAAACCCGGAGATCGCGCCGCAGGCGATCGTGATGAAGACGAACGGGAAGAGTTTGCCCGCGAAGACGGGGCCGGTGCCGTCGATGAACTGTGTGACCGCCGGCATCTCGAGCGGCGGCAGCACCCAGAGGATTCCCGCCGCGAGCGCGACCACGACGCCGATCTTGACGAATGCGGACAGATAGTCGCGCGGCGCGAGCAAGAGCCAGACGGGGATCACCGAGGCCGCGAAGCCGTACGCCATCACCGACCAGGCCAGCGTCGTCGAGTTGAGCGTGAAGAGCGGACCCAGCGTCGGATGCGCGGCGGCCCATTGGCCCGCGTAGAGTGCAATGATGAGCAGGACGATCCCGACCATGCTCACCTCCAGCACCGCGCCGGGCCGCAGGTAGCGCAGATACACGCCCATCAGCATCGCGATCGGGATGGTCAGACCCACCGTGACCGTGGCCCACGCGCTGTCGCGCAGCGCGTTGACCACCACGAGTGCGAGCACGGAGATGAGGATCACCATGATGCCCATCACCGCCACGAGTGCCGTATAGCCCGCGACCGGACCGATCTCTTCCTTGGCCATCTGGCCGAGTGACTTGCCGTCGCGCCGAATGGAGGCGGCGAGGATCACCATGTCCTGCACGGCGCCGCCCAGCGCGACGCCGACGATGATCCAGAGCGCCCCGGGGAGGAAGCCGAACTGCGCCGCGAGCGTGGGCCCGACGAGCGGGCCCGGTCCCGAGATCGCCGCAAAGTGGTGGCCGAAGACGATCCACTTGTTGGTCGGCACGTAGTCGCGGCCGTCCGAGAGCCGCTCGGCGGGCGTCGCGCGCGTGGCGTCCAACGCGAAGATCTTGGCGGCGACGATCTTCGAGTAGAAGCGGTAGGCCACTGCGTACGTGCAGATGGCGGCGGTGAGCAGCCAGGCCGCGCTGATGGTCTCCCCGCGCTTGAGGCCGAGGTACCCAAAGGCGAAGGCGCCGAGGAGGGCGACGAGGGCCCAGATGGTGGCGGAGAGGAGGCGTTTCATCCAGCGATTCTACCGCGCGGCCGCGCCCCTCGGGAGGGGCGGATCCGCCTCCGGAGCTTGCCGGCGGTGGGCGGCGCGTCCCTCCCGGGATGGGAGCGGTGCGGCGCATACGTTAGATTCGCTGGATGCTGATCGCTCCTACGCTCGCTCACGTCGTCGTGAGCGCCTCGCGGTTCGCGACCGTCACAGCGGTCGCGGCGCTCGCAGTGCTCGCGCCGCTCGCGCGTCCTGCGCTTCAGGCGCAGGAACCGTCGTCGGCGCCCGCGCCAAGCGGACCGCCACTCGGCTCGTTTGCCGCGATGCGCGTGGCGATCGTTCCCGTGCAGCTCTGGCGGGCGGACTCCGTGGGTTGGAGCAAGGGCGAGGACTGGGCAGCGCTGCGCGCCGAGATGGACGCCGCGATCGGCGATGCGCTGCGCGAACGCGGCATGGGGACGCGCTGGGCGTATGCGGCGGATGTGGTCCGCGCCGCGCGCCGCAATCCGACCTACTCGACCGATCCGTTCGCGCTCGGCGTGGGCCGTTGGCGCGCGATCCCGCCCAAGATCGGCGAGGATCTGCCGGCGCTCATCGCGGACAACCTCCGTCCCATCGCCGCGCTCGGGGACGCGCGGTACGCGCTGATCCCCGTCGAACTCCGCGCGGAGGGCGATGCGGTGATCGTGCGGCTCGTGCTCGTGGACGCGCGGATCCGCAACATCGTCTGGGTCGGCGACATCGGCGTGACCGCCGGTCGCGACTTCGCTCCCGCGCTCGCCGCCCGCATCGCCGACCTCATTGTCGAACCATAAGCCTCATCCATGTCCAAACCACTCGACGCCACACTGATCCCGGGTGACGGGATCGGACCCGCGATCACCGCCGCCACCGTCCGTCTCCTCGAAGCGGCAGGCGCGAAGATCAACTGGGACACGCAGCTCGCCGGCATGGCCGCGGTCAAAGCCGTCGGCAACCCGATCCCTGATGAGACCCTGGCGTCCATCAAGCGCACGAAGCTCGCGCTCAAGGGACCGCTGGAGACGCCGGTCGGTGAAGGGTTCCGCTCGATCAACGTCGCCCTGCGGAAGGAGTTCGATCTCTACGCCAATGTGCGGCCCGCCAAGTCCGTCGTGCCGGGCGGACGCTTTGACAACGTGGACCTCGTGATCGTCCGCGAGAACACCGAAGGGCTCTACATCGGGATCGAGCACTACGTGAAGGTCGGCGACGATGCCCGTGCCGTGGCGCAGTCCACGGCGGTCATCACGCGCGTGGGTGCGGAGCGCGCCATTCGGTACGCGTTCGAGTACGCCCTCAAGCACGGGCGCAAGCGCGTGACGATCGTGCACAAGGCGAACATCCTCAAGTACTCGCAGGGACTGTTCCTCGACGTCGGGCGGCACATCGCCAAGGAGTACGAGGGACGCGTGGCCAGCGATGACAAGATCGTCGATGCCTGCGCGATGGAACTCGTGATGCGCCCCGAGCGGTTCGATGTGATCGTGACGACCAATCTCTTCGGAGACATTCTGTCGGATCTCACCTCGGGCCTGGTGGGCGGGTTGGGGCTCACGCCGGGCGCGAACATCGGCAAGAACGCGGCGATCTTCGAGGCTGTGCACGGCACCGCACCGGACATTGCCGGCAAGGGCGTCGCGAATCCCACCGCGGTGATGCTCGCCGCGTGTCAGATGCTGGAACACGTCGGCGACGACGCACGCGCAACGAACGTGCGAGGCGCGATCGAGGCCACGCTCCGCGAGAAGAAGGTCGTGACGCGCGATATCGGCGGCACGGCGGGCACGGACGAGTACACCGACGCCGTGATCGCGCGGCTCAAGCGCTGACGCAACCCCGCGCGCACGCGTGAGGCTTCTCCAGCTTTCCGACGTCCACTTCGGACGCCACGCCGTCGAGGCGTACACCGGAGCCGTGGTGCGTCGGGTCAGCGAGAAGCGCTACGACGCCGTCGTCGTGGCGGGTGACCTCACGCAGCGCAACTTCCGGTGGCAGTTCGAGCAGGCCAAGACGTTCCTCGACGCCCTCAAGGCGCACGTGCCGGTGCTGACGGTGCCCGGGAACCACGACGTGGCGTGGTGGTGGAAGCCCGTCGGCCTCGGATTCTCGTGGCCGATGCTGCGCGGCTATCGCAAGTGGATCAGCGCGGCCCTGGAGCCCACACTCAAGCTGCCCGGCGTGACGATCGTCGGCCTCAACTCGTGTCACGGCATCCGCTCGTACACGCTGACGACGCGGCTTCGTGATCTGTCCGTCGTGGGTGCCGTGCGGCCCGCACAGTGGGCGCGCGCACGCGCGGCCTTTGCGGCCGCGCCGGCGGGCGACCTCAAGGTCCTCGTCTTCCACCACAACCTCCTGCGCGGCGATCTCTCGCGGCGCTGGGGCCTCGCGAACCGCGCCGACGGGATCCAGGAAGCGCTCGACACCGGTGCGGATCTCGTCCTCAACGGCCACGATCATCAGACGCGCATCGAAGAGCTCGTCTTCGGTGAGCGGCGCATGGTGGTCTCGCACAGCACGTCGTTCTGCGAGCGCACCCGGGGCGGACTCCCGGCGGCCTTCCAGGAGATCGAGATCACGGCACGGCAGCTCACGCTGCGCTCCTGCGTGTGGAACGACGAGACCCGGGCGTTCGAGCCACGGCAGGACCGGATCTTCACGCGGTGACGGCTTCCGCGCAGCTCGGCTTCGCACTCGACCTGTCGGCTCCGCGCGCCGAGGAGTCGGACGAGACAGAGCAGGAACTCGAAGAGGCAGGCGACCGCGAGCGGGCGGGAGAGCGCCTGCTCGCCACCCTGTAGTCGCTCGGCCTGCGCAGTGTCCAGACGCTCACGCTCACGCGCAATCGCTCGGTGGTCGTGAGCGTGAAGGGCTACGAGCTCCGCGTCCACGAGGGCTTCGTGAGCGCGCCGGCGGCGGTCCACGCCGAGATCGTGCGCTTCGTGATGGCGCGGCGGGGATGGGAACGCACAGCGGCGCGGCAGGTCATCCTCGCGCACCCGTTGCCGCGGCACACCAAGCCGCCGCGCGCGCCGGACCGCACGCATCCCGACGACGAGGCCGTGGCCGAGTGTCTGGCGGAGTGGCACACGCGGCTCAATGGCGACCGTTTCGGGGCGACGCTGGGGTTCGTGCCGATCCGCGTGTCGCGCCGGATGGTGCGACGGCTCGGGCACTACGCACCCGGTGTGGAGGGCGGGGGCGCCGAGATCGCGATCGCGGCCCGCCACGTGAAGCGCGACGGACTGGCCGCGGCGGTGGAAACGCTGCTCCACGAGATGGTCCACCAGTGGCAGCACGAGCAGGGGCTGCCGATCGATCACGGCGCGGCGTTCCGGAAGAAGTGTCGCGAGGTCGGGGCGCCGGCGCGGGCCAAGCGCGTGTGACGCGCGCGACGGAGAACGCACCGCTCAGGTCAGCGTCTCCTCCACCGCCGCCATCACGGCGCGCGTCATCCCGCTCGCAAGTTCCTCCTCACCCATCAGCACGGCGCCGGTCTTTATGGTCGCGCGCATCAATGACGCTTCGTCATCGCTGTGCGTGCGCACGATGATCTGGATGCCAGGCCGCAGCTTCTGCGCGGTGTCGATCATCGCCTCCGCGGCGACGAAGTCCGGCGTCGCGATCACCAGCACCCGCGCGCGCGCCACGTGCGCCTGGATCAGCACCGCAGGATCCTTCGCGTTGCCGGAGACGGCATTGATCCCCTCGTGGCGCAGGCGATCGACGATCTCGCGATTCGCATCAGCAACGACGATCGGGACGCCGTGGGCGCGCATCGCATCACCGATCCGCCGCCCCACGCGTCCATAGCCGACGATCAACACGTGACCCGTGAGCGCCGTGTGCGGCACGGAGTGCGGCAGCTCGGCCAGCCGGTCGTCGGCCCGTTCCATCCACCGCGCCAGACGCGAGCGTGAGAGGATCCACTTGCGAACGGGATCCTCGAGACGGAAGACCAACGGATTGAGCGCGATCGAGAGCACGGCGCCAGCGAGGATGAGGTTCTGTCCCTCAATCGGCAGGAGACCGAGCGCGACACCCATCCCCGCCAAGATGAAGGAGAACTCGCCGATCTGCGCGAGGCTCGCCGATACGGTCAACGCGGTGCTTACCGGATAGCGAAAGGAGATCACGAGCGCGAAGGCCGCGACCGACTTGCCGATCACGATGATGCCAAGCGTACCCAGCACGTGCCAAGGCTCCGTCCAGAGGATGGACGGATCGAAGAGCATCCCGACCGATACGAAGAACAGGACGGAGAATGCTTCGCGCAGCGGGAGCGACTCATTCGCCGCGCGATGACTGAATTCCGACGACTGCAACACGAGCCCGGCGAAGAACGCGCCGAGTGCGAACGACACGCCGAACAACGTGCCCGCCGCATAGGCGATCCCGACCGCCGCTGCGACGACGCAGAGCGTGAACAGCTCGCGCGACCCAGTGCGCGCCACCTGCATCAGTAGCCACGGGAACGCTCGGCGACCGACCACCAACATCAGGACGACGAACAACGCGACGCTTCCGAGGGTGAGAGTCAGCTCGCGACCAAGTCCGCCTGATGCATCGGGAACGCCCGCGCCCTCCGCGCCAAAGGCCGTGGCCAGCGGAGGGAGCAGTACCAGCGCGAGGACCATCGCCAAGTCCTCGACGACGAGCCAGCCGACCGCGATGCGTCCCGTCGGTGTGAACAGCGAGCCGTCGGCTTCGAGCGCTCGCAGCAGGACGACCGTGCTGGCGACCGACAACGAGAGCCCGAACACAAGGCCCCCACCGAGACCCCACCCCCACCAGTGTGCGAGGCCAGCACCCAGCAGGCTGGCGACCACGATCTGCAGGATGGCGCCGGGAAGGGCGATCCTCCGAACACTCAGCAGGTCCTCGAGCGAGAGATGCAGGCCGACGCCGAACATCAGGAGCATCACGCCGATCTCTGCGAGCTGCTGCGTCAGCGCGAGGTCTGCGTTGAACCCCGGTGTGAAGGGACCGACCGCGACACCAGCCAGCAAGTATCCCACAATGGCAGGGATCCGGAGCCGCACAGCGAGGAACCCGAACACCAAGGCGAGCCCGAGTCCGCCGGCGATCGTCGCAATGAGCGGAACGCTGTGTGCCATGGGGTGGGGGCGGGGGAGCGCGGCAGAAGGGCCGCGTAGCGGAGAAGTTACCGCCTGCGCCGGGCACGGGACACCCGGCGGCGATTAGATTCCCTCGTTCGCACTGTTCCCCGGTCCTCACGAGAGAATCCTGTGTCCGATACCCACCTCGCCTCCGCGCACCTCAAGCCCCGCGAGGGCGACCTCTTCAATATTGACGCCGCGCTCACCGAAGAAGAACGTGCGGTCCGCGACTCCGTCCGCGCCTTCGTGGACGAGAAGGTCCTGCCGATCATCGGCGACTGCTACGTGGAGGGCCGCTTCCCCAAGGAGCTGATCGCGGAGATGGGCGAGCTCGGTTACTTCGGCGCGAACTTGCCGGAGGAGTACGGCTGCGCGGGGCTCAACAACGTGATGTACGGACTCATCATGCAGGAGCTCGAGCGCGGCGACTCGGGGATCCGCTCCTTTGCGTCGGTGCAAGGCGCGCTCGTGATGTATCCCATCTACGCGTTCGGCAGCGAGGAGCAGAAGAAGCACTGGCTTCCGCAGATGGCCAAGGGCACGAAGATCGGCTGCTTCGGTCTCACGGAGCCCGACTACGGCTCCAACCCCGCCGGCATGATCACCCGCGCGAAGCAACAGAAGGACGGCAGCTGGGTCCTGAACGGCGCGAAGATGTGGATCACGAACGGCTCCACCGCACACGTGGCGGTGGTGTGGGCCAAGACCGAGGACAACGACGAGACGGGCACCAGCGTTCGCGGGTTCCTGGTCCCGACCGACGCCAAGGGCTTCAAGGCCAAGGACCAGAAGGGCAAGCTCTCGCTCCGCGCCTCCGACACGAGCGAGCTCGTCTTCAGCGACGTCCACCTGCCGGCCGATGCGATCCTGCCCAAGAGCGGCGGCCTCAAGAGCCCGCTGATGTGTCTGACGCAGGCACGTTACGGCATCTCGTGGGGCGCGCTCGGCGCGGCGATCGCGTGCTACGAAGAGGCGCTCAGCTACTCCAAGGAGCGCGTGATGTTCGGCCGCCCGATCGGCGGTTTCCAGATCCAGCAGGTCCGCCTCGCTGACGCGCTCACCGAGATCGTGAAGGGGCAGCTGGTCTCACTGCACCTCGGCCGCATGAAGGACGCGGGCACGTTCACGCCGCAGCAGGTCTCGCTCGCCAAGCGCAACAACGTGAACATCGCGACGGACATCGCGCGCGAGGCACGCCGGCTCCTCGGCGGCAACGGGATCGTTGCCGAGTATGCGAGCATGCGGCACATGGCCAACCTCGAGAGCGTCTATACGTACGAGGGCACGCACGACGTGCACTCGCTCATTCTCGGTCAGGC
>CAZGFE010000086.1:0-8493 GCA_964524665.1 uncultured Gemmatimonas sp.
GCGTGGCCTGCTGCACGTTCAGGAAGTTCACGAAGATCCCCTGCGCCGTCTCCGGACGCAGGTAGACGACCGCCGCCGAATCCTCGACGGGGCCCATGAACGTCTTGAACATCAGGTTGAACTGCCGCGGCTCCGTGAGCTGGCAGTCGCCGTGCTCGCCAGGCTTCTTGCTCGGCTTTCGAGGGCACGCCGCGTCCTGGATCTTGTCCGCGCGGAACCGCGCCTTGCACGCCTTGCAGTCCACGAGCGGATCCGAGAATCCGGCCACGTGGCCGGAGGCTTCCCAGACCTTCGGATGCATCAGGATCGCGGCGTCGAGTCCCTCGACGTCATCGCGCTCACGCACGAGGGCGTTCCACCACCGCGCCTTGACGTTGTTCTTGAGCTCGACGCCGAGCGGGCCGTAATCCCACACCGACCCCGTGCCGCCGTAGATCTCGGAGGACTGGAAGATGAAGCCGCGGCGCTTGGCGAGGCTGACGAGGGATTCGAGGACGTCGGTTGGCACAGGTCTCAGGTGGCTGGTATCTGGAGTCAGGAACGTCGAGCGCCGAGAGGAGAATCTAACGCCGGGCCCGGGGCCTCGCGGCTCCCGCATCGCCGTTCCTCATGCCTCACACCTGCCACCTCACACCTGCAGTCCGATGATCTGATCCCGCCGCGTCCCCACACTCACATACTGCGCGGGGCACTCCACCAGCTCCACCAGCCGGTCCAGATACAGCCGCGCCTTCTTCGGCAGCTCGCTCAGCTTTCGCGCCCCGGAGGTCGGCGCACGCCAGCCGTCGAACCACTCGTAGATCGGCTCCACGCCATCCAGGTCCGCGAGATCGCCCGGGAACTCCGTCACGACCTCTCCGCCGATCCGGTAGCCCGTGCAGAGTCCGATCCGGTCGAACTCGTCCAGCACATCGAGCTTCGTGATCGCGAGACCCGTGAGCCCGTTGATCCGCACGGCGTAGCGCACGACCACCGCGTCGAACCACCCGCAGCGCCGCGGCCGCCCCGTCGTCGCGCCGAACTCATTGCCGAGCTTCCGGAGCTTCTCGCCGGTCTCGTCGAGCAGTTCTGTCGGCATCGGACCGCCACCGACGCGCGTCGTGTACGCCTTCACCACGCCGATCGCCGCGTCGATCGTCCGCGGCCCGATCCCCGCGCCGATCGCGGCACCGCCGGCCGTGGTGCTCGACGACGTCACGAACGGATACGTGCCGTGATCGATATCGAGCAGCGAGCCCTGGGCGCCTTCGAGCAGGATCGCCGCCCCCTGCTTCTGCGCCTTGTACACGGCCAAGCCCACATCCTCAGCGATCGTCAGCAACCGCGGCGCGATCCGCTCGAGTTCCGACAGCGTGAACGCCGCGTCGGCGCGCTTGGCCGAGCCGAAGCCGGACAGGATGTGATTCGCGTGCTCGGTCCCGCGCTCCACGAGCGCCTTGAGGCGCGCGGGCTGCCGGAGGTCGAGCACGCGGATCCCGCGGCGCGCGACCTTGTCCTCGTAGGCCGGACCGATCCCCCGCCCTGTGGTGCCGATCGCCTTGCTCGCGGCGCTCTCCTTGTCCACGAGCTTGTGGTACGGCATCACGAGATGCGCGCGGTCCGAGAGGTACAGCCGTCCGCTGACGTCCACGCCGTTCTTGACCAGCGCGTCCACCTCCTCGAACATGCTCTCGGGGTCGAGCACCACGCCGTTCCCGATCGCGCAGCGGACGCCCTCGTGCAGGATCCCGCTGGGCACTTGATGCAGCACGGTGGACTCGTCGCCCACGTGCACCGTGTGGCCCGCGTTCGCGCCGCCCTGGTACCGCACGACCCAATCCGCGCGCTCGGCGAGCACGTCGACGAGCTTCCCCTTGCCCTCGTCGCCCCACTGGGCGCCGACGATCACGATGGTGCGGGTCTTCTGGTCGAACATCGGCTCTCCGGGGGGGAACGGACACAAAAAAACGCCCCGGCTCAGCGCGGCGGGGCGTGGAAGGAATCTAGGGGTCGAACTCGGGGGCGGCAACTGCTTCACCACGAAGGCACGAAGGGCTCCGCGCGGAGGCGCGGCGCGCTCGGACCGCGCTAGCCGAGCGCCTCGATCATAGCGGCGTGCTCGGCGCTGGTGAGCGCCAGCAGCGGCAACCGCGGCCGCCCGCCCACGCGGCCGATGTGATCCATCGCGGCCTTCACGCCGGACACGCCCTGCTTTCCCACGATCACGTTCGCCATCGGCACCAACTTGGCCTGCGCGGCTGCGGCGCGTGGCAGATCGCCGCTCGTCACGCCAGCAAGCACATCGAGCGTGAGTGCGGCGGCAAAAAGCGAGACCCCGAGAATGCCGCCGCGCGCGCCCGCCTCGAGCCCCGCCTGCAATCCTGACCCGCTGCCCGTGATCACCGTGAAGGAGTCGCTCTGCGCGGCCAGGTAGCCCTTGAGCATCGTCAGGTCGCCGGAACTGTCCTTGATCCCGATCACGTTCTCGTGCCGCGCCAGCTCGGCCACGAGCGCCGCCGACAGCGCGAAGTGCGCGTACTTGGGGATGTTGTAGAGGATCACCGGCAGCGGGGACTCGTCCGCGACGCGCTGGAAGTGCGCGCGCAGTGCCACCTCCGTCATCACGGGCGTGTAGTAGTGCGGCGAGACCACCAGCACCGCGTCCGCGCCCGCCGCGGCGGCCGCCCGGCACCGCTCCACGCACTGCCGCGTGCTCTCCGCACCGGTCCCCACGATCAACCAGCGGTCCCGCGGAATGACCTCACGCGCCGCCTGCGTCAGCTCGATCCGCTCGCCGTCGCTGAGCAGCGCGGCCTCGCCGGTCGAGCCACACAGCACGACGCCGGCCAACCCATCCTCGACGTGCGCACGCAGATTCGCCGCGAAGCCCCTGAGGTCGAGCGACTCATCGGCGGCGAACGGCGTGACGACTGGCGCGAAGATCCCGCGCAGCGCGCGCTTCACCGCTGGGGCTTCACTTTGGCCGCCAGCTCGAGCGAGCCGCGACGGCCCTTCGCCGTCGCGGCCACGTCCTCGGCGATCACTCCCTCTTCGGCCAGGGCATCCAGGTGCTGCGCGAAGGTCTGACTGCCGTGCTCTGCATTGCCCGCCGCGATCGCGTCGTGCAGCTCGCCGATCCGGGACGCGTCGAGCAGGATCTCTCGCACCTCGGGCGTGACCATCAGGATCTCCATCACGGCCACGCGGCCGTCCCCGGCCTTTCGCGGAAGCAATCGCTGCGAGATGATGGCGCCGAGCGCCTCGGCGAGCCGCACCCGCGTCACGTCCTGATCCTCGGGCGGATACAGCGAGATGATGCGGTGCACGGTGCTGACGGCGTCGGGCGTGTGCAGCGTAGAGAACAGCAGGTGCCCCGTCTCCGCCGCCTTGAGCGCGGTCTCGAGCGTCTCCGGCTCCCGCATCTCGCCCAGCAGCACCACATCGGGGTCCTGCCGCAGCGCGGCCCGCAACCCACTCCGATACGTGTCCGTGTCCACGCCGACCTCGCGCTGCGTGATCGAGCTCTGCAGGTCACGGTGGAGGAACTCGATCGGATTCTCGAGCGTCACGATGTGCTTGTTGCTGTGCTGGTTGATGTGATTCACCAGCGCCGCCATCGTCGTGCTGCGCCCCGACCCCGCCGTCCCCGTCACGAGCACCATTCCCGAATCGGCATCGGCGATCGTCTTGAGCACCGACGGCAGTCCGAGCCGTTCGATGCTGGGCAGCTCGAACGGGATCACCCGCATCACGATCATGAAGCTCGAGCGCTGCCGGAGGATGTTCACCCGGAATCGCCCGATGCCTGGCGCGCCCCACGAGCAGTCGAAGTCCGTGATCTTCTCGATCCGATTCCGGTCGTCCTCGCTGGGGATCAGCTTGAGCGCGATGGACTTGGTCTGATCGGGCGTCAGCGCCTGCTTCGTGAGCGGCACGAGCTTGCCGTCGATGCGCGCGCGAAAGACATCCCCGGCCTTGATGTGCAGGTCGGAGGCGCCGCGTTCCACAGCCGCCTTGATGATCTTCTCCATCGCTTCGTCTCGTTGCATCGTCAGTGCCCGTCAGTATCCGGCGCGCTTGTCCACGACGTTCCGCAACGGCGTGCCCGCCCGATATCGTGCCCAGTTGTCGAGGATCAGCGCCTGCATCCGGTCCCAGAATCTCCGCGGGGAGACCCCGGAGACGTGCGGTGTCTGCAGGACGCGTTCAAGATGCCAGAGCGGACTGTCGGCCGCCAGCGGTTCCTTGGCGAACACGTCCAGCACGGCGCCGCGGATCCGCCCCGTCTCAAGGGCCGCGATGAGCGCCGGCTCGTCCACGAGGGCGCCGCGCGAGACGTTGCAGACGATCGCACCGGGCCGCAGGCTCGCGATCCGCCCCGCGCTCAGGATCAGCCGCGTGTCCGCCGTGAGCGGGGACGCCAGCACCACGATATCCGCCCCGGGGATCAGCGCGTCCACGTGGTCCATGCCGTGCACCGCCGTGAACCCCTCCGGAACGCCCAATTCGGGGCGGCGGCGCACGCCGACCACCTGCGACCCCAAGGCGCTGAATCGGCGCGCGATCTCCGTCCCCAGGCCGCCGGCGCCGATGACGAGCACCGTGCATTCGTCGAGCTCGCGCGGCATGGCGCGCGGCGTCGCGAAGATGCTCTGGTCCCACTGCTTCTTCCGGCGCATCACCGTCGCCACGTCGAACCCGCGCAAGAAGTGCAGCACGCCGCCCAGCACATACTCGGCGATGCTCGGACCGTAGAGTCCCGCAGCGTTGGTCAGCACCACATCGCCGTCCCGCATCTCGTCAAAGAGCAGCGTCGCCACGCCGGCGGTGCCCGTCTGCACCCAACGCAGCTTCTTGCCCGCGAGAAACAGTGAGCGCGGCATGCCGTAGCCGACGTAGACCTCGGCGTCCACGATCGCCGCCATCGATTCGTCGCTCGGCGTCTGCGATCCGTCGCCAAAGGACTGCGTGGGCGCCGAGACGATGTGCGTGCGCCACCCGTCCGGCGTCGCCGCGCGGATCGCGGCCGCCACGCGCTCAGGCAACGCGAACGCCTCCGCGGTCGAGCGGAGGTCCACCACCAGCGACCGCGCAGCGCTCACGTGTCGCGGTCGGCCGCGGTGCCCCGCG
Source organism: uncultured Gemmatimonas sp. (assembly GCA_964524665.1). Lineage (GTDB taxonomy): Bacteria > Gemmatimonadota > Gemmatimonadetes > Gemmatimonadales > Gemmatimonadaceae > Pseudogemmatithrix. The sequence continues at coordinate 5,110 of CAZGFE010000086.1, forward strand.
CGGTATCGCCGGCGTCCCCGCCACGATCGCTCGCGCGGCGTCCGTCTCCGCGCCGCTTCCAATCCTCAGCGGGCACTCCGTGGTCCTCATCCGACCGGCGCGCCAGGAAGTGGCCCTCGATCCACCCGAGCCCGCGCAGCACGATCATCACGGTGACCGTGGCGGCGAGCGCTTCAAAGTGCAGTCCGGCGCCCGCCGTGAGTCCGATGGCCGCCACTACCCAGATCGTCGCCGCTGACGTGAGGCCGCTGATCGTCCCGCGGGTGTGCAGGATGGTCCCCGCGCCGAGGAAGCCGATGCCCGTCACCACCTGTGCGGCAATGCGTCCCGGATCGCCGTCCGGCCCAGCGACGCGGATGGAGAGGTCCATGAGCAGCGCGGAGCCCACGCAGATCAGGATGTTCGTGCGAAGCCCGGCCGGCTTGCCGCGGAGTTCGCGCTCCAGCCCGATCCCGCCGCCGGTCAGGATAGCGATCAGGATCTTAAGACCGAGGTCGAGGCGGAACGCCTCGATGGCCATCTTGAACTCTTCAATGTCCATGGAGTCCCATCCGATCCTTGACGGTGGCCAGCGTCTCCTCGGCGACCAGACGCGCGCGCTTGGCGCCGTCCTCCAGCGTGGCTTCGAGCCGCTTCACGTTTCCCTGCAGCGCCTCGGCGCGCGTGCGGATCGGCGTCAGTTCCTCGACGAGATTCGCGTGCAGCACCTTCTTGCAGTCGATGCACCCCCACTTGGCGCCGCGGCAGTTCTCGCCCACTTCGGCGACGGTCGCGGCGGGAGAGAACGCCTTGTGCAGCTCGTAGATCGTCTTGCACTTCTCCGGATCCCCCGGGTCGCTCTTGCGCTGGCGCGCGGGGTCCGTGATCGCCGGCCGCAGCTTGTTCCAGATCTCGTCGGGCGACTCCAGCAGTCCGATCGTGTTGTTCAGCGACTTCGACATCTTGGCCTGCCCGTCGAGCCCGACGATGCGGCGTGTGGGCGTGAGCTTGGGCTGCGGTTCCGGGAAGTAGGGCGCATCCGGTGAGAAGCGCGCATTCCAGTTCCGCGCCACGACGCGCGAGAGCTCCAAGTGCTGCACCTGGTCCTCGCCCACCGGCACGGTGTCCGCGCGGTAGAGCAGGATGTCCGCCGCCTGGAGCACGGGATAGTTGAGCAGGCCCGCCATCACCTGCTCCTGCTTGCCCGCCTTGTCCTTGAACTGCACCTGCCGCTCGAGCTCGCCGAGCGGCGTGACCGTGTTGAATATCCACTGCAACTCGGTGTGCTCCGGCACGTCGGACTGCACGAAGACCACGCACTTGGCCGGGTCGAGGCCGGACGCCAGCAGCGAGACCGCCATCTCGCGCGTGCGACGGCGCAGATCATCCGGTGCGTAGGCGACCGTGATGGCGTGATAGTTTACGATGCAGAAGAACGACTCGTGCTCGTGCTGGAGCTGGACCCAGTTCTTGACGGCCCCGAGGTAGTTCCCGATGTGGAGCTCGCCCGAAGGCTGGATGCCGCTGAAGACCCGAGTCATCACACGAAGTTACGGAGCGCCCGATGGGCCATCAACCCGACAACGCCCAGCTGCTCGACCTCTGCGTCCGCGCCGCAAGCGCGGCAGCGGCGGTCATCCGCGATGCCGCGCCGGGCGTGCGCTCGCTCGACTGGCGGTCCAAGGGTCCCACGGACTTCGTCTCGGAGGTGGACCTGGCCGCCGAGGCGGCGATCCTCTCGCTGATGGCGACGGAGCTCCCCACGGCATCCGTGCTGGCCGAGGAGACCGCCGCAGACGTCCCGGCCGACCGGGTGCGGAAGGGACTGGCGGTCGTGATCGACCCGCTCGACGGCACCACCAACTTCCTGCACGGCTATCCCGAGTACGCCGTCTCCATCGCCGTGCTGCGGGACGGCGAGCCGGTCGCCGCCGTGGTCCACGACGTGCCGTCGGCCGAGGTCTTCTCGGCGCGCCTTGGGGCTGGCTGCTTCCTGAATGGCGTGCGCTGCGAGGTTTCGACCATCGACGACCCGCAGCGCGCCTTGATCGGCACCGGGTTCCCGTTCAAGGATGCGGCGGACATCGAGCCCTACCACCGACAGATGGCAGCCGTGATGGCGGGGGTGAGCGGCGTTAGGCGGCCCGGCGCGGCGAGTCTGGACCTCGCCAGCGTCGCTGCGGGCCGGTTCGATGGCTTCTGGGAGATGCAGCTCTCCGCGTGGGACTTCGCGGCGGGGATGCTGCTTGTGCGAGAGGCCGGGGGCGTGGCGACGGACCTCGCGGGGGCCCGGCTTGTCGCCCATGGGCCCTCCAGTGTGCTGGCGGGCAATCCGGCCATGCATCGGTGGTTGTCGGAGAGATTGGCTCGGTCCTGAACGGCATTCACCACGAAGGCACGAAGTCACGAAGGGTTCACAGCGCTCCACCCGCCGTACGCTGTGTACCCAATGCGAATTCTTGGACGCGCGTCACGCCAGAGTCTCGGAGTTGAACCGCCTCCTTCGTGTCTTCGTGCCTTCGTGGTGAAAAAATCCCCCAACCCGACGTAGATTCCAGCCTCCCCTCAAACGAGCCCTGCGATTTGTCGTTCGTCGAATGCGTCCCGAACTTCTCCGAAGGCCGCCGCCCCGAGGTCATCGCCGCCATCCGCGATGCGATCGCCGCCGTTGATGGCGTCGTGGTCCTCGATGTCTCTTCCGACCCCTCGCACAACCGGACCGTCGTCACCTTCGTCGCGCCGGTCGGCGCGGCGGCGGACGCGGCCTTTGCCGGGATCGCGAAGGCTACGGAGCTGATCGACCTCAACACCCACCAAGGCGAGCACCCGCGCCTCGGCGCCACGGACGTCTGCCCCTTCATTCCCCTCGAAGGGACCTCCATGGAGGACTGCATCGTCCTCGCGCGCACGCTGGGCGAGCGCGTTGGCAAGGAGCTGGGCGTGCCGGTCTATCTATATGAAAGGGCCGCCACGCGGCCGGAGCGCACGAATCTCGCCGACATCCGGCGCGGAGAGTTCGAGCTCGCGCGCGACGAGATCGGCAAGGATCCCAAGCGCACCCCGGACTTCGGACCGAACAAGATCCACAAGACGGCTGGCGCGACCGTCATCGGCGCGCGGCCGTTCCTCGTGGCGTACAACGTCTACCTCGGCGGCCGCGAGAACCTCGCCATCGCCAAGGCGGTCGCGAAGGCCGTGCGCGGGTCGTCGGGCGGACTCAAGGGCGTAAAGGGACTCGGCCTCGAGGTGGACGGGCAGGCGCAGGTCTCGATGAACCTCGTGGACCTCGACGCCACACCGCTCCACCGCGCCTACGAGATGGTGAAGATGGAGTCCGAAGCGCTCGGCGTGACGCCCACGTGGAGCGAGATCGTGGGACTGGTGCCCGAGCGCGCGCTCTTCGAG
>CAZGFE010000087.1:0-8025 GCA_964524665.1 uncultured Gemmatimonas sp.
CCTCGACGTGCCGCTTGGCCGGCTGGTCGAAGCTCGACGCCACCACCTCGCCCACGCCCCAGGAGATCGCCTCGCTCACTTCCTCGGGACGTTCGTCCACGAGCAGGATGAGCAGCGTCGCCTCAGGATGGTTCACGGCGATGCCTTCGGTGATCGCCTGCATCAGCATGGTCTTGCCGGCGCGGGCCGGTGCGACGATCAGTGCACGCTGCCCATAGCCGATCGGCGCGATCAGGTCGATCGCCCGGCGCGTGAGCTCGGGGCCACCCTTGGCCGGGCGGCCGGTCTCGAGCGTCAGCTTCCGCTCGGGATACGACGCGGTGAGCGTCTGGAAGTCGGTGCGGCGCGGATTCTCCACCGGCTCGGCGCCGTTCACCGCCACGATCTCGGCGACCGCAAGACGCCCGCGGCTGTCGCGGCCGGTGCGGGCCTCGATCGCGTCGCCGCGACGGAGACCGAACTGCCGGCACAGTTGAGGCGGCACGTAGGCGTCGCCCTGTTCGTTCAGGTAGCTGTACTCCGCGCGGCGGATGAATCCGGCGTCGCGCGAGGGATCGAACCAGCCCGAGGCCTCGCCGTCCACGACGAGGATGACCGGCGGATTGCTCCCCGCGTCGCGCCATTCGTCATTCCCGTTCTGCGGCCCACGTTCCCCGCGGTCGTTGCGCGGCCCGCGATCCCGATCGCGCCCACGGCCGCGCTGTCGGCGCCCGCGCCGGCCGCGCCCACCGCGCTCGTTCCGGTCCCCGCCGCGATCCGGGCGGTCTCCGCGGTCCGACCGGTGCCGGCCGTTGGCCGAGTCGCGCGACGCATCGGTCGCAGCGTCGGCACTGGAGTTGTCGGGGGAGGCGCCGGAGTCGGCGTTCACGCTCTCACGGCTGGCGGAGGCGGAGGAGTCAGCGGCAGCCTGATCCCCGGAGTCCGAAGACTCGCGGTACGGGTCGGCATCGTGTTGGGTGTCGGCTTCTGCCGTTGGCTTCCCGCCGCGACGCGGGCGACCACGCCCACGACGGGGCGGACGTTCACTATCTGTCATGCAGTTGGGTGTAGGACCACGAGGGTCGTTGCGGAAGCGATTGCCGCGTTCCAGCGATGTGGTGCGTGAAGCGCCTGACGTATTCCGACCGGTCCCGGCAAAGTGGCCGGGGAGCGTCGCGCAGGGGCGCGACGGGGGAGCGTCTGGCAGCGCAACCGTCCGAGTGGGCGACAGCCTCACCGTGACGGGCGGATGTATGAGTATAGGGTGGTTTGGGTCCGTGGCGCAACCCTCCGCGGAACCGCCGGGCGCGAACGAGGCGCGATCGATGCGCGCACGAGGCAAGGCGCCTCACGAGGAGTCCGTTGCTGGCGACCCTTCCGACGACTTGATAAGTTCGGAGCCACGACCGCCGAGGGACAGGCGCGCCCGTCGAAGGGGGGTAAGACCCATCACTGACTCGAGCCGCTTCACCTTTTCCGAAGAGCAGCTCGCGGCGATCGTCGACTCCGCTCTGGACGCGATCGTCACGATGGACGCCGCCGGCGAGGTCACCGGTTGGAGTCGGCAGGCCGAGCGAATCTTTGGATGGACCGCTGCTGAAGTGAGGGGGAGGCGGCTCGCCGACCTCATCATCCCTCCCCAGCATCGCGACGCACATCGGCGCGGGCTCGCGCGATTCCTCGAGACGGAGGTCGGGCGCATCGCCGGGCAGCGGATCGACATCACGGCGCTGCACAAGTCGGGCCACGAACTCGCGGTTGAGCTGATCGTCACGCCCTACCGCCAGGCTGGTGCCTGGTACTTCACCGGAATCATCCGGGACGTGACGGAGGTCCGGCGTATCGAGCGTCGGCTCGCGCAACGCGAGCGGCATCTCCGCGCGATCATCGAGACCGAGCCGGAGTGCGTGAAGCTGCTGGACCGCGCCGGGCGACTCGTGGACATGAATGCGTCGGGGCTCGCGATGATCGAGGCCGATTCGCTCGCCGACGTGGTCGGCCACTCCGTGCTATCGCTCGTCGTGCCAGCGGACCGCGCGGCCTTCGTCGATCTCTGCCGGGCTGTTACCGAGGGGACGCCGGGTAGCCTCGAGTTCAACATCGTCGGCCTCAAGGGCACGCCGCGCCGCCTAGAGACGCACGCGGTGCCACTCGTCTCGGAAGAGTCTGCGGCACCGCTGCTCCTCGGCATCACGCGAGACGTGACGGCGCGCCGGCAACTCGAGGAGCGGCTTCGGACGGCACAACGGATGGAGTCGGTCGGACGCCTCGCCGGTGGCGTCGCCCACGACTTCAACAACCTCCTCACCGCGATCCTCGGGTCCGTGCATGCGATCGATGAGTCGCTTGGCCCCGATCACCCGCGGCGCGAGGACGTCGAGGAGATCCGGGGCGCCGCGCTGCGCGCCGCGGATCTGACGCGTCAGTTGCTCGCCTTCAGCCGACGGCAGGTGCTGCGTCCCAAAGTGCTCGACCTCAATGCGCTCGTGACAAAGATCGAGAAACTGCTGCGCCGATTGATCGGCGAGCACATCACGTTGCGCACGTCGCTCGCACCCGCGCTCGGATCGGTGCGGGCGGATCCTGGGCAACTCGAACAGGTGATCGTCAACCTGGTCGTGAATGCGCGAGACGCCATGCCGGGCGGCGGCACCATCACCATCGAGACGTCGAGCGCCGCCCGATTCGATCACGGGGATCACTCGGCGCAGACCGCCGATCGGTACGTGACCCTGAGCGTTCGGGACGACGGCCCGGGCATAGATCCGTCAGTGCGCGACCTCCTCTTCGAGCCGTTCTTTACCACGAAGGATCAAGAACATGGGGCGGGACTTGGGCTCGCCACCGTCTACGGGATCGTCAACCAGAGCAACGGACACATCCGGGTGGAGAGCGATCTCGGGCGCGGCTCCGCATTCGTCATCTATCTGCCAATGGTCGAGTTGCCGCCGGATGCGATGGTCGCACCGACAACATCCGACCGAGTCGCCGGAGGGAACGAAACGATCTTGGTGGCGGAGGACGAGGTCGCAATCCTGAACCTCGCGCGCCGCACCCTCACGAGGATGGGATATTTCGTTCTGACCGCGGGCTCCGGCACGGCCGCACTGGAGGTCGCGTCCCAGTTCGCCGATCCGATCCACGTGCTCCTCACCGATGTGGTGATGCCCGGTATGAGCGGCCGTGACCTGGCCCGCCGCCTCACGCAGAATCGACCCGATGTACGCGTGATCTTCATGTCCGGATACGCGGGCGACGCTGTGTTCGAGCTGGGCGTGCTTGACTCGGGTGTTGAGTTCCTTCAGAAGCCCTTCACGCCCGGCGATCTGGCCAGCAAGGTGCGCGAAGTGCTCGATGGACGCTCGGCGTAGCTCGGAGCCGACTCTTCGAGGCTGAGGGCGCTTAGGGCTCGCTCAGCGACTCGCGGGCGATCAGAATGACCCGGCGGCAGAGCGCGATCGACCGCTCGACCCCGGCCCGCTGGTCGGCCGTCAGGTCCTCCATCTCCAGCAGCTGCAGCTCAGCGAGCAATCCGGCAAGCGGATTATTGAGCGTGTGCAGAAGCTTCCCTTTCGCGTTCAGTGGGTCCACGACATCCCCTCTGCTCGATAGCTTTCGGGATGGTCAAGTCTGCGCATGATGCGCGCGCCGCCGTTGCGGCGGCTGTCAAAGTCTACCGGAACGACGCCGACATCGCGAGGCTGCTCGAGCGGCTGGATGTCATCTGCGCCGAGACGCCCTCGGCGCGCGAGCTCGTGGACGCGGTCGAGCCGTACCGGGAACTGCACGAGGTGGCCGGGCCGGTCTATGAGCGCGTCGTCGAGCGCGAGCCCGAGAATGCCGCCGCCCTCGTCGCCCTCGCCAACGCGTACTGGCTCACGGGGCGCGGCCCAGACGTCGTGGGAGAGCTGGCCGCGCGCGCCATGGCGGCCGATCCGTCGGATCGCGCGGCGTGGCATCTGTGGGCGCTCACCGAACCGAGTCCGCGCGGGCGGATGTCGCGCTGGCATCAGGTGACCCAGCGTTTTCCCGAGGACAAGCTGGCGCACGCCGCCCTGGCGGACAACGCCACGAGCGTGGCGAGCGCCGAGAATGATCCGGTGGCGCTCAAGTTGGCCGTGGGCACCTACGAGATGCTTTTGGCGACCGCGACCGACGAGCGTGAGCGCAACTCGCTCGGCGCCGCGCTGGGGACCCTCCGCAAGTGGAAGGTCTGACCCGGCGGTCGCGGACTAGCTGACGCGCGGCATCGCCTGCGGGGGCAGCGGCGCCATGACCGCGACGCGCGCGCCGAGTTCGTGCAGCGAGAAGGGCTTCTGGAGGTAGGTGCACCCCGTGACGGCGATGATCTCCTCCGCCTGCGCACTGATATCGCCCGTGAGGAAGAGCGTGCGCGTCGCGAGCCACGGCTGCCGCGCGCTCGCGAGATAATAGAAGGCGTCCCCGCGCATCCCCGGCAGCCGCAGGTCGAGGACGAGCGCATCGAAGCGCTCCTCGAGCAGCGACTCGGCTTCCTGCCCTGAGCCGGCGCTCAACACGTCGTAGCCCGAACGCCGCAGCCAGGTCGTGAGCACGTGGGCCACGGCCGTGTCGTCATCGACAAGCAGTATCCGCGGCACCCGCATGATCACGCGACGTGCTCCGGCAGCTCGGCCGAGGTGGGCGCGGGCATCAGCCGCTCGGACAGCAGCGAGATGAAATCGTCCGGCGCCACCCGGTCGCGTGCGCGCGCGGTGGTCATCCCGCAGGCCCAGCGCATGGTCTTGGTCAGGTGGTGCGGACTCGAGAAGCGCAGGTGGTCCGCCACGTCTTCGATCGCGTAGTCACTCTCGCGAAGGAAGGCGTAGGCGCGGAGCACCCGTGCGCCCGCGATCAGCTCGCGCGGCGACGCCAGCGAGGCGCGCTCGCATTCCCGGTAGATCGTGCGGCGCGACACGTTGGCCGCGGCGGCGAGGTCCGGCACCCCGTGGAACGCCGCCGGCGTGTGGACCACGCGTTCGATCGCGTTCCCAACGTCGGCGGGAAGCGAGCGCAGCCGCGGACGCAGCCGCGCGATCAGCTTGGACGCGAGGGCGACCCCCGGCTGGCGCTCGAGCACCCGGCGCAGCTGCCGCGGGTCGTCGTCGACCCCGTAAAGGACCAGCTGCTCCATGCCTTCGCGGCCGAGCTCGATGAGCGGCTTGAGCGTCTGGGCGGCGAGCACCGAGTAGACGACAAAAGGCACGGACCGGAACTCGGCGCGCAGCGAGTGGATCGGCGCCGTCTTGGGCTCGGTGGCCGATCCGAAGTTCGGGTCTACCACCAGAACATCGATCGGCTGCCGCCGGATGATGCTGTCGGCGTGAGTCCAGTCGAGGGCGACGTGAAGTCGATGCTCGTCTCCGACGGCGCCTCGGAGGCGGGCGAGCTTCTGGGGCTCAACACAGGCTGCAACGATCACGATTCAGCTCCTGGTACCGGGTCACGTCCAAAGGTGGCGCAAAATACGCTTTTACAGTCTCAAAAGTGCAGCTACATCAACGACTTGGGTGCCTAACTTGAAGTCACTTCGCGTTCGTCCCCACGCCCAACTGGAGTTCTCCATGCGTTCTGCCCGCCTCGTGCTTCTCGCCCTGATCGCTGCAGTTGCCGTGTCTGCCGCTGCCTGCACCAACCCGATGGGTCCGAAGCCGGCTGCTGACGTCTACCAGAACTCGGGCACCTGATCTCCCGGGCGCTCAGGAGCGTGCCGCCTCCGCTCCGAGCAGCTCGTCGATCAAGCTTGCGATGTCGTCCGGTGCCGCTGTGGGCGCCGGGCGACTTTTCGCAACCTCCCGCTGGACCTTCTCGAGATCCTTGAGTGAGTCTGCGACCTCGAATTCCATTTGATGGAGGCCGAGGCGCGTCGCGATCTCGAGGGATGCCGTCAGCGCAGTCCTCGCCTCCTCCAGTCGCCCGAAGAGCGCGAACCCGCGACCAGAGTCGCGGAGGAACACCGCCCGGTACCTCTCGGGAAGTTCGGACACGTCCATCGTGCGCCGATGCTGCTCGAACATCGTCTCACTGCCTTGCCGAACCCCGAGATCCATCAGGTTGTGGCGCGCGACCCACTTCGACTCCTGAAGCCGTGCGTTGCGCTCCATGAGGGTCAGCGCGCGCCGCGCGGTCTCGAAGGCACCGGTCTGAGAGAGCAAGTTCGCCAGGTCGTTCAGGACGCGCTCCTTCTCGACCTCGTCCACCTGCTCGCGGAAGGACTCGAACGCCAGACGGACGGCCTTCTTCAGGTTACCGCGGGCCTTCGCCATGACCGCGCATTCATGCAGCGACACCGCGTGCAGCCGCGGATCACGCAGTCCACCCGCCTCGGTCTCGACCGCCCGCAGGGCGTCGTCCGCCGCCGGCAGATCGCCGCGCGCCCAGACCACCTTCGCCACGCCGATCCTCGAGTACAGCACGCGTGACCGGTCACGCTCGCGCGCCGCGAGCGCGCCGGCGCTCTCGTACGACCGCGCCGCCAGATCGAGCGAGCCATCCACGCGCAGGCAGAAGGCGTGCCGCATCAGCGAGTCGTACGCGATGTCGAAATGCGCGTTCGCGTCTGCGTACTTGGAGACGGTCTGGTATGCGTCGGCCGCCAGCACCAGCGCGCCGCGCCGCTCGAGCAGGCCCGCATACGCGAAGATCCGCGGCAGCACCGGCTGTGCATCCGGTTCCTGCAGCATCACGATGGCCTCGACGATGCCTTGCAGCGACATCCGGGTCTCGGAGTCCTCGCTGATCCGCTCCACCGCCTTGCGGGTGGCAGTGAGGGCCTGCCCGATGGGCTCCGCGATCATGGCCCCGGAGGCGATCCATTCGTCGAAGAGCCGCAGCGTCAGGAACGCCGCCTCGAGCGGCTGGCGCGCCGGCGAGACGTCAGCGTGGCGCTCCATCGCCTCGAGAAAGACCACGTGACGCAGAGCCGGCTTGGGACCGCGGGGACGGCGGATCGGCATGGCAGAATAGCTAGGGTTAGGGCCTGAACATTGCAGTACGTGCCACACTCCGCAAGTTGTCGTCACGTTGTGACGATGATCACAGAGAGAGCGCTGCCGAATGTGACGTCACCGCGCCGGCTTGTGACACCAAAGACTTCCCGGCGGGTAGTGTGTGTGTCGGAAGGCGCCCTGCAACTTCTGAACCGATCGAGGATCTGCAATGGATGTGATGGTCCAGTGGGATGAGTCGACGACCACGTCGTCGTTCGCGCGGGTGACTGCGGTCGCGTCCCCCGAGACATTGGAGGCACCCACCCGCGAGATCGTCACCCTCTACGGCAGACCGACTCCCGAGGCGCTGGCGCTCGCGCTGGCCGCGACGCTCGAAGCGCGTAAGGCGGCGCCGGGCATCTCGCTGTCCACCGGCGATCTGCATCTCACGGGCACGGAGGACGCCGTCGGCGACGCCGAGTGGCGCGACCGGGATACGGGGGAAGTGATCCGACGCGAACTCGCGATCCCCTTCAAGGTGCTGACCGAGACCGCGCAGGATCTGCTTGCCGAAGGGGGGCAGTCCATACGTCGACTGCTCGCGGGCCTGCTGATGCCGGAGTGGCCAGAAGGCACCCGCCGCGCCCTCACGTTCCAGCTGGCGGACGGGCGGACGCAGCGAAACTCGGACATGCTCGCCGCGATGCGTGAGGCAGACGCCGACAACTTCGCCGACGACGCCTGACTTGACGCGTTGGACCACAGGTGGCATGGTCTAAGCCCCCTGATGCGCCCGCCAGGAGGCGGGAGGAGGGTGTCCCATGCGGGAGTATAAGAGCGCCGAGATCCGGAACATCGCGGTGGTAGGACACGGAGCGAGCGGGAAGACCACACTGGTCGACGCGCTCGCTTTCGTTTCGGGGGCCTCGAGACGCCACGGCACCATCAAGGACGGCACGACCCTGACGGATACGGCGCCTGAGGAAACGGCGCGCGGCTACTCCATCAACCTCGGCTGCGCGCACGCCGAGTGGCTGGACACCAAGATCAACCTGCTCGACACGCCCGGGTACGCGGACTTCGCCGGCGACGCGATCGC
>CAZGFE010000088.1:0-7930 GCA_964524665.1 uncultured Gemmatimonas sp.
CTGCTTCGGGAGCAGGAGGTCGCTGGTTCGAATCCAGTCGCCCCGACTTTTAGTTCAGTAACGCAACCAGCCCCCGCCGGCATCGCCGGCGGGGGCTGGTTGCGTTCGGCCGCGCGCGTTCAGGGCTCGACGACCCTGCCATCCGGGCCGACGGTGACGACCGCGCCCGCGGCCACGCGCAGCGGGGCCGCACTCTTGCGACCCAGCACTTCCCACGAGAGCTCGACCGAGACGTTGGCCGGCAGATCGCAGAGCGTCCACTCCCCGCGACTGCTCGTGGTCGTCTCCCGGGCCTCGTCGCGCCAGAGCGGCACCTCGCCCCCGACGTCCACACCCACCCGCCAGGTCGCGCGGATCCGCGAACCGGACACCGGGCGGCCATCGGACGTGAGACGGCCCTGCGCGGCGCCAGTGGGCGCACCCACCACGGCCTCGTGGCACGCGGCGCGCATCGACTGCGGCAGCGTGAGACCTGGCGCAGACCCGTCATACACGCGGCGCGTGCCCTCGAGCAGCGCCGTCGTGCGGCCGCCGATGACCTCGTGTCCCATCACCTCGGGCTGGAGCACCCGGCCACGATCGGCCGGTCGAAACGTCTGCAACTCCACCAGCCCGATCTGCGGGAACCGAATGAACCACTCGGTCACGAGCCAGCTGCCGCCGTCGGTGCGCGCGAAGGTGATCTGTCCTCCCGCGCCGTGCTTGTCCTCGTCGGCAGGCAGTCCGACGTAGCGGTATTCGATCTTCGTGGGCTCCAACGACGCGCGGATGAACGTGATGGTGCCGGTGATGTCGACGTAGTCGCGCTTGCGCGTTCGCGGCTCAAAGCGCAATCCGAGTGCGCCACCGGCCAGCTCGATCGCGCTGAAGCAGTACGATTCGGCGAACCACGGCGAGAGCAGCGCTGGGATGTCGAGGCCGCGGAAGATCCGGTCTTGCGCGGCACTGACGACAAAGCCGCTGCGCTGCAGTTCCGACAGGACGGGGCTCCCGAAGGCCGCGAGCAATGCGCCCGAGCGCCGCGTGAGATTGTAGCGCGCCGTGTCCCGGCCATTGGCCGAGATCCGGTAGTCGGTCGCCGCCCACCGGGCGGTGACCCCAGGACGCGACAGTCCGAGCTGCATCGCGAGAAGCGCCTTTCGCGACTCGTCGAGGAGGACCGCAGCGTACTCGCGGCCCGCCGCATCGGAGCCGCACGAGGACGGCGGCGCGGCGCCACGCGGCGGCAGCAGCCGATGCGACCCGCTCGCGGGCGCGTCGAGCTGGACGACCTCGCCCGCCGTGACCTCCCGATCGAGGATCACCGCGTCGTCGAACCCCGTGCGCCGCACGACCACCTTCACCGCCCCCGCCCGCGGGAGCGTGAGGGCGTAGCGCCCGTCCTCACCCGTCACCGCACGCGCGAGGTCCGTGCCGTCGCGGTCCTGCGCGATGATCACGAGACCGCCTGCGCTCCGCGAGCCACCTGGCAGCGAAATGCTGCCCGAGATCCGCTGCGCCGTCAGGCCGGAGAGCGGCGCGCCGAGGAGCGCGACCGCCAGCAGCACGAGCGGACGACCGCCGCGCGACGGTCTCACCGGCGCGCCCTGGTCGCGACCGGCTGGAAGACCATCTGCCCGTTCACCCACGCGAAGCGCACCAGTCCGCCGCCCTCGATCGCCGCGATCGCCGCCTGCGACGATTCGAGCGGCACCGAGAGTGACAGCGCGCGCGCAGCCGCCGTGGTATCGGCCACCGTCACGTCCAATCCGTACCAGCGCCAGAGCTTCTGTGCCGCGTCGCCGACGGTGGAGTTGCGGAGCACCAAGCGCCCCTCGGTCCACGCGAACGCCTGCAACGTCTCGTCCTCGGTGGCCGCGCGTGCGACCCCGTCACGGCCGATATAGAGCGCTTCGCCCGTCGACAACCGACGCTCGTCCGACCCGATGCGCACGGAGATCGTGCCCTCGGTCGCACGGATCAGCCGATACCCTTCATCACCAAAGTCACGCACGGCGAACGTGCCGCCGGTCGAGCGCACCACCACATCACCTACGCGGGCCTCGAAGTCACCGGACCCACCGGCTGCGACGGCGAACGACGCGGTCCCAGCGACCGTGAGCGTCCGGTAGGCGGTACCGAACCGCGGAACGATCACGAGCCGGGACTCCGGTCCGACCTGCGCGACGCTCTGGTCCCCGAGCGTGACGCTGCCGATCTGCCCGGCGCGCGTGGTGACGTTCTGCGCCTCGGCGGAACCAAGGAGCTCGTTCACGACCGCGGCGCGGCTCTGCTGCGTGATGTACCACGCACCGCCGAGCGCGATGACCGTCGCGACGCTGGCGATGATCACCGGCGTCTTCCAGTTCGCGCGGCTCGTGACGGTGTTGATGTGCTCTGCGAGATCGTGCGACGACTGCTGCCGGCGGCGCTTGGCCATCGTGGCGGCGTCCACCTGCGGCTCCTTGAGCGCCGCCGCGATCTCCGCCCACACCTGATCCGCCGTGGGTGGCTCGCCCGGTTCGGCGACCTTCACGCCTTCGGCCTTCTCGAAGCGGTGGACGGCCGTGAGACGGGCGCGGATCGCGCGGGCCCGGTGGCGGAGTTCCTCGTTGAAGAACGCTTCGATCTCGGCGCTCGAGTGGAAACCGTCCCGCTCTTCCCAGAGTTCGCGGACGGTAGCCATGATGAGACGCGGCGCGGCGGCGCGCTCTCCCTTCAGGCGCTCGTAGGCGCGCTCGAGGATCCACGGATAGTGCTCGCGGAAGATCTGCTCTAGCGCCCGTTCGCCGCCGGCGTTCAGGGCGGAGATCGTGGCGGGATCGATCGGCGAGAAGCTGGCGGACATGCAGTGGTCCTCGAGAAGGCGGGGAACGTGACTCTAAGGAACGCGCGCGCGAACGCGCCGCGATGCTGGCTAGAATAGCTCGCGGGCACCTGATCCGCACCCCCGGACGCTCACTGAGAATGGGCATTGCCCTACCCCGGGCCTCCCACCCGGACTAGCTTTCTCGATTCGCGCGAGTAGCTCAGCTGGATAGAGCGTCGGCCTCCGGAGCCGAAGGTCGTGGGTTCGAATCCCGCCTCGCGCATCCCCTTGTTGACGGTCGCGCCACTCTCCCCTCCCCGCCGCAGCCGCGCGGGCTGGCGCCGACGAACCCCGGCTGGCCCCCCTCCCCGATCGACGCGTGGACATCGCCGCCCTCCGCCGCACTTCCGCCGCCGAGCTGCGCACTCTGGCCGACTCGCTCGGGCTCAGCGACGCCGACCGGCTGCGCAAGCAGGACCTGATCCTCAAGATCGAGCAGGCGCTGCTCGCCAAGGGTGAGCCGCTCGTCGCCGAAGGCACGCTCGAAGTGGTCGCCGAGGGGCATGGGTTTCTGCGCAGCCCCGACTGGAGCTATCTCGCCGGGCCGGACGACGTGTACGTGTCCTCCACGCAGGTGCGGCGGTTCGGCATCAAGACCGGCGACACCATCCGCGGCCGCGTGCGCCCGCCCAAGCACTGGGAGCAGTTTCTCGCGCTGCTCCACGTCGAGAGCGTGAACGGCGGCCCGCCCGAGGCGCTCGCCGGGCGGGTGGCGTTCGATGCGCTGCGCCCGCGCTATCCCGACCAGCGGATCCGCCTCGAGTCCAGGTCGGGCGGTCTCGCCATGCGGGTCACGGACCTCATCGCGCCGCTCGGCAAGGGACAGCGCGGCCTGATCGTCGCGCCGCCGCGCGCCGGCAAGACGATCATGCTGCAGCGCATGGCGAACGCGATCGCGGAGAATCACCCCGAGATCCATCTCATGGTGCTGCTGATCGACGAGCGGCCGGAGGAGGTGACCGACTTCATCGCCACCGTGCCGTCCGCCGAAGTGATCGCGTCGACGTTCGACGAGTCCCCGAAGCGGCACGTGCAGGTGGCGGAGATGGTGATCGAGAAGGCGAAGCGGCTGGTGGAGTCCAAGCAGGATGTGGTGATCCTCCTCGACTCCATCACGCGGCTCGCGCGCGCGCACAACGCCGTGATCCCGATGTCAGGAAAGATCCTCTCCGGAGGAGTGGACGCCAAGGCGATGGAGCGGCCGAAGCGATTCTTTGGCGCCGCGCGACGCATCGAGGACGGCGGCTCGCTGACGATCGTCGCGACGGCACTCGTGAACACGGGATCGCGCATGGACGAGGTGATCTTCGAGGAGTTCAAGGGCACCGGCAACCAGGAGATCGTGCTCGACCGTGACATCGCGAACCGCCGCATCTACCCGGCGATCGAGATCAACAAGTCCGGCACCAGAAAGGAAGAGCTCCTCCTCACCGAGAAGGAGCGCAACCGCATCTTCCTGCTGCGGCACTTTCTCGGCGACATGGCGAGCGAGGAGGCCACGCAGTTCCTGCTGCGCAAGCTCGCCGCGACGAAGACCAACGAGGAGTTCTTCCAACTCATGGCGGAAGGCGCATGACGGCCTCGTGGCGCCGGCGCTGGCTCGCGATCGATCTCGGCGACCGCCGGATCGGACTCGCGCTGAGCGATGCGATGGGCATGATCGCGTCTCCTGCGGGGCATCTGTTGCGCCGTCCGGGGAAGCGGCCGCCGCTCACGGCCCTGCTGGCCAAAGCGGAGGAACTCGGCGCCAAGGGCTTCGTGGTTGGACTCGCGCTGGACGGCCAAGGCGACGAGACGCCGCGCGCCGCCGAGGCGCGGCGTCTCGCGGAAGAGCTCGCGTCCCGCACGGGACATCCGGCGGAACTCGTGGACGAGCGTTTCACGACCTCGGCCGCGCTCCGGGCCGTGAAGACCATGGAAGGGTCCACGCGCGACCGCAAAGGCGACGTGGACGCGCTGGCCGCGACCGTGCTGCTGCAGCACGCGCTGCGGACCATGGAACTGCGCGCGTTGGGTGAGGACGCCGATGCGTAGGGCGCTGCTCGTCCTCGGCAGCGCGGTCGGCCTGCTGGCCGCCGGAGCCTGCGGTCCACGCGACACCACGCCGGTGACGGTGACGATCCGTCGCGGTGCGAACTTCCCGGAGGCGGCGGACTCGCTGGCGGCGCACGGGATCATCAGATCGCCGCGGCTCTTCGCGATCTACGCATCGCGGACCGGCCGCGATCGGAAGATCCGCTACGGCACCTACGTGCTCGAGCGGGGCGCGTCCTGGAGTTCGATCCTCACGGCGCTCGAGTCCGGCCGCGGGATCGTGAACCGGGTGCGGATCGTGGAAGGATGGGCGGCGTGGGACATCGTGCCGGCGCTCGCGACCGCGCTCAGCGTGCCCGAGGACTCCGTCACCGCCGCGATCCGCGATAGTGTGCTGCTGCGCCGCGCCGGAGTCCCTCGCGGATTGATCTCACTCGAGGGCTACCTGTTCCCGGACACCTATGATTTCCCGGAGGGGGTGACGGCGCGTCAGGCGGTGGAGCTGATGCTCCGGCGGTTCGAGCGCGCATGGCGACCCCAGTGGAACGCGCGGCTCACGGAACTCGACATGACGCGGCACCAGATCGTGACCCTGGCGTCGATCATCGAGAAGGAAGTGCGCAAGGGCGAGGAGCGGCCGGTCGTCTCGGCCGTCTATCACAATCGCCTCAAGGTGAAGATGGCGCTCCAGGCCGATCCGACGATCCAGTTCGCGCTCGGACGGCGCCGGCCTTCACGCGTACTGTATCGCGATCTGCGCGTGAACTCTCCCTACAACACGTATCGCCGGGTGGGACTGCCGCCGGGGCCGATCGCCTCGCCCGGAGCACTCAGCCTGGAGGCGGCGCTCTTTCCGGCCGACGTGCCGTACCGGTTCTTCGTCGCGCATCCAGACGGGCACCACGAGTTCCGCACGACGTATCGGGAGCATCTCGCAGCGATCGAGTACGTGCGGAGCGTCGCGCGCCGGGATTCCCTGGCCCGGCGCGATTCCCTCGCGCGCGTCGCGCGGGCCCGGCAAGCAGCGCTGGACTCCGCGCGCCGCGCGGTGGGCGATCCCCGGCTGCCTCCAGACTCGGCGACGCCGCGTCCCGACGAGCGCTAGCGCGATCTCAGTCGGCGAGCAGGTCCGAGCGCAGCAGAACGGCGTCGCGGAGATAGACGTGCTTGATCTCCTGTCTCGTGCGCCGCGTCTCCGCGTGGATCAGCACGCGAATGCACCGGCCGAGCGCGCCCACCACCGGGAGTTCCTGTGCGCAGAGCAGCGGAACGTCCGTCCACCCGTGCAGCCGCGCGGCATGCGCGGGAAACTCGCTCACGAGATCGGGCGTGGCCGTGAACACGGCTGAGATGAGATCCGCCGGCACCAGGTCGTTGTCGTCGAGCACGGCGTCCAGCAGCTCGTGGACCGCTTCCCGGATCAGTTCGGGGCGGTCGGCGACGACGGTGGTCGCACCGCGTACGGCGCGCACGGCGCGAGGACGCTCTGCTTTGCGCATCTGCCGAAGATGCCGCTGGCTCCGCGTGTTGTCCACGTCGTCTAGATTGGGCGGATGACTGACGCACTCCGCCCACCCGCGGTGATCTCGGCCCGCGGCGCTCGCCGGTGGAAGGATGGGCATCCGTGGATCTTCCGGTCGGACGTGGTGACGCCGCCCGATCGGGCAGCAGGCGCGGTCGAGGTCGTGGACCAGACCGGCCGTCCGCTGGGTGTTGCACTCTGGAGTCCCGCCTCCGAGATCTCGCTGCGGTACGTCGCTCCCGCAGGAACTGCGCTCGATGCGGCGTGGTGGCGCGACCGGTTGGCGGGAGCCATCGACCGCCGGGCGGGGATCCTGGACGCCGAGACGACGGCGTGCCGTCTCGTGCACGGCGAGGGGGACGGGCTCCCCTCGCTCGTGGTCGACCGGTTCGATCGGTGGCTCGTGGTGCAGCTGCTCTCGGCGGGCCTCGAGACGTTTCGTCAGCAGATCGTCGAGGCACTGCAGGCGCTCGTGCGGCCTGAGGGGATACTGGCGCGCAACGACGCGTCGGTCCGGACGCGCGAGGGCCTGCCGCGCGGCGTAGAGGAGATCGCCGGGACCGTGCCGCGCGAGGTGGAAGTGCGCGAGCACGGCGTGCGGTACCTCGCCGCGCCGCACGACGGCCAGAAGACGGGCGCGTTCCTGGACCAGCGCGAGGCGCGCGTGCTCGTGGGCTCCGTCGCGCGTGGGCGCGCCTTGGATGTGTTCAGCTATCACGGGTCATTCGCGCTGCATCTCGCGCGGCGGGCGGCGGACGTGGAGGCGGTGGACTCCTCGGCGGCGGCGCTCGACCGCGTGCGGGCGAACGCGGCGCTGAACGGCCTGACGAACATCCGCGCCGTGGAGGCCGATGCGTTCGAGTTCCTGCGTGCGCGCGAGCAGGCGGGCGCGCGGTACACGACGATCGTGCTCGACCCGCCGGCGTTCGCGAAGAACCGCGGCTCGCTGGCCGGTGCGATCCGCGGCTACCGGGAGATCAACCTGCGCGCGATGCGGCTGCTGGAACCGGGCGGCGTGCTCTATACCGCGAGCTGCTCGTATCACCTGACCAAGCCCGACTTCCTCGCGATGCTGCGCGAAGCGGCAGCGCACAGCGGACGACCGATGATCCTGCGGTCGCTCACCGGGCAGCCAGCGGATCATCCCGAACTGCTCACGGTGCCGGAGAGCGGCTACTTGAAGGGAGCGCTGTTGGAGTGTGGCCGCCAAGGCTAGCTTGGAGGCATCGCTCCCCTCCTTCGCTTCCCTCCCCGCTGATGGGTCATCGCGTCGCTCCGCGATCGCTTCGCGCCGAGTATCAGCTCTATGTCGAGCGCGAGGTCGAGGACTATAAGAACTCCGTCTCCACGCCGTTCCTGCACAGCATTGCCACGGAAGCGGCGCGCACGCTGGATGAGGGCACGCAGCTCGGCATGCGCGAGGTGATGCTCGCCGACGAGGTGGACCGGATCATTGCCAAGCGTTTGCGGCTGCCGTCGTACGAGACCTGGCGGCGGCGACGGCTGAAGAACGCGGACGAGTTGCG
>CAZGFE010000089.1:0-2119 GCA_964524665.1 uncultured Gemmatimonas sp.
AGGAGCGTTTCGCCGACATGGGCGGCTACACGTTCCACGCGCGCGTGGACGCGGTACTGCAGGGGCTCGGCTTCGACGCCGAGGAATCCAAGAGCCGTGACATCAAGTCGCTGAGCGGCGGCGAGCGCGGCCGCGTGGGGCTCGCGGCGCAGCTCATCGCGCCCGCGGAGCTGCTGCTCCTCGACGAGCCCACCAACCACCTCGACCTCGACACCACCACGTGGCTGCAGGATTGGCTCAAGGAGTGCAACGAGACGATCATCGTGATCAGCCACGACCGCGCGTTCCTCGACGAGGTGGCCGACCACATGCTCCACCTCGAAGGCGGCACGGGCGAGACGTATCGCGGCGGCTATTCGAGCTTCGTGTCGCAGCGCGCCGAACGGCGTCTCTCGCGCGACCGTGAGGTCGAGCGCCAGCGCAAGTTCATCGCCAAGGAAGAGGAGTACATCCGGCGGAACATCGCAGGTGTGAACACCGCGCAGGCCAAGGGCCGTCGCAAGCGGCTGGAGCGGCTGCCGCGCCTCGCGCCGCCGCCGGGCGAGGACGGCGCGATGGTCCTGCGTCTCGACGCCGCCGAGCGCGGCGGTGACAAGGTGATCAGCGCCGAACACCTCGACGTGAGCGTGCCGGGCCGCGTGCTCGTGAAGGACTTCACCGCCGTTGCCCGCCGCGGCGACACGATCGCGCTCGTCGGCCACAACGGCGCCGGCAAGTCGACGCTCATCTCCACGCTGCTCGGCTACCGCGCACCTGCGGCGGGCGAGGCGAAGGTCGGCGGCTCGGTCACGCCCGCGTGGTTCCGCCAGGACCTTGCGGACCTGCCGCTCGACCGCTCCATCTACGACGCCATCGCGGACCTGCGCCCCCTCTGGGGACGCGGCGCCATTCAGAATCACCTCGGCTGCTTTGGCTTCTCCGGCGACGAAGTGCTGCGCGGCATCAGTTCACTCTCTGGCGGTGAGCGCGCGCGTGTAGCGCTCGCGCTGATCACGCTGGCGCACGCCAATCTCCTCGTGCTCGACGAGCCGACCAATCACCTGGACGTCGAGAGCATCGAGGCCATCGAGGACGCGCTGGAGGAGTACGAGGGCACGATCCTCCTCGTGAGCCACGATCGTGCGTTCCTGCGCGAGCTCGCCACGCGTGTGTGGGCGTTCGACGGCACGCGCATCGAGGACTTCGACGGGAGCTTCGTGGAGTGGGAGGCGCATCGTGCGGCCCGTGATTCCAAGGCCGCGCGCGCCGAGTTGGAGGCCGCCGAGGAGCGGCGCGCCAAGGAGAAGGCGCAGGCGAAGAAGAAGGCGGCGGTGCAAGGCGACGATCAGGCCGCCAAGCGCGCGCTCAAGAAGGCGGCGGAGGATGCGGAGCGTGCGGCCGCGCGGTGTGAGGCTAGGGTGGCCGAACTGGAAGCCAAGCTTGCCGATCCCGATCTCTACGACGGCTCAGCGGAAGCGGCGCGGCGCGCGGCGGCGCTCGACAAGGAACTCGCGGCGGCGCGGCGCGCGCTGGATGATGCGTTGGCGTCTTGGGCCGAGGTCGCCGAGTCGCGCTGAACGCGGCGCGGCTCTGCGGCGAGACGTCTAGTGGGCGTCCCCGCGCACGGCGCCGTAATCCTTCAGCGCCTGCTTGAGCGCCATGCGCGCGGAGAGCTCCAGCTCGTACTCCATGGTGATCTCGCCGAGCTGTGCGGCGGTGTGGCGCTTGGAGCGTGAAGCGACCGCGTCGCTCGCGGCATGACGGCGGCCGTACTCACGGCAGCTCATCCACAGCGCGTTCGCAGCCTTCCACCACTCCTCCGACTCGCTTCCACGGCCCATGGCTGCCACCTGCTCGTAGGCTGACGTGTGGCCCGCGAGGTGCTTGTCGCAGAGATCCGCCAGCTCGCAGGCCTCAGTGAACTCCGAACCCTCGACGCTGTGCGAGAGGAGCCGCGTCAGGCGCTCGTGCTGGTGGCAGCTCTCCCGCGCCGTGCGGTAGAGCGCATCCGCGGCGTCGCGGACGGGGTGAGCCGAAGGCTTGGAGGGACGGGGGGTGGCTTTGGTCGGCATGCGGCGGGTGATGAGGGAGTTTGGAAGCAAACCCGGGGCATGCGGGGGGCGCAAGGAGGCGGGGTGCC
>CAZGFE010000089.1:2219-7820 GCA_964524665.1 uncultured Gemmatimonas sp.
CGACGCACCGACCGCGCACCGCACCGGACACGTCTCGCTGCGGCTGACGGACGCGCCCGGCGATATCTCGGCGGCGGTCGTGACGATCGAGGAGATCTACCTGCAGGGCTCGGATGGCGAGTCCGGTCGCACGGTCCTGGTCGACGAACCGTTCACCGTGGATCTGCTGACGCTCGCCAGCACCACGATGGCGTTGGTGGACAGCCTTGAGCTCAGCGCAGGCACCTACGGTCAGCTGCGCTTCGTCATCAGCGGCGGGTACATCGAAGTCGAGGGTGCCGTGGAGGGCGAGACGACCATCTACGCGTCGAGTCCGGACTACGCGGGTCTTCCTGAGGGCGCGACAGTGGGCGGCACATTGACCATGCCGAGTTTCGCGCAAACCGGGATCAAGGTGAACCTGCCCGGCGATGCATTCGTCGTCGTGGCCGACGCCTTGGTGGTCCTCGTCGTGGACTTCGACGTTTCCCAGAGCTTTGGGCACGCAGCCGGGGCGTCCGGACAGTGGGTGATGACGCCCGTCCTGAACGGTTTCGCGCCGCCGGGCGAGTAGGCGCGCGCCCGCCGAGGAACGTCTCAGCAGGGCCGTCCCGCGGGCTCCCGGCCGGCGACCTTTGATGCTCAGCGTCGTGGTTCTACGTTGACCTCAGAGCGCGCCCGGATCTGACGGCCGCCGGCGCAACCAGAACTCGCCGGCCAGCCCCGCCACCGCGGCGACGATGGAAATGAGGTGTCCAAGCGTGAACTCGGCACCCTGCCACCAACTGACACCGGCGGTCGCACCAAGCACCATGAGGCTTCGGCTCACGACACGGACGATTCCGCCCTCGATAACGCTCTCGGCTGCGGCGGAGTCGCGGCTCATCTCGCCAAACTTCTCGCCGAGGCGGCGGGCCGCCTGAGCTCGCTCCTTCCTTGCTGGCAGGCGGCTCTTCATTGGCTCGAGGGTTCGTCGTGTTGGACTGACGATTGGTCGTGCTGCAGCTGTTTCAATGATTGCGGCGGCGGGGTCGCCGCGTCTGATCCGGCCACAGCGTGGCGGGCCTTCCGGCGCTTCCCTTCACTCCTAGCCCTGCTAACTGGAGAGAGGACGGGGGGAACTCCGCGGCTGTTAGGTGGAAGTGTCAACCAAACTGGAGCAAGATCCGCCATCTGGCACCAACCGTCGTTAGCTGGTGACGCAGCGGACTATCGGGTGACGGCCTGCCACGCGCGCCAGGTCCGGACGCCGAAGCCAATGGTCGCTGCCGCGGTGAAGAGCACTGAACCTGTCGATGCACGCTCGACGAGGTAGACGAGTGTTGCCGCGGCGAACAGCACCGTGGCCAGGAGGCCAATCCAGCGCTGAATCCACGATCCTGAGCGTGCGACGGTATTCGAGTCCATCCCTACCTCAGTGAGTGGTCTCATCCAGCTAACGTGTGCTTCTGCTGTGAACGCTCATATAGAAAGGGTTGGGCGGGGCGTCCGCAACCAACCAAGGTCATCACGGACGCCCCGCCCAACCCAATCCGCATCGCGTTCATCGGCAGCAAGCGTCGTTATACGGCTTCTCCGATATCCATCAGTGATCAAGAACAGGATCTTCATTATCTAGTAGAGCCTCAGCAGCAGTTGCAGCAGCAACACCAGCATCAAGCTGAGCAACATCACGAAGAAGATGATGATGATGATCGCGATGCCGATGTTCTTAGAAGGGATTCCAATCATCAAATACGCAAAAAGTCCTAGGGGTGCTGACTTATGTCAACATTTCATTGTTTGTGTAAGATGTTGTAAATAAATAACTTAAAGCAATTACGGAAGCCATAAAATAAGTTATAACTTAATATTGACAAGATATAAATAAAGCTATAACTTAATTTCACTTGTCGAATTATTAAGTAATAACTAAATATTGTCGATTGGAGGCGCTATGAATTCGAGAGAAATGCTTCGGCGGCAACTAGATGCGCGTTTGCAAACAATGCCGCGCCTAGAGCCCATTAAGGGAGGCTGGATTCGCACGGTTCGAAGAGCGCTCGGAATGACGATGGCCCAGCTGGGAAGGCGGCTCCGTGTCTCAGCGCCTGGGATTGCGGACCTAGAGAGCCGAGAAGCGAACGGATCAATCTCTCTCTCTCGGTTGCAAAGCGCTGCCGAAGCGCTCGGATGCGACCTGCAGATTGCGTTCATTCCCAGAGTGCCATTGGCGGAAATGGTGGAGCGACAGGCGTTTCTCAAGGCAAGCCAAGAGAACAGCCGGTTGGTGCATACCATGAGGCTTGAGAATCAAGACCGAGGAGTCACGGAGTCACCAAGTCTGACACAGTCGGTCGAGCGATGGATAAACAGGCGCGGATCGAGGCTGTGGGACTGATCCGATGGAACTGACTGCGTGGTACGACCCGGAAGACGGGAACACCCCTCTAGACGAAGACGAATCGGAGGGACTTATCCCGGAGCACATCGGCAAACGGGCGGAGCTGAACGAATGGGAAGCCGAAAACATTCGCGCGGCGATTGCCTGGGCCGGTGTGCGAACACCGGATATGCTCGATGAGAAGGCACTGAGAACATTGCACAAGAAAATGTTCGAGAAAACCTGGAGATGGGCAGGGAAGTACCGCACGAGGAACAAGAGCATCGGGCGATTCCCATGGCAAGAAGTGCCACGTCTTGTCAGAGACCTCCTAGAGAACACGAAGGTGCAGTATGAAGCAGCAAAGCACTCACCGGAGGAACTGGATGCCGTTGCGGCGAGATTTCACCATCAGCTGGTGCTAATTCACCCTTGGCCGAACGGGAACGGACGACATGCCCGAGAGGCAACAGACTTACTGCTGCGCAGATGGGGACGGCCCCCATTCAGTTGGGGCGCGGCGTCGAAGCGAGCTGACAGTCAGGAGCTGCGCCAGGAATACCTGCGAGCACTTCGGGCTGCAGACGCGGGCAAAATGGAGCCGCTGGTTCGATTCGTACGAACGTAATTGGCGGCGTCCGTATAACGTTTGGTTGTGCTGTGGCCGTTCCATAAACTGCGGCGGCAGGGCCGCCGCGTCCAACCCGGCCACAGAGCGGCGGCCCTGCCGCCGCTTCCGACGCACGGCCATCTGCACCAAGCGTCGTTAGACCGCGCCGTACCGCCACTACTTTGGCGGCGCCAGGGTCACCCCGCCCGCTGAGGCCAGTTCAACCAAATACAGGACAAACGCGCTGCAACTGACCAACATGTACTTGCCATCTGCAAAAGTCAGGGTCGGTACGTCGCTCATGGCGTGGCGGATGCCCCCGGCGGCGCTTGTGTAGCCGTAGAGGCTGCTCCACGCCTTCACCAAAGCCGGATGGAGCGCGACTCCAGAGTCTTCCAGACGTTTGATGGCCTGTCCGAGCGTCGCCTTGGCGTCTCCAGTGATTGCCTGACAGACAGCCTCGACCGCAAGAATTGACTCCTTGATCGAGTTGCGTGGATCGGGTGCGGCGCGATCGGTGAGGAGCACGAGGGCGCGACGGAGATGAGCCTGCGCACCGAGCATGGGTGCCGTTGCCACGACGGCGTCCTCAATCGCGGCGATGTCTGTGGCACTGACAATCTCTGCCACACGGCCATCTATGATGCGATACGCCGACATCTCGGATTCGAGGAACGAGGTCGCGAGACCGATCAGCGATTTCTTAGTGCCTACCGGCAACTCGGCAATGAGAGCTTCGAGAAAGTCGTACACCTCGTACCACTTCATCGCGAGGAAGCGCCTGCGCAGCTCGTCCGTGAACCGACCGTACTCCCACGAGGGGAGAGTGTCAGAGCGCTCGTTGAAGTGGTGCACCCATAGCCTGAGGGTCGCCGTCTCGATGTCTAGGCCCGCCCGGCTACGCTGGTACTCGTCGAGGTCGAGTACACAGATGCAGATAGCGGACCACAGCTTGTTCCGCAGGGGGGCATCAATGCTCTCGCGCTGCACCTCGACGCGTACTGGTTGAGCACCGATTCGCTGTGAGAAGCGCATTACTGGTTTGCCCCGGAATGACACACGTCGGTCTAACGTTTGGTTGTGCTGTGGCCGTTCCAATAATATGCGGGGCGGCGGCCACGCCGGCCCGTGCCGTTCAATAAAGCGGGGCCGCCGCCCCGCTTCCTTCGCACGGCCATCTGCACCAACCGTCGTTATACCGCGCGGCGCGAAATCGATCGTCTGCATCCGAGCACAGCCGCGCCGGTCATCGACCGCGCGCGATCGGTCTGAACCTGTGGAGGACCACTGTCTCCACGCCATCCTCGTCGTAGGCGACGCCGAGCATGTAGTCCCGCCCAATCTCCAACGGGCGAAGCGAGGCGGGCGCGACGGCGCGCGCCACGACGCGTCCATCTGGAGCTACGACAAGCCAGACGGCGTGCGGTGTGAGGTAGTTGTCGAATGTCTTGACCCAGAGCATGTCGTTCGCATCTGCGGCCAGCTCCGCCACCGTCGGAAGCTCGCGCGCGGGGCCGACTTCGCCGAGGACGGCATCGAGGATGCGCCGCGTGCGATCGAGCGGCTCTCGAGCGCGCCGGTCTTGAATCCCGCGTTCCCAGTGCGCGCGCGTCATGGGCAAGCGGTGCAGACCGAGCATCACAGCGGCAGCGGACGTGGTCGAGTCGCGCACCACACGGACGGTGTCGAGCGCACTTTCCATCACGAACAGTCGCGAGGGACCGGCGGCTGCGAGCGTCTTAGGTCGGAGCGGAACGTCCGCGTACGCACCCGGGGTGCCGGTCGCGAAATAGTAGACCTGGCCTGCGCCGACAGCCAGAGTGTCAACCCGCTGGCTCTCAACGAGGCTGACCACCGCGGTGGGTGCCATGACGAATCGGCCGGGCGGCGACGCGACCGAGGGCCCCTGCATCAAGAAGGTGATGCGGTTCGGATCACGGCATGCGATCGGCGTTTGAAAGCCGAAGCCCGCGGGCAGGAGGGAGCGGTGCTTGAACTCCCCCTCTTCTGACATCGCAGTAAGCGAGGCCGGAGCACCGTCGTACGCTGCGAGCACGCCGTTGCCGCACCGGCCAAACCATCGAAGAAAGCGGAACTCACCCGGTCCGTCGCCCAGACGGCCGACGGCGCGCCGATACTGGCCTCGCGCGTTGAAGAAGACGATCCGCTGCGCCGAACCGTCGGCGACGGCGACGCCGCCGTCCGCGAGCAGCGCTGCGCCTACCACGCCAGATAGGAGCAGGTGATCCGGCCCTGAGGCCGATCCGAGGGTGAGCGCGGGCGAGGCAAGCAGTGAGATGGTCCGCGGCGCCGACACGCTCGCTGGTGGCCACTGGATATCGGTCGGCACGGCCTGCGTCGACGCGACGGCAGGTGCGAGGAAGAGCGCGGCTAGGAGAGCCGCGCGATGCCTCCTGCGATGATCCGAAGACGGGCGGAATGGTGATGCCCAGCCTCGCGCGATGGAACACAAGTGCGACGCTCCGCGGGGGGATACAACGTGGAATCGCTACGGAGAAATCTGGCTGCGGCCCGACACCCGGCACACGCCCTGCATGCTCTCCAAAGCGAGCGGGCAACTGCATGCTCTTGTCGGTATAACGTTTGGTTGTGCTGTGGCCGTTCCATAAACTGCGGCGGCAGGGCCGCC
>CAZGFE010000090.1:0-7672 GCA_964524665.1 uncultured Gemmatimonas sp.
CCCACCTCCGCCCGCACCACCACCGTCCGCATCCCCTTCAACTCCGCATACGCTCTCGTCTCCATCGCCAACCGCGTCTTCCCGATCCCCGGCGCCCCCACCAACACCACCGCACTCCCTTCCCCACGCCACGCCGCCTCCACCAGTCCCGTCAGTCGCCGCATGAGCTCGGTCCGCCCGACCAGCGGCACCTCCTTTGGACCGCGCGTCGCCCAGTCCGGCCGCCGTTCCGCGAGCCGCTTGCGCAGCAGCACCGCCGGACGCCCGAGCGCTTCGGAGATCTCCCCAACCTCCATCAGGTAGTTGTCCAGGATCTCGAGCGCGATCGTCTTCGACCCCGCCATCGCCGCGCTCTCTGCGCGAGCCAGCGTCGCCTCTTCATTCAACGGATCCGAGCGAAGCACCGGCATCGCCCAGCGCTCGAGGTCCGCCCACCGCGCCTCACGCCGGGCTTGATAGATCTGCCTAAGCGCCGCGCGACGATGCTGCGACGCGAGGCGGTCGCGCACGCCGTCGATCCACTCGTGAAAGTCGCTCGACAGCCGCTTGCTGAAGCTCGGCGTGAACGTGGCGGCAGCGTCAACCGCTGCGGCGTCGGCCTTGTCCGGCCAGTCGTCCTCGAGGGCGTTGCGCAGGTCGCTGTCGACTTCGGCGGGGTCGAGTCCGATCCAGTCGCCCTCTTCCTTGAGTTCGAGTCCCTTCTGCCGCAGACGGTAGAGCATCTGTCGGAGGGCGTGCCGGCGATCTTCGCCGTTGCCAGTGGGCCAGAAGAGCTCAAGCAAGTCTTCGCGCACGATCCGCTCGCCCGCGCGCGTGGTGAGATGCAACGCGACGGCAAAGAGCAACTCGGTGTTCATCCCGATCCGGCGATGCCCGATCGAGATCTCCGTTGCGCCGAGTACGCGGATCCGCACCACGCCGGGGCCCTCCTGTCGACGACGTCGCATCCCGGATATCCGGGGGAGGGGCGTCACCCCGCCGTCACCGGACAGCAATCCTACGCCGCGCCAGACCCTGGCGACAGGTCGCTACTTGGTGCCAAGCCCCAGGATCTTCTCGATCCCCATCCCCTCCGCCTCCGCGCGGAAGTTCAGCACCACCCGGTGCCGCAGGACGCTGAACGCCACCGCATCCACATCCTCGAGATCCGGCACCGCGCGCCCATCCATCGCCGCGCGCGCCTTGGCGCCGAGCACCAGATACTGCCCCGCGCGCGGCCCCGCGCCAAAGCTCACGTACTTCTTCACCGCGTCGCTCGCCCCCGGCTCGTCCGGCCGCGTCGACCGCGCGATCCCCACCGCGTAACTCACCAGCGACGGCGGGGCAGGAAGCCGGCGCACCAACTGCTGCATCTCGATCACCTGCGCGGCGCTCAGCACGGGCTTCACCACGCCGGCCTGCACGCCCGTCGTGGTCGCGACGATCGCCTCCTCCTCGGCCACGCTTGGATACCCGATCCGCAGCTCGAACATGAAGCGGTCCAGCTGCGCCTCGGGCAGGTGGTACGTCCCCTCCTGCTCGATGGGGTTCTGCGTCGCGAGCACGAAGAACGGCTCCGGCAGCGGATACGTCTTGCCCGCGACGGTCACGTTGTGCTCCTGCATGGCCTGCAGCAGCGCGGCCTGCGTCTTCGGCGGCGCGCGGTTGATCTCGTCCGCCAGAATGATGTTCCCGAATACCGGGCCCTTCGCGAACGTGAACGCGCGCTTGCCGGTGCCGTGGTCCTCCTCGAGGAGCTCCGTGCCGGTGATGTCGCCAGGCATCAGGTCGGGAGTGAACTGCACGCGCGAGAAGTGCAGGTCGAGCGACTCGGCGAGCGTTGCGATCAAGAGCGTCTTCGCGAGCCCAGGCACACCCACGAGCAGCACGTGGCCGCCGGCGAGGATCGCGCTCGTGAGACTCTCGACGATCTCGTGCTGCCCGACGATCCGCTGGCCGATCTGGCGCGCCATGTCCTGCTTGGCGGCGGCGAGCTGCTCGAGAAGTTCGAGGTCCCGCGCATCGGCGGCGTCGCGCACGACAGAGTGGGTCACTGCGGGCTCTGGAGGTTGAGGTCGGGCGGGGGAGGCGAACGCTCAAAGTAACGCGGGGCCCCTCGGCCGCGCTGAGCGCGGCGGGTCCAGAGCTACCGAACCACGAACTCCTGCCGCTGCTCCACCGGGAAGTTCACGCTCTCCAGCGTCGCCACCACCGTGTACGCGCCAGGCGCCGGCGCGCGCCACGCACCATCGAACGCGATCGAATCGCTCGCGCGCAGCACCTTGTTCTGCACCGACTGCGTGAAGAGCCGCCCCTCACTCCAGCGCCACACTTCGCGGCCGAGGGAGTCGAGCACGATCACATCGTGCGTGCGCCCGTCGGGGAAGAGCACCTCGAGCTTCTTGTCACTCGCATTCGTCACACGGAACGCGAAGCGCACAGCTTCGCCAACGGTGACATCGAGTGTGGGAGCGAGCGGAGCGTCCGCCGTCGCGACGTGACTGCTCTTGGTCGATCGCGTGGTCGCCGACTCTCCACTGGTGCGCGGCCCGCAAGCAAATGCGAGGACTGCAACGCAAACCAATGTGAGTGGGACCTTTTCTTTCATCGCGATCAGTACCGGTGGGAGTGTCAGAAACTTATCAACACCAAGACGATCCGTCAAATAGTTGGTCACGCCTAAGTTGAGCCCCGCCGTACACTTGGTCCACAATCACGAATTTGCGAGGTCGTGGGAGGAAAGTGTGGAATTCCCCGTGGAAAACCCCGCATCGCAGTGCCTTTCCCCTTCCGTCTTCCGTCTCCCGTCTTGCTTGCGAAATATTTCACAAGCTCCTATTTTTCACTGCTGAAATGGGCAGACCACCGAGTGAGGGCGGGTCCTTCGGGGCCGCCGGCAAGTACGCAGGCCTCGGCCTGCAATTCGCCCTCTCCATCCTCCTCTTCCTCTACATCGGGCAGTGGGTGGACCGGAAACTCGGAACGGACGGCCCATTCCTGATATTGGGGGTCTTCATCGGCGCCGGAGCGGCCTTCTATTCGATGTACCGGAGTCTGATGTCCGACCAACGCCGAGAGGATGCAGCAAAGCAGGAGCAGACCAAGCGGGAGACGGGGAAGTGAAGAAAGGGCTCGCCTTCGCCGGCACCGCCGCCCTTCTGATCTTCGGCGGCGCGTGGGGGATCACGGTCCTCCGCCCCGAACCCGGGATCGCCCGCGCGGTCTGGAGCAGTGCGGTGATCGCGTTCGGCGTGCAGCTCATCGCCTTTGCGGTTGCCAAACCCTTCGTCGCGAAGAATCCGATCGCGGGGTGGGGGCTGGGGTCGGTGATCCGCTTCGGGGTCCTGATCGCGTACGCGCTGGTCGGGACGAAGGCGCTGGCGCTGCCGTCGGGTCCGGCGCTCCTGAGTCTCGCCGGTTTTCTGTTCATCACGATGCTGATCGAGCCACTTTTCCTGAAGCCATGATGCTCCGTCGTCTTCTCGCCGTTGCCGCCCTTTTCGCGTTCAGCGCCGCGCTCCCCGTTGGGGCGCAGGAAGGTGCGCAGGCCCCCACCGACCCCGCCGCCGCACCGGCCGCCGAGTCGCACGAGGCCGCGAAGGTGGACATCATCACGCCGCACATCACCGACGGGAACCACATGGAAGTGCCGTGGATCCTCCCGCCGTTCTTCAAGGAGATCACGCTTCCGCACTGGGAGCCGATCCACCTCGGCCCGCTGACGATCGACCTCTCGCCGACCAAGCACGTGGTGTTCCTGGTGCTCGGCGCGACGCTCCTTTGCTTGATCATGATCCTCGCCGCGCGCTCGCAGGCTCGTCGTGCCGCGGCCGGTGCGCCGCCCAAGGGCGCCTCCAACGCGCTCGAGGCGATGGTCCTCTACATCCGGAATGAGGTCATTCTGCCGAACGTGGGGCATCACGGCGAAGGCTTCGTCCCGTACCTGCTCACGGTGTTCTTCTTCATCCTGACGATGAACCTGCTGGGCTTGGTCCCGTACGGGTCGACGGCCACGGGGAACATCTCAGTGACCGCGACGCTGGCGGTGATGACGTTCCTGACGGTCGAGATCGCGGGCATTCGCGCGCAGGGGATGGGCTACTTCAACACGCTCTTCTACTGGAACAACGATCTGCCGCTGGTGATGCGGCCGGTGATGTTCCTGGTGATGAGCCCGGTGGAGATGATCGGGAAGATCACGAAGCCGTTCGCGTTGGCGATCCGTTTGTTCGCGAACATGACGGCGGGGCATATCGTCGTGCTGGCGTTCATGGGATTGTTCTTCATGTTCGCGGGCGGGGGCGGGATGGGGGCGTTGGTGGGCCTCGCGCCGCTCGGGATGGCGGTGGCGATCATGCTGCTCGAGTTGTTCGTGGCGTTCCTTCAGGCGTTCATCTTCACGCTTCTGTCTGCGGTGTTCATTGGGCAGATCCGCGAGGCGCATCACTAGGAACTGCAGGTAGCAGGTGGCAGGTGTCTGGTGTCAGGTGGGTTACTTAGCTCGAGGGCTGAGTTGTTGGTGAAGGGAGTGAGGCTCGGGAGGTTGTTGGCGGGTGGTGTCTCTGACACCAGATACCTGCTACCTGCCACCTGTAGTGCTCGCTGGTAGCTCGGCGAATGTCGGGTGAAGCTCGCTGGGACTTCGGTCCCGCCGGCGGGCAGCGCCAAGAACGGCGCGCAGGAGAACGCAGGACAACACTTACAGGGTTCGAACCATGACGATCTTCCCGCTCCTCCAGGGTGCCGCTGAGGCGGCGTCCAACAGCACTGGCCTCGCGCTCATCGGCGCTGGACTGGGTGCTGGTCTCTCCGTGATCGGCGCCGGCATCGGCATCGGTCGCATCGGTGGTCAGGCCGTTGAGGGCATGGCCCGTCAGCCGGAAGTTGCCGGCAAGATCCAGACGGCCGCGCTCATTCTGGCCGCGCTCATCGAAGGCGCCGCGCTGTTCGGCGTCGTGATCGCGTACCAGATCCAGGGCAAGTTCTAAGCACAGTCGGTCGGGGAGCGGGGCGGCCCACACGGGCCGTCCCCTCCCACTCCACTTCTCTCATCCGCACCACCATGCGCTCGTTCTCCGCTGCCGCACTCCTCCTTGCACTCACCGCCTCGCCCGCGTTCGCCGCGGCCGCCGAGGGGGCCAAGGTCAATCTGCTCGACCCGCACTACGGGCTGATCACCTGGACGATCGTCGTCTTCGTCTCGACGCTCCTGATCCTCCGGAAGTTCGCGTTCGGC
Organism: uncultured Gemmatimonas sp.; assembly: GCA_964524665.1. Lineage (GTDB taxonomy): Bacteria > Gemmatimonadota > Gemmatimonadetes > Gemmatimonadales > Gemmatimonadaceae > Pseudogemmatithrix. Next base: position 5,216 of record CAZGFE010000090.1, read on the forward strand.
CCGATCCTCGGCGCCGTCCGCGCGCGTGAGCAGGCCCTCGCCGACGCGATGGCCGCCGCCGAGCGAGACCGGAACGAGTCGGCCAAGCTTCTCGCCGAGCAGAAGGCCGCGATCGAGACCGCCCGCAACGAAGCGCAGAAGTACATCGCCGAAGGCCGCGCGACGGCCGAGTCCATGCGCTCCGAGATGCTCGAGCAGACGCGGCAGCAGCAGGCCGAGCTCCTCGAGCGCGCGCGCAAGGAGATCGAGAACGAGAAGACGAAGGCCGTGGACGAGCTCCGCCGTGAAGCGGTGGATCTCGCCCTCGCTGGTGCCGGCAAGGTGATCGGGCAGCGGCTCGACAGCGATGCCGACCGCAAGCTCGTGCAGCAGTACCTCAGCTCGCTCGGCGCCAACTGATGCGCGACGTCTCGATCGCCCGCAACTACGCCGAGGCTCTTCTCGCGCTCGCGGGCAAGGCCAAGGACGCCGAGGGCTGGGGCGCGCTGATCAGCGCGCTCGGCGACGCCGTCGGCGAGGACAAGGCGCTCCGCAACTTCCTCGAGGCGCCGCAGGTGAGCGCGGGCGAGAAGAACGTGGTGCTCGGCAAGGCGCTCAGCGACAAGGCGCCGCGGCCCTTCGTGCTCTTCGTGCAGAAGCTCGTCTCGAACCGTCGGCAGATGCTGTTGCCGGAGATCGCGGTGGAGTACCACAACCTGCTCGACGCGGCTGCGGGTCGGGTGCACGCGCGCGTGACCGTCGCGCGCGAGTACGATGACGCGGCTCGTGAGGCGCTCAAGGCCGCGCTCACGACGGCGCTCAAGAAGACGGTCGTCGCGCACGTCTCCGTGGATCCGCGGATCCTGGGCGGCGTCGTGGTGCGCGTGGGCGATACCGTGATGGACGGGTCGGTGAAGCGGCGGCTGTCGAAGCTGCGGGACACGCTGCTGACGGCGCACTAGCCCGTCGGGCGCAGGTCGGGAGGGCCGCTCCAGCCGGAGCGGCCCTCTTATGTTTCCCCGGCGCGCTGGGCAGATTCCCTGAATGCCGGACGACTCAGGAAAGCTCGATCGGCGCGGATTCTTCACGCAGGGGATCCAGCGTGCGCTGCGGGAGATGGTCGGGGCGGTGGGCGAGAGGGTCGCACCGGTGCGCTACGTGCGGCCGCCAGGAGCGCTGCCGGAACCGGCCTTCCTCGGCGCGTGCACGCGGTGTGGTGCGTGCTCGGACGTGTGTCCGGTGCACGCCATCACGAAGCTGCCGACGTCGGCAGGGTTGGCGGCGGGGACGCCGGTGCTGGATGTCGCGGTGACGGCCTGCATCATGTGCGAGACGATGCCGTGCGCGGCGGCCTGTCCGACGCCGGCGCTCGAGGTGCCGCCCTGGGGCTGGCGCGATGTGAAGTTGGGCGAGTTGGCGATCGACACGGAGCGGTGCATCACGTACCGCGACGTGGAATGCGGGATCTGTGCGCGCGTCTGCCCGGTGGGCGAGGACGCGCTGAAGATGGATGCCCGCGGGCGGCCGGTGATCGGCGACGCCTGTACCGGCTGCGGAAAATGCGTCAGCGCGTGCGTGACGGCGCCGAGCAGCATCAGTCTCACCCCACTGGAGATGCTGAAGTGACGACAGGAGCTGGCAAGAGCGAGGTGCGCGTGGTCCCGAAGCCGTGGGGTCACGAGATCATCTGGGCGCACACGGAGCACTACGTGGGCAAGGTCCTGCACATCAAGGCAGGGCACGCACTGTCCGTGCAGTACCACAACCAGAAGGACGAGACCATTCATCTCCTCCGCGGCGAGATGATCTATCGCGTCGATGAGGGAGGCGGACTCCGCGAGGTGCTGCTGCGCGAGGGCGAGAGCTTCCGCAACACGCCGCACACCATTCATCAGATGGAGGCCGTCACCGACTGTGACGTCCTCGAGGCATCCACCCCGCATCTCGACGACGTGGTGCGACTCAGCGACCGCTATGGGCGCGAAGGGACATCAACGCCATGAAAGTGATCATTCCGCTCGCCGGCAAAGGCACCCGCCTGCGCCCGCACACGCACACCGTGCCCAAGCCGATGCTGCGTGTGGCCGGCAAGCCGGTGATGGACTACGTGATGGACGACGTCGCCAAGCTGAAGGATGTGCAGCAGGTCGTGTACATCACGGGCCATCTCAAGGAGAAGGTCGAGGCGCACGCCAACGCGCACTACAAGATCCCCGGCGTCTATGTGGAGCAGAAGGTGCAGGACGGCACGGCGGGCGCGGTGGATCTCGCGCGGCCGTACGTGGACCAGCCGGTGCTGATCATCTTCGTGGACACGATCTTCGACGCTGACCTCTCGGTCATCGAGACCAGCGACGACGACGGGATCATCTGGACGAAGGAGGTCGAGGACTACCAGCGCTTCGGCGTGGTGGTGACGGACGCCAACGGCCACATGACGAAGATCGTCGAGAAGCCGAGCACGCCGATCTCCAAGCG
>CAZGFE010000091.1:0-6956 GCA_964524665.1 uncultured Gemmatimonas sp.
CGTGTGGGTGATGCGCTCAGTAGCGCAGGCCGAGGTCGGCGATGATCTTGCGGTAGGACTCGACGTCCGTCTTCTTGAGGTAGTCGAGGTGCCGCCGGCGCTTGCCGACCATCTTCAGGAGGCCACGACGGCTGTGGTGGTCCTTCTTGTGCGCGCGGAAGTGCTCAGTGAGGTAGTTGATCCGCTCCGTGAGTACCGCGACCTGCACCTGTGACGAGCCCGTGTCGGTCTCGTGCTGGCGATGCTTCTCGATCGCCGCCGTCTTGACGAACGCCATCCCTGATGTCCTTGCCTGCGTTCTGCAGTGCGTTTAGTTACGTAATCCGTGGTAGCATACAAAGTTAGGTGACTTTGGTCGGGATGTAAAGGGGGCGGGTCAGGGCGTTGGGATGGGGTGTGGGGGATACAGGACGACGATACTCCGGTACCACTGCTCCCCCTGCTTGCGGGTCGTGGTGACCCGAACCGAGTCCATCGCGGTGACCGCCGGCAGGTCGAACGGGGGCTGCGGCTCCACGACCACCTTGATCATCGCCTGGCCAGCCACGAGACCATAGAAGGACACATAGCCGTCCGCCTGGCCGACGTCGTTGGTCGTTGCCTCGAGCGTGATCGCACTAGGGCGTGCCCCAGCCGGCGGTTCGATCACAACCCGGAGGTTCGCGCCGACGACAGGCGCGCCGACGGTGTAGCGCACTTGCATGCGAACGACCAATGCGTGGTGGCCCGTGAGATCGTAATCGTCGCAGGCGGTGTTTCGCGGGCAGCCGGGATCAGTGGGTGAGCCGCAGGCCAGAGCGGCCAGCCAGATCGCCGACGCCGCCGCCACACGCGAGATCGCTCCGAAGACACTCATCATCGGCGCAGTACCCTGGGCCCCGTGTTCACGTCACCTCGGGACTTCCCTCTCGGTTTACGGGCCCTCAGGTTCTGTGACCACGACGAGGCACTCCATTTCAGGTAATTGTGGCGCACTTCTCGAAGACCCCGCATCTACTGTTGCTCCTCTCGCTGCCGATCGCGGCAACATCGCAAGGTGAGCGTCGAGTACGCCTCGCGCCAGCGACGTGGACGTCCGCGGAGTCGTTCACCCACGTTTCGTCCGTCAGGGAGCTGCGCGACGGCTCCGTGCTGGTCGTCGATCCGTCGGAGAGCTCATTGTGGCACATCAGCGCCGACGGAGTCCGCTCCACGTCGCTCGGTCGGCGGGGCGATGGTCCCGGCGAGTACCGCGCACTACGCGACGTTTTCGCGCTGCCGAACGATTCGACACTTCTGGTCGATGCCTACTCGAAGCGCCTGAGCGTTCTCTCCGGAGCTCGCTTCGTGCACACGACGGCGCCACTCGACACTCGAGGCGAGGTACGTGGGGCGAATGCCGCCGGTCAGGTGCTCCTCGTGCAGAACCTGCCCGATCCGAATCCCCGCCCGGGCGTGTCTGCCTCCAATGAAACCGCAGACTCGCTTCGCCTGATCCTGCGCGCTCGGGCATCGGATCAAGCGTCGGTCGCCGGGACGATCCGACGCCGAGGGGGCGCCGGCTACTCCACCCGCCCCCCGTCGGGAGCACAGCCCGCGATGATTATTGCTTCGCGCCCACTCGCGCTCGAGGATCAGGCCATACTCGGACCGGATGGCTGGCTGACCGTCGCGCGAGCGGACCCCTATCGCGTGGAGTTCCGAGCGCCGGATGGCCAGTGGACCCGCGGCCCGAACCTGCCATTCGTTCGCACGGCGCTGGATGCAGACGAGCGGTGCTTCGCCTACAAGCGTGTATTCCACCCGAGCTTTCGTTGTTCAACTGGTGACGAGCCCGGGTGGCCGGCCTTCATTCCGGCGGTCACGCCGAGATCGATCAGCGTCCCTGCTCCGCCGATGCTCGTGCATTCGAGCGGTGTGGTGCTGGTGATGCGCACCGTGACCTCACGGTCGGCTACGCAGCGATACGACGTGATCGATCGGCAAGGGCGGCTGGTCGCCGTACTTGAACTTCCGATCGGCGAATACGTCGCGGGCGTGGGTCGGGACGCGATCTATTCGACGTTCGCCGACGAGGATGGGTTGCGGCGGCTGCGCCGCCACGGTTGGACCGAGACCCTGGCGACCGTTCGAAACTAAAGCGAATCCAACACGACGGTCGTGTAGTGCGGCTTCACGGGGAACGGCTGAAATCGCACCGAATCGGCCTGCCATCGCGGCGCCAATCCGAGGTCCAGCGGCGGCTGCACCGTGATCGAGACAGGCATCCACTCCAGCCCGTGCCCCCATCGATCGAACACCTCGGCGCGTCCCGCTGCGTTGGTGGTTCGCGACCACACTCTCCCAGTCAGCGACCCGGGCTGCGTGACCTGCACGATCGCTCCGACGACAGGCGCACCCTCGGACGAGACAACGTCAACGATCAGGTGTGTCTCGACAAACTCGGGCGCGGCATCTATCGGTGAACGTCCATCACAGGCGGCGACGCCGAGGATCGCGATGGTGACGAGGCGTCGGAATACCATGACCGCCTTACCCGCCTGCGAACCACCCCATCACCACCTGCCAATAGTCGCCCAACCAGCGGTGCGGAAAAACCATCGAGCAACAGTCAGCCCGCCGAGCCGCGCCTAGGTGCCTGTGGCACCGCTATGGTCGGCGCGGCGACGCCCACCCTCGAGTCGTGGCGACGCCCTGAAGGACGCGACGGGCACCCGGACTACGAGCCTCGCCCTGAAGAAAGATACGCTCCACGGCCACCTCTCCTTCGGGCCCGAGATCGCGCAATAGCATCCCAATCGCGCGCTCCGCAATCTCAAGCTCGGACCTCGCGAGCGACGATAGCAGCCGAACTGCTTCCTGCTTGTCCGCGAGTTGTCCGAGATAGAACAGCTCTCCCGCAGGGTACGAGGCGGGAGTTCCCTCAATGATTCTGAGCAATCGCCTCCCGGCACCTGCGTAAGGGGTTCCGTCTCCAGCCGAGACTCCTGAGAGTCCGAGTGCCCGACGGGCTTCAGATACGGCGCCATCGTTGGTACCGCTAGCCACACTTCGAACAATGAACGCAACGAGCGTGTCGGCAAGTGCATCTAGTTCATGAGCCGGAAACGCGTGTCCGACCTGCCTAAGGGTTCTCAGCGAGAAACCCGGAGTTCCCTTCTCGCGAAGCGCTTTAGACGCTTCCGCAGCCGTCGTAGTCCCAGGAGGAAACTCTCGGATGCGATCTGGCGTCTGCGCCGCTAGATCCCCCCCCGCGACCAGACACCACAACGCCAGCCCAACGGCCCAGCAAGCGCAGAAGGTTCGCATGTGGCTCTCCGGCTAATAAGAGGTGGGGAACGTACGATTCTTCCAGACCCCGAAGGGATTCCACCAAAACGTGTGGTTGTGGATTGACTCGCCCGCATGTGTCGCAAACGCAGTGTAGAAGATGTGCGAATGCGCAAGTTCGTATTGCTCCGAAGCTGCCACGGACAGGGCTCCCTCCGAAAGCACTAGGCCATGCAGCCGCTTGTGCAAGTCGCCCTGCGGTGCTCGCGCGGCGTTCAGCGCACTCGCCAAGTGGCTGTTCTCATGGGACCATGCGCCATTCCAAAACATCGCGAAGGACAGCGAATACAAACAGTACGTGTTGACGTAGTAGGTGGAGTGCGTGCCTGTGCTTCCGCATGCTTGCGCCAAGTACGAGCCCGAAGGCAGGGGCGACCCAACGTCGTCGGACCTGAAGATACGTCGAATCTGAGATCGGAGCTGCATGGTGGCGCTAGCCGATACAACGTAGCTCAAGCCAGAGTTCGGGCCTTCACTTATTGTCGTGGTCTCGAACCATCCCCCGCTATTCGGATTTGCGGGGGTGAAAAGTGCCTGTTGTCCCGTGTGAGACCCCGCACTGCAGCTCGAACCTGATACCAGCCCGATCTCCGGGCTAGTTTCACTAAAAGGCAAGAAGCACTGATCAATCTCTCCCGGCGTGCCGGCGCGCCCCCCGACCGAGGATGCCCAAGAGAACGTTCCTGGCCGCGGACCAACCGATACCGGGAAGGGAGGCAGTGCCTTCACCTCGCCGCCTAGGTCTACGCGAACAGTCACGCTTCCACCCCGCACCATCGCACCCGACCAATAGCTCGACGAGTTCTCAACGAATACGTATTCGTTTCCTGACCCTTCAAAAGTCCACGAGACCACAGAAGCGGCCGTACTTCCCGGACTATACGTGCAACTCACGACCTGCCCCCAATTTGCGCTGGCGGGCGAGCATTCCATCGAGTAGTCTGAGGCGCACGGCGTGTAAGCATCAACCTGACGTCGCACCGGTGCTGAGGATGGCAGGTCTGACCGAAGAGTCTCGCCCGGGGGGCCGCACGGTGAGGGATTAGGATCCTGCGGTCCGGTCGCTCCGTCAATCCCATGCCAAAGAATTGCGCTCTCGGGTGCCGAGACGCGCTCCGCACCGATACACCCTGCTACGAGTGCAGCGGCGCACAGAATGAGGGTCGTAGCACCCTTAAGGTGCAAATCGATTGTCACAGTCTGACTCCGCGGCGGGTAAGTGCTGCACCGGCAGGCCGAGGCTCTGCGCTGGCCGCAGTAAGACTGTATTCGCGTCGTTACGCTGGCAATATGTGTCTATGTAGAAAGATTACGGAAGCACCTATCTACCCCCGATGCTGTAGGCGACGATCCAGTCGCCGGGCGACCCAATTCCACTGCGACCGCCCGCAAGGATGGCGATGAACTGCCGTCCGTTGATCTCATAGCTCATGGGTGCCGACTGGCCGCCTGCTGGAAGACGATCCTCCCACAGTTGACGCCCCGACGAAGACTCAAACGCGCGAATGCGATCATCCTGCGTCGCGGCCACGAAGGCGAGTCCCCCCCGCGTGGTCAGAATGCCCCCAAACGCTAGCGAACCCCACTGCCCTGCGGCACGAAAACCAGACAGCGACGGCACGGTGCCGATTGTTCGGCGCCACAGCTGCGCCGTTCTTCCAATGCGGATGGCAACAACCTCGCTCCAGGGTGGCGATGAGCAAGGAATGCCAGACCGAGCGATGTAGGGAATACGTCGATAGCCGAAGGACCCAGACGCGTCGACAAAGCGCTGCTCGCCCGGGGTAGGAGCGCCAAGTCGCTCAAAGTCGGACCCGGGCACAAGTTGAACTACCGTGCCCAATCTACGAACCGGTACGAGCAGCTGACCATTCACGTCGTCCCAGGCCGCTCCGTCCCAATTGGGTCCCCCCCACACCCCGGGAAACAGCAATGAGCCCGAAAGCGAGGGCGGTGTGTAAGTCCCTTCGAACCGGACCGCCCCACGAATCCGCGCGCAGTCCGCACGGTCGAGACTAGAAAGTGCGAAGATGCTATCGGCGAACTTCGGATCGTACTGGAAGACTCCATCAAAGTCTCCACGTACTTGAGTTGCCGAGGCGCGCTCTCCCTCTACATCTGAACGTGGGACGGATTGCGAGCCGAGGTCGAACAGCCGGCGACCGTTCCTTCGATCAAGAGCAACGACTGTCCCTGACTTGGCGAGCGCCACCACTACAGGCACAGCACTGTGGTCCGTGTCGAGTTGAAACAGCACCGGTTGCGACGCGACATCATAGTCCCAGAGATCGTGCCGCACTAGCTGGTAGTGCCAGGCAACTCTTCCGTCGCGTGCACGAAGCGCCACTAGTGAGTTCGCCATGGCGTTGTTACCCGGGCGATCGCCACCGAAGTGATTGGGGGATGCGCTGGCCGTAGGTAAGAAGATCAAGCCGAGCTGCTCATCCGCCGACATCAACCCCCACACGTTCCCGCCACCAATACTTCGACGGCCTCGGGTGTCTCCGATCTCCGAATTCCCGAGCGCAGAAAATTGCCACCGGAGTACTCCACTGCGAGCGTCGAACGCTCGCACGGCGGCGCTATTCTGAGGTACAGTAGCATGACCATCTACCGTGGATCCAACAACGACTAGGTCCCCCACCACCAGTGGCGGCGACGTGACAGAGTAGAGTGTCGGATCGGCCCGGCGGCCGTCGAACGAGACTCCAACGAGCAAGTCGATCTCACCGTCCACTCCGAAGCGTCCACATCTGCTACCGGTCAGTCTGTCTAGCGCGATGAGCCGCGCGTCCACCGTCGTCAAGAATACTCGCTCCGCGCAGTGGCGAGAGTCTGTTGCTGATTCGTCGCTCCACAGCGACAGACCGCGGGAAGTGAATCCTTCACGATAGCGAATACTCCCGTTGACGTTTGGATCAAAAGTCCACTGAAGGCGCCCCGAGGTCGCCTCAAGCGCCACAACACGACCTCGCGGCGAGACAGCATAGACGAGACCGCCCCGCATTAGCGGCGTAGCCTCAGCTCGCCAGCCGTTTCTTGCACACCCAATGCAGGCGTTGGAGGAATCGAAATCGCCGATTCGCGTCCTCCACGCCTCGCGAAGCTCTCCAACGTTTCGTGATGTAATCTGAGCCGATTCCGAGAATCGCCGACCGCCGATATCTCCAGACGTGTGCGCCCACTCAATCACGACCGTCGAGGAACCTTCGGGTGAACTCATTCCGCAACCAATCACCAGCAGCCCGGCAATGGGGGCGAGAGCCGTGATCACACACTTGAGTCGGTGACGAACACGCCGAAACCGTTGCCGATTCCGGGAAAAAGATCCTCGGCCGTCGCTTCTACGGTCGCTTGCGGCAGTATCGATTGACGCTTCGCTAGGCATCAGCCCGCGAACCATCCCATCACCAACCGCTTCAGATCATTGAACGTCACCGTCACGAACAGCGCCAGGATCGCCACCAACCCGATCCGCGCATACCACTCCCGCACCATCATCGGCAGCGGCCGACGGATCGCCCCCTCCACCAGCTGCAGCACGATCTGCCCGCCATCCAGCAGCGGGATCGGCAGCAGATTCAGGATCGCGAGGTTGATGCTGAGGAACGCCACCAGCATCCACAGGTTCTGCATCCCGACCTGCG
>CAZGFE010000092.1:0-6656 GCA_964524665.1 uncultured Gemmatimonas sp.
GACGCCCACGTGGAGCGAGATCGTGGGACTGGTGCCCGAGCGCGCGCTCTTCGAGACCGCGGCGCGGCATCTTCGGTGGAAGGGCTACACACCCGACGCCGTGCTCGAGCGGAAGGTGCGCGCGGCCGCCTCCGGTGGTGAATCCGTGGCCGGATTCGTCGCCGACGTCGCCTCCTCCGCGCCGGTGCCGGGTGGTGGGTCTGTCGTCGCTCTAGTGGGCTCGATGGGAGCAGCACTCGCGCAGATGGTGGCCGGACTCACCGTCGGGCGAAAGAAGTACGCCGCGGTGGACGCGGAGATGCAGGAACTCGGGTTGCGCGCCGCACACCTCGTGCGGCGGCTCGCCGAGCTCAAGGACGAGGACGCGGCCGCGTACACACTCGTGAGCGACGCGTACAGGCTCCCCAAGGAGACGCCCGAGCAGCAGACCGCGCGCGACGCCGCGATCCAGGCCGGCCTGATGAAGGCCGCCGAGGTTCCGCTCGAGACGGCGCGTTTCTGTTCGGAGGTTGCGACGCTGGCGGCGATCGCCGCGGAGAAGGGGAACACGAACGCCGCGAGTGACGCGGGTGTGGCGGCGTTGCTCGCGGAGGCCGCGTGCCGCGGGGCGGCGTACAACGTGCGGATCAACGTCGTGGGGATGCCGGACAAGGCGGCGGGCGCGCCGCTGGCCGCGGAGGCCGAGCGGTTGGTGAAGGTCGCGGGCGAGGCGGCGGCGCGGGCGACGGCGGCGGTGGAGCGGGCGCTGTAGGCGCGGCGCGCGACGCGCCCGCTAGCTCAGCGTCGTCAGCACCCGAGGCCCATTCTCAGTCACCGCCACCGTGTGCTCGAAGTGCGCGGACATCTCGCCGTCCAGCGTCACGATCGTCCACTTGTCGGCCAGCGTCCGTGTGGCCGGTCCGCCCGCATTCACCATCGGCTCGATCGCGATGGTCATCCCCGCCTGCAGCCGCGGCCCCCGCTTCGGCTTGCCGTGGTTCGGCACCTGCGGCTCCTCGTGCATCTGCGCGCCCACGCCGTGGCCCACGAGGTCGCGCACCACGCTGAAGCGCGCTGCGGTCACCACGCCCTCCACCGCCGCGCCGATATCGCCGATGTGATTCCCGAGCCGCGTCTGCTCGATCCCCGCCCACAGCGACGCCTCGGTCACTTCGAGCAGCCGCTGCGTCTCCGGCGCGATCACGCCCACCGGGTAGGTCCACGCGGAATCGGTGTGAAAACCGCCGTAGAACACACCAATGTCCACCGTGACGATGTCACCCTCGGCCAGGATCCGCTTCTTGGACGGGATCCCGTGCACGATCTCCTCGTTGATCGAGATGCACGCGGAGCCCGGAAATCCGTAGAGCCCCTTGAACGAAGGCGTCGCGCCGGAGTGCGAGCGGATGAACTGCTCGACCATGGTGTCGAGCTCCATCGTCGAGACGCCGGGCTGGATGGCCGGCTTGATGTGCAGGTGCGTGGAGGCGAGGATGCGGCCGCCGGCCGCCATCGTCTCGAGTTCGCGCGCGCTCTTGAGCTGGATCACCGCGGCTCCCTGACGGCCTAGCGGCCGACGGCCTTGAGCGCGCGCGTGGTCACGTCGTCGAACGAGCCGACGGCGTTGATGTGCGCGACCTCGGCCCCGGCATCGATGTACCAGTCGAGCACGGGTGCGGTCTGCTCACGGTACACGCGGAGTCGCGTCCGGATCGCGTCGGGCTCATCGTCCGCGCGACGCACCAGCGTGCCGCCGTCGCCGTTGGGGCACGGGGAGCCCGGCGCGAGCCCACTGAAGGGCTTCTGGCAGGTCTCGCAGGTGGTGCGTCCCGAGAGCCGCGCGACGAGTTCGTCGTCCGCGATATCGAACGCGAGCACCACGTCCACCTTCCGGCCGAGCTCCGCGGTCGCCTTGGCGAGTCCCTCGGCCTGCGGCACCGTACGCACCACGCCGTCCAGGATCACGCCCTTGGCGTTCGAGGGCTCGGCGAGGGCTTCCTTCATGATCCCCAGGATCACGGCGTCGGGCACGAGGTCGCCCCGGTCCATGTAGCCTTGGGCCTCGAGGCCGAGCTTGGTGCCGGCCTTCACGGCCGCGCGGAGCACATCGCCGGTCGCGATCTTGGGGATCCCGAGGGCCGCCGCGATCCGCTCGCCCTGCGTTCCCTTCCCAGCGCCCGGGGGGCCCAGCAGGACGACGATCACGCCACGGGCCTCAGAAGCCCTGCTGGACGTTCCTGCCGCGGAAGCGCACCCGGCCTCCCTTCTTCATGAAACCGTCGTACTTGCGGAGGAGGAGGTGCTGCTGCATCTGCGCCATCGTGTCGAGCGCCACACCGACCACGATGAGCAGCGAGGTGCCGCCGAACTGGAACGGCACGCCGAACATGTCCGCCAGCCAGATCGGAAGCAGCGCGATGGCCGTGAGGAACGCGGCGCCCGGCAGCGTGATGCGCGTGACCACGTGGTCGATGTACTCCGCCGTCTTCGACCCGGGCTTCACGCCGGGAATGAACCCGCCCTGCTTCTTCAGGTTCTCCGCGAGATCCACGGGATTGAAGATGATGGACGTGTAGAAGTACGTGAAGAACATGATCAGCACGGCCGAGAGCACGAAGTAGAGCCACGTGCCTGGGATGAACAGGTCGGCGAAATCCGCCAGCGCCTGATTGCCCGAGAACTGCGCCACCGCGCCCGGTACGACGATCAGCGACTGCGCGAAGATGATCGGCATCACGCCCGCGGTGTTGATCTTGAGCGGGATGAAGTTCTTCGCGGCCTCGCGCTGCCGGCCCCGCGCCATGGTGCGCTGCGGGATCTGGATCGCGATGCGGCGCGCGGCCATGGTCATCGCCACCACGGCGGCGACCACGAGACCCATCGTCGCCGTCATGCCGACGGCCGAGAGGATCGACACGGCGCCGGTGGAGACGAAGCCGAACATCTGGAAGATCGACGGGATGAAGCGCTCGACGATCGAGAAGAAGATCAGCAGCGAGGCACCGTTGCCGAGGCCGCGCTCCGTGATCTGCTCACCCAGCCACATGACGAACAGCGCGCCCGTGGTGAGGAAGAGGACCATCTGCATCACGAAGCCGGTGCCCGGATTCTGCACCGCGCCCTGGATGCCCGAGGTGAACAGCGCGTAGCCGTACGCCTGCACCGCGGCGAGGATGACCGTGAAGTAACGCGTCCACTGCGTCACCTGCTTCCGGCCTTCCTCGTCCTTGTTCATCTTGTCGAGCGCCGGCACGACAGCCACGGCGATCTGCGCAAAGATCGATGCCGAGATGTACGGCATGATGCCGAGCGCGAAGATCGTGGAGCGCGAGAGGTTGCCGCCCACGAACAGATCGTACAGGCCGAGGAGTCCCCCGCCCTGGCTCGCAAAGAAATCCGTCATCGCCGTCACGTCCACGCCGGGGGCGGTGACGTGCGACCCTACCCGGTACACAACCAGGCAGAGGAAGGTGAAGGTGATCTTCTGCCAGAGTTCCGGCGTGCGGTAGATGTTGCCGACCGCCGCCATCGGGTTCGCCTGAGCCATTGAGTCTTACGCCTCGACCGTGCCGCCCGCCGCCACGATCTTCTCGCGCGCCGGACCGCTGACCTTGAGACCGCGCACCGTGACCGCGCGGGTGATCTCGCCATTGGCGAGCAGCTTCGCCGGACCCTTCGCGGCCTTTACCAGGCCGGCCGTGGTCAGCGTCTCCATCGTGATCTCGTTCCCGGTGACGAGCGCGAGATCATCGAGCCCGACGACCTGCGCGTCCACCCGGAACGGATTCGTGAACCCACGCTTCGGCACGCGACGCGTGAGCGGCATCTGCCCGCCCTCGAAGTGCGGCTTGTTGCCGCCCGGGCCGTGATGGCCGGAGCGCGCCTTGATGCCCTTGTGCCCCTTGCCCGACGTCTTGCCCGTGCCCGACCCCGGTCCGCGCCCAATGCGCTTCCGGTTGCGGTGCGAGCCCGGCGTCCGTGCCAGGGTGTTCAGTGTGATCTTCTCGTCACTCATCGTCCTACTCCTTTACCGGCGTGACTTCCACCAAGTGGCGCACGCGCTTGATCATCCCGCGGAGGGAAGGCGAGTCCTGGTGCACCACCGAAGCCTGGTGATGCCGCAGCCCGAGGGCGGCGAGGGTCGCATTCATCGTCTTGTTGTGTCCGATCCCGGACCGCACCTGCGTGATGCGGACCTTTCCCTCGGTGAGGGTGTTCTTCGGGGTCGTCTTGGGCCCCTTCCCTGGATGCCACACGAATGTCCGTGCCATTAGACCACGTCCCTGGACTTGGCGCGCGACCGGTAGCCGAGGCTCGAAGGCTCGACCCCGCGCTCACGCGCGATCTGCTCCACCGTCGTCAGGCTCTGCAGCCCATCGAGTGCGGCGAGCACCATGTTGTGCGGGTTCGTCGAACCCAGCGACTTCGTGAGAATGTCGTGGATCCCGACGCACTCGAGGACGGCGCGCACGGCGCCACCCGCGATCACACCGGCACCCGGAGCGGCGGGCTTCATCAGGACCTTGCCGGCCCCGTGACGTCCGACGATCTCGTGGGGAATGGTCGCGCCCGTCATCGGGATCGCCACCATCGCGCGACGCGCCCCGTCCACGGCCTTGCGGACCGCTTCCGAGACCTCGTTCGCCTTGCCGGTCGCCACGCCCACCTTCCCCTGCCCATCGCCGACGGCGACGAGCGCGTTGAAGCTGAAGCGACGACCACCCTTCACGACCTTCGCGACGCGATTGATCGCGATCACGTTCTCGAGGAGATCCGACCCCTCGCGGTCCTGCTGCTGGCCGCCGCGGCCATCCCGGCCGCCACCGCGCCCATCGCGGCCGCCGCCCGGACCACCACGCCCGCCGCCCGGCCCGCTGCGGCCGCCGCCCGGCCCGCCCCGACCGCCGCCGGGGCCACCACGCCCACGACCGCCGCCCGGACCACCACGCCCACGCCCGCCTGGGGCTCCAGCTCCACCGGCTCCGCCGGCTCCACCTGTCATGTCAGCCATTTAGAACTCCAACCCGCCTTCGCGGGCTCCGTCGGCCACTGCCTTCACGCGGCCGTGATACTGGTAACCGCCTCGGTCGAACACGACCTTCGTGATCCCTGCCGCCTTCGCCTTCTCGGCGGCGCGCTTCCCGACGGCGACCGACCGCTCCGACTTCTTCCCGGTCAGCCCGGCGTCGGTGATCGTCATCAGGGTGCGGTGCTGCACATCGTCGACGAGCTGCACCGAGACATGCTTGAGCGAACGGAAGACCACGAGCCGCGGCCGCTCCGCCGTCCCCGCCACCTTGGCGCGGACGCGGGTGTGACGTCGCGCGCGGAGTCCCGCACGCGTCTTGGGTACACGCTTTCCCGGCATTACTTGCCTCCCGCCTTACCGGCCTTACGCCGGATGATCTCGCCAGTGTACTTGATGCCCTTGCCCTTGTAGGGCTCGGGGGGACGCAGCGCGCGGATCTCCGCGGCCACCTGTCCGACCTTCTCCTTGTCTGCGCCTTCGATCACCACCTGCGTCGGCTGCGGCGCGGAGAGCTTGATCCCGGCCGGCGCCTTGTAGGTCACCTGGTGGGAGAAGCCCAACGCCAGCTGAAGCCCGAACGGCTTCGGCTCGGCCTTGAAGCCGACGCCCGTGATCTCGAGCTGCTTCGTGTAGCCCTTCGAGCAGCCCTCGATCATGTTCGCGAGGAGCGTGCGCGAGAGGCCGTGGAGCGCCTTGTGCTGCGTCTCATCCGACGGGCGGCTCACGGAGAGCACATTCCCTTCGAACTGGACCTTCATCTCGGGATGGATGGTGCGCGAGAGTTCCCCCTTGGGGCCCTTCACGCTGACCTTGTTCCCTTCGACCTTGACCGTCAGCCCAGCGGGGACGGGGATCGGAAGCTTGCCGATACGTGACATAGTAGGGTCTCCTTACCAGACGTAGGCGAGGAGTTCACCGCCGGTGCGCGCCTGACGCGCCTCGCGGTCGGTCATCAGCCCCTTGGAGGTGCTGAGGATCGCGACGCCAAGGCCGTTGCGCACACGCGGGATCTCCGTGGCGCCGACATACTGCCGGAGCCCCGGGGACGACACGCGCTGCAGCTGGCGGATCACCGGCGTGCCGCCGGCGTACTTGAGCGCCACGCGAAGGACCTTCTTCCCCTCGGCGTTCTCGAGTGTCTTGTAGTCGGTGATGAAGTTGGACTCCTTGAGGAGTCGGGCGATCTCCACCTTCATCCGGGAGGCCGGGATGTCCACGCGCCGATGCTTCGAACCGACAGCATTACGGATCCGCGTGAGCATATCGGCGATCGGGTCGGTCATGCTCATAGTGCGACTCGTTCCTTACACGATATGGATGTGGTTCCGCTCGCCATGTGCGACGCGGCCTGCATCCGTTGAACTACAGGTGGCAGGTGGCTGGTGTCTGGTATCAGGTCAAGCGGCCGAACGGCCGCGCTCCTGACACCTGCCACCTGCCACCTTCCGTTCAGCCTACCAACTCGCCTTCCGCACCCCAGGGATCAGGCCCTGCAGCGCCATATCCCGGAACGCGATGCGGCTCAAGCCGAAGTGCGCGACGTAGCCGCGGCTGCGGCCCGTCATCTGGCACCGGTTGCGCACGCGCTCGCGGGCCGAGTTGCGCGGCAGCTTCTGCAGCGCCACCTGGGCGGCCCGCTTCTCCTCGT
>CAZGFE010000093.1:0-6625 GCA_964524665.1 uncultured Gemmatimonas sp.
TCGGCAAGGTGCTCACGCACGACCACGAGGGCACGCACGTGCAGCTCGGCGTGGAGGTCGCGACCAAGTACGGCGAGCACCCGCTCGTCGTGAACTGCATTGCCGCGCACCACGACGATGTGCCGCACGAGAGCGAGGTGTCGGTCCTGGTGCAGGCCGCCGATGCGATCAGCGGCTCTCGCCCTGGCGCGCGCCGCGAGGCCTTCGAGACCTACGTGAAGCGGCTTGAAGGGCTGGAGAAGATCGCCGCGAGCTACAAGGGGGTGGACCGCGTCTTCGCGATCCAGGCCGGCCGTGAGGTGCGCGTGATCGTGGACCCGGACAACGTGGACGACAACCGCATGCAATCACTCACCGAAGAGATCGCGCGCCGCGTGGAATCTGAGCTGCAGTATCCGGGCCAGATCAAGGTGGTGGCGATCCGCGAGAAGAGGGCCTCCGACATTGCCCGCTGAGCGGATCGATGGCGTGGCCATCGCGAAGAAGGTGCGCGCCAAGGTCGCGGAGGATGCCGCGGCGCTGAAGGCCAAGGGCGTCACGCCCGGACTCACCGTGGTGCTCGTGGGCGACGACCCCGCGAGCGCGGTCTACGTGGCCAGCAAGGAGAAGGCGTGCATTGAGGCCGGCATGGCGGGCGAGACCATTCGCCTCGGCGCCGACACGAGCGAGGCCGACCTCCTCGCCGTGATCGACAAGCTGAACGCCGACCCGGCTGTGCACGGGATCCTCGTGCAGATGCCCGTGCCCAAGCAGATCAACGCGCAGAAGGTCATTCGCCGCATTGCGCCTGAGAAGGACGTGGACGGGTTCCATCCCGTGAACGCGGGGAAGGTGTTGATCGGCGACGCGGATGGCTTTGCGCCGTGCACACCGGCCGGTGTGCAGGTGATGCTCGTCGAGAGCGGCGTGGACACGTCCGGCAAGGAGGCGGTCATCCTCGGTCGATCCACGATCGTCGGCAAGCCGATGGCCGCGCTGCTGATCCAGAGCGGGAAGGGCGCGGATTGCACGGTCACGGTCTGCCACTCGCGCACCAAGGATCTCGCCGCGCACACGCGCCGGGCGGACATCCTCATCGCCGCCATCGGCAAGCCGGAGATGGTCACCGCCGACATGGTGAAGCCGGGCGCGGTGGTGATCGACGTGGGGATCAACCGGGTGGATGATCCGGCCGCAAAGAAGGGCTACCGGATCGTCGGCGACGTGAAGTTCGACGAGGTGTCGCAGGTGGCGTCGAAGATCACGCCCGTGCCCGGCGGTGTGGGCCCGATGACGATCGCGATGCTCCTCGCGAACACCGTGCGCGCGGCCCGGCTTCGCCTCGAGGCCAGCGCGGCCCAGTGACCGTGCCCGGCGCCTCCGCCGTGGACGCGATCAGCGTCGCCACGCTCACCGCCGAGGCCAAGGCCGTACTCGAGGGTGCCTTTCCGAAGCTGTGGGTGAAAGGAGAGATCTCGGGCTTCAAGGCGTACCCGAGCGGGCACTGGTACTTCACGCTCAAGGACGAGAGCGCGCAGATCAGCTGCATGGTGTGGAAGCAGGCCACGGGCCGCATTCCCGCCAAGCCCACCGAGGGCATGCAGGTGATGGCGTACGGTCAGCTCTCCGTGTGGCCGGCAAAGGGCTCGATGCAGTTCTCCGTGACCGCGCTCGAAGCCGAGGGCGAAGGGCTCTGGAAGAAGCAGTTCGACGAGCTCAAGGCGAAACTCGAGAAGGAAGGGCTCACCGACCCGGCGCGTCGCCGCGCCCTGCCGCGCTTCCCGCGCACGGTCGCGGTGATCACCAGCAGCGAAGGCGCAGCGCTGCGGGACGTAGTGAGCGTGATCCAGCGTCGCAACCCGGGAGTGCATGTGCTCGTCATCCCGGCGCTCGTGCAGGGCGAGACCGCGCCGGACTCCATCTGTGATGCGCTCGCGCGGCTCGACCGACTCGTGGTGGCCGGCACTCCGACCGCGTGGGCCGATGGAGCGAGCGTCGTGCCAATTCCCGAAGTGCTGATCATCGGCCGCGGCGGTGGCTCGCGCGAGGACCTCTGGGCCTTCAACCACGAGTCGGTCGCACGGGCCATTGCCGCGTGCGCGATCCCGACCATCTCGGCCGTCGGCCACGAAACGGACGTCACCATCGCCGACCTCGTTGCCGATCTTCGCGCCGCGACACCGAGCGTCGCCGCCGAGTCGGCCGTGCCGATCCTGAGCGAGGTGCGCGCGCAGGTGGCGCAGCTGGCGGGGATGATGGCCGACGGCCTGCAGGACCGCGTCGCCGTGGGCCAGCGCGATCTGGACGCGCTCACCGACGGCATCTCGCAGCGTGCGCAGCGCGTGACCGAACGCCGCCGCGTGCGCGCCGACCGGATCGCCGCGCGACTGGCGCATCTCGCGCCTCGCGCGCTGGAGCGGCGCCGCTCCACGCTTGCGCGGCTCGCGGGTTCGCTCGACGCGCTCTCGCCGCTCGCGGTGCTCCGGCGCGGCTTCGGCGTGGCGCGCGGACTCGACGGCGCCGCGCTCGGCAAGCGCGCGGCGTTCAAGAAGGGCACCGCGTTCGATCTGCTGCTGCAGGATGGCCGCGTGCGTGCCACGGCCGAGTCGGTGCACGCCGACGCTCCTCATCTCCCTTCGGAGAAGGCCCCATGACGTTCGAACAGACCCTCGCGCGGCTCGAGCAGATCGCCACCGCGCTCGACAAGGACGACCTCCCGCTCGAAGAGGCGCTCAAGCTCTTCGAAGAGGGCATTGCGAAGCTGCGCGAAGCACAGGCCGCGCTGGCTGAGGCGGACGGCAAAGTGAAGACACTGATCGAGCAGGCAGGCGGACTGTTCGAGACGAAGGAATGAGAGTGGCCGAGCGCGCGGGAACCGACTTCGCCGCGGATCGTGTGGCCGTTGCGCGCGCGCTCGACGCCCTCACCGCGCGCGCCCTGGGCGAGGCTAAGGATCCGGTGGCCGAGGCCATTCGGTATGCGATCGCTGGGGAAGGCAAGCGCCTGCGGGCGATCCTCGTGATCGAAGCGCACCGCGCGGCGGGCGGCGCCAAGGATGTGAGCGGACTCGCGGCCGCCGTGGAGGTGGTGCACGCGTACTCGCTCGTGCACGACGATCTCCCGTGCATGGACAACGACGAGATGCGTCGCGGCCGCGCGACGGCGCACATGGTGTACGGCGTGCGTGTCGCGACCGCGGCTGGCATGGCGATGGTGCCGTTGGCGGCCCGCGCCGCGCTCGAAGCCGCGGCCGACCTCGGGCTCTCGACCGAGGTGCAGGGCGAGATCGTACGCACGCTGATGCGGGCGTCGGGCGCCACAGGCATGATCGGCGGCCAGCTGCTGGATCTGGAAGGCGAGGGGATCGCGCTGGACCTGGCCGCGCTCGAGCGGGTGCACCGGCTCAAGACGGGTGCGCTGATCGTGGCGTCCATGCGGATCGGCGGCCTGAGCGCGGGGGCGTCGCCGACGCTGCTCGACGCCTTCTCCCGCTACGGCGAGTCCGTGGGACTCGCGTTCCAGATCGCCGACGACGTGCTCGACGTGACCGCCACCACGGACCAGCTCGGCAAGACGGCCGGAAAGGACGTGCGGCATCAGAAGAGCACCTATCCCGCACTGCTCGGCGTGGCGGGCGCCCAAGCACGGGCCGAGAGTCTGGTGGACCAGGCCTGCGAGGAGCTGCGCACGCAGGGGGCGCTGACCCCGGCGCTCGCCGACCTGGCCCAGTTCATCATCACCAGACGCTCGTGAGCGGCCTCCACTGGCGCCCACGGCGCCCGCGAAACAACCTACCTTTGTAGTTCATCCTTTCGTCGCCGTTCAATGAGTCTCCTCGATACCATCAAGAGCCCGGCCGATCTCCGGGGCCTCACCCCGGAAGAGCTGACGCAACTCGCCACCGAGTTGCGTGAGTTCCTGATCGAAAGCTGCTCCGTGACCGGCGGCCACATCGGCGCGGGGCTGGGCGTGGTCGAGCTCACGATCGCGCTCCACGCGGCCTTCGAAACGCCCCGCGACAAGCTCGTCTGGGACGTCGGGCACCAGGGGTATCCGCACAAGGTCCTCACCGGCCGAAAGGACCTGATGCACACGCTGCGCCAGGAGAACGGGCTGTCGGGGTTCCTGAAGCGGACCGAGAGCGAATACGACGTCTTTGGGGCGGGCCACGCGGCCACATCCATCTCTGCCGCGCTCGGCATCGCCGCCGCGCGCGATGTGAACGGCGACGACTTCAAGGTCGCGGCCATCATCGGCGACGGATCGCTCGGCTCCGGCCTCGCCTACGAGGCGCTCAACAACGCGGGCGGGACCGAGCACGATCTCGTCGTGATCCTCAACGACAACGAGATGAGCATCGCGCCGAACGTGGGCGCCATGCACAAGTACCTCACGCAGGTGCAGCGGAATCCGATCTACAATCGACTGCGCTCCGCCATCGGCGACTGGGCGGATCACCGCACGGGCGTGTTCAAGGACGCGGCGTCGCTGGTCCGGCGGTGGGAGGAGTCCGTGAAGGCCTTCCTGACGCCCGGCGTGCTCTTCGAGGAGCTCGGCTTCCGATACTTCGGCCCCATCGACGGGCACGACATCCCGCAGATGATCGACACCTTCAAGGCGGTGCGCGCGTTCAAGGGGCCGCGGCTCGTGCACGTGATCACCACCAAGGGGAAGGGATTCCCGGCGGGCGAGCACGGTGAGAAGTGGCACGCGCTGCCGCCGGGACACGATCCGCGCACGGGCAAGCAGCTCAAGGCGTCCACCGCAAACCCGAACTACACGGCGGTGTTCGGCAAGGCGCTCGCGGAGCTGATGGAGGAATACCCGAAGCTCATCGCCATCACCGCGGCGATGCCGAGCGGCACGGGCACCGGCGGGGCGGCCAAGAAGTTCCCGGACCGCGTGTACGACGTGGGCATCGCCGAGGCGCACGGAGTCACGTTCGCCGCCGGCATGACCACGGAGGGCGTACGCCCGGTCGTCGCGATCTACTCCACGTTCCTGCAGCGCGCCTTCGACAGCATCGTCCACGACGTCGCGATCCAGAACCTGCCGGTGATCTTCGCCATGGACCGCGCGGGGCTGGTGGGCGAGGACGGGGAGACGCACGGCGGGTTGTACGACATCGCGTACATGCTCGCGGTGCCGAACATGACGGTCACCGCGCCGAAGGATGGCGCGGAGTTGGTCGCGCTCCTTCGCAACGGGGTGGAGCACACCGATGGCCCGTTCACCGTGCGCTACCCGCGCGACGTCGCGCCGGATCTGGTGCCGCCTGCGAAGGACGTCCCCACGGTGCGGCCCGGAAGCTGGGAGATCCTGCGCAAGGGTGAACACCTCGCGATCCTCGCGGTGGGCACGATGGTCGGCGAGTCCATGAAGGCCGCCGCAGCGCTCGCGGCCGACGGGATCTCGGTCACCGTGGTGAACTGCCGCTACCTGAAGCCACACGATGCGACGACGCTCACGACGCTGCTCGCGACGCACCAGCAGCTGGTGGTGGTGGAGGAGGGGACGGTCGTGAACGGATTCGGCGCGCACATGGCGGCGGTCGTGGCGGATCTCGATCCAGCCGTGCGCGTGCACGCGCACGGGGTGCCGGACCAGATCATCTATGCCGCGGCGCGCGCCAAGCAGCTGGCGCTCGTCGGGCTGGATGCGGCCGGCATCGCGAACAAGGTGCGCGCCCTGCACGAGAGCGAGGCGCTCGCCGGGTGACCCTTCGCCTCGGCGTGATGGGGCACGTCGACTACGACGGGCTGAGTGAACTGCTGGCGCTGCTCGAACGCGAGGCGCCCAAGCACGACCACGCGCTGGTGTATGAGCCGGACCTGCTCGTGCACGTGCCCAAGGGCAGGCCGCTCGGTCGCGCGGACACGATCGACGCGCTGATCACGTTCGGCGGCGACGGCACGCTCCTGCGCGGCGCGCGCTACCTCGGCGGCGCGCCCGTGCCCATCTTCGGCGTGAACCTGGGCAAGCTTGGCTTCCTCACCTCGTGTGGTGCTGAGGAGTTCCCTGAGGCGTACGCGGCCTTTGCCGCGGGCGACTCGATGGTGCAGCCGCGCATGATGCTCGAGGCGACGACGCGGACGCCCGAGGGCGCGCTGGGTATGCAGGTGCGCGCCCTGAACGATCTGGTGGTGCACAAGGGCGGCTACGCCCGCGTGCTTCGGATGAGCGTCTTCGCCAACGACGACCTACTCTCGTCCTTCGCCGCCGACGGCGTGGTGATCGCCACGCCGACCGGCTCCACAGCCTATTCGCTCTCCGCGAATGGCCCGATCGTCTTTCCGACCTTCGACTCGCTGCTCGTGACCCCTGTTGCCGCGCATACGCTCGCGCTCCGGCCGTCGATCCTCCCGCCGGAGACCGTGCTGCGCGTGGAGCCGGAGGACACGGTGGACGAGGTGCTCGTGACGGCCGATGGCCAGGTGGGCATCACGCTCGCAGCGGGACACACCCTCACGGTGCGTCGCAGTCCGAACGGCGCGCACCTCGTGCGGTTCTCGACCAGCCGGTTCTTCCGGCGGCTGCGCACGAAGCTCGGCTGGGGCGGTCCGCGCGCCCGCGAGGGGTAACTCCCCGCCGTGCTCGCCGAACTGCGCATCCGCAATCTCGCCATCATCGACGCCGTCGCGTTGCC
>CAZGFE010000094.1:0-6547 GCA_964524665.1 uncultured Gemmatimonas sp.
CAGCTACAATGGCCAGCGAATCGGCCAGGGGCGTGAGAACGCCAAGCTCTTCCTGAAGGACAATCCGGCCGTGATGGCGGAGATCGAAGAGAAGGTCAAGGTGGTGCTCGGCATCAACAAGCTGACGGAGGCCGAAGCCGAGGCCGCGGAGTAAGAGACGGAAGAAGGAAGACGGAAGAGAGGTGAGAATGCAGTCTCTCACATCTCCCATCTCACATCTCCCAGCAGCATTTCGTCGGGGGCGTGATCTGTGGTGAGTCGTCGGGGCCCGGAATCCCCGCCGTTCCACTCGGGTCCGCCCCCGACGTACGTCCGCCCCTCAGCGCGCGAGGGCGCTGAGGGGCGGATCACCGGCGAGAGGCGCGGCTCAGAAGAAGCGGCGCAGTGCGAGCGAGACCAGAAGATCGTGCTGCGTGAGGTCCATCCGCAGGTCCGTGTTCTCGGATCGGGTCCACCGCGAGCTGCGGGCGTACATCATGCCGAAGTCCACGCCGACGCGTTCGTACAGCCAGCTGCGCCCGCCCGAGATCCCGAAGGCGCTGATCGCGCGGCCCTTGAGGTCGCGCGCCGTGGTGCGACGGGCAAAGGCGCCCAGCCGGAACTTGGCGTCGCGCTGCTCGTTCGAGATGTCGCGCTCATATCCAACATGGATGGAGTTCGCGTCGTTCACGCCGACCCGCGAGCCCACGCTGTCCCCGCTCGCCGTTTCGACGAACTTGGCCTCGGACCAGGGGGCGTGCCGGAGGTCGGCGCTGAGTCGTGTCCCTTCGTTCAGGTCCAACGCCATCCCAATCGCGATCGCGAGTGGGGCACGGCGTGTCACGTTCCGCGAGCTTGTGTCATTGTCGAACGTCATCGTCCGGTCGTGCGGCAGCGTGGCCTGCGCGCCGAGGCGGAGGCCGTCCCGCACGGTCACGAGTGCGCCCACCTCCATCGCGAGTCCCGAGTAGTCGATCTCGCGCGCCTCGTACTCATAGGGGTGCGGTCCGCGGATCCGGTAGTCGCCGGAGCCGCTGAGGAGGTTCGCGGTCGCGCCTACGCGAATGCGGGGCGTGAGTTCGATGCCGATGCTGGGGCTGAGCGCGCGCACGCCGCCCGTGCTGGCGAAGAGCGTAGATCCCTTGTACCGGCCGTTCGACTGCACGCGGCGCGTCTCGAAGGTCCCCGCGCGCACGCCCTCGGTGAACCGCCGGTAGGCGATGCCCGCGGTGACGGTACGGTTGAGCACATGATACGGCGTCGCGATCCCGATGAACTCGATGGGGTCCAAGGCTCCCGTGATCTCGCCCGCGCCCTGGAACTTCGGAAACGTGTTGGGGGTGAAGTCCGTCGCGCTCGCGCTGGTGCCGAGGATCAGCATGCGGCCGACGAAGAGGAACTCGCGGCGCTCGAGGTAGGACAGCCCCGCTGGGTTCCACCCGATGGCGCTCGCGTCCTCGGACACGGCCGTGGTGGCGTGACTCAGGCCCAGGGCGCGGGCGCCGTTGCCGATACTGGTGACGTCGGGATGTTCTTGCGCACCGGCGATCAGAGGGGCCGCCAGACAGAAGGCGGCGTGCCGGAGAGAAGTACGGAACGACAAAACGGTCACTCCAAAGGGTGGGTCTGGTGGGACGTCGCGCGCGGTGCGCGTCCCGGGGAACATCGCGAGTTAAACGACGCGTATCCGAACTTCAAGGTGGGCTGGTGGCGTCGCACGGCACCGACTACCGTGGACCCGAACCTGCTCGGGCAGTCTACGCCGACGGGTCGAGGAGCGTTGTGAGCATCCAAGTGAAGGCCCTGCGCGAACATCCGCGAAGGGCCGGGCGGTATGTGGTCGAGCTGGTGGGTGAGCTGGGCGGACCCGAAGCGGGTTCGGACCCTCGGCGGGTGGGGCCCGTCGACGCCGCGACGATCGGCGACCTGGAAATCCGGGTTGGCAGTGAGGTCGCGCCCGCGACGCTGGAGTCGCTGCGCGCGGCGGCGCGAGGCGTGGCGTGCTACGACAAGGCGCTCGATGCGCTCGCCCGGCGCGCGCGGTCGGAGGCCGATCTCGCGCGGTGGCTCCGGCAGCGCGAGTTCACGGCGGCAGAGATCGGTCCGGCGATCGAGAAGTTGACGGCGCTCGGCCTGCTGAACGACCTGGAGTTCGCACGCGGGTTTGCGCGGTCGCGGATGGCGGCGGGGCGCGGGTTCGGGCCGCGGCGGGTGGCGGCGGAGCTCGCGCGGCGGGGGGTGGGGCGGGCGGTGGTGGATGCGGTGCTGGCGGAGCTCGGTGCGGAAGGCGACATGGAGCCTGCGGCGCAACTCGACGCCCTTGTGGAGCGCCGCATGAAGGCGCTTCGCGGTCACGATCAGGCGGTCGCGCAGCGGCGCGTCCGCGCGTGGCTCGCGAGACGGGGATTTGGCCTCGCGGCGATCCAGGATGCGATGCGTCGGTACGCCACCGGAACGTGATGCGGAACTCGCCGCGCTGGGGTATGTTCGATCCTCCCCCGCACAAGGAGTCGTCTTGCGTTCCGATACCATCCGGCCGCCGCACGTCGCTGCCGCTGTTTCTTCGCTCGCGTTCGCCCTGATCGCAGCCGCGTCCACGCTCGCCAACGCGCAAACTCCTGCGGCGTCGGTGCCGGCCCTCTCCACCGGTGCCACTGCGAATGGCGCTCTCGGCGCCCGCGGCGAGCCGTCGAAGTACCGCTACACATCTTCCGGCCCCGGCGTACTGACCGTCGCTGTGCACGGGGTTGCGGACCTCACCCTGCGTGTGACGGACGAGGACGGGCAGACGCTGCCTGACGGCTCCTCCGACCGCGACATGCGTGGCGAGATGGGCGCCGAGATGCTCGCGGTGGTGCTGCCGCGCCGCGGCAACTACATGGTCGAGGTCGCCGCAAACGGTGGGGGAGGGGCGATCCCCTTCGTGATCAGCGCCGCCTTTGCGTCGATGCCCGCCTTTGAGCGTCCCGAAGATCCTGACGGCCGGCCGGGCAACGCCAAGGCGCTCGCCGCGGGCACGGGGCTTGAGGATCAGCTCCATCTCGACGCGGGGGACGCCGTCGACTGGTACACGCTGCGCGCCACTGAGGCGATGACGCTATTCGTCATGACGCGTGTGCCGGAGGGGGAGGACCACGATCTGGTGCTCGAGGCGTTCATCGGCGGGATGTACGGCGAGGCCGCTGTGCGCTCGGATCAGGACCTGCAGGGCGTGGTCGGCAATGAGACCGTTTCGGTGGACCTCAAGGCGGGAGACGTGCTGCATCTGAAGGTGTCGGCGCACGGGGAGCGGGGCGGGCCGATGCCGTATCGGATCTCAGTGACGCGGGCGCCCTGACTCGCGGGTCGTGATGCGGATCACCGGGACGGCGCGGGACGCTAACGAAGAGCGCTCCCGCGCCGTCCCTCGTTCATGAGCCTTCAACACCGCGCGCTCAATCGCTTCGGACTCGGTGCCCGTCCGGGAGAGGCCGCCGAGCTCGTCGACCCGCGCGACTGGCTGCTCGCGCAGTTGGAGGGCGCACCGCCCGCGCGGCCCGTGCCCGCAGGCGCCGGACGCGCCGACATGGAAGCCACGCTCGCGGCCTTCCGTCGCGTCCAGCGCTCGCAGGACCGCGCGGCGCAGCAGGAGGCGCGCCGCCGGCTCATCCAGATCACCGCAGCCGAAGGAGCGAGCACCATTGCCGCGCGCGCCACGAGTGATCGGCCGTTCGCCGAACGGCTCGTGGCGTTCTGGAGCGACCACCTCTGCGTCTCGATCGGCAGCAAGGTGATCGTGGGCCCGCTCGCGGGCAGCTACGAGCGCGACGTCGTCCGCAAGCACGTCTTCGGAACGTTCGAGGACATGGTCCTCGCGAGCGCGCGGCATCCGGCCATGCTGGTCTATCTCGACAACGCGCAGAGTGTGGGGCCCCGCAGCCCCGTCGCGCAGCGGGCGCGCGGGCGCCGGACACTCGGCCTCAATGAGAACTACGCGCGTGAGCTGCTCGAACTGCACACACTCGGTGTGGATGGGGGATACACGCAGGCCGACGTGACCGAACTCGCGCGCCTGCTCACGGGCTGGACCACCGATGGTGTGGCGGCCGCGGGCTATCCCGCGTTCCGGTTCGTGCCGGCGCGGCACGAGCCCGGGCGGAAGACGATCCTCGGCGAGCGATACGGCGAGGGCGAACGGGAAGGGGAGCGCGCGATCCGTGCGTTCTGTCGGCATCCCTCGACCGCCAAGCATCTCGCGACGAAACTGGCGACGCACTTCGTCTCGGACGCGCCGCCGGCGAGCGCGGTCGAGCGACTCGAGCGCGTGTTCCGTGAGAGCGGGGGCGACCTGCGTGCGGTGTCGCGCGAGCTCGTCGCGCTCCCGGAGTGCTGGGACGAGTCGCACGCGAAGTTCCGTCCGCCGCAGGACTGGCTGGTGGCCGTGATGCGCGCGTCCGGCGCGCCGAACGCCGATGCCAACTTCGTCAACGTGCTGCGGCAGTTGCGGCAGCCCCTGTGGTCGCCGCCATCGCCCAAGGGCTTTGGCGACCTGCAGCGGGAGTGGGCGGATCCGGACTCATTGCTCAATCGCGCCGAGCTCGCGCGCACGATCGCGCGGCGCGCGGGCGGCGGGCCAGGCCGTGGCGCGGGTGGAGCGCGGGGCATGCTGCCCCGCGGCGCGGGGATGGATATCGGCGTTCCGCGCGCGCTCGCGACCGTGGTGCCCGAGGATCCCGCGCTCGCTGCGCTCCTCGCCGACAGCGAGATCCCGGTGACCGAGCGCGTGGCGATCGTGTTCGCGTCGCCCGCGTTCCAATGGAGGTGAGCAATGGATCGTCGTGACTTCGTGAGCTCAATGTGCGCCGGCGGACTGGCCACCTTCGGAATGCCCGTGGTGCGCTTCGCGCGCGTGCGGCAGGGCGGAAAGCTGGTCTTTGTGCTGCTCCGCGGCGGGTTCGATGGCATGGCCGCGGTGGTGCCCTATGGCGACCCGGCGTATCGCGCGCTGCGCGGTGAGTTGGCGTTCGAGGCGGACCAGCTCACGCCGCTCAACGATCTCTTCGGGCTCGCGCCCGGTCTCGCGCCGCTCGGCGAGTTCTGGCAGCGCGACGAGCTCGTGGTGCTGCAGGCCATGGCGATCCCGTACCGGACGCGGTCGCACTTCGATGGGCAGGCCGTGCTCGAAACAGGGCTCGACCGGCCGATCGGGAGCTCAGACGGCTGGCTGAACCGTCTCCTGCAGGTGATGCCTGGGGAGCGGAGCGGGATCGCCGTGGCGGCCGGGATGCCGCGTTCGCTGAGTGGTCCCTTCGAGGTGCGGACGTGGTCGCCCGCGCAGCTCGGCGCGGTGGACGACGCGTATCTCGAGCGGCTCGCGACGCTGTACCGCCGGGACCGGGCGCTCTCAGGGCGCTGGGAGGCTGCGGTGCAGCAGCAGGCGGACGTCGGCGAGGAGGCAATGGCGCGCGGCGGTGCCGGGCGGGGCGGCGTGACGCCGCTGTTGCAAGCCACCGCCCGGCTGATGCGGGCGCCGAACGGGCCCAACGTGGCGGCCGTGGAGTTCAGTGGGTGGGACACGCACGCAAACCAGGGGCTCGTGGGCGGCGCGCTCGATCGGCTGCTGGGGCAGCTCGCCGAAGGGCTCGGCGCGTTCCGGACGGCGATGGAGTCGGACTGGGCGGAGACGACGGTGGTGGTGATGACGGAGTTCGGGCGGACGGCACGGCCCAATGGGACGCGCGGGACGGATCATGGGACGGCGGGGGCAGGGTTCGTGGTGGGGCCCAAGGTGTCGCGCTCGGCGGTGGTGTCGGATTGGCCTGGGCTGTCCGCGCGGGCGCTGTACGAGGGGCGGGATCTGGCAGCGACGCTGGATACGCGTGCGGTGCTGAAGGGAGTGGTGGCGGCGAGCTTTGATCTGACGGCGGGGCAGGTGGAGCGGGTGTTGCCGGGGGCTGGTGGGGTACGCGCGTTGGAAGGGATCTGGGGCTAGGAGCGACCGAGACTCCGCCGTCCAGCCCCGTTGAGCGGGCGCACCGCAAACCGTTACCTTTCAACGATATGCGCGCCGCCGACATCCGCAGCCGGTTCCTCGACTACTTCGCCCGCCAGTCCCACGCGATCCGCCCGAGTTCGTCCCTCGTGCCCGGGGACGACCCGACGCTGTTGTTCACCAACGCGGGAATGGTCCAGTTCAAGAAGGTCTTCCTCGGTCAGGAATCGCCGCCGGAAGGGAATCGGCGCGCAACGACCTCCCAGAAGTGCGTCCGGGCCGGTGGTAAGCACAACGACCTCGAACAGGTGGGGCATACCGCGCGGCATCACACGTTCTTCGAGATGCTCGGCAACTTCTCGTTCGGCGACTACTTCAAGCAGGACGCGATCCGCTTCGCGTGGGAGTTCGTCACCGAAGAGCTGAAGATCCCGAAGGAGCACCTGCGCGTCACGGTCTACAAGGACGACGACGAAGCGCGGAAGCTTTGGCAGGAGGTCACGGGGATCGCTCCGGACCGCGTCTACGGGCTTGGCGAGCGCGACAACTTCTGGCAGATGGCGGACACCGGCCCCTGCGGCCCGTGCTCCGAGATCT
>CAZGFE010000095.1:0-6315 GCA_964524665.1 uncultured Gemmatimonas sp.
TTCGAGCTTGGCGCTCTTGTGGAAGTCCGCCATGAATGCATCGCCCGCACGCTCCGCTTTGCGGAACGAGATCCACTTGGCGAGCATCACCGACCACGAGAGCAGCGAGAGGATGACCAGGACGACGAGGACGATCTTCGTCTCGTCCGAGGCGTTCGTGACGAGCTCGAGGCGCGTCGACGGGATCGCGGAACCGATCTGGAAGAAGCTCAACGGGAGGCGAACCAGGAGAAAGTTTGGTGCAGGCCCGCGTCGAGCGAGACCTGCGGAGTCCAGCCGAGATCCGTGGTGGCCTTGGCGATACTCACGACCGACCGACGTTGTTCCCCGGCGCGCATCGGCGCGTGCTTGAGCGGAACGATCCGGCCAGCGGCCTTCATCAGCGCCTCGGCGAGTTCGAGCACCGACGTCTCGTAGCCCGTGCCGAGGTTGAACGCGCGATCATCCACGCGGCCCGGCGGCACGGGCGGCCGCAGCGCCGCCAGCACGTGCGCGCGTGCCACATCGCC
This sequence comes from uncultured Gemmatimonas sp., assembly GCA_964524665.1. Taxonomy (GTDB): domain Bacteria; phylum Gemmatimonadota; class Gemmatimonadetes; order Gemmatimonadales; family Gemmatimonadaceae; genus Pseudogemmatithrix. Next base: position 510 of record CAZGFE010000095.1, read on the forward strand.
GACGTAGACATAGTCGCGGGTCTGCCCGCCGTCGCCAAAGACGGTCAGCGCTTCGCCTGCGAGGATCCGCTGGCAGAAGATCGCCACCACGCCGGCCTCGCCGTGCGGGTCCTGCCGCGGGCCGAACACGTTCGCGAACCGCAGCGCGACGTAGTCGAGCCCATGCACACGCGCGTAGTACGCGAGGTAGAGCTCCACCGAGAACTTGGCGATGCCGTACGGGCTCTCGGGATCCTTGCCGTTGGTCTCGACCGTCGGCGGGGTCACGAAGTCGCCGTACACGGCGCCCCCGGTCGAGGCAAAGATCACGCGCGTCGCGCGGCCGCTCTCCCGGACCGCCTCGAGCAGATTGAGCGTGCCCCGGATGTTGACGTCGGCGTCGAAGCTCGGGTCGGTGACGCTGCGACGCACATCCATCTGCGCCGCCAGATGGCAGAGGAGGTCGAACTGCCCGTTCCTTATGCAGGCCGCCGCTTCGGGCGAACGGATGTCGGCCTCGACGAGCGTGGCGCCGGTGGGCACCTGCTCACGCTTGCCGCTGCTGAGATTGTCGAGCACGGTGACGGCATACCCCTCGGCGAGGAGGGCATCCACCACGTGCGATCCGATGAATCCTGCGCCGCCGGTGACGAGCGCGCGTTTCGTAGTCATCCCCGAAAGGTATCCGCTCGCGCGCGTCGCTCCTATTGCGTCAGGGCATCTTGGCGGTGACGCGCGCGGTCAGTCCCGTCCGGATCCCGCCGTCCTTCTGCCCGATCAGGATCGCGCTCGCGCCCCACGGGGTCACGCGCGTCACGGTGGCGGTGGCGATCTCCTGCGGCGGCAGCGGAACGCCGCGCTCGTCCACGCCCATGTCGATCTCGATCGTGAGCTGGTCGCCGGGCACGAGGCCTTCGCCGCTGCCCGCGGTGAAGATCAACTGATGGCCGACCGGCGGCAGCACCGGATTGCCGTAGAGATACGCCAGCGTCGTTGCTGTGCCGAACTCCACGCGGGCCGGGAAGTTCCCTGGCTCGAGCGAGAGCGTGTCGAGCATCATCAAGCCCTGCCCCGAATACACGTCCTCGAACTTCGTGAGGAGGATCGCCGACGCACGGCCGTTCACGGCCGCGCTGGTCAGCTTCACGACGCCCGTGGGGATCACGACCTTGCCGCGCCCCTCGACCACCGGACCGTAGCGGAAGAGAATGAAGCGTTCGTCCGGCGCGCCCTGCGCACCAGCCGGGATCTGCACGTACACGTTCTCGAAGATCTGGATCGGCCGCTGCGTGAGCGTGAGACCGATCCCATCGGCCTGCGAGGTCGCGTCTACGCGTCCCGCGCCGGTGATCCCCGCCATCTCCCACAGGAAGGGTGCCTGGAGATAGTCGCCCGCACGGACCGCGGCGGCCGGCGCGCGCACCACCAGCGACTGGCGCTCACCGCGCACCGTGCGATAGCGCTCCGGATTGAAGATCGTCATGCCGGCCGGCTCCACCGGGGCGACTGGCGCGGGGTCCGCCGCGGGCACCGGCGTTTCTGTCGGCGTCGTCGGCACCACGGTATCGGCGGGCATCGGCGTCTCGGCCGGAGTGCCCGGCGTCGCCGCGACATCGCCCGAGATCACGAGCACCTGCTCGGGATAGATCAGATTCGGATCGGCGACCGACGTCTGATTCCGGCGGTAGATCTCCGGCCAGCGGAACGGGTCACCGAGGTACTGGCGCGCGATGGCCCAGAGAGTATCACCCTCTTTCACGGTGTGCGTCCGCTGCTCGCCCTGAGCAAGCCCGAGGGCCGGCGTCAGGAGCACACCGAAGAGGATGGCCGCGAAGATCAGTCGGGTACGTGGCATCGGACGCTTCTCGGGAACGGGACAGGGGACGAACGTGCAACCCCGCGACTCGAGCCTCGGGGTGGTCTCAGGGGTGGACGACCGGGAGCGACCGAGGGCAACGAGGGGCAGAGGGAAGATGGCAGATGTGAGATGAAAGTGGGACCGCGAGGTCTCCCCCGAAAGGGCACGCGGATCCCGGACGCAGAAGGGGCGGCCCGACCGGGCCGCCCCCTGACACCTGCCACCTGACACCTGCCTCTAGAACGGCAGGTCGTCGTCCCCGTCCATCGCCTCCGGGAACTCCGAGAAGCCCGCGTCGGTCCCGCCACCCTTCGCACCAGCGGCCGCCTTGGCCGGCCGCGAGCTGGCGGCGCTGTCGCCGCCGCGACCCCCGCCCAGCAGGATCACTTCGCGCACGTTGATCTCGGTGATGTAGCGGGTCTGCTTGTCCTTGTCCTCGTACTGGCGATAGTTGATCTCGCCCTCAACGAAGATCTTGTCGCCCTTCTTCACGTAGCTCTCGATGAGATCGGCGAGCCGCATGCCGCGCTCCCCCTTGGGATTCCACGCCACGCACTTGTGCCACTCGGTCTTCTCCTGCTTGTCCCCCGACGCGCCGGTCCACTGGCGGCTGGTGGCCACCGAGAATTGGGCCACCTTGCTCCCGTTGGAGGTGGTCCGGATCTCGGGGTCGGCGCCGAGGTTCCCGAGAAGCGTCACTTTGTTCAGGCTGCGGCTCACAAAGCCTCCTGGTATGGGTCAGTCCGCACGGTCACCATACGGCGGGGCGTCGGGTGGGGCGGTATCGGAATCGTCCTCTCCAAACCTAATCCCTGCACCCGCTGCGGTCAGGTCAGCCGACGCATGAGCAGGGCGTCCTCGACGGGCGCACGGTAGTACGCCTTGCGTCGTCCGCTCACCGCGAAGCCGCGGCTCGTGTAGAGCGCGACCGCCGCCGCGTTGCTCTCCCGCACCTCCAGATGGACCGTGGTGCCGCCCTTGGACGCCACGTCCGCGAGCAGGGCGTCGAGCAAGAGCGCGCCGGCGCCACGACCGCGCGCCGCCTCCGCCACAGCCAGATTGGCGAGTTCGGCCTCATCGGCGACGACCCAAACGACGCCGTAGCCGACGACTTGCCCCGCCAGCACCGCCACGCGGACCGAGGCACTTTGCTGCTCGAACAGGCGGCGGATGGAGTCCTCGCTCCACGGGTCGGAGAACGTGGCGCGCTCGATCGCGCTGATCGCGGGCACGTCGTCAGGCGTCCCGCGGCGCTCCAGGACGGCGGTCGCTCCCGGATCTTCCGCGGGTCCGGCCGGGCGGGTCACGCGTCCTGGTCCCTCGCGTGGCTGGGCAGCGGCCGACCCTGCGCGGCCTCCCATTTCACCTGCGCCTCGGCGAGACGCCCGTAGACCGGCTCCCACCGCTCGAGATCCACCGGCCCGAGGGCGTCGAGGAGTGCGTCGCACCGCAGCACCCCCCGGGCGTGCGGCACCGCCGCGGGCCCGAGGCGCCGCGCGCCATGTGCGGCTGCGCGCGCGGGCACATCGCCGACCGGCGAGAGACCCAGTGCTTCCACCGAGCGGATGGCGCCTGCACGTCCGACCTCGACCAGCGCGAGATAGTGGTCGCCGCGCAGTGCATCCAGTTCGGAGAGCCAGCGGGAGCCCTCCTCCCGTGTCTCATCGGACGCGGCGACGGTCAGCGCGAGCGACGGGACGGCATACAACGGAAGCCCCCGCCCGAAGGCGATGCCCTTCGCCGCCGCGCCGACCACGCGGAGCGCGGTGAAGCTCCCCGGTCCGCCGCCGCAGACGATCCGCTCCAGCGTGTCGATCCCCCCACCCGCCGCGCGCAACGTTTCGATCACGGCCGGCAGGAACCGCTCCTCGTCGGCGCTGCGCATCATCACGCGCTGCTCCGCGAGCACGCGCCCGTCCTGCAGGACGGCGATCGTGCCATCGCCGGCCGCGGCGTCCATGGCGAGTGTCAGTCGGGCCACGAGAGCCTCCGTCGGTCTGCGGCCGCCGGGAGATGGTCGAGCCGCAGGGCGATGTGGTCCCGGGGGATCGCGTCCGGGACGCGCTCAGGCCATTCGATGAGCACCGTCGCACCGCTGTGGATGAGATCGTCCCACCCGATCTGCGGCAGTTGCGACGCACGCTCCAGCCGATAGAGATCCACATGCACCACAGGGCCGCGCGGCGCGTGGTACTCGTGGACCAGCGCGTACGTGGGACTTGTCACCGGCTCAGTCACGCCGAGGGCGGCCGCGATGGCGCGCACGAGGGTGGTCTTGCCGGCCCCGAGGTCGCCACTGAGCGTGACGCAGGCGCCCGCGGGGAGCGTTGCGGCGAACCGCGCGCCCCAGGCTGCGAGTTCCGACTCGCTCAGGTCAGCGGCGGGCACGTGCGCTCTTGCTGCCGCCCTCACCCATGGCGGCCTTGAGGTCGAAGAGTTCGTCGCGCAGCCGCGCCGCCGTCTCGAAGTCGAGCTCCTTCGCCGCCGTGCGCATCTCGTCCTCCAGCTTGGCGACGAGGGCTGGCAGGTCATCCGTCCCATACGCGCGCTGCGCCTCGGCCACCTTCTTCTGCTTCTTGCCGCGGGTCCGCTCCGCCTCGCGCTCGTTCGTCCCGTCGCGCGCGTCGGCGACCCGCGTGCTGAAGCGCACCTGATCGATGCTCTTCACCACCCCAGCGGGGACGATGCCGTGCTTCTTGTTGTGTTCCGCCTGGATCGTGCGACGACGCGTCGTCTCGTCAATGCAGCGCTGCATCGAGCCCGTGATCTTGTCCGCGTAGAAGATCGCGCGGCCGTCCACGTGCCGCGCGGCGCGACCGACGGTCTGGATCAGCGAGCGGTCGGAGCGCAGGAACCCTTCCTGGTCTGCGTCGAGGATGGCCACGAGCGAGACCTCGGGCAGATCGAGCCCTTCGCGCAGCAGGTTGATGCCGATGAGCACATCGAACTCGCCGAGCCGCAAGCCGCGCACGATCTCCATGCGCTCGATGGCGTCGATGTCGGCGTGCATGTAGCGCACCCGGACGCCGACCTGCGCGAGATAGTCGGCGAGATCTTCCGCCATCCGCTTCGTGAGCGTCGTGACGAGGACGCGCTCCCCGCGGCGCTCGCGCAGCCGGATCTCGTGCAGGAGGTCGTCCACCTGGCCCTTCACCGGGCGGATCTCGATGATCGGGTCGAGCAGGCCCGTGGGGCGGATCACCTGCTCGACGACCACGCCGTCGCTCAGCTTGAGTTCCAGGTCGGACGGCGTCGCCGACACATTGATCGCGCGCGGCGTGAGCGAGAGGAATTCGTCGAACATCAACGGCCGGTTGTCCAGCGCGCTGGGCAGACGAAACCCGTACTCGACGAGCGTGTTCTTGCGCGAACGGTCGCCGTTGAACATGGCACCGATCTGCGAGAGCGTGACGTGCGACTCGTCCACGATCACGAGGAAGTCGTCGGGAAAGTAGTCGAAGAGGCACGCGGGCCGCGCGCCGATCTCCCGTCCCGCGAGGATCCGGGAGTAGTTCTCGATCCCCGGGCAGGTCCCGATCTCGAGCATCATCTCGATGTCGAAGTTGGTGCGGGACTCGAGACGCTGCGCCTCGAGCAGCTTGCCCGCGTCCTTGAGCACCTTGAGGCGTTCGGCGAGCTCCACGCGGATCTCCTTCACGGCGCGCTCCAGCGACGGGCGCGTGGTGACGAAGTGCTTGGCCGGATACACGGCGGTGCGCTGCAGCGGCGTGATCGTCTGCCCCGTCAGCGGATCGACCTTGGTGATCTTCTCGATCTCGTCGCCGAACATCTCGATGCGCACCGCCTGTTCCTCGTACGCCGGGAAGATCTCCACCGTGTCGCCGCGGACGCGGAAGGTGCCGCGCTCGAAGGCCACATCATTCCGTCCGTACTGGATCGCGACGAGCGACTTGAGGATGGCATCGCGGGCGATCTTCTGGCCGACGGTCAGTGTGACCATCGAGGCCC
>CAZGFE010000096.1:0-6033 GCA_964524665.1 uncultured Gemmatimonas sp.
CACTCCGAACTGCGTCTCGCGGTTGAGCTTGTCGCGGAGGGTCTCGCCCTGAATGAAGGGCATCACATAGAAGAGAAAGCCGTCCGCCGTGCCCGAGTCGAACAGCGGCAGGATATGCGGGTGCGAGAGGCCTGCCGTCGTCTTGATCTCGACGACGAACCGGTCCGCGCCAAGGACGGCCGCGAGTTCCGGCTTGAGCACCTTGAGCGCGACCTGTCGCTCGTGCTTGAGGTCGTTGGCGAGATACACGGTGGCCATGCCACCCTGGCCGAGCTCGCGCTCAATGGTGTACCGATCCGCCAGGCTCTTGCGCAGGCGGTCGAGGACTTCGGTCATCGGCGATTCCTTGAGGTCGGGGCGATCAGTCTGGGGGGGCGGCGGCGATCGTGCGGCCGATGATGATCGTGATGTTGTCCGATCCGCCTCCATCGAGGGCGTCCTGCAGCAGCGTCTCGCAGGCCTGCTTGGAACTGGTCATGCCGCGGAGCACCTCGGCGATCCGCTCGTCGCTCACGTGCTTGGTGAGCCCATCACTGCACATCAGGTGCGCGGTGCCCCATTCGGACTCGAGCCGGGTCACCACGGGCGCGGTCTCGTCGCCGCCGATCGAGCTGGAGAGCACGTTCGCGAGCCGCGAGCCCGCCGCGTCGGTACGTGACATGGCGCCGCGGTCCACGAGGTCCTGCGCAATGGTCTGGTCGCGGGAGACCTGCGTGAGCACTCCCATTCTATAGAGATAGTAGCGAGAGTCGCCCACCTGCAGGAGATAGTAGGTCGGCCAGACACCCATGTAGAGCGTGAGGGTCGTGGCCATGCGCTTCCCTTCGCTCTTCAACGCCTTGGCGCGCACCTCTTCGTGCGCCTGGAGCGCGGCGGCCTGGAGCTCCGCGGTGAGCCGCTCCGGCGAGGAGTGCGAGTGGTAGTAGACGTCGGTGCTGGACGAGACGTACTTCATGGCGGCGCTGAGCGCGGTGGCGCTCGCTTCCTCTCCGCCTTCCAGTCCGCCGACACCATCGGCGACCATCGCGATGAAGGCCAGGCGCTCGTCGGCCAACGGCGCGTGCTTGTCCGGCTTGAGGCTGGTGGCGAGGATCTGGACGCGCTTGTGGATGGACGCGAGGAGGAACTGATCCTGATTCGTCTTCCGCACCTTCCCGATATGCGTGAGCCCGTGGACGTCGATCTCGTCGTCGCGCGGCTTGCGGGGAGGAGGCGGTCTGGTGGCTGACATGGTTGAGGGGACGGGGGTCCCACGAGGAAGGTGCAGCGGCGCGAGACAGGGCGCCAGCAGGCATCGTTCGGTGCTGCCGCGTAGTCGACGCGCGCACGTTTGACGCGTCCACCACATCGCCGTACACTCTGATGTTGGCTTCGAGACTCGGCTTGTCCCCACCCTGGAGCGCCAGTGTCCGACCCGAACGCGCAACTCGCGAAGGCCCTCGCCGACCGATACAAGATCGAGCGCGAGATCGGCGCTGGCGGGATGGCGACCGTCTACCTCGCGCAGGACCTGCGCCACGACCGTCAGGTGGCGGTGAAAGTGCTGCGTCCGGAGCTCGCGGCCATCATTGGCGGTGAGCGCTTCTTGCACGAGATCCGCACCACCGCGAACCTCCAGCATCCGCACATCCTGCCGCTGCACGACTCCGGTGAGGCGGGCGGGAGCGTGTTCTACGTGATGCCGTTCGTCGAAGGGCAAAGTCTTCGCGACCGACTGCGCACGGAGAAGCAGCTGCCGGTGGAGGAAGCGGTCCGCATCACGCGCGAAGTGGCGTCCGCGCTCGACTACGCACACCGTCACGGCGTCGTGCACCGCGACATCAAGCCCGAGAACATTCTGCTGCACGACGGCCAGGCACTGGTCGCGGACTTCGGGATCGCACTCGCGGTGAGCCGCAGCGACGGCGGCACGCGAATGACCGAGACCGGGATGAGCCTCGGAACGCCGCACTACATGGCGCCCGAGCAGGCCATGGGTGAACGCGAGATCTCCGCGCGCGCCGACGTGTATGCGCTCGGCTGCGTGCTCTACGAGTGTCTCGTGGGCGAGCCGCCGTTCACCGGACCCACCGCGCAGGCCATCATCGCGCGCGTGATGACGGATGCGCCGCGCGCACTCGGGACGCAACGGCACACGATCCCGCCGCACGTGGAGGCGGCGGTGCGCACGGCGCTCGAGAAGCTGCCGGCGGACCGGTTCGCGACGGCGGCGGCGTTCAGTGAGGCGCTGGGGAATGCGTCGTTCGGGCTCGGCACCGGGATGCGGCCGGCGTACGCAGGGGGCGGTGCGGGCGGCGCGAGCTGGGATCCGAGGCAGTGGGGGTTGCCCACGCGGGTGTTCGCGGGGCTCACAGTGCTGTTCGGCGCGGCCGCGCTCGGCGCGGTGCTCACACGTGGCGCTCGGCCAGCCGAGGCCCCGCCGGTGATGGCGTTCGCGTTGCTCGATTCAGCTCCCCTCTGGAGCTTCATGATCGTGAACAACGCGGGCGCGGTGGCGTGGCCGACTCAGGACGGGATCCGTCTGCGGCGGCCAGGGAGGACGGATTCCGAACTGCTTGCCGGTACGGCGGACGCTGACGGGAGCTCGCTCAGCTTCTCGCCCGACGGAGCGTGGATCGCCTATATGGCACCTCCGAGCGGCCGTGCCGAGGGCTCCAAGGGTGCGATGCGGAAGATCGCCCTCGCAGGCGGCGGTCCGCAGCCGATCTCGAACGACATTCCCGCGGCGCCGTGGGAGACCGCGCCCGTGCTCCGCTGGGCACCTGACGGCCACATCTACTTCACTCTGTTGGACGCCAGGCAGCGCGTTGGATTCCTGTTCCGGATGGCGGAGAACGGCGGCGCGATCGACACGCTGCTGCGCACAACGGCCGCCTACGTCTTCGTGGGGGACGTGCTGCCCGGCTCAAAGCACGCGCTGGTCACGCTGGTGGACGCGAGCTCGAACGTCGACCCGCAGATCGTCGCCGTGAACCTGTCGAATGGCGACACGACGACCATCGCGCCCGCCATGACGCCGAGGTTCACGCGCTCGGGTCACTTGATGTACGTGCGCCCGGACGGCACGCTCCAAGCGTCCTTGTTCGACCCGCGCTCTCTCAAGCCGCTCTCCCCGGCGACGGTGGTCCAGGACAGTGTCTCGGCCTCCTCGCCCTTCGCGGACTACGCGCTGTCCGGGAACGGCACGTTGGTGTACACGCGCGGACCGGTCACGGGAGCTGCGGGGGGTGGCGTGCGTCCGGTGTTCATCCGTCCGAACGGAGCCGTCCAGCGCATCCCACTTCCCGCCACGGATCATCCGGACGGCGACGTCTCTCCGGACGGGCGGTTTCTCGCGTACACGCGTCGGGATCAGATCTGGCTCTATGATCTGGATGTCGGCACCCACTGGCAGCTGACGCACGGGGGATCCGGCTACCACAATCCCGTTTGGTCCCCAGACGGCAAGGCCGTCCTGTTCCGCGCGTCGCGGGATGGCGGAGGTGTCGGCGACGCGTATGTGCAGTCCGTGGACAGCGCCGCGCCCTCCGTGCGGATCCCGTCACCGGTGGTGGCGATCAATCCCGCGCAGTGGTTGCCGGACGGCACGGTGCTCGCGTACTCCGATCTGCCGAGCGCGGACGTCTTTCGCACAAGTGCGGACGGCAAGGCGTCTCTTCGTCCGCTGCTCAACGCGGACTGGGCCGAGCGCGGCAGCCGCGTCTCTCCGGACGGCCGGTGGATCGCGTATCAGTCCAACGAGACGGGCGCCATGCGGCTCTACGTGCGCAGCTGGCCGAACCTGCGCGATAAAGTGCTCGTGAGCGAAGGTGTCCCGCGCGGCGCCAGCTCGCCCGTGTGGAGTGCCGATTCGCGGACGATCTTCTTCCAGGAGGGTTCGTCCCTCATTGCCGCGACGGTCGCCGGCGGCGCACCATTCCGCGTGACGGCGCGGCGCGTGCTCGCCGACTCGATCGCGGGACCGATCCTCGCGCAGCATCCCGACGGTCGGCTCTTTGGCTTCCTCCAGGAGGCCGCGTCCGGGCCCACCGGACCGGTCCGGCGGCGCTTGGTGGTGGTGGCGCATTGGGATCAGGTGTTGCAACGGACGGAAGCGCCCCGCTGAGCGCGGGGAAGGACGGGTCCATGTCGAGCTCGAACATCGGATGGGTGCGACGTCTCGTGGCCGTCACCAGCGGCGCGGCGATCGCGGCGATGAGCGCCGGCTGCGAGCAGGTGACGGCGGGCCGCGATGGTGGGTCCAACCCTCCCCCGGCGGCGCCTCCCTCCGCCACGGTGCTCGCCCAGAACTCCGCCGACGGCTACGGCGGCTCGGGCTTTGTCTTCGCGCCCGCCCTCGCGCAGATCGCCGTGAGCGGGAACGTGATCTTCCGGAACGAGACCGGCGTCGACCACAACGTCACGATGGACGGCGTGAGTCACCCGATCGCGCCGGCCGCGACGTTCACGCGCACGTTCAATGCGGTGGGGACGTATGCGTTCACGTGCACGCTGCACACGGGGATGAGCGGGATCGTGTCCGTCGTCTCGCCGTAGCCGATCGTCCGGGAAACGAAGAGGGCCGCCCCACTGGGGCGGCCCTCTTCTGCATGCCGGAGCGCGAACGACGCTCAGCTCACCCGCACTCGCTGAACCCGCACACGTGACACTTCACGCACCCTTCGGCGAACTCGAGCTGCGAGCCGCAGTCCGGGCACGTGCCAATGAACGCATCGCCGCCCGAGATGTTCTCGAACGCCATCATCTGCGAACCGCCCGCTGAGGCCGCGGGCACGCTCTTCGCGACCGTCGGGGCCACGGACTGAGGCGCTGCCGGCGTGCCGGGCGCCGCCAGCGTCTCCGCCGTGGTCAGGAGCTCCTGCTGCACGCCCTGCTTGGTGCGCATCCAGTCCTCGAGCGCGAGACCGATCGCGTCCGGCACGGAGAGCACCTTGTTCGGACCCAAGCCCACCGCGCGGTCGGACGAGATGCCGCGCAGCTGGCGGTGCACCTGCTGGATCGGGATCCCCGAGCGCAGCGAGAGCGAGATCATGCGGCCCATCGCCTCGGCGTCCGCCATGGCGGAGCCGCCGGCCTTGCCGAGATTGATGAAGACCTCGAACGGCTGGCCGCGATCGTCCTCGGTGATGTGCACGAACATCGTGCCGAGCGGCGTCTCCTTGCGGATGGCCGTGGAACGGAGGACGTCCGGACGCGCACGCTTCTGACGGCGCTGGAGATTCTCCGCTTCGGAATCGAACAGCAGCTTCTGCAGGCGCGCGTTGTCGGCCTCGAGCTCGGCGAGACGCTCGTTCAGATCTGCGAGCTCCAGCCGCGTGGCTTCGGGGTTGGTGCTGCCGCTGTCGCGCTTGGCGGCCGCGTCGGCGGTGGCGCCCGTGGAGAGCACCTGCCCGTCACGCGAGCCGTCGCGGTAGACCGTGACGCCCTTGCACTTCATCTCGAACGCGAGCTCGTAGATCGCGCGCACGTCGTCCTTGGTGGCCGTGTGCGCGAAGTTCGTGGTCTTGCTGATGGCCGAATCGCAGTGATCCTGGAAGGCGGCCTGCATCCGAATGTGCCATTCCGGGGTGATCAGATTCGCCGTCGCGAAGACGTCCTGCCACTTCTTCGGCACGTCGGGGTGCACCACCGTGCCCGTCTTGGCGATGGTCTCCATCAGCTGCTCGGAGTACCAGCCTTCCTTCTTGGCGATCGCGACGAAGTCCTCGTTCACGTCGGGCATCATGACGCCGGCCTGATTCCGCATGAAGGCCACGGCGAAGAGCGGCTCCAAGCCCGAGGAGCAGCCAGCAATGATCGAGATCGTGCCCGTGGGCGCGACGGTGGTGACGTTGCAGTTGCGGAGCTTCTGCATCGGGCGAATGCGCTGGCCGTTCTCGTCGCGCGCGCAGGTTTCGTCAGGACCAAAGATGCTCTGCGCCCACTCGGGGAACGGACCGCGCTCTTCGGCGAGGCGCGCAGACTCCCTCTTGCCCTCGACGTCGAGGAACTCCATCACCTGCTTGCCGAACGCCACGCCCTCGGGCGAGTCGT
>CAZGFE010000097.1:0-5986 GCA_964524665.1 uncultured Gemmatimonas sp.
CGTCGGTGGAGCGGGCCTTGTCCGTGTCCTCGACGCGGAGGAGGAACGTGCCGCCGGTCTTGCGCGCGAGGAGATAGTTGAAGAGCGCCGTGCGTGCGCCGCCCACGTGGAGGTAGCCGGTGGGCGACGGAGCGAAGCGGAGGCGCGGGGGTGACGCGGTCATGGCGAATGGGAAAGGCGAAAACTCGCACGGGCCCGACCGGACTGGCCGGCGGGCCCGCAAAGGAGCACAGCGAACGAACGCACTAATGAACGGAGACGGAGGGATTCGAACCCTCGATACAGGTTTAATCCCGTATAGCGGTTTAGCAAACCGCCGCCTTCAGCCTCTCGGCCACGTCTCCCCTCGGAGCGATCCGAGATACGGTAATCTCGCCGGAGCGCTGGCGAGGGGCAAGGCGCGCGGTGCCGGAGCTTCGCGCGGTACACGTCGCGCCGAACCGGAGCTTCGCGCGGTGCACGTCGTTGCCCCGGCGCCCGGCGCACAGTAGCATCCGCGGGCACCGACCGCTCGCGCGCCACGCGCGCTCGGTCGGCCCCTCTCCAGCCACCGCCGACACAATGAAGATCTACTCCTGGAACGTGAACGGCCTGCGCGCCGTCCTGCGGAAGGGCGACTTTCAGCGCTTCCTCGCCAAGCACAAGCCCGACGTGCTCTGCCTGCAGGAGACCAAGGCGGACCGCGAGCAGGTGGAGATCGACCTGCCCGAGTACGAAGAGTACTGGAACTCGGCGGCGACCAAAGGCTACTCGGGGACCGCGATCTTCACGAGAAAGACGCCGATCGCCGTGACCAACGGATTCTCCAAGGCGATCGCGAAGAAGTTCAAGTTCGTGGACTCCGAGAAGCGCGACAGTGCGGACGAAGGCCGCGTGATCACTGCGGAGTTCGAGAAGTTCTACGTGGTCACGGTCTACACGCCCAACGCCAAGGACGATCTCAGTCGCCTCAAACTCCGCCACAAGCAATGGGATCCCGCGTTCCTCGCGCACTGCAAGGCGCTCGAGAAGAAGAAGCCCGTGATCTTCTGCGGCGACCTGAACGTGGCGCACACGGAGCTCGATCTCGCCAATCCCAAGCCGAACGTCGGCAAGAAAGGATTTACGAAAGAGGAGCGAGCCGGCTTTCAGGCGTTCGTGGATGCCGGGTTCGTGGACACGCTGCGGCTCTTCAAGGAGGGCAACGGCCACTACACGTGGTGGAGTCACTTCGCGAACGCCCGCGCCCGGAACGTCGGCTGGCGGATCGACTATGTGCTCGTCTCAGCGGCGCTGCGCGGGGCGGTGAAGCGTGCCGAGATCCACGCGGACGTGATGGGGAGCGACCACTGTCCGGTGAGCATCACGGTGAAGTAGCGGAGGGCACAGGATTCGAACCTGTAAGTCCTTGCGGACGGCGGTTTTCAAGACCGCTGCATTAGCCATTCTGCCAGCCCTCCTCGCCGAGTGTCCTGCGGACACTGGCGGTGCGAGGGAAAGGTAGCAACGCCGCGCGCTGAGACGAAAAATCAAATCCGAGTAATCTTGACGGGATTAGATCTGCGATTAGAATTGCAGATGATAATCACTCTCAACTGGTGTTGGCGCACTCGGGTGCCGCCACCGGACGAGAAACCGCCGAGATCCATGTTCGCCAGCTGCCAGCTCCCACGTCCCGATCGTTCCCCCTCCACTCAGTCACCCATTTCGCTGTTGAGCGCGCTGCTTCTCGCGCTGCTCGCCGCGCCGATCGTCGCCTCACTCGGGGCGCAGGGCGTGGTTCGGGGCCGGGTCCTCGCCGTTGATGGACGGACGCCGACGCCCGGGGCGGTCGTGCGGATCGCGGGCACCACGTTCGCAATGCAGGCGGCACCATCGGGCGAGTTCGCCTTCCTGCGAGTGCCGGCAGGCACGCACCAGGTGGAGGCGCTGGCGCCGGGACACACGATCGAATCGCGATGGGTCCAGCTCGCATCCGGCGACACGATCACCCTCGAACTGCGCCTCGCGGCCGCGCCGCGCGAGCTCGCGGCTGTGGAGGTCATCGGCGCGGCGAGTGACGCGCTGGCGCGCATCCCGGGCTCGGCCGCCGCTGTCGGGCAGCGGCAGCTGGACGCGATGCAGCCGGTGAGCGCGAACGAGGTGCTCCGGACCATTCCGGGTGTGCACCTGCAGGACGAAGAGGGCGCCGGCTTGCGCGCCAACATCGGGATCCGGGGACTCGACCCCGACCGTTCGCGGTCCGTGCTCGTGCTCGAGGACGGGATCCCCGTGGCGCTCGCGCCCTACGGCGAGCCGGAGATGTACTACTCCCCGCCGATCGACCGCATGGCGCGGGTCGAGGTGATCAAAGGCAGCGGCTCCATTCTGTTCGGCCCGCAGACGATCGGCGGCGTGGTCAACTACGTCACGCTCGATCCGTCCAGCTCGTGGACGGGGCGCGTGGACGCGCGCGGCGGGAGCGGCGCCCAGGAGCTCGTCCGCGTCCGCTTCGGGGGCACGCACGGGGCGGCCCGCGGGATCGTGAGCGCATTCCACCGGGCGGCGAATGACCTGAATGGCTTGCACTATCAGATCCAGGACGCGACGCTCAAGACGGGCGTCCGGACCGCCTTCGGCGATGTCGGCGCCAAGCTGAGCCTCTACCGCGAGGGATCGAACGCCACGTACGTGGGGCTCACGGACTCGCTCTATCGCGCGTCGCCTCTCATGCACCCGATGCCCACCGACCAGCTCGCGGTCGGCCGCGAGGCGTTGACGCTTTCGCACCACGTGTCGCTGGGCGCCGGTCAGCTGCGGACCACCGCGTACGCGTACCGGACCGAGCGCAATTGGATGCGCCGCGACTATACGTACGGATCCACGGGTGGGACGATCATTCCGGGGAGCGCCAGCGGCGGGCGGAATCGCGCGTTCGCCGTGGGCGGGATCGAGCCGCGGTATCGCACGCTGTGGTCGGCGGGAGGCATCACCTCGGATCTCGAGGTCGGGGCGCGGCTCCATCTGGAGCGCGCGCGCGACCAGTACGTGAGCGCGTCCGCCACAGGCACGCCCACGGGCGTGCGAGACGACGAGACGCGCACGGGGGCGGCCGCGGCAGCGTGGGTGCAGAACCGTTTCGCCCTGTCGCCGACGTTCGAGGTGACGCCGGGCGTACGGGCGGAACTCTTCTCGTTCGACCGCCACATCACCCGCATGCGCGTGCGCCGCAGCGACGGGACGACGACGACGCGCGCGAGCGAGGACGTGAACATCCGCTCGGGCGATACGGTGCGTGAGCTCATCCCCGGCATCGGCGCGACCTGGTCGCCGCGTGAACTGTTGACCGTGTTTGCGGGCGTGCACCGGGGCTTTGCGCCGCCGCGGACCAAGGACGCGCTCATCTACGGAGATCCGACACTGGCGCCCGGCGCGCAGGTGCCGGATCCGGTCTCGCTGGAACTCGACGCGGAGCGCAGCTGGAACTACGAGGTCGGCACGCGTGTGCGGCCGGCGCGCGGCGTTTCCTTCGAGGCCACGCTGTTCCTGCTCGACTTCACGAATCAGATCATCGAGCCCTCACTCTCGGCCGGGTCCGCCTCCGCCGCGGCGTTGGCGAACCAGGGCGCGACGCGGCATCAGGGCATCGAGCTCGGCGCCGCCTTCGACGTGGGCGCGCTGGCGGGGCGCGCCGAATCGCTCGTGCTCGAGGCGCACTGGACGTTCTCCGACGCTCGGTTCTCGCGCGACCGCCTCCTGCGGCAGGGCAGCGACACCGTGAATGTGCGCGGCAACGTCCTGCCATACGCGCCGCGGGGACGCACGCACGTGGGCCTCGCGTACGAGGGCGGTGCGGGGCTGATGGTGCGGCTCGACGCGATCCACGTCGGGGCCCAGTTCACCGACAACTTCGAGACCGTGCCCGGATCGGCGAACGGCCGCGTGGGACGGATCCCGGCGTACGCGACGGTGGATGCCACCGCGCGCTATCGGCTGCCCGGGTTGCCGGGCGTGGAGCTCAGCGCAGCGCTCAAGAATCTCGCCGATGCCCGCTACATCGCCTCGCGTCGACCCGAGGGGATCAAGGTCGGGGCGCCGCGTCTGCTGCAGGTGGGCATGGCCTGGGACTTCTGAGGGCCGTGACTCTGGCGTCCTCGGCGTCCATCCCCAGTATTGAGCGGATGCCCGCGCCTCCGCCTCGCAGCGCCGAACCTGCCCTCGCCGCCATTCGCGCGGCGGGCGGGGAGGAGCTCGTGGGCGCCATGCTCTCCGCCTTCAGCGCCTTTGCGAACGCCCAGTGGGCGTGGCTGGAGACGCAGGCGGCGGCGAATGCGTTCGAGGCGGTGAGCATTGCCGCGCGCGCGCTTCGGATGAGCGCACAGCAGGTGGGCGCGGTGGAGATTGCTGAGGCGTGTGAAAGCGCCGAGTTGGCCGCTGCCGCGCGAGATGGCGCGGCGGTGACGGCCGCGCTCCACGAGGTGGCGCAGGGGATCGCGGCGGCGCGCCCGTGGTTGGACGCGCCGACCGCCTCCTAACGACTCCGCGCTAGGGGCGTGCGGGGCCCGGCACTGGCGTCCGCACGAGCGTATCGCCGAAGGGGAGCTGCGGGAGCGTTGGCTGCGCGGGACCGAAGATGTTCCCGAATCCGGCAGCCGCCGCCACACCCTGCGCCGTCGCCATGATCGTGTCCGACACGCCGCGCATGCCCGCGCGCGCCGCGGCCTCGGCGGTGGCGATCCCCGTGTCGACGATCAGGAAGGGAATGCCGCGCGACGGGTTGTCGATCCAGTCGCCCTTCGCGATCAGCGAGGCGGGTGCCTTGAACTCCTTCCACAGCGCGACACTCGTCGCGACATCCACGAACCCCGAGCCGGGGACGCGGACGATGTTCCCGCCTTCCGTCACCGCCTGCGGCAGCACGCGGCGCGCGTGCCCCTGCATCACGACGTACGCCCCGAGCCCAAGATCCTCGGCCAGATTCGCCGACGTGCGGCTGAAGTGGACCGCGCGATCGTCATTGTCGAGGATCATGCGGAGCACGAGGATGTCCGCGCGCGAATAGACGCGGGGCTCGATCACGGCGCGGATCTCGCCCTTGGTGAAGATCTGCCGCGTCGCCACCTCTTGGTACAGCGGCAGCCGGTCGGCGTCATCGAGCGTCATCTTCAGTGCGGGGCCGTTGGGCTTCGGCCACTCGCGGCCGCGGTAGATCGCCGGGCCACGCTCCGCGTCGTACTCGAAGACCTCGCGGCGGATGATCTGTCGCGTGTACCACTCCGTATTGAGCAGCGAGGTGTTCGCCACGGTCACGTCCTTCCGC
This sequence comes from uncultured Gemmatimonas sp., assembly GCA_964524665.1. Classification (GTDB taxonomy): domain Bacteria; phylum Gemmatimonadota; class Gemmatimonadetes; order Gemmatimonadales; family Gemmatimonadaceae; genus Pseudogemmatithrix. The sequence goes on from CAZGFE010000097.1 coordinate 5,279, forward strand.
ACGCCCAGCACTTCCTGCGCGTACCAGAGCGGGAACGTGTCGTTGTCGCCGACGGTGACGAGGATGCCGTACGGCTCCACGGAGTTCAGCATGTCCACGGCGAAGTCCGCCGTATCCGTCTCGCCCGCGCGCGATGCGGCGTGCCAGTTGCCGACCATCGGGACCACGGCGAGCAGGAGGATCGGCGACGAGAGCAGCCAGCTGCGGGTGGTGGGGAGTTCGAAGGTCTCGGTGCCCACGACCACGCGCTCACGCCCGAACAGCAGGCCCAGCGACTCCCAGACGTACACGAGTCCGAGCGCCGCCCACACGCTCCACGCGGAGAAGCTCCACAAGTAGAAGTAGTCCCGGTCGCGTACCTCGCGCTCGACCGCGCCGCCGAGGTGCGGATCCTGCGACGCGCCGTACTTGAAGTTCAGGTAGTAGATCAGCCCGAGCGTGAGCGTGAACATGAGCGGGCCGAAGAACGCGAAACTTCGCGGGTCTCGTCGGTAATGGACCCAGCCGCCGAGCAGTCCCAGCAGCAGGAACGTCGCGGCGAGTGCGCCCTGAAGTCCCGGGCTCTCGTTCTTGTGGTCGCGCAGCCACTGCCACTTGAAGTACAGCCACCACATTCCGACCTGCGCGTGGAACGGCGCCATGCGCTCGGTGACGTCGGGCTTGCCGTACTGGCCGCGATTGAAGTTGTACATGAAGGCGTCGTACGTG
>CAZGFE010000098.1:0-5464 GCA_964524665.1 uncultured Gemmatimonas sp.
CGCATCGTGATCGAGCTCAAGCGCGACGCGATCCCGCGGGTGGTGCTGAACCAGCTCTACAAGCACACGTCGATGCAGTCCACGTTCGGCGTGATCATGCTCGCGCTCGTCCCGGACCCGGTGACGCGCCGGCTCGTGCCGAAGGTGATGCCGCTGCGCGAGGTGCTGCAGCACTACATCGCGCATCGCCACGAAGTGGTCGTGCGGCGCACGCAGTTCGATCTCGACAAGGCCAAGGAGCGCGCCCACATCCTGGAAGGCCTGAAGATCGCGGTCGACAACATCGACGCGGTGATCAAGGTGATCCGGGCCGCCGAGGATGCGCCGGAGGCGAGCACCGAGCTGCAGGCGCGCTTCAAACTCTCGGAGAAGCAGGCCGAGGCGATCCTCGCGATGCGCCTCTCGAAGCTCACCGGGCTCGAGATCGAGAAGCTGGAGGAGGAGCTGAACGAGGTGCGCGCGACGATCAAGGCGCTCGAGGCGCTGCTCGCGTCCAAGCCGAAGCGGCTCAAGGTCATGAAGGACGAGCTCGCCACGGTGGTGGAGACCTACGGCGACGAGCGGCGCACGGAGGTCGTCTCGGACGACGGGGAGTTCTCGGTCGAGGACCTGATCGCGAACGAGGAGATGGTCGTGACCATTTCGCACGCCGGCTACATCAAGCGCACCAACATCTCCACCTACCGCAAGCAGCGCCGCGGCGGCGTGGGGACCAAGGGCACGGAGCTCCGCACGGACGACTTCGTGGAGCACTTGTTCGTGGCGCAGACGCACGACTATCTGCTCGTCTTCACGCATGACGGGCGGTGCTTCTGGCTCAAGGTGCACGAGATCCCCGAAGGCGCACGCGCCACGCGCGGGAAGCCGATCAACGTCACGGCCGACACCACCGTGAAGGCGATCGTGCCGGTGAAGGAGTTCTCGGAGACCGAGTTCCTCCTCTTCTGCACGCGGAACGGCACGGTGAAGAAGACCGCGCTCTCCGATTATTCGAACGTGCGTTCCACCGGCATCAAGGGGATCAAGCTCGACGACGGCGACGAGCTGGTGGATGTGCAGATCACCTCGGGCACGAATGACGTGGTGCTCGTGACCAGGCACGGCCTCAGCATTCGCTTCCACGAGCAGGATGCGCGCGCGATGGGCCGCGATACGACCGGCGTGCGCGGGATCAACCTCGGCGACGGCGACCGAGTGGTCGGCATGGTGGTCGTGAAGCGCGACGCGGCGCTGCTGGTGGTGACCGAGCTCGCGCTCGGGAAGCTGACGAACGTGGACGAGTACCGGGTGCAGGGTCGCGGCGGCAAGGGCATCCTCACGGTGAAGCGCACGGAGCGCACGGGCGACGTGGTCGGACTGCTCGAAGTGCTCCCGGAAGACGGCCTGATGCTGATCACGCGTGGCGGACAGTCGCTCCGCTGCGCGGTGAAGGACATCCGCGAGACGGGACGCGTGGCGCAGGGCGTGCGGCTCAAGGACCTCGAACTCGGCGACGTGGTCGCTGCGATCGCGCGCGTGGTCTCGGACGACAAGGACGACGACGAGGCGGACGGTGAGGCCGGACCCGACGAGCAGATCGAGCTTGGGGCGAGCGAGTGATGCCTCGCGGTCGCGTGTGGGGCGGCGGCTGGCGTAGTGTGCGCTCCGGCGCCGTCGTCGGCCTCGCCGCGGCGGTCGCGTGGGGGGCGCTCGGGGCACAGGACCGCGTCGCGCGCCCGATCGCGGCGCCCAACGCGGAGTTCGAGGAGCCGCTGAGCGGTCCGCTGCGGATCATCGAGCTCCGCGACGGTCGGCTCCTGGTGCACGACACCAAGGAGAAGCGGTTGATGGTCGTGAACTTCGCGACCAACACGCTCACGGATGTCTCGCGCGAGGGGAGCGGCCCCACGGAGTTTCGCAGTGCGATGACGTTGGCGCCGGCGCCCGGCGACTCGGTCTGGCTCTACGATCTCGTCGCCCAGCGCGTGCTCGTGATCACACCCGGTGGTCGTCCCGTGCGAACGGAGCTCTTCGCCAACTCGGGTGATCCGATGGCGATGATGAGCCGTCCGATGGTGCGCAACCACGACGCCTCTGGACGGACGTACGGCGAAGTGCGCGCGGTGGCGTTCAACGAAGGGCGAATGAGCTTCTCCGATTCCGTGCTGCTGGTGCGGGCCACCGGAGCCAGGTCCGACACGATCGCGACGATGCCGAACCACGTGCGTGCGCCGAGTTTTGACGGACAGACCATCAAGATGCAGGTGCCGGGCTTCCCGCCCACCGATGCGTGGGGCGTGTTCCCCGACGGGCGTGTGATGGTCGTGCGCGGTGACCGGTATGTCCCCGAGATCTATCTCGCCAATGGCACGCGACGCGTGGCGACCGCGCTGCCGTTTCCGCGCGTGGCGGTGACCGCCGCGGACCGGACACGCCTGATGGACGAGACGCGCAAGGCGATGGAGGAGGGCATGAACCTCGGCCGCGCGATGGCGGGGGGTGCGCCCATGCCGCGCTTCGAACTGCTGGAGCCCTCGCCGTGGCAGACGACCAAGCCGCCGCTCGCGGGCACCGTGATCCTCGTGGACTCGAAGCTGCGCGCCTGGGTCCCGGTGCTGCGCCGCCCGGGTGATCCGGGCGAGCGCTTCGAGCTGCTCGACGCGGATGGGAAGTATCTCGATTCGGTGGTGCTGCCCAAGGACGTCACGCTGATCGGATTCGGGCGCGGTGTCGTGTACACCCAGAAGAAGGACGAGGACGAGCTGCTCTGGCTGCAGCGGCACACGCTGCCGTAGCCATCGCCGCCGGATCGGCGCGACCGCCCTCCAGAGTCCCGGCGCACGTTTCAACACCCACCGCGCCGGGCTGCGTATACATTCAACCCGGCGTCCGACCCTCTGGGCAACCCGCACGCGCCGCACGAGCGCCACGCTCGTGCCGCTGGGGTCGGCACCACTTCACCTTCCGCGGCCGCCGCAGTGCGACGGCGGGCAGCAATGGAGTACGACGTGAGACTGATGCGCTCCCTCTTGGGCCTCGGCGTGTTGTTCGCCACCGCACTCGACGCCCAGCAGTCGTCCCGCACCGAGCCGGTCACGGCGCTGCGCGACAATGGCTCCGGCTTCCACGCCCTCGTGGGGGCCCGCGTCGTCACTGCGCCCGGGCAAGTGATCGAGAACGCGACCATCGTGATCAACAACGGGTTGATCGTGTCCGTGGGTCGCGGCCCGGCACCGGCTGGCGCCCGCGTCTGGGATCTCGCGGGTCAGACGGTCTACCCGGGCTTCATTGATGCTCACGCCGACCTCGGCGTGGGCGAGGTGCCGCAGGGCGGCGACGTGGGGCCGACACACTGGAATCCCCAGGTGCGCGCCTGGTACAGCACCACCGCGTCCTTCCGCGACGACAGCACGCGACGCCGCAGCCTGCGCTCGCTCGGCTTTGGAACGGTCCTCGCGGTGCCGAAGCAAGGGATCTTCCGTGGCAAGGCGTCGGTGGTGAACCTCTCCGATGTCGGCACCCGCGAGCGCGTCCTGCGAGCGGACCTCGTGCAGTCGGTCGGCTTCCAGCGCTCCTTCCAGCTGGGCGGCACCTACCCGAACTCGGCGATGGGAACCATCGCCCTGATGAAGCAGACCCTGATGGACGCGGAGTGGTACATCCGTGCCCGCGCCGCCTACGAGCGGAGCGGTCGGTCCATCCTGCCCCCCGAGACCAGCGAGGCGCTCGCGGCCCTCGAAGCCTCCGTGCGAGGGCAGCAGCCGGTGCTGTTCCAGACCGGGAGCGAAGAGGAGTACCTGCGCGCCTACGCCATCGCGACGGAGTTCAAGCTGACGCCGTGGTATCGCGGCAGCGGCGACGAATACAAGCTCGTGGACGTGCTCCGCGGCCGCACGCAGCCGCTGATCATTCCGTTGACCTTCCCCGACGCCCCTGAAGTGGGCAGCCCCGAGGCGGCCATCAACGTGTCGCTGGCGCAGCTGCGGCACTGGTATCTGGCGCCGACCAACGCGGCGCAGCTGGCTGCGGCGAACGTGCCCTTCGCCATCACGTCCGACGGGCTGTCGTCGCTCAACCAGTTCCTGCCCAACCTCCGCATTGCCGTCGCGCGCGGACTGGCGCCGGACCGCGCGCTGGCGGCGCTCACCACGGTGCCGGCCGGCTGGCTCGGCATCGAGCGCACGCACGGCACCATCGCCGCGGGCAAAGTGGCCAACCTCGTGGTCGCGGATGGCGACCTGTTCACCCAGGAGGCGAGCGTTCGTGACGTCTGGGTCCAGGGCATCCGCTACGGCGTGACGCGGCCGCCGCAGATCGATCCGCGCGGCACCTGGAACATCACCACCGCGGACGCCGCGGGATTCCCAGCGACGCTGCGACTCGAGGGCCCGATCAATCGCATCCGCGGCACGATCGAGTTGCCGAATCAGCGCCCCATCACGCTGGCCACCGCGCGTGTCGTCACCGAGACGGGCCGGCTGGAGGTGACGTTCAACGGGGAGCAGCTGGAGTACCAAGGCACCATCCTCCTCACGGGTTCCGTGCGTGGCGAGGAGTTCTTTGGCTGGATGTCGCTGCCCAACGGCGCCGACCCCGCCTACCGCGGCACGCGCACCGAGACCAATGAAGGTCCGGCGCGCGGCACGGTGGCCGCCCGAGTGCCCGAGGTACGGCTGCCATGGCTGCGCCCGTCGATGGAGTTCGGGCGCGCCGCACCACCGGAGCAGCCAGCCGTGGTGCTCGTCCGCAATGCCACCGTCTGGACGCAGGGTCCGCAGGGCCGGATCGAGAACGCCGACCTGCTGGTTCGCGCGGGCAAGGTGGTGCAGGTAGGGCGGAACCTGCCGGTGCCGCGTGGCGCGATGGTGATCGACGCCACCGGCAAGCACGTCACGCCGGGACTCATCGATCCGCACACGCACTCGGGCGTCAGCTCGGTGAACGAGAGCGGATTTGCGATCGTCCCCGAAGTGCGGATGGGCGATGTGCTGACGCACAACAACATCTGGTTCTATCGCCAGTTGGCCGGTGGCCTGACCACCACGATGGTCAAGCACGGCTCCGCGAACCCGATCGGCGGGGAGAACGTGTACGTGAAGATCCGGTGGGGGTCGCTGCCCGACCAACTGCGCCTGGAGAACGCGCCGCGCACGGTGAAGTTCGCGCTGGGTGAGAATCCGAAGCGCAATCCCAACCGGTATCCCAACACGCGGATGGGTGTGCAGGAGATCATCCGCGACCACTTCCTGGCCGCACGGGACTACGAGGCGGAGTGGAAGCGCTGGGAGGCCGACCGGAACAAGACGGGCATCCCGCCGCGCCGCGACCTGCGGATGGAGGCCATCCTCGATATCCTGAATCAGAAGCTGTTGGTGTCCTCGCACGGCTACCGCGCGGACGAGTTCCTGGCCTTGGTGCGCCTCGCCGAGGAGTTCGGGTTCCGCATCCAGACGCTGCAGCACGGCGTGGAGGCGTACAAGATCGC
>CAZGFE010000099.1:0-5310 GCA_964524665.1 uncultured Gemmatimonas sp.
CCTTAGACTCATCCCAAGCATGCCCAGCCATCAACGAGCCGGGCCCCGTCGCCACACTCGCCACCACCCGCCGCGAAGAACTCACCGGCCCACTCGGCCGCCGATACAGCCGGTTCGAGTTCACGAGCATCGGCAACTCGTCCGACACATACCCAGCCCGCAACCAAGAATCCTCGTCAAACCGAGCCTTGAAGATCGCGCCCGGCACCGAGTACCGCGTCGCAGTCCGCCCCGAATCGCTGGCATACCAAGACCGCAGCGCGATCAGCCCAAGCCCACTCGAATCCATCGCAAAGTCCGTCGCCGCGCCGAGCACGATCAACGTCCCACCATCGCGCACCCACTGCTTGATCCGATCCACCCCCGCACGCCCCAACGTCGACGCCAACGCCCCAGACGACGCCTCCGGAATGATCAGCGTGTTGAACCGATCCAACGATGAACCCGCCACCGAGCGAGTCCGCAGCACCGTGGTCGGGATCTGATACTGCTGATCCAGCGTGTACCACGCATAGCCGAACGAGTACCCAGCGATCGGATCCTCCGCGAGGATCGCCACCGACGCAAGCTTCGCGTTGAACGTCCAGTCGCCCGACCCGAGCGTCGGCAGCCCCGGCTCCGAAAGCCCCGTCCGCGCCACCGTCACATCCAGCGCATACCGCGACGCCAGACGCGCCACCGCCGCGTGAATGGTCGAGTCGTTCTGCCCCACGCGCACGATCACGCTGCCGTGCGGCACGTCCACGCCGCCCACACGCGTGGCCTTGGTGATCACCGCCGCACGATGCCCGGCGGCCTTGAGATGGTAGAGCGCTGCCACCGACGCCGGCTGATGGCCGGGGAGGATGTACGCGTACGCACCGCGGCCATCAGGCACCGGGCGTGGCACGAGGTCGCGGCCCGCAGCCATCGCACGCACGGCAGGCGCGGCGGCGGCCTCGGTGGAGTACGCCTCCACATTGAAGAGGAGGGGAAGCGACCACGCGGAGATATCATAGAAGCGCGGGTTTTCGGCGCGGTCCACGTAGCGACGCGCGATCGCGAGGAACTCGGCCGGCATCGGGGTGTCGGGCTCGAGCAACGTGCGCACCAGGCGCCCGGCCGGCTGCGAGGTCTCGATCACGAAGGTCCCGGCAGGGAAGGTCCGCGCCCCCGCGGACGCACCGGTGCGGTCGCGCGCGGCAGGCACTCGTGACTCGGCGGTGAGCACGCCGACCTCGATGGCGTTGCTCGCGAGCGTGCGGACGAGCTCACGCACCGTCCCGGAGCCGTCGTTCACGAGGAAGTAGCGGCGCACTCCGGCGGGAGCCACGGCCTCGCGCTGGGAGGCGTAGTAGTCGCGGAGGAAGCGCTGCCGGTTCTGCGACACCATCCGCGCGCCGGCGAAGGCGGCCACGTACTGCTGCTCCAGCGCCTGCGCGAGCGTGCGCACGGGACCTTCGGAGCGCTCGATCGCGAGCCCGCGCGTGGAGCCCTGCTCGAACAGCATCGACACCGCGCCGTGGTAGCCGCGGTTGGACGTGTAGCCGGGATAGAAGAAGTTGTACCGCTCGCGCGACATGTACTCGAAGCCGGCCGAGTCGAAGGCGGCGGCGTAGGCGCGGCCGAACTCGATGAACCAGCGGGTGGTGAAGGCGGGCATGTGCGGGTTGGTCGGCTCACCCGGCGGGTCGAAGTAGAACTCCGAGTCCTGACCCATCTCGTGCATGTCGGTGGCGGCCTGCGGTCGCCAGGCGTGGAGCGTGTGGATCCGCTCGCTGGTCTCCTTCTGCGTATGCGCGAACCAATCGCGATTGGTGTCGAAGTAGTAGTGCCCGGTGCGGAACTTCACGCCCTGCCAACCGGTGAAGTCGTTGTTCCAGTCGAGCTGCGACGGGTTGGGCTCCCGGCCGATGTTCTCGTGATTGATGTGCGCAAAGGCGTCGCGCCCATCGGGGTTGAGCATGGGGTCGATCAACACGACGGTGTTGCGAAGGATCTCCATCGTGGCCGCGTCGTTGGACGTGGTCAGGCGCTCGAGGAACTTGAGCACACCCTCGGATCCGGAGAGTTCGAAGCCGTGGATGGAGCCGCCATACCAGATGATGGCGGGCTGGTTGGCGATGATCCGCTCGGCGTCAGCCGGCGTGGTGTTGCGCGGGTCGTTCAGACGGAGCGAGTTGGCGCGGATCTCGTCCAGTCGCGCGTGGTTCTCCGGCGCGGTGACGACGGCCATCACGAGCGCGCGGCGTTCCCAGCTCTCGCCCATGCGGATCATTGTCACCCGCGGGGAGGTGGCGGCGAGGCGTTCCAGGTAGGCCACCATCTGGTGGTGCTGGGTGATCCGTTCGCCGAAGGCGTGGCCGGTGACCTCGCGGAAGGTCGGGACGGCGGTCTGGGCGGCGGCCGCGGCGGGGAAGGCGATGGCGGCGGCGAGGAGAGCTGCCGCGGCGAGGCGGTAGGAGCGGGCGACGCGCATGGACTGTTCCGGAAGGCGTTCGACGGGACGATTCGCGAGCGGTGTAGTCTATCGTGACAGCGGCGAGTCGGCGAGCTATTGCGCGCGTGGACCCGACTCGCATCTTGGACGACCCGCGAACCGATCGGCCGCGGCAACACGTTCCGTGAGGCGACATGCGACATCGCGCGAGGGTTGGGATCGCCGTGGCGTTGGCGGCGGCGATCGTCGGGCTCTCTGGCTGCTACACGTTGCGCAGCGCGCCCTTGGTGCCTGTCCCGCTGTACATCGGCTCTAGTACCGTCTTCCTTCTCCACGCGGTCGCACCGCAGCCGGGCGAATCCGCCTCTTGCCGCGTGCTCGAGGCCGAGGGGGGGGTCGCCGAGATCCGTGGCGACACGGTGGTCTTTGCGCGCATCTCGAGATCGCGCCAGCCCCAGGGCGCGCCGCGGTGCGTCATCTCCGGGCGCGCCTTTGTGGTCGCGACCGATCACCCCGAGCTGCGGTCCAAGTTCTACGCGCAGGACGGCGTGGGCAGCGCGCTGGCGACGCTGCTCCTGGTGCCTGTGGTCTTGGTCGGCGTGCTCGTGATCGCGGCGATGGCCGGGAACGGCGGGTGGTGAGGGGCGGCTACTGCCGCGCCTTCAGCTCCTCGACCCAGTTGAGCACCATCACGAGGTCCTCACGCGACTGCCCCCGCGCGCGCGACATGATGAAGCGCTGCCCGTCGGGCGAGACATCGTACATGGGACCGCCGAGCAGCGCCCGGTTGTATCCGGCGCGACTGAACAGCGGCGTGCGCGAGACGACGCGGAAGACGGGGGACGTCTCTATGCGCGCACTGATGAGCTGGTTCCCCGTCCCGACGTAAAAGAGTTCCCGGCCGTCCCGGCTCCAGAGCAGCTCGGCGCCGCCGTTCAGTGAGATCAGGGTCCGCGACGCACTCGAGTTCGGGAAGGGCACCACGTACGCCTCGACCTGCCCTGACTCGTCCGAGAGGTACGCCAGCCAGCGTCCATCCGGCGAGAGCCTTGGAGAGACCTCCTGCACGTTGCTCGCGAGAATCGGGATCGGCGTGGTGTCGCCCGTGACACGCCGCGCGTAGATGTCGCGCCCCGTAGGGCCTCCCTGCAGCGTGTAGACATACCACTGGCCGTCGCCGCTCATGAAGCCGTAGCCGATGGGTCGTTCGTCGGTCAGGAGACGGGTGGACACGCCGCTCCCGTCGGCGCGCTTGCGATACAGCGCCGACGGGCGGTCGGCCTGCATATACACGATCGACGCACCGTCCGCCGTCCAGGTGGGATCCCACGCGGGGCGGTCCAGCGTCAGCTTGAGCGCCGGTCCCGTGTCGAGGTCCTTCACCCACACGCTTGGATCGTCGAGATCGCGGACGACCGCGAGTCGCCGGCCATTGTGAGAGAGGGAGAGCACGTCGAAGCTGCCGGTGAACGTCGTGTCCACGACGCTCGCCTGGCCGCGCCGGTTCACCCATTCGAGTTGATGCACCGCGTTGCTCAGGCCAGTGCCGTACACCAACCGGCCCGTCGCGGAGAGCGCAAAGTGCGAGGCGCCGGTGGTCTGGGCGACGCCAGTCACGAGCGGGATGGGGGCACCGCGCGTGTCGAGCCGGTCGTGATCGAAGCCGATCGCGAAAAGGCCCCCGCCGGCGTCGGCGTAGACGAGGTGTCCAGGCGGTGAATACTGCGCCAGCGTGCCGCGAAGGAGGATCCGCGTCTCACGCGAGCGAAGGTCGAGCACGGCAATATCGTTGAGCTCGTCGTTGGCGCGCACGATCGTGAAGATCACGCCACGGCCGTTCGGCAAGGCGTCCGCCCACGCGTGGCGGCGCTCTCCGGCGGCGGTGTCCACGGCCGTCAGCCCTTCGATCGCGCCGCCCTCGATGGCAACGCGACGCAATCCGCGGTTGCGGGTGAAGTACACATAGCCGTCCGGACCGAAGTCGCCGCCGAGCGCCTGCGTGGAATCTTCGGCCAGTGTGCGGCGCGGCCCGCCTCGCAGCGAGACGAGGTACAGCGCTGCAGGATTCCCGCGATAGAACGCCACCGCGCTCCCGTCCGGCGCGAGGAACGGACTGTCGGCGCCGTTGGTGGTCGGCACCCGGGAGGTCTCGAGCGACGCCATCGGTCGGAGCCACAGGTCAACGTCTCCGGGGCCGGGGCCCACATAGATGAACGTCGCGCCGTCATCGGAGATATCGAACAGCGACCCCGCCTGCTGGACGAGCGCCGCGCTGTCCGGGAGGGCGATGTTCACTCGGAGGACCTCCGGCGCGGCTGTGCCACGCATCCAGCCCCACGCGGCGACGATCACCGCCACGGCGAGCGCGCCTGCGAGCGGGAGTGCTGCCTGCGCCTTGCGGCGGGTCAACGGCGCGGCGCTGGTGCCCCCAGCCTCAGCGCCCATCGTGAAGCTTGCGTTGGTAAGCGCGTCCGCGAATTCCTTGGCGCTCGCGAACCGGTCCGCCGGCAGCTTCTCCACCGCCTTGGCCACCGCCGCCGCCACGTTGGGCGGCACCGACCGCCTGAGCTGCGTGAGCGGCCGCGCCACGTCGGTGACGATCTTCATGATGATCGCCTGCGCCGACGCACCCGTGTGCGGCGGCTCGCCCGCGAGCATCTCGTAGAGCACGCTGCCGAGCGAGTAGACGTCGCTCCGCGCGGTGATCTCCTTCTCGGCGGTGGCCTGCTCGGGGCTCATGTAGTGCGGTGTGCCGAGGCTGAGGCCTGTTTCGGTCATCCGCCCGCCGGCCGCCGCCGAGACGGCCAGCGCGATCCCGAAATCCGCGACCATGGGGCGGCCGTCGTGGAGCAGGATGTTCTCCGGCTTGATGTCGCGGTGGATCACGCCGT
>CAZGFE010000100.1:0-5309 GCA_964524665.1 uncultured Gemmatimonas sp.
CGGTCGGCGTCCTTGATGTTCGGGACGACGAGCCCCTGCTCGCTCGCGACGGCGATGCCGAGGTTCACGTAGTGCTTGTAGATGACCGAGTCGCCGTCGTTCTGCGCGTTGACGACCGGGTACGCCTTGAGCGCGAGGCAGGCGGCCTTCGCGAAGAAGGGCATGAAGCTGAGCTTCACGCCGTGCTCGGCGAGGACCTTCTCCTTCATCCGCTCGCGGAGTCCGGACACCGCCGACATGTCGATCTCGTTGAACGTCGTGAGGTGCGCGGTGCTGTGCTGCGCCTGCAGCAGGTTCTCGGCGATCCGCTTGCGGCGCGTCGTGAGCTTCTCGCGCGTCTCGCGCTCGCCAGCGGGGCGCGGTGCGGGGGCCGGTGCAGCGGGCTTTGCGGCGCCGGGAGCTGACGCGGGCGCAGCAGCAGGCGCGCTCGCGGGCGCGGACGCCGCGGCGATCACGTCGGGCTTGCTGACCACTCCGCCACGGCCGGTGCCGCTGACCTTTGAGAGATCCACACCCGACGCGGCGGCGAGCTTGGCGGCCGACGGGGCGGTGCGCACATCGCCCGGAGCTGCGGACGGCGATGCGGGGGCGGGCGGTGGTGACGCCGCTGGCGCAGCTGCGGCCGCAGCGGGTGCACTCTTGGCGGCCGGCGCTGTGCCCACTGCGCCTTCTTCCAACTGCCCGAGTGTCTCGGCGACCTGAACGACGTCGCCGTCCGCTTTGACGCGCTTGCGGAGCACGCCGGCATTGAGTGCGGGCACCTCCACGGTGATCTTATCCGTCTCGAGTTCGACGAGCGTATCGCCGATGGCGACCGACTCGCCCTCTTGCTTGAGCCAGCGCGAGACAGTCGCTTCGGTGATGGATTCTCCGAGCGGCGGCACCTTGATCTCGATCATCTTGGAAATATAGCGGGAGGCGTGCAGGGTGCGAGCACTTACCATCGACGCACACGGAGGTCTGGAGCAGATCACGTACCGGGAGGACGTCCCGGTACCAGCGCTCCGCGCGTCCACCGATGTACGTGTGCGGCTCCGGGCGGTGGCGCTCAACCGACTCGACCTCTGGACGGTCGGCGGACTGCCGGGGATCACGATCACGCCGCCCTGGGTCCTCGGCGCCGACGGCTGCGGCGACGTCGAGTCGGTCGGTGCGGGGGTCAGCGCGGTCGCGGTCGGCGACCGTGTGGTGATCAATCCGGGCATCTCGTGCCGGACGTGCGAGTACTGTCGGCGCGGCGAGCAGCCACTCTGCCTGAAGTACGGGATCCTCGGCGAGCATCATCCCGGGAGTTTCGCGGAGTTCATCACCGTGCCCGCGGCGAACGTGCGCCGGATCCCGGGGTCTGTGCCTGACGACATCGCGGCCGCGTTCACGCTGGCGCACCTCACCGCGTGGCGGATGTGCGTGACACGCGCGCAGGTCGCGGCCGGCGAGACGGTGCTCATCTGGGGCATCGGCGGTGGCGTGGCGCAGGCGGCGCTCGGCATCTGCAAGGCGCGCGGCGCACGCGTGATCGTCACGTCGTCGCGCGAGGACAAGCTCGCGCGCGCGAAGGCGCTTGGCGCCGACGAATGCTTGAACCACTCGCAGGTCGAGGTGGGGCGCGCCGTGCGGGAACTCACGGGCAAGCGCGGCGCAGACGTCGTACTCGATTCGGTGGGCGAGAAGACGTGGGCACAGTCGCTGCAGGCGCTTGGGCGTGCCGGACGGCTCGTGACGTGCGGCGGCACCTCGGGGCCGTCGCTCGCGATGGATGTGCGTCGGCTGTTTTGGTACCAGTGGTCGATCCTGGGCTCGACGATGGGGAACGACGCCGAGTTCGACGCGATCGTGGCGGAGCTGGCTGCTGGTCGTCTCGCCCCCACCGTCGACACCGTGATGCCGCTTGCGGAGGGGCGCGCGGCCTTTGCGCGCATGCAGGCGGGCGAGCAGTTCGGCAAGATCGTGCTCGAGGTGCGCGCGTGAGTGATCCGGTGGATCCAGCCGAGCGCGCGCAGTTCGACGCCGAGGAGGAACGCGCGGTGCGCGACGCGTTCGCGCGCGAGGGACACGCCGAGTGTCCGCGGTGTGCGGTGCGCATGCACGAACGTGCGATCGGCGGCGGCAGCTTCGGACTCGGCTACGCGCGCAAGCGGGAGTGGCTGCTGTGTCCGTCGTGCAAACGGAGCGTGCTCTTCGACAGCAAGCGCGGGACGCGGAACTGACGGAGCGCATTTACATTACAAGCGGAATGCACACACTCCTCCGCGCGCTCCTTCTCGTGCCGCTCGCCCTCGATCTGGCGGGCGCTCAACAGGAGCCGCCGCGCCGGCTCGACTTCTCCAACGAAGCCGCCGAGCGAGCGCAGGAGCAGGACGCGGCGGCCACGACGCGCGAGATGCGTACCAAGTTCGTGCGGAGTCAGACGATCCTCGGACTGCTCGCGTACGGTCCCACCTTTGCGACGATGCTCGCGGACGACGGGGTGACGTTCACGGCGGGCTATCTCGTGATGGCGGGCGGCTCGTTCTTCGCGGCCACCGAGATCACGCGGCAGATCACCGTCACCCCCGCGCGGCAGTTCCTCTCGTCGCGGATGGCGTGGCGGGGAACGCTGGATGGCCTCGTGCTCGGGGACGCGGGGGACCTGCGGGGTCGCTCGGCGGCGGGACTTGGGTGGATCGGCGGCGTGAGCGGCACCGGGCTGGGCCTGTACCTCGCGCGCGACCTGCGCGAGGGCGAAGCGGTGTCGATGGTCGTGGGCCACGACATCGGGTACGTGAGCACGCTCCTCCTGACGCACGTGATCGACCCCGACGATCTCGATGACCAGGGCATCAGTTCGGAGGCGCGCGCCGTCGCGAGCACCCTGGCGGGCTGGGGCGGCTACGCGCTCGGCAAGCGCTACGCGCGGAACGCCATGTACGAGGTCACCGCGGGCGACGCGATGATGCTCTGGCTCGGCGCGGGGATCGGCGCGACGACGCTCGGCACGTTCATCGCGGAGTCCAGTCCGAGCGACCAGGCCGTGGCGGGGACGGTCCTCCTTGGCGGGCTCGCGGGGATCTGGGGCGCGGACCGGTGGCTCGTGCGGCGCTTCGACCACTCGCCGGCGGAAGGCACGCTCGTGGCGCTCGGTGGCGGCGCGGGCGCGCTCATGGGGATCGGCGTCGGCGTGTTGATCGCTGGCGAGGCGGAACGCGGCGCGGCGCTCACGCTGGGACTCGCGTCGCTCGGCGCGATCGGCGGCGTGGCGCTCACGGAGCGCTACGCGCAGCCGGCGATGGATGGCGGCCGGTCGGTCGATGTGGGTCGTGTGGAGTTCAATCCGATCGGCGCGTTGGCGGCGGCGGCGCGCGTCGACGGGCGGCACCCGATCCTGAAGATCACCTTCTGAGATCACTTTCAGGCCACTCGTTCAGGAACATCCGATGACCTTCTTCGACCGCCTTCGCGACAGCGTGCTCCGCCTCTGGGAGTTCGTCCCCTCACTCTTCGGCGCGGCGGTCGTCCTGACGTTCGGGTACCTCCTCGCGCGGCTCGGCCAGCGCACGGTGGAGCGGCTGCTTCGCCGTGTGCACCTGAACGAGGCGCTCGAGAAGGGCGGAGTGCGGCCGCCGCTCGACCCGTCGGGCGCACCGCTGAACCCGACGCGCGTGCTCGCGAACGTGGTGTTCTGGTCGGTGTTCTTCATCGCGATGCTGATCTCCGCCGAGGCGCTGGGGATCGACTACCTCGGGCAGGCGTTCTCGGAGCTCGTGAGCTACGTGCCGAGCGTGATCGCGGCGATGGTGATCGTGATCCTCGGTCTCGTGCTGGGCGATCTGGTGGCGGCGTTGATCGCCGCCTCGGCGGGCGCGCTGAACGGCGGTCCGACGCTTGCGCGCGTGGGCAAGGGCGGCGTGGTGCTGCTCGCGGTGTTCATGTCGCTGCAGGAGCTGGGCGTGGCGACCGGGATCGTGACGACGGCATTCGCGATCATCTTCGGGGCGATCGCGCTGGCGCTGGCGTTGTCGTTCGGGCTGGGCAATCGCGATCTCGCGGGCGAAGTGACGCGGCGGTGGTACGAGCGCTGGCGCGCCGAGCGCGACGCGGCGCGGCGGGCTTCTGAGGAGTCGGAGTCCTAGGACTTTTTCACCACGAAGGCACGAAGGCACGAAGACTGCGCCTTCAGGGGTGTGTTGAGGCGTGGGTCAGGCGCTGAAGCACTGGGCTTCTCAAGGGGGGCCGGGCGGAGTTCTCCGCGACGGCCCCCCGTTTGAAATTCTTCGAGAAATCCCTTCGTGGCTTCGTGCCTTCGTGGTGAATTGCTGTTAAATTCACGCACAGATATCAGCCCCATTTTCCCACCGAAACGAGCCCAGAAATGACGGCACCGAACAACCGGGAACGGATCCTCCCCCGCCTCATCCAGGACGAGGTGCGGGAGTCGTTCATCAACTACTCGATGAGCGTCATCGTGAGCCGCGCGCTGCCGGATGTGCGCGACGGGCTGAAGCCGGTGCATCGGCGCGTGCTCTATGCGATGAACGAGCTCGGGTTGGTGCCGGGGCGGCCGTACAAGAAGTCCGCGACGGTCGTCGGCGACGTGCTCGGCAAGTATCACCCGCACGGCGACCAGTCCGTGTACGACGCGCTCGTGCGCATGGTGCAGGACTTCTCGCTGCGCTATCCGCTCGTGGACGGGCAGGGGAACTTCGGTTCGATCGACGGCGATCCGGCGGCCGCGTACCGGTATACGGAGTCGCGGCTCACGCGGATCGCCGTCGAGCTCCTGGGCGACATCGAGAAGAACACGGTGGACTTCGCGCCGAACTTCGACGATCGCCTCGAAGAGCCCACCGTACTGCCGTCGGCGGTGCCGAACCTGCTGGTGAACGGCTCGTCGGGCATCGCGGTCGGCATGGCGACGAACATCCCGCCGCACAACCTGCGGGAAGTGGCCGCAGCGGTGACGGCGATGATCGACAACCCCGAGCTCAGCGACGACGAGATCCGCGGGTTGATCAAGGGCCCGGACTTCCCGACGGGGAGCTTCATCTACGGCCGCGCGGGCATCAAGGACTACATCGAGACGGGGCGCGGCAAGGTCGTGATGCGCGCGCGTGCGGTGGTCGAGGAGAAGGAGAGCTCGAACAAGTCGCAGATCGTGGTGACGGAGCTGCCTTACCAGGTGAACCGCGCGAATCTCGTCGTGAGCATCGCGAATCTGGTGCGGGAGAAGAAGATCGAGGGCGTCTCCGATCTGCGCGACGAATCGGATGCGCAGACCCGCATCGTGATCGAGCTCAAGCGCGACGCGATCCCGCGGGTGGTGCTGAACCAGC
>CAZGFE010000101.1:0-5308 GCA_964524665.1 uncultured Gemmatimonas sp.
CGCGCACCATCGCGCGCGCCGTCTCTGGATCGAGCCGGCGGCGACTGACGCGCCCTCCGCGGGCGCCGATGGTGGCGAGGTATTTTCGGATCTCGGACATGCTGTAATATAAGCCGCTTATGATATAAGGTACAATATATCAACGATTTATACTACTTATCTCCTTTGGGCTGCCAGTGGGCGCAAGGGGTCCTCGGGTTGGGGCGGGTTTCAGAGTCGGGTGACGAAGAGCTCGGCTGCCAATAGCTTGGAGGCGTCTTGAGGATCAGAATCATGGACTGCCGGTCGCTTCACGCAACGCGACCCGATCGGGTTGGCGGGCGGGATCAATCAGTATGGGTATGCGGGTGGGGATCCGGTGAACCAGTCGGATCCGTTCGGCTTGGACGTGTCGGTCAACTGCCGTCCGGTCGATGTGAGCGACGAAGCGGCTCACTGCGCCGTTCGTGTTCAGAATGACAACATCGACGTCACGGTCGAGCTCATGCCGGATACTACTCAGCGCGGACCAGACGCCAAGCTCGGGCGAAATCAGATCCATTGGCGCAACGGTAGCCCCGCAGAGTACCGAGCCGATGGATGGGTACGAGTCGAAGTCCCGCCGGGCATGAGTTCAGAGGACTTTGATCGGGCGGTGCTGAACTCAGCCGCAAACGCTGAGGCCAGTTATTCGGGAAGGCCGTACTCGCCGCACGGCAAGGTCAACTCGAACAGTTTCGTCAAGGCGGTCATCAATGGCGCGGGCGGCACCGTGCCAAAGAGCGCGGCAGACGGATTTCTCTTTGGCGCTCCAGGACTGTGCGGTGGTGGCCTGTACACTGGAAACAAATGCTCGCCGTAGCCCGGTGACGGGCGTGGAGAAGAACTTGAGAAGCTACGCACTTCGGGGATCCGTTGCGGGGGGCGTCCTTGGCGCCCTTCTGGTGGCTGGGGTCGTCGTCTACTCTGTCTACTCGCGGTGGGGTCACGGTGTGGACGACATGGCGCTAGCCGCGTGGTATGTCCTCGCGTATGTCGGACGCCCTGTCAGTGTGCTGATTGGGGGCGTGATGACGCCCAGTCTCGCGGGCACATGGTCGATGAACGCTGTTCTGGGACTCGCAACGATTCTCCAGTGGGCGGCCATCGGTGCGGTCGGGGGAGTTCTGGTGTGGCGTCTGGCTGGACGTAGACCCCCGAGGCGAGACGCCTAGTCAGGCGGATAGCGACCCCTCCCTAGCTACGTGTCGTTCGGCGCGGGCGCCCGCCCTTGGCGCCGTTTGCGCGCGCCGCAGCGGCCTTCGCCGCACTGCGCGTTCGCCCAGCCAGGCGCGCCAACTCCCGGAGCCGCGCCGGGCGCTCCACCGCCGCGAGCAGCAGCCCGGGAATGCTCAGGTCCGCATCCAGCGCCTCCCAGTGCAGCGCGCCACCGCCCGGACTGACCTCGACGGCCGCCAACTCAGTTGGCGTGGCGCGGGCCAGCGCGGGAATCGCACGTGCGGGAAACCCGAAGAGATATCCGCTGGAGAGCTCGAGAAGCACGCGGCCCGACGGCGCATCGTAGTGTGCCCGCACGGCCCGCCGGCCAGCGCTCCGCTCGGCGGTGTCCCGCGCCCGCGCCGCTGCGGTCTGCCGCAGGATCTCGGCCTTCGTCGTCTTAGCCATGGTACTCCCTCCATTTCGCCACCAAGAGTTCGTGGTGCCTCTCCACGACGCGGAAGGCGCGCACCACGTCCGGTGTGCGCAGTCCGGCGACGGTCCGGATGACCGGTGAGGCGCCCGAAGTGGCGAGCTCGATGACGGCCTCCCCATCCGCGGACTGCACGTGGACGTGCGGTGGGGGATGCTCCCGAGGGGGAAGGAAGATCACGACCCGGAACCCCGCCACGCGTAGCACAGTCGGCACCGTACAACAATAACCTAACGGATGGGTTACGGCAAGGGGTCTGACGACCGCTCCCGGCCGCTGCTAGGATTCCAGCGTCGGTCACTTCACGCAACGCGACCCGATCGGGCTGGCGGGTGGGATCAACCAGTACGGGTATGCGGGTGGGGATCCGGTCAACAACAGTGACCCCTTTGGGCTTTGCCCCCCGCAGTGGATGTGCGATTTGCTGGCCGGAGCGGCTGCCGGCATCGCTGAGCGGGAGGTCATGCGGCCACAAAATGAACAATCCTGCGTTGGCAAACGTGCCTGCCAGCCCCCATGCGAGCGTACTCCATCAAATGGGTGGCGGCGATGGGAATCGAAAGTTTCTGTCCGCGGACGGTCGGCATGAGTCGGTGCGTGACGAGAAGGGGAACGAGGCGACGGGCGAGAACGCGGCGACCTACAACTACGGATCGAACGCGGTCTCACACCTCTTCCTCGATGTTCTCCCTTGGATTGCGTTTGGGACGCAGTCTCCGGGCGACAACACGACGATGCCGATCCGAGTCAAGAAACTGGTGACAGCAGTCATGGTGAAGCCTTGTGTACAAGATCAGGTCTGCGAACCGTGACCCTACCGCGACGTGTCTACGCGTTTGCACTCGCGGTGATGCTCGTCGCTGCGTGCGAGAGGGCATCGCAGCGGCTTCACACCTTCGTTCCGGCCGACATTCAGGTGACGCCGACAGTGCATGTGTCCGTGCGCGCATACGGGAACTGGGCAACCGTTGGGCGCGGAGACTCGGTGATCTACCTGCAGGGTTCGCCCTATGTCATCGAGGTGCGTGTGTACGGAGCCGGACGTGACGTCGAACTCGGGGAGCTTTTCCTCACGGACTCAATGTCGGGAACCGAGCAACGCATCGCGGACTGGCAGACGAGAGCGATGGATCCTGGAGATTCGTCAGTGGTGTTCGCCCACCGAACCGGTGTCCAACTCCACGCGGTGACGCACGGCGTGCGTGGCACCGTGAATAGGGGGTCCGGCAGCGACACTTCCTGGTACCGCTTCGAGGGCACCCTTGCCTACCGATTCGAAGAGCGTTCGGTGAACGCGATGCTGGAACGTCTGCGAGGCTTGTGAGTCGGCGAGGCCCGTCGGCATCGTCTCCCGGCGTGGTAGCGAGCCACCCTGAGTAGTATTACATTGCATTGTAATACAACTGGAGGCTTCATGAAGATCACAACCAAGGGACAGGTGACGATTCCCGTGCATGTGCGCGAGCGGCTCGGTCTCCTGCCGAACACTGAAGTGGAGATCGAGGTCGAGGGGGATCGCGCCGTCCTGCGGAAGCAACCGCGTAGCCGCCGTCGGGGGGCCAAGGTGGTGGATCATCTCCGCGGACGAGGTGACGTCGCCCTGAGCACGGACGCGATCATGGCCCTCACGCGGCCCGGGTGACCACATGAGCGGCGTCTTGGTGGACAGCAATGTCCTGCTCGACGTGCTCACCGAGGACCCGACGTGGTTCAGTTGGTCAAGTGAGGCGCTTGCGCACGCGGCGGAAACGGAGCCGCTGGTCATCAACCCGTTGATCTACGCCGAGGTCTCGGTCCGGTTCGCGAGGGTTGAGGATCTGGATGCGGCGCTGCCTCCGGAGTTCTTTCGGCGCGAGAGTCTGCCGTGGGAGGCGGCCTTCCTGGCCGGCAAGTGCTTTCATCGGTATCGACGAGACGGTGGCGCACGGCGGTCGCCGTTGCCGGACTTCTATATCGGAGCTCACGCCGCGATTCGTGGCTACTCCTTGCTCACGCGTGACGCGGTGCGCTACCGGACGTACTTTCCGACGCTGTCCGTGCTAGCTCCGTAGAGTTTTTCCGGCCACTTCACGCAACGCGACCCGATCGGGTTGGCGGGTGGGATCAATCAGTATGGGTATGCGAGCGGGGATCCGGTCAACTACTCGGATCCTTACGGACTTTGTGGTGGCCCAGCGGCCTCAGCCGCGTGCGCACAGGCGCTCAGCCGCATGGTAGCGCTGCTCTCACCACACGCTCGCTTCGCGATGGAGCACGGCGCTGACGTTGCGAGGTCGGTGAGGGCACTTGGTAGGGAGGCCACTGCTGAAGCCCGTGGTGCCGCCGACAGGGGAGATGTCGTGGGAGGTCTGATGGGGCTGACCAACGGCCCAGGCGACGCAGTTCGTCACGCAAGTTGGTCTTGCAAAGTCACGCAAAAAGCACGGCGCTGAGATCGCGCAAGCTGCCGGGGATGCGCACGAAGATGCTGTGCAAAATTCGGCAGCTGAGAGAGACATGGACCAAGCGAACAACGCAGCAGGTCGAGCGATGGCCTCGTCGGAAGGGGGATGCACGGAACTCGCGATTGCGGCGTCGAAGTCGGGTCAGCTGCAGAACGCGCTGCCCGGACCAAGCGGTCTTCCTTAATGTCGTGGCTGCGTCAGAAAGCTCAGACCGCGCGACACGCGCTCGGCATCTCGCTTCTCGTATCTGCGTGCGGCGCCACCCCGGTGCCTGTGATTGATCTGCCGATTGCGCCCAAGGGTGTTCACTTCGGAATGCGAGAGGCGTCGCTCCTCGCCGCCCGCCCACGCGCGAACTACGACGAGTACGCGGGGGTTCTGGAGGTTGGCGGTACGGCTGGCGTCGAGGAGATTTCCTATCACTTTCGCCCGGCAAAACCGAGATGGATCCAACGTTCGTTCGGTCGCCTCACACGAGTGGACGTAGCAACGAGCTCCTCTCCACTGTTTCCCCCGGTTCGCGATGCCTTGGTACGTGCATTGGGTCGACCGGACGCATCGTGGTGCGAGGTGAGTCCCAGCGAGCCGCCTAGCAGCGAGACGCGCGTTCTCACTTGGAAAGGCGTAGGAGTGGGTGCGCAATCTGTCGAGTATCGCGAGTTCGGCGCCATCGACTCAGTGACGGGGTCGTTCATTGAACGAAGGACCGTCGTGAGCATCGCAGCAGATCAGTCGGATGTCCGGCAGTCCGAACGGTCAGAATGCTCGGTAGTCAACGTCGAATCCCGAGCACGTTTGACACACTGACTGAAGCCCTGCTCCGTAGGGCAGGATCTAGCGCTAGGAAGTGTACGCGGTCGCGGTCGGGCATAGTGGCGTGCGAATCGGCCGAACGATTCTCGACGCGACCGCGTATTCTGCGCTGATGCCCCGCCCCCTCCGCACCGCCCTCGCGCTCTCCCTCATCCTCCTGCGTCCCGCCCCAGCCGCCGCCCAGCGGCCCGCGGAGCGCACTCCTTCGGTCCGCACCTCTCAGACCGACATCCGCCTCGACGGCCGCCTCGACGAACCCGATTGGGCGCTCGCCGACTCCATCTGGGAGTTCCGCCAGAAGGAACCAGTCGAAGGCGCGGAGCCGAGTGAACGCACGGTCGTCCGCCTCCTCGCCACGCCGGCGGGCCTCGCGATCGGCTGG
>CAZGFE010000102.1:0-5211 GCA_964524665.1 uncultured Gemmatimonas sp.
CCGCTCCTCTACACGAAGAAGCTGTGGGAGCAGTCCGGCCACTGGGGCAAGTACCGCGAGAACATGTTCCTCGTGCTCGACAACGAGACCGGGGAGCACGACGTCTCGCTCAAGCCCATGAACTGCCCGTCGCACCATCTGTACTTCGCGGCGAGCAAGCATTCGTACCGTGAACTGCCCAAGCGATACGCGACGTTCGACGTGCTGCATCGGAACGAACTCTCGGGCGCGCTGTCCGGTCTGACGCGCGTCCGCCAGTTCTCGCAGGACGACTGCCACATCTATCTGAGAGAAGACCAGATCGAGAGCGAGGTCCGGTTCCTCACGGACTTCATTCTCTCGTACTACGACACGTTCGGGCTCGAGGCGCGGCTCAAGTTCGCGACGCGGCCCGAGGTGCGGATCGGGTCGGACGAGTTGTGGGACCGTGCCGAGGCGGCGCTCAAGGCTGCGCTCGAGTCCACGGGCCGGCCGTACGAGCTCAAGGCCGGCGACGGCGCCTTCTACGGCCCCAAGATCGACTTCGACGTGATGGATTCGATCGGGCGCGCGTGGCAGCTCGGCACGATCCAGCTCGACTACAATGCGCCTGAGCGGTTCGACCTCGAGTACACCGGGGAGGACAACGCGTCGCATCGTCCGGTGGTGATCCATCGGGCGGTGAGCGGCAGCTTCGAACGGTTCATCGCCATCCTGATCGAGCACTTCGCAGGCGCGTTCCCCGTGTGGCTGGCGCCGGAGCAGGTGCGCGTCCTGCCGATCTCCGACGAGGTCGAGGGGTACGCCCGCGAGGTGACGGCGAAACTCCGGGCCGCCGGTATCCGTGCTGTCTGTGACGACCGCAGCGACACGCTCAACTACCGGATCCGGGATGGCGAGATGATGAAGGTTCCCTACATGGCGGTGTGCGGAAAGCGCGAGGCCGAGGGACAGCAGGTGGCCGTGCGCGTGCGCGGGACAGGCAAGAAGCAGGAGGTCGTGTCCGTCGACGACTTTGTGGCGCGCGTGGCGCACGAGGTGCGGACGCGCGCCTTGACGCCCTCGGCCGGGGCGGAGTCATGACCGCGCGCGGACTCTGCGCGGCGCTCACCCTGTGCGCGCTCGGACTGGTCGCGCTCGCGCAGCCCGGCGCGGCGCAGCAGCAGAAGCCGTCGCTCAACGCCGGGCGCATCACGGGTGAGGTCCTCGCCGGAACGTACGTAGGGATCGGCGGATTCCTCGTGGGGCGGGTGGCTGGGGAGAATCTCAGCGATGCGCTGCGCGTGGAGTCGGACCGTACGCGGAACCGGATCGGCATCGGGACCGGCGCCGTGGTGGCCGCCTTCGCGACCGCGGGCGTGGTCTACGGCATTGGCAACATCGGCGACGAGACCGGCGATTTCGACGCGACGCTCGCCGGGACCGGTGCCGGATTCGTGGTGGCGCTCGGTCTGGCGCACGTGCTCATCGGCCCCGGTCTCCGTCCGCCAGAAGGGTCCAGCACGCGGGCCCGCTGGGCGACCGTGAACGTTCTCGCTCTTCTTCCAGCCGCAGGGGCGGCCGTCGGGTTCGCTTCGACCCGACGCTACCGATAGCTCTCAAGGATCTCGCTGTGTCTGACCATACGCCCGTCATCGTCTCCGCCGCGCGCACGCCCATCGGTCGGTTCCTCGGTGGACTCGCCGCGCTCTCCGGGCCCGAACTCGGGGCCCACGCCATTCGCGCGGCGGTCGCGCGCGGCAAGATCGACGTCGCGGAGGTGGGCGAGGTGATCATGGGGCACGTGCTGCAGGGCGGCGGCGGGCAGGCGCCGGCGCGGCAGGCCGCGATGCAGGCGGGGATCCCGGGCGCGGTGCCCGCGTACGCCGTGAACAAGGTCTGCGGGTCGGGGCTGCAGGCCGTGATGCTCGCCGCGCAGGCCATCCGCGCCGGCGACGAGCGGCTGCTGATCGCGGGCGGGCAGGAGTCCATGTCGAACGCGCCACATTTCGTGCGCGGCATGCGCACGGGCGTGAAGTTCGGCACGCAGTCCATGGTCGACGGCCTGATCAATGATGGACTGTGGTGCTCCTTCTACGACCGGCACATGGGCGGCCACGCCGAGTATACGGCGAAGAAGGCCGGCATCACGCGCGCGCGGCAGGACGAGTTTGCGCTGAGTTCCCATCGGAAGGCCGTCGACGCGATCGAGGGTGGGCGCTTCAAGAAGGAGATCGCGCCGGTGGAGATCCCCGGGCGCAAGGGACCGACCGTCGTGGACACCGACGAATCACCGCGCAAGGACACGTCGCTCGAGGCGCTGTCCAAGCTCAAGCCCGCATTCCCGAAGGACGCGCCCAAGGACATGAAGGCCGAGGAACTGACCGTGACGGCCGGCAACGCGCCTGGACTCAATGACGGGGGCGCGGCGCTGGTGGTGGCGTCGGCGGACTACGCGAAGGCGCACGGCCTGCCCGTGCTGGCGCGGATCACCGGCTATGCCTCGGGCGGTGGTGACCCGCAGGATCTCTTCTTTGCGCCGATCGTGGCGGTGCAGAACCTGATGAAGAAGACCGGTGCCAAGATCAACGACTACGATCTGATCGAAGCGAACGAGGCGTTCGCCTCGCAGGCCCTCGCCGACGGCGATGCGCTGGGCTGGGACTTCGACCGCGTGAACGTCAACGGCGGCGCGATCGCGCTGGGGCATCCGATCGGCGCGAGCGGCGCGCGGGTGCTCGTCACGCTGCTCCATGCCCTGGAACAGCAGGGCAAGCGCACCGGACTGGCCACGCTGTGCCTTGGTGGCGGCAACGCCGTGGCCCTCAGCGTCGAGCGCGTCTGACCGCGGAGTGACCGCTGGCGCACGGGCATCCGGTGGAGTGGTTAACTTTCCGCGATGCCGAAGAACTCCTCAGAACGATTTGCCGTCATTGGCGCCGGACAAATGGGCAACGGGATCGCCCACGTCGCGGCGACGAGCGGCTTTGCGGTCACGCTGATCGACGTCTCCGCGGACGCGCTGGCCAAGGCCCAGAAGACCATCGAGAAGAACCTCGAGCGGCAGGTGAAGAAGGGCACGCTGGACGCCGCGGGTCGCGATGCCGCGCTCGGGCGGCTCAAGACGAGCGGCTCCCTCGACGCGGCGGCGGATGCCACGCTCGTGGTCGAGGCCGCGACGGAGCGGAAGGACCTCAAGTTCAAGATCTTCCGCGATGTGGACGCCATCGCGCCCGCTGGCGCGATCCTCGCGACGAACACCAGTTCGATCTCCATCACCGAGATCGCGGCTGTGACCAAGCGGCCGGACGCCGTGATCGGCATGCACTTTATGAACCCGGTGCCGGTGATGCAGCTCGTCGAGATCATTCGCGGGCTTGCGACCTCGGACGAGACCCTGGCGCGCACGGTCCACCTCTCGAAGGCCCTCGGAAAGACCCCGGTTGAAGCCAACGACTTCCCGGGGTTCATTGCGAACCGGGTCCTGCTGCCGATGATCAACGAGGCCTGCTACGCCGTGATGGAAGGCGTCGGCACGCCGGAGGCGGTGGACGCGGTGATGACGCTCGGGATGAATCACCCAATGGGGCCGCTCGCCCTCGCGGATCTGATCGGTCTCGATACCTGCGTGTCGATCCTCGAAGTGCTGCAGGACGGTCTCGGCGACCCGAAGTACCGGCCGTGCCCACTGCTCAGGAAGTATGTCGCGGCCGGCTGGCTCGGGAAGAAGAGCGGGCGCGGGTTCTACGCCTACAGCGCCTGATCCGGTGACCCTCTCACTCATGTCCAACGCGCTGACGCATCGCGGGATCGTGGCGATGACGGAGGAGCAGGCCGCGATCGTCGAGATGGCGCGCCGCTTTGGCGACGAGGAGCTCCGGCCGCACGCGGCCGACTGGGACCGTGATTCGCACTTCGAACCGTCCCTGATCGGCAAGCTCGGCGAGCTCGGGTTCCTCGGCATGCTGCTGCCCGAGGAGTACGGCGGCCTCGGCCTCGACGCCGTGACCTACCTGCTCGCGCTCGAGGAGATCGCGGCCGCGGATGCAAGCACGGCCGTGATGATGTCCGTGCACAACTCGCTGCCGACGCAGATGCTGAACCGTTGGGGCACGGCGGAGCAAAAGACCCGCTTCCTCGCTCCCATGGCGCGCGGCGAACTGCTCGGCGCCTTTGCGCTCTCGGAGCCCGACGCGGGCTCGGATGCGTCGGCCATTCGCGCGCAGGCCGTGCGCGACGGCAACGACTGGATCCTCACGGGAACCAAAGCGTGGATCACCAGCGGCACGCACGCGGGCGTCGTGATCGCGATGGTGCGCACCGACACGCCCGAGGCGCGGCGTCGCTCCAAGGGCATCTCCGCGTTCATCCTCACGCCCGATCTCCCCGGCTTCCAGGTTGGCAAGAAGGAGGACAAGATGGGCCTCCGCGCTTCGCCGACCGTGCAGATCTCGTTCGACAGCATGCGTGTCCCGCAGGACCGGATGCTCGGCGACGAGGGCATGGGCTTCATCTATGCGATGCAGTCGCTCGAGCACGGACGGTTGGGCATCGCCGCGCAGGCCATTGGGATCGCGCGGGCGGCGTTCGACGCGGCCGCCGCCTACGCCGCCGAGCGCAAGCAGTTCGGCCGGCCGATCGCACAGTTCCAGGGCGTGCAGTTCAAGCTCGCGGACATGGCGACGCGCATCGCGGCGGCGCGGTCCTTGCTGCACACCACCGCGGCCGCCAAGGACCACGGCGCATCCGTGCCGGCGGAGGTCTCGATGTGCAAACTCTTCGCCAGCGAGACCGCCATGTGGGTGACCACGCAGGCCATCCAGGTGCTCGGCGGCTACGGCTACGTGAAGGAGTATCCCGTGGAGCGATATTTCCGCGACGCCAAGGCCACCGAGATCTACGAAGGCACGTCCGAAGTCCAGCGCATCGTGATTGGCCGTGCCGTGATCCCGCAGAAATGAAGTGAGGTCGCAGTCGCAGTTGTGGTTTCGCAGTCCCTGACACCAGACACCTGACACCTGACCCCTGGAACGACATGAAGCTCTTCGATACGATCGCCCAACTTGGCCACGAGCAGCTCGTCGTCTGCAGCGACGAGGGCGCGGGGTACCGCGGGATCATCGCGATCCACGATACCACCCTCGGGCCAGCCCTCGGCGGCACCCGCTTCTGGAACTACGCCACCGACGAAGAGGCGATCATCGATGCGTTGCGTCTCGCGCGCGGGATGACGTACAAGAACGCGGTCGCCGG
>CAZGFE010000103.1:0-5107 GCA_964524665.1 uncultured Gemmatimonas sp.
GCGTGATGGCTTGGCGCGCGTTCAGCCGCGGATCTGAGGCGCGCCGCTACCGGACGACCCAGTCGACCGAGAGCTCGTGCACGCCCCACGCAAACCGCAGCTCCCCGCGCGGCGCGCCGGCCTCGCGAGAGGGGATCAGCCACATCGTCAGACTCTCGATCGGCGTCCCGAGCGTCCGGTGCCGCAGCGGCGTGCGCGCTACCTCCTCCGACAAGGTCTGTCCCTGCGGCCCGGTGCCGGTGGCGCGCTTGATCACGAGCACCCAACCCGTGCGACCCGGAATCGTCTCCAACACCCAACGGCCCTTCCCGACCTGCGCCGTGCCGATCGTCAGGTCAACATCGGTCGTGAGCGTGGTGGCGGCGTTCGCGCCCAAGCGCCACGGCTCATCGTAGGGGACGAGGCTGTCGGTGTGCAGCGCACGTCCGCGGAGGTGTGGCTGGCCGTAGTCCAGAGTGATCGTCAGCGCCGGCGCATTCCCTTGCCCGGCACCTGCCCGAGACAGAGTCACGGCGCTGGTACCGCGGCCGCTCGGCGCGGCCTGCAACGCTTGCTGCGCTTGCTGCGACGGCAGCGCGCAAGGAAGGAGGAGAGCGCAGAGCAGAACGGTCGTGGTTCGAAGGACGGTCATGAGCGGTTCCATTTCGAGGTCAGCGCAACGGCGACAGCGGACGGCTAACCCTAGCGTCCTGCCGCGTGCCGCGCCACATCACGACAACCTCGGCCCGCGCGCCTCGTCGTCGTCCGCGTTGCGCAGAGAGTACTCCGCCCGATCCCGCACATAATCCACCGCCACCGGGAACTCGAGTCGCTGATTCACGAGTCCGGGACCGTCCACGTCGACCCACACAGACCACCGCACCCTCCCGTCAGGGGTGGGCAGCTCTCCGGGCGGCACCAGCACGCGGAACTCGTGCTCGAGGACGCTTCCCTCCACCGCCTCCATCCCGAACGACGTCGCATCGTACTCCTGAATGATGACCGGTGGCCTTTTGGACCACGGCTCCTGCATCCGGCACGCGACCGCGACCTGCATCCCATGAACCCGCTGCATCCGCCGGCCGATCGGCTGCGCCACGCGGATCGCGACGAATCCCCCGAGTGGCAGCGGATACTGGTCCACGGCCACCGTCGGAGAGGGATACGCCCGCGCGAGCACGGCCCTGTTCGCCACGACCACCACGAGCGCGAGAGTGATCGAGATCGAGATCGCGAGCAGTTCCGGATTGGCGAACTGGAGCGGCGTCCCCAGGGCGCCGACGTCGGCCACCCACCACCCGAGGCCGAGGAGCGCGATCCAGACGGCGGCGGCGGCGGCCGCGAGCCGCATCTTAAAGGAGCGCGAAGCCACCTCCTTCAGCGGATACCATCCGCGTCCGATCATCTCGGTACGGCCCTTCGGCGCGGCGACCGTGCGATTCCGCGTCGCTCGCTCCGCGAGCCAGAACGGGAACAGCACCAGCAGCGGAGCGACGAGATACCCCAGCAGACTCGGGTCCCCGAACGCGAAGGATCGGCCGGGATACCGAGGATCGTGATACGCGGTGATCGTGGCCCCTTCGGGCGCCTGATCGAGGAGCTCCCTGACCTCCTCGCACGAGTTCCCGAACAGCGCATTGTTGAGGCGGCGGCCGGTGAAGCGACGGCCCGCCACCTCGTAGTCGAACGTGATGTCCCCCTCGCACTGCGCGAGCGTGACGCGCCCCGTTCCCGGGTTTGAGTGGAGGGAGCTCTCCCGGACGGTCGCCGTCACCGGAACGACGCGCAGCGCCTGCGCCACGCGCGCGCGCCAGCCGTTCAGGGCGAAGAGCGCGCCCAGGAGAGACAGCCCGCCCAGCACCAGGTAGGGGAACGCGGTGGGCGTTCGCAGCGTCGTCACGTCGGCCGGCGCCGTCAGACCGCGCGAGGCGCGGCGACCAAGGCGAGACCGACGCCGCTCGCCAACGCAAAGCCAAGCGCGACGGACAACAATGCTGGGGCGGAGCCCGCGCCGAGTGCGAATGCCGTCACCCCGGTGGCGCCGGCAGCCGCCAGCACCGCGAACGCCGCGTGCACCGCAGGCGACCGCGACGGCGGCGTCCCACGGCGCACGAGGGCGAGCATGGCGGCGGCCGCGGCGGTCGAGGTGAGGGCGAGCCACGCGAATCGAACATCCGTCCCCGTGGCGACCACGCGCACGGCGGCAATGACCAGCGGCACCCCGGCAACGACCCACCCCGTGACCCTCAACGCCCCTCCTGCGGAGACGTTCGACGTCCTCGACGAGCCGAGCCACTATTCACCGATGCCGCATCCGAACGCAAGCCTTGCGCGCGCGCCAAGAGCGCGCACCTTCTCCACGTCCCCTCACCCCAGCCGGTGCCGCCCATGACCGATCGACCGCAGAACCCGACCTTCCACGGCGAAGGCGGCACGCTGTTCGGCATTCACCTCAAGAACCTGCTTCTCACGATCATCACGCTCGGGATCTACTCCTTCTGGGCGAAGACCGACGTGCGGACGTATCTCTACTCGCAGACCGCCGTCGGCGGCGACCGGTTCGGATACCACGGGACGGGCGGCGAGCTCTTCAAGGGCTGGCTCAAGGCCGTCGGGATCATCTTGGTCGGTGCGATCGTGGCTGGGGTTCTGTCCGCCACCGTGCACCCGGCGGTCGGCCCGATCTTCCTGTACGGCGCAGGTGGGCTGCTGTTCTTTCCGCTCGCGCTCGTCGGGAGCCGCAAGTATCGGCTGAGCCGCACGTCGTGGCGCGGGATCCGCTTCTCGTTCCGCGGGGAGTTCGACGAACTCCTCGGAGTGTTCGTGCCCGGCATCCTCCTGACGATCATCACGCTCGGGATCTACTACCCGTTCTTCCACGCGAACGTGCGGCGCTTCTTCGTGAACGAGACGCGATTCGGCCACGCGCCGTTCTCCTTCACCGGCGACGGACGCGGGATGTTCGCGCGGCACCTGGCGCTCTACCTGCTCCTGCCGCTCACGCTGGGGATCTATGGCTTCTGGCACGCCGCCTTCCGGCATCGCTACTACTGGGAGCACACGGGCTTCGGGTCCGCACGATTCCACTCGCGGCTGCAGGGCGGCGACCTCGCCCTCTTCTCGCTCACCAACTTCCTGCTGCTCGTCGTGACCCTCGGCATCGCGTACCCGTGGGTGCAGGCGCGCACCATGCACTTCTTCTGCGACAAGATCGGCATCACCAGCATGGAGGCGTTCGACGCGGCGTCGCAGGATGCCCGCAGCGCGACCGCCACCGGCGACATGCTGGCGGACGCCATGGACGTGGATCTCGTCGGCGCGGACTACTTCGGATTGTGATCCGGGGCGCACGATGACCGACCTCCGCCCGGAGCCGCACGAGTTCCAGGGGGTGTACTTCGACGGGCAGACGGCCAAACGGCATCCGGTCACCGTCACGCGGATCGCCGAAGGGTTCCGCGTGCGCGGCGAGAGCATCGGGGAGCTGGTCTGGGCGCATGGCGATATGCGGCGGAGCCTGCGGACGGCACCGGACGAGCCAGCGCGGTACGAGCGGGGCGGCGAGTCCCCCGAGGTGCTCGTCATCACGGACCCACAGTTCCTTCCTGCCGTCCGCAGCGGGCTTGTCGAGCACGGCGGTCCCGGGTGGCACACGGTCAGCCGACTGATCCTTCCGGCCCTCGCGATCATCGCGGGCCTGGTGATGCTCTACCTCTGGGCCGTCCCGCGCATGGCGGTCTCCGTAGCGGCGCGCGTACCGCTCGAATGGGAGGTGGGCCTCGGCCAGTCCGTGGTCTCGACGCTCACCGCTGGCAGCACCGTCTGCAACGAACCCACCCGGATGGCCGCCCTCGACGCGATGGTCGCCAGACTGACGGCCGACGGACGCGGCGGACGCTACCGCTATCACGTCACCGTCGTGGACGACTCCCTCGTGAACGCGCTTGCGGCCCCGGGCGGCGAGATCGTGATCTTCACGGGACTCATTGCCCAGGCCGCAGGCCCGGACGAGCTCGCGGGGGTGTTGGCCCACGAGATCCAGCACGTGGTGCAGCAGCACGGCGCCCGAGGGATCCTCAGGCAGATCCCGCTGCAACTCATGGTGATGATGGTCTCCGGAGGCGAAGGCATCGCAACGAATGCCACCCAGCTGGCCGCTCGAGTGGGGGGGCTGCGCTACCAGCGCCGCGACGAGTCCGACGCGGATCGCGAGGGCATGCGAATGCTTCAGGCGGCGCGAGTGGACCCTGAGGGGATGATCAACTTCTTCCGGAAGCTCGCGGCCGAAGGCGGGGACGCCCCGCGCTACCTGAACTATCTCTCGACGCATCCGAACAGTGAGGCGCGGATGGCGGCGCTTGCCGAGTTGGCGGAACAGCACGCGTTCACGGCCCAGCCGATCATCACGGACGCGCAGTGGGCCGCGGTCACGGCCAGCTGCGCTCGCGCTCCCTAGCGCGGGTCAACTGCCGCGTCGGAGCCCGCGGCTACTCCTTCCGGGCCACCAGCAGCATCTCGCTCGACAGTCGCGTGAGGGGCTCGTCGGTGAAGGACTCGTACGACTGCTCGACCACCAGCCCCGCCTCGAGCATCAGTTCGGCGAGCCGCGTCGCAGTGTAGAGCCGGATGCGGTGCTCGCGGTACTCGATCTTGGACCGCTTCTGCCACTTGGACTGAATGGTGAGAAAGCCCGTCAGCGGATCGAACTCGCGGTCCTGCGCGATCAGCGTCCCGTCGCGCGACTCCCACCAGTCGCTCTCGAGGAACTTGGCCATCACGCCGTCGCGGCTGCCGCCCTGCCAGATCATCACGCCACCGGGCTTGAGCACGCGCGCGCATTCGCGGATCACCTTCGCGTCGTCCGCGGGGTCGGCGAAGAACCCGAAGCTCGAGAACAGATTCACCACCGCATCGAACTTCCGCCGCCAGAGCACCGGCAGCTTCCGCATGTCGCCGCGCTTGTAGCGGAGGTTGCGGCTGGTCCCTCGCTTCTTGGCGACCTTGAGCAGGTGCGCGGAGAGGTCATAGCCGGTCACATCGAAGCCCGCCTCCGCAAGCAAGTGCGCGTGCCGACCCTGCCCGCACGCGAGGTCGAGGATCCTGGATCCCGCCGGCAGCCCGAGCAGTT
>CAZGFE010000104.1:0-4971 GCA_964524665.1 uncultured Gemmatimonas sp.
GATCACGATCACGACGTCGTTGATCGCCTGCAGCACGTCGATCATCGGCTTGGCGACCTCGGGTCGGATCTGGGTCAGCGCCGCGCCGAAGATCAGGCCGAAGAAGATCACGCCGAGCATGTCGCCGTCGGCGGCCGACTTGACCGGATTCCGGGTGACGATGTTCACGAATGTGTTGATGCCGAACCCGCCTGAGGCCTGCGCCTCGATCTTCCCGGCGGCGTCATCGGCGTAGGTGGCCATCAGTTCGGTCTTCACCTCATCCGGAATGCTCGAGCCCGGCTTGATCAGGTTCACCATGACCAACCCGAAGGTGGCGGCGAACGCCGTGGTCACGAAGAAGTACGAGATCGCGCGCCCGCCGACCCGACCGACCTTGCCCAGATCGCCCAGCCCGGCGACGCCGAGCGCGATGCTGCAGAACACTAGGGGCATCACGATCATGAACAGCATTCGCAGGAAGATCTGGCCGATCGGCCCCGCGAGATACGTGTTGGTGAAGACCACGCCGCCGTGATCCGGGCCGACCGTCAGATTGGCCACGATCCCCACCACGCCGCCGCCCACGAGCGCGAGCAGGATCTTGGTGTGGAGCTTCATCCCTTTCCCGGTGTTGCCGATCGACTCAGACATCTATTCCTCGAAGGTCCGCGGCGGGAGGCCGCGGCGCAGAGTGGAGTTCCGATACCCGTATACGAAGTAGATCACCAAACCGATGAGCAACCAGACGCCGAAGCCCTTCCACGCCATGGCGGGAAGTCCAGCCATCACGAACAGCACCGCGGACGCGCCGCCGAGCGTGACCAGCCAGAACGCGGGCACCTTGAACGGCCGCGGCCGGTCGGGCTCGATCACCCGCAGCACCAACACGCCGAGGCAGACCAGCAGGAATGCGAACAGCGTCCCGATGTTCGTGAGGTCATAGGTCGCCGCATCGTCCGCCACGAGCGCGGCCCCGCCGACGATCAGTCCGGTGATGATCGTCGTCACGTGCGGCGTGCGGTACTTCTTGTGCAGCTTGGCCGCGCCCTCGGGCAGGAGCCCGTCGCGCGCCATCGCAAAGAAGATGCGCGGCTGCCCGTACTGGAAGACCAGCAGCACCGCGCTCATCGAGACCACCGCGCCGAGCGCGATGATCCACGAGAACTGCGTCAGCCCCGCAACCTCGAACGCGTGCGCCAACGGGTCGGCGGACTTGAGCTGCATGTAGGGCACGAGGCCCGTCGCAACGGCTCCGACGATCACGTAGATGATCGTGCAGATCGCCAGACCCCACAGGATGCCGCGTGGCATGGTGCGCTGCGGATCCTTGGTCTCCTCCGCCGCCGTGGAGATCGCGTCGAACCCGATGAACGCGAAGAACACGATCGCCGCGCCATGGTGAATGCCCGTGAAGCCGTTCGGCGCGAAGGGGGTGTAGTTGTCGGGATTCACGTGCATCGACCCCACGATCACGAAGAGCGCCAGCACGCCGAGCTTGATCAGCACCATCACGTTGTTGGCGCGCGTGCTCTCTTTCACGCCGATCACCAGCAGCCATGTCACCGCCATTACGATCAGGAAGGCGGGAAGATTGATCAGCACCGGCACGCCGAAGAGCGTAGGTGCCGTATCGAAGAGCGCGATGATCTCGGGATTCGAGCTCACCCGCGCCTGGAAGTAGCCGGTGGTCAGCCACTTCGGGATCGCGAAGAACGGCGAGACGAGCGACTCGAAATACCCGCTCCACGCGATCGCCACGGCCACGTTCCCGACCGCGTATTCGAGGATCAGATCCCACCCGATGATCCACGCCACGAACTCGCCCATCGACGCATAAGTGTACGCATACGCTGAGCCCGCCTGCGGGATCATCGACGCGAGTTCCGCATAGCACAGCGCGCAGAGCGCGCAGACGGCGCCCAGCAACAGGAAGGAGATCACCAGCGCCGGACCGGCGCCCTGGCGCACCACCTCGCCCGCCGCGTTGATCTCTCCGGCGGCCGCCGTGCCGAGCGTCGAGAAGATCCCGGCCCCGATCACCGCGCCGATCGCAAGTCCGATCAGATCGCGCGTCCCGAGCGTTCGCTTCATCCCGCCCTTCGCTCCCTCCTCCACCAGCTCCGCGATGGGCTTCCGCGCCCACAGCGAGCGCAGCATCACGCGCTCCCGACGCGCTTGCGCGTCGTGAAGAAATACACGGGCACGCCGAGCAGCACGACGATCAGGCCGGACAGCGCCTGCGCCCGCGTCTTATCTGCCACGAGCAGGATGGCGGCCACCACCGCCGCCGAGAGGATGTAGATCGCGGGCAGCACGGGATAGCCGATCGCCTTGTACGGCCGCGGCGTGTCCGGCTGCTTCGCGCGCAGGACGAACAGCCCCACCGTGGTGAGCGCATAGAAGATGAGCGCCGCGAAGATCACGTAGTCGAGGAGCTGGCCGTACGTCCCGGTCAGGCAG
Source organism: uncultured Gemmatimonas sp. (assembly GCA_964524665.1). Lineage (GTDB taxonomy): Bacteria > Gemmatimonadota > Gemmatimonadetes > Gemmatimonadales > Gemmatimonadaceae > Pseudogemmatithrix. The sequence goes on from CAZGFE010000104.1 coordinate 2,443, forward strand.
AGCACGCTCGTCCACACGGCCTGCGCGACCAGCGCCCACGCGGGCACGCCACGCACGCTCAGGGTGCCCGCCGCCTTGAAGAAGAGCCCGTCCTTGGCCATCGCCCAGTAGACGCGGGCACCGGCCAGAATGAGGCCGTTGTTGCAGCCGAAGGTCGAGATCAGGATCGCGATCGCCATGAGAGTCGCGCCGGAGGCGCCAAAGATGCCCTGCGCCACCGCCGTACCCACCCGGTCCTGCGGCGCGCCCTGGATCATGTCGAAGGGGAGCACACTCAGGTACGCGAGATTCGCCATGACGTACAGCAGCGTCACGAGTCCGGTGCCCAGCAGCAGCGCGCGTGGAAGGTTCTTGGTCGCATCCTTCACCTCGGCGGCTGCGGACGTCACGCCGTGCCAGGAATCGCTGGAGAACAGCGACCCCACGAGCGCGGCGCCAAACGCGATCGCGAAGGCGCTCGTGAAACTCCCCGTGCCGTTGCCCCCGAAGAACGCGCTGCCGAAGTTGGCCGAGACCGCCTCGGCGTTCCGTCCGATGGTGAGCCCCAGGAGGATCAGCGCCGCCAGCGCCCCCGTCTTCACGATCGTGAGCGTCGTCTGGACGAACTTTCCCTCGCGCACGCCGCGCAGGTTGATCCACGTCAGCACCCAGATCGAGACCAGGGCGATCAGGCGCTGCGGCGTGAGACCGAGCTCGATCACCCCGCCCGCGGTCTGCACATCGAACTGCGGGAACCACGCGAACCGGTCCGGCGTGATCGCAGGCCAGAGCACGCCGAGGAATCGGCCGAACGCCACACCGACCGCCGCGATGGTGCCGGTCTGGATCACCACGAAGAGCGTCCAACCGTACAGGAAGCCCATCAGCGGACCCATCGCCTCGCGGAGGAAGACATACTGCCCACCCGCGCGTGGGTACATCGCAGCAAGCTCCCCGTACGCCAGAGCGCCGAGGAGCGTCATCACACCGGTCACCACCCAGGCCACGAGGAGCCAGAAGGGGGAGCCGAGCGTACGCGCCATGTCGGCGCTCACGATGAAGATGCCTGACCCGATCATCGTGCCCGCGACGAGCATCGTCGCGTCGGTGAGGGTCATCGCTTTGACGAAGCCGGGGCTGGACGCGCCCTCGCTCTCCGCTGCCTGCGCAGCGTTACCGGTGGCCATCGGCGGAATTCAACCAGTTGAGGGGAACGGAGTTACCGCGTTCTGCGTCGCCCTCGGCGGCGACCGGAAGAAACTAGGTCGCGGACCCGCACACGGCCAGTCGTCAGGGCGCTTCGAGAATGATGCCGGTCGTATCGCGCACTGGTGTTCCGTCGGCGCGCGTGGCTGGGCGGAAACGGACCTCCGCCAGCATCTCGCGGATCTTCCGGTTGTAGCCGGAGTCCCGCGAGGGATTGAACGAGAGGAGTTTGGCGTTTCCGCGCTCATCCACCTCGAAGGTGGCGACCAGCCGGTAGGGGCGCACACGGCTCGGCACAGGCAGCGGGAGGATCGGGAGATTGGTCACCGATGGGGGGAAGATCTCCTGGCCGCCGCCCCCCGTACCGGGTCCGTTGCCGGACCCGCGGCCAGTCCCTTCGCCGGATCCGATCCCGCCGCCTCGTCCGGGGCCGTTGCCACGACTCCCGTCGCTCCCGCTCCCTCCGCCGGTGCCCGGCGTGGCGATGTTCGGCGCTGCGGTGGCGGCCTCAGGCTGCGGCGTGGGGGGCGCGGCCTCCGGCTTCACTGTCGGCTCTGGGGGCGGCGTGAGCGGCGGCAGCGGCGCCGGCTTGGGCGTCGGCTGCACCGGGGCCTGCGCTGGGGCGGGGCGCGCCAGTTGCAGGAACTGCAGCCGCTCCGGATTCACCGCGCCGCCTGTCCCGGAGTTCCCGCCGCCACCACCTCCGGCCGGGCCGGGGCCGCCCGCGCCATCCTGATCCGTGACAATGAGCTGCCGCGCGAGGAGTCCCGGCAGGATCAGCGCCAGCAGGATCGCCGCGTGAAACAGCGTTGAGAGCACCACGCCCGTGCGGTCACGGCGCTCGGGCTCCGGGATCCCGTGCAGGGGCCGGAGCGGGCGTCGCGGTGGCTGGGAGGCAGAGAGCGGTGGTGTGGTCACAAGTGATAAATACTACGGCGGGCGAGCCTCGAAAGGTTCGCCCGCCGGCAGTCTTCGGCGCGTGAGCGGTCGGTCGGCCTACTTCGTGTCCTTCGGCGGGATCCCGATGACCTTCACCCCAGCCCCGCGAGCGACGTCCATCGCGTAGATCACGTCCTGATAGATCACGCTCGGATCTCCCTTCACGAAGATGATCTTCTCGGGTCGCCCCTCGTAGATCTCCGTGAGACGCTCGGCAAGTCGCGCCTTGGTCAGCGGCTCCTTGTTGACGGCGAAGCTGCCGTCCGCGAGCACCTCGAGCACGATCTGGTCCACGGCCTGGTTCGCCGTCGAGACCGAAGGGGTCGGATCCGGCAACTGCAGATCCACGGCCTTCCGCATCAGCGGCTGCATGATCATGAAGATGATCAGCAGCACGAGCATGAT
>CAZGFE010000105.1:0-4853 GCA_964524665.1 uncultured Gemmatimonas sp.
CGTCGAGCGACTTGAGGAAGCCCGCCTTGGTGTGGTAGACACCGATCACGGTGAAGCGGCGGCCGTCGAGGTCGATCTCCTTCCCGATCGGGTCCGACGTCCCGAACAGTTCCTCGGCGAGCTTGGCGTTCACCAGCGTGACGAGCGCGGCCGCGTCGTGCTCCGCGAGCGTGAACGTGCGGCCGGGCTCGACGTCGGCGACGTCGGTCTGGATCCACTCGGTGCTCTGCGCGTCGTAGCCGACGTTCTTCACGATCCGGTCGCGGTACGTGACCGTGCCCTGACCGAAGAGCCACGCCATGGCGCTCCCCACCTCGGGGAGCTGGCGGATCGCCTTCCATTCCTCGAGGTTCGGGCCGGGGTAGCGGCGCTCCGGGCAGTCCTCGACGGACGGGTCACAGGAGTTGAAGCCCGGATTCCGGCGCCGCACCTGGAACGTCTCGGTGCCGAACTCCTCGACGTCCGACTGGAACGACGTGCGCACGCCGTGCACGGTGGCGCCCATCGCCACCACGACGAACACGCCCACGGCCACGCCCGAGATGGTGAGCGCGGCCCGCACCTTGTTGGCGCGCAGTGACTCGAGCGCGATCTGCACCCCTTCCAGACTGAACAGCAGCTTGTCCCAGAAGCGCACCGGCTACTCCTGCCTCAGGGCGGCGATGGGGTCGAGCCGCGACGCGCGGCTCGCGGGATAGATGCCGGCGACGATCCCCACGCCCGCGCCGACGATCAGCGCGGCCACCAGCGACCACGGGGCCACGGAGGCGGGCAGGGGCGTGAGCGCCGCGATCAGCTGCGAGAGCCCGATGCCTGCGGCAGCGCCGATCGCCGCGCCGACCACCGACAGCGTGGCCGCCTCGACGAGGAACTGCGAGATGATGTCGCGCCGGCGCGCGCCGAGCGCCTTGCGCACGCCGATCTCGCGGGTGCGCTCCGCGACGGCCACGAGCATGATGTTCATGATCACGAGCGCGCCGACCACGAGCCCGATGGCCGGGAGTGCGGTGCCGAAGAGGATCAATCGGCCCTTCAGCTCGTCGAAGAACCCGAGCGCCGCGTCGGACGTCTCGAGCGCGAAGTTGTCCGGCTCGCCGGGGTTCAGGCGGCGGAATCCGCGCAGCGAGCCGCGCACCATCTCGAGCCCGTCATCGAGGATCTCCCGCGTCGGCGCCTGGACCGTGATGCGGCCGATGTCGCCGCGCGGGCGGATGGCGCGCGAGAGCGGCGAGGTGTACGGCGCGATCGTCATGCGGTCCATCGAGAACCCGAACACCGACCCCTGCTCCTCGATGATCCCGATCACCGTGTAGGGCTGACCAGCGATCCGCAGCTCGCGTCCGAGGGGGTCGAGCCCCTTGAAGTAGTGCTCGGCCACCTCGGTGCCGATCACGATCACGTTGGCGCCGATCGCGACCTCCTGCGGGCCGAACGCGCGGCCGCTGGTGATCCCGAACTTCTTGATCTCGAAGTACTCGGCGTCCGTGGCGATCGCGTGCACCTGGCGCGGCCGGATGCTCGGGGCGAACGCGGACATGAAGGTCTCGTTGACCCGCGCCTGCCGGAACTGCGGGCCCAGCGTCTCGCGCACGAGCTGTGCGTCGGGCTCGTAGAGCCGCGGCCGGCGGAGGAAGGCCCGCCATTCGTCGTCCGACTCGTTGGGCGTGAAGTTGGGCCAGCGGCGCACATCGAACGTGTTCACGCCGATGATCTTGGCGGCGAAGTCGTTCTCGACGTAGTCGCTCATGCCCTCGACGATCGAGACCACGGCGATCAGGAACATCACGCCGATCATCACGCCGAGCAGCGTGAAGAAGCTCTTGAGCTTCTGGACGCGGATGGTCTGCAGGGCGAGACGCACCGCCTCGAGGAACGGCATCGCTACTCGTGCCGGAGCGCTTCGACGGGGTCGAGCCGCGCGGCACGCGCGGCGGGGATCATCCCGAAGAGGACGCCGGTGACGGCGCTCGCGAGGAGCGCGGCGACGACCGCGCCCGGCGGAATGGTCGCCGCGATGGACGTGGAGGAGCGGATCAAGACGGCGACCAGCCAGCCGGCCACGAGGCCGATCACGGCGCCGATCCCGGTGAGCGTCACGGCCTCGATCAGGAACTGCCAGAGGATCGTGAGCCGCGTGGCACCCAGCGCCTTCCGCACGCCGATCTCGCGCGTACGCTCGGTGACGGAGATCATCATGATCGCCACCACGCCAACGCCGCCGACGATCAGGCCCACGGCCGACAGCGCGACCATCACCGCGAAGAAGGTGCCGAAGATCGCGTTGTAGGTCTCCATCAGCTTGTCCTGCGTGATCACGGCGAAGTTGGACTCCTCCGTGGGCCGGAGGCCGCGCGCGCCGCGCAGCGCGGCGGTCACATCGTCCACCATCACGTCGCGGTCGACGCCGGCGCGCGGCTTGACCACCAGCCCCATGTCGCTGCGGCTCACGTTGAGGGCGCGCTGCAACGTCGTCACCGGCATCACGCCTTTGGGGCGGTCGCCGCCAAAGAAGTTCACCGGCTCCTTGTAGACGCCGATCACCTGGAACTGCACGCTGTTGATCGAGATCGTCTTGTCGAGCGGGTCGCTCTCGCCAAAGAGCCGCTCGGCGGCCGTGGTGTTGAGCACCACCACGCGCGACGCACTCTTGAACTCCTGTTCCGTGAAGACCCGTCCGCCCGGCTGGATGTCCGGCGCGCCGAACAGCGCCCAGTTGGCGGAGTACGCTTCGATCGGTGCGGACGCGAGGTACTTGTCGCGGTACTTGAAGGCGCCGCTCCAGTCCATGCGGACGCCCACGGCAAAGGCGTTCTCAAGCGCCGCGAGCCGCTCCACCTCGCCCCACGTGATCGGCGGGTTCCGCAGCCAGTCGCAGGTATCTTCGGTGCCGTCACAGGCCTCGAAGACGATCGGGTAGCGCGTCACGAAGAACGTCGTGGGGCCCGTGGACTCCAGGTCGCGCTCGACGCTCTCGTTGATCCCGTTGATCGCGGCCGAGATCACGACCACCACGAACACGCCCACGGCGACGCCGAGGATCGTGAGCGCCGCGCGCACCTTGTTGCCGACAATCGCCTCGAGCGCGATCCGGACGCCTTCGGTGAGCGTGTAGAAACGGTCCGCGAGATCCACGCGCTACTCCTGCCGCAGCGCGGCGATCGGGTCGAGCCGCGCGGCGCGGCTCGCCGGATACACGCCGGAGATGATGCCCACGCCCATGCCCACCGTCACGCCGACGACGATGGACCACGGCGCGATCGCGGCCGGCATCGGCGAGACCACGGCGATGAGCTGTGCGAAGCCGATCCCGAGCGCGATGCCCAGGAGCGCGCCCACGGTGCTCAGCGTGGCCGACTCGACCAGGAACTGTGCGAGGATGTCGCGCCGCTTGGCGCCGAGCGCCTTGCGAATGCCGATCTCCCGTGTGCGTTCCGCCACGGCCACGAGCATGATGTTCATGATCACGATCGCGCCCACCACGAGGCCGATCGCGGGCAGCGCCACACCGGCGATCACCAGATAGCCCTCGATCTTGTCCCAGAACTCGAGGGCGCTCGACGAGGTCTCCATCGAGAAGTCGTCCTTCTGGCCGGGCCGCAGCTTGTGCCGCACGCGCATCACGGCGCGCACGCGCTCCTGCGCCTCGACCAGCGCGGTCTGATTGTCCGCCTGGATCACGACCGCGTCGATCATCTGCGGGTCGGGATTGAGCAGCTTCCGGATGGGGGAGCGCCACGGGCCGATCACGAAGTTGTCGAACGAGATCCCGAAGGCGCTGCCGCGGGACTCGGTGATCCCGATGACGCGGTACGGCACGCCGCCCACGCGCAGCTCGCGGCCGATGGGGTCCACTCCGGGGAAGGCGCGCTCGACCATGTCCGGCCCGATGATCAGCACGTTCTCGCCCTGCGAGAGCTCCTGGGCGGTGAAGTATCGGCCGTCCGTCAGGCCGAGCTTCTTGATCTCGAACCACGCGCCGTCCACGCCGATGGCCGTGGTGCTCCGCGGCCGCGCGTAGCGGCTGCTCGCGCGCACGTTGCCCTCGGACTCCTGCGCCCAGCGCGTGCCCTCGGGCAGCGCTTCGACCACGGGGAGCAGGTCCGAGATGTAGAGCCGGCGCCGGCGGCGGTACTCGTCCCAGGTCGCGGGGTCCGTCTCGCCCATGTTGATGTTCGGGCGCCGCCGCAGCTCGAACGAGTTGACGGCGATCAGCTTGCCGACGAGGTCTTCCTTGAGGTACTGCCCCATGCCCTCGATGATCGAGACCACCGTGATGAGGAACATCACGCCGATGCACACGCCGGCCAGGGTGAAGAAGCTCTTGAGCTTCTGCACCCGGATCGTGCTCAGCGCGAGGCGGACGGCCTCAAGAAGGGGCACGGAGGCGAACTAGACCGAGAGGCCGAGCTTGGCCGTGAACTTCTCGCGGCGCTCGTCGCTCTCGATCGTCCCGTCGCGCAGCACCACCACGCGGCGCGCGTGCGCGGCGATGTCGGGCTCGTGCGTCACCATGATCACGGTCTGCCCGGTGTCGGCCAGGCCCTCGAACACCCGCATGATCTCCTCGGAGGTCTTGGAGTCGAGGTTGCCGGTGGGTTCGTCCGCGAGCAGGATCGACGGCCGGTTCACGAGGGCACGGGCGATCGCCACGCGCTGCCGCTGACCGCCCGAGAGCTCGTTGGGCCGGTGATGCATGCGGTCGCCGAGTTGCACGCGGTCGAGCGCCTCGGCCGCGCGCGCCTTGCGCTCGGCGGACGCGATGCCGGCGTAGACGAGCGGGAGCTCCACATTGTGGAGCGCCGAGGCGCGGGGCAGGAGGTTGAACGTCTGGAAGACGAACCCGTTCTCCTTGT
>CAZGFE010000106.1:0-4717 GCA_964524665.1 uncultured Gemmatimonas sp.
CCGACCTTGAGCTCGGGCATGTCCTTGAACTCTTCGAGCGGGATCGTCCCTTCGGACTTGAACCCGATGTCGAGGACGACCAGGTTCTCGCGGATCTCGAGGACGGTGGACTTGACGATCTCGCCCTCTTCGATCGAGGCGAGGGTCCCGTTGTACATATCGAGCATCGCCTCGAACTCATCGGACGAGAGTTCGTCCTCGTCGTACAGTTCGGGGCGGCGATTCGAGAGGGGGCGGAGCTGCGCGCGCTGGGCGTCGCGCTTCTGGCGCGCGATCTCCTCAGGGGTCAGCGTCTGCTCGGTGGCGGTGTCAGCCACGGATTCGGCTACGGTCATAGGTTGCTCCAGCTCGCGGAGGGTTCGGCTCGCCGCGTCGAGGCGTTGGTGAAGGTCTCCCCCGCGCACGAAACGCGAAGGCTCGCCGCAGGAATTGCGGAGAGCCTTGAAAGGTAGGTGATCTGGGAGCCTCGGTCAACGGCAAAGCGCCGCGAGGCAACGGGTTACGGGAACACGCGGCCTCGTCAGGCGGTCTGCTGGGCCGCCAACGCTTCTACCGCGTCAAAGAGCTCCGCAAAGGACTCCACCACGAACAGGACGGGCTGCAGCCGGTCGATCTCGAACGGCTGGGCCACGACGGCCTCCAGCGAGAATGGGCGACGTTCGCAGTTGGGGCCGAGGGCGTTCTCGGCGTCCCCGGCGGACGAAATGAGGCCACTGCCGTAGATGCGGATCTCGCCTTGCTCCCGAACGAGCCCGAACTCCACCGTGAACCAGAAGAGCCGGGCCATGGCTTCCACCGCTTCCGGCGTGCTCGCCTGGGCCGCCAGGGCGCCGAATCGCTGCAGGAACCCGGCGAAGTCAGGGTCGGCGTGCAGCGGCACGTGCCCGAAGACGTCGTGGAAGATGTCGGGTTCGGGCAGGTAGTCGAGCTGCGCGCGCGGGCGGACGCGGAGCGTCGTCGGGAACCGCCGCTCGGCGAGGCAGCGAAAGAACTGCGGGGCCGGGATGAACCCGTCGACGCCAACAGCGCTCCATCCCGTGAGCGCGCCGAGCGCGCGGTTCACCTGGCGGAGGTCGGGCACCCGCTTCGCGTCCAGCCCGATCCGCGACATCCCTTCGAGGAAGACGCGCGATGCGGTCGCGGCCAGCGACGCGCTGCGACGCGTCACCAGCAGTTCCCAGACCGCCTGATCCTCGTCGCTGTAATTGGAGAGGTCTTGGGAAATGAAGGTCGGGAGCGTGCCGTTGCGCTCCTTGCCGGTGGCGGGCTGTGTGGAACATGGATCGGACGTGAGCACTGAGAACTCCGGTAGATAGGAAAAAAAAACGGCCCGTGGAGATCCACGGGCCGCAGGGGAAGAGCGAGTCGCTGTTCTACGCGCGCACACGTCTCCGACCACGTCCCGTGCTCTGGGGCGCGTAATAGGTCGCGTAGGAGGTGCTGGTGTTCGGAGAGGCGTGTCGCATGACCGGAACGTAGGAGCAGGCGGGAACCGCGTCAATCACCGCGGCCACTCGCGACGTCGTTTCGCGCAACGACACTTACGACTCCGTGCGACCGGCCGATCGAGCCAGCGCCACGATCCGGCTCACCTGTTCTTCCTGCGTCAGATACGTCGTGTCGAGCAGGATCGCGTCCGGCGCTCGCTGGGTCTGGGTCTCGTCCTTGGCGTCGCGCTTCACCAAAGCCTCCGTCTCCGCCGCGATCTCGGCGTCGTCGGGCTGGCGCTGCAGCCGCTGGATGAGGCGACGGCGGGCGCGCTCCCACGGGTCCGCCACGAGGAAGATCTTCACGCGCGCCTGCGGGAACACCGCGGTGCCCATGTCGCGGCCGTCCACGACGATCGGGTGCGAACTCGCCGCCTCGCGAACCTTGTCGTTCACCCACGCACGCACGCGCTGCATCTGCGCTACGTGTGAGACGTTGAGCGTGACGGCGGCTCCGTGGAGTTCGGTCTCGACGTCGATGCCGTCGATCCACGGATGGAACGTCGTCTCCGCGGGATGCAGCGTCACGGCGGCTGCCGCAGCGAGCACGTCGTCTTCGGTCCACTGGCTGGCATCGGCCTGGCGGCGGAGGGTGGCCAGCGTCGCGGCGCGATAGATGCTGCCCGAGTCCACGTGACGCAGCCCCAACTCGCGCGCCACCCACTTGGCCGTGGACGACTTCCCCGATGCGGCAGGGCCATCGATCGCCACCACGAGCGGACGCTTCCGGCGCTCGGCGCCGCCGCTCGGCCTACCGGAGTCGGGTGAGGTCATCCCAAAAGGTAGGGTAAGAGACGCCGACGCACGACGGGTCGTCGAGGGTAATCGCGTTGGCGGAGAGGGCGCCCAGAATGCCGAAGGCCATGGCGATACGGTGGTCCCCGTGCGTGATGACGTGACCCTTGAGCGGATGGTCGCCGCCGTGCACGACGAACCCGTCCTCGAGCTCCTCGGCGGTCGCACCCACGGCGCGAAGGCCTGCAACGATCGCGGCGATGCGGTCGCTCTCCTTCACGCGGAGCTCCCCCGCGCCGGTGACGCGCGTCTCGCCCGCCGCGCGCGTGGCCACGCACGCGAGCAGCGGGAGTTCATCGATCAGGCTGGGGATCTCGTCCGGTGCGATCGTGACGCCGCGCAGCTCCGCGCCGCCGCGTACGGCGATCGTCGCGACGGGCTCCCCGCCCTGCTCCGCTTGGTTCTCGTAGCTCAGCGCCGCCCCCATGCGCTTGAGCACGCGGAACGCGCCTGCACGCGCCGGGTTCACGCCGACGTTCTCGATCTGCGCGCCTTCTCCCGCGCCGCCGAGTGCTGCGAGACCCGCGAGGAACACCGCGCTCGAAGGGTCGCCGGGCACGACGACATCCGCGGCGTCGAGACGAGCGGCCGGCACGAGCGTGACGCTCAGTCCTTCGGTGCGCACGTCGACGCCCCGGGCACGGAGCATGCGCTCCGTATGGTCGCGGGTCGCCGCGCGCTCGTGGATCTCCACGGGCACGTCGCCGACGAGACCCGCGAGGAGGATCGCGCTTTTCACCTGCGCACTCGCGATCTCCGCGCGCCAGGTCAGCCCACGGAGTGCACTCCCGGTGATCGTCATCGGCAGACCACCGCTGGGCGATGGCGCGAGCGTCGCCCCCATCGCCGCGAGCGGCTCGGCCACCCGGCGCATCGGGCGCGTGCTCAGGCTCGCGTCGCCCGTGAGGCGGGAGGTGAACGGTGACGCGGCGAGAATCCCGGACATCAGTCGTGCGGTGGTACCGCTGTTACCGCAATCGAGCTCGCGTTCCGGTGCGGTGAGTCCGCGCAGCCCAACGCCTTCGATGACGACCTCAGCATTCGCATTGCCCAGCGGCGGGATCTCGACGCCGAGCGAGCGGAGCACGCGTGCGGTGGACGCGATGTCGTCCGAGTGGAGCAACCCGCGCAGGCTGGAGCGCCCGCGCCCGAGCGCCGCGAGCATGAGCGCGCGGTGCGAGATCGACTTGTCTCCGGGGACGCGAAGCGTCTGCATCGGCGCGCGCCGACGCCTAGCGTGCACTCATCGCAGCCACCCCTCGAGGGCGGTCGCGAGATCCGTCTTCTCGTCGCGGTACTTCACGATCACCGGCGTCTGGAGCGAGAGCCCCTGCTCCTGCGCGAACCCACCCTTCACCGCGCGCGCACCCGGCACGACCACGGCGCCGGCGGGGATCTCGAGCGGCTGGTCCGCGCTGCCGCGGTAAACCGATTCCTTGACGAGGTCGAACACCGGCGTGCCACGCGTGAGCACCACACCAGCCGCGAGCACGGCCTTCGCGCGCACCACCGTGCCTTCGTACACGCCGCAGTTCCCGCCCACGATCACGTCGTCCTCGATCACCACGGGCGATGCGTTGATGGGCTCCAGCACGCCGCCGATCTGCGCGGCGGCGCTCAAGTGCACCCGCGCGCCGACCTGCGCGCACGAACCCACGAGCGCGTGCGAGTCGATCATCGTCCCTGCGCCGACCCAGCTGCCCACGTTCACGTACATCGGCGGCATGCAGACCACGCCGGGCGCGAGGTAGGCGCCGCGCCGGATGCTCGACCCGCCGGGGACGACGCGCACATTGTCCGCCAGCGTGAGCTTTCGCGTGGGATACGTGTGCTTGTCGAAGAACTGGAACGCGCCCGCACCGCCCTGCTCCGTGAGCTTTCCGACGCGGAACCCGACAAGGATCCCGCGCTTCACCCACGGGACGGCGCGCCACGTGCCGTCCGTGCCCCGCTCGGCGGCGCGCACGGTTCCCGCCTCGAGCGCCTCGAGCAGCATCGTCACCGTGTCCTCGGCATCCTTGGGCAGGGCGTCCGCAGCCAGCGGAAACAGCGCCTCGATCCGCTCCTCCAGCACGCGTGCGGCGGCATCGCGGGCGGAACTCACAGCGCGACCCCCGCGATCCGCAGCGCCGCCGAGAGGTGCGCCTCGTGCTTGGCGTCCAATGGCACGAGTGGCAGGCGCAGTTGATTGCGCATCTTCTTCATCATCGCGAGCGCTGCCTTGATCGGAATGGGGTTCGACTCGGCGAACGCCGCGTCCACCAGCGGCGCGAGACGATGATGGATCACGCTCGCCGTGGCGAGGTCACTCTTGGCGAGTGCGTCCGTGAGCTGCGCGCAGAGCTTGGGCACCGCGTTCGAGATCACGGAGATCACGCCGTGGCCGCCGGCGCTCATCACCGCGAGCGTGAGACCGTCGTCGCCGGAGAGCACGG
>CAZGFE010000107.1:0-4573 GCA_964524665.1 uncultured Gemmatimonas sp.
TCCGCGCGGCGCTCCCGCAGCGCCTTCACTGTTCCGGGTCCGTCGAGGATGGGCATCGAGAGATCGCAGATCGCGACGTCCACGGCGCCGGGATCGGCGTCGTACAGCGCGAGCGCTTCCTGGCCATTGCCGGCGAGGATCACGGTGTACCCGTGCCGCTCGAGGATCCGCTTGGCCACCTTCCGGATCATCTCCTCGTCGTCCACCAGGAGAATGGTCTGGATCTCACGCGCTGCCGCCTCCGCTGTTGGCCTGTCGACGTCTGCCGCGCGGGGCGGGAGCGACGTGACGACTGCGGAGGACGGAGCGGGAATGTAGCAGGTGAACGCCGCCCCGAGGCCGAGTTCACTTTCGACGGTCACCGCTCCGCCATGCGCGCGCAGAACGCTTCGCACGGTCGAAAGGCCGAGTCCGCCCGCCGACTCACCCGTCGTGAAAAAAGGCTCGAAGATCCGCTCCTGCAGTTCCTCCGCGATCCCGATGCCCGTGTCGGCGACCGTGAACGTCACGTACTCCCCCGGCGGAACGTCGAGTGCGGCTGCGCGGTCGGTCAGGTGCTCCCGGCCGACTCGCAACGTCAGGCGACCGCGATCTCTCATGGCCACGCGCGCATTCTGGCAGAGGTGCAACGCGACGTGGCGAAGTTGGGCCGTGTCCACCACCACCGGCGCCGTCAGGCCGGCGGCGACGCCGTGGATCTCGACGCTCCGTGGGAACTCGGCGCGGATCACGTCCTCCACGTCGCGCACGATCTCGCAAAGGTCAGTCGCGACGGGGGCGGCGTCGGCGGCCTTGGCGTAGCCGAGCGCTCGCCGCACCAGCTCGGCGCCGCGCTTCACGTTGCCTTCGAGCGCGGCCACGAGCTCGCTCCCCTCCGGGCCGACGAGTTCATTGATCAGGTCGAGCGAGAGCGCGAGCGGCGCGATGACGTTGCTCAGGTCTTGGGCCAGACTGCCGGTCATCGTCGCGACGCTCTCCAGACGCAACGTCCGCTGAACGGTGGCGGCCGTCAGTCGCTGCTTCGACGCATCGGAAAGGACCGCGAGCACGGAGCGCGGATTCCCCGCGTCGTCACGGACCAAGGTCCAACGGCATGTCACGGGGATCTCGGCGCCCGATTTCGTGAAATGGGTGAGCGTTCCCACCCATTCGTCTCTTGCGAGGAGTCGCTTCTTGGCGAGGTCGTACTCGGCGGAACCGCGATTCAGGAGATCTCGCGCACTCTTGCCAACGGCCTCTGCCGCCGTCCAGCCGTAGAGCGCCGCGGCGGAAGGACTCCAGAACTGGATCGTGTCGTCCACGGTGCGCACGGCGATCGCATCACGAACGCCGTCGAAGAGGGCCGCGCGCTCGGCCAGCCGAGCCGCCTCGGTCCGACGCTTGGTGACATCCCGGAAGAACACCGCCACGCCATCACCGGACGGATAGGCGTGCACCTCGAAGAACCCTTGGAGCGGGGCGTACTCCTCCTCGAAGTGCGCTGGCTTCATGTCGAGGACCGCGCCTTTCACCGCCGTCTCGAAGATCATCCCCACCGCGTCCGGGAACTCCTCCCAGATCACCTTGCCGGCGAGCGTGTCGCGCGTGCGCCGGAGAAGCCGCTCTGCCTCGGCATTCATGTACTTCACGCGCCAGGCAGAATCGAGAAAGATGAGCGCTTCGCCGACGCGCTCGATGACCTCGGCGAGATGGTCCGCCATGCGACGCTTCTCGAGGCGCAGGCGGTCCTGCTCCACGGCAACGCGGACGAGTCGCGCGCCGGTCTCCACCCAGCGCGCGGCCGCTTCGGTCGGCTGGAAGACGTCCCGGTGGTAGATGGCAAAGGTCGCGATCACCTCGCCCGCGTGTGTGATCACCGGGATGGACCACGAGGCGCGGAGGCCGTGGGTGGCGGCAAGATCGTGGTACGGTGCGAGGAAGCTCGCCTGGCCGATATCCGGGACGATCACCGGAGCGCGCCGGTGCGCGGCGGTGCCGCAGATGCCGCTGCCTTCGGCGATGGCCAGGCCATCGACGGCACGGTTGAACGCGTCCGGAAGCCCGGGCGCTACTCCATAGAAGAGCCGGTCGCCCGCCACGAGCAGCACCGAGGCGATGGCACCCGGTACGCGCGCTTCGATCAGACGCGCGATCGCCGTCAGCGCCTCATTCAACGGGGCGCCGCGCGCGATCAGCTCAAGGACCTCTTCGTACTGTTCGTCCATCGGCTGCCCTGCCCTGCGTGATGGGGGACCTCTGAGCTTGGCCAGCGGACCAACGGGTGTCCAGCGCCCCGCGCCCTTGCGGGGCCTAGGGTGCCCGGCGGTTCCGCAGTTCCTCGAACCAGTTCAGGACCATCACGACCTCGGGGACCTCGCTGAGCGAACGATTCACCATCAGGAAGCGCTGGTCGTCGAGCGAGATGTCATACGAGGTGTGGTACTGGTCGCTGCCGAGGTTCGGCCGATTCCAGAGCAGCCGCCGGCTCTTCACGCGGAACTCAGGACCTGGCTCGAGCTCCGAGACCAGCATGTCGCCGCGGCCCGAACGGTAGAAGAGTTCTCGCCCGCTGCGCGCCCAGCGCGGCTCCTCGCCGCCGTCCACCGAGACCTGCGTGCGGCCGGCGTCCGGCGCATCGAAGCGACGGACGAACACCTCCGGGCGGCCGGACTCACTGGACACGTAGGCGATCCATCGAGCGTTCGGCGAGATCGTCGGGGCAAACTCGTCGGGCGGACCGGTGGCGATGCCGCGCATGGTGGTGTCCCCGCCGGGCGTCACCACGAAGATGTCGCGCGTGCGAGTGCCGCCGCTGCCCAGGCGCACGGCGGCGGAGCGACCGTCTGGCGCCCAGCTGATCTCATCCACGGTCTTGGAATGCACCCAGAGCGATTCGGCGGGCGCGCTGCCGTCGGCCCGGAGCCACCAGAGGCCGCGACTATTGATTCCGGCGCGCACAAAGGCGATCCGGCGGCCGTCCGGATGCCACGAGGGCCGCGAGTTGGAGAAGGCGCCGAAGGTCAGTCGGGTGAACGGTCCCCGCGGGACGCTCTTGACCCAGATCTGCTCGCCTTCGGTGGAGACCTGTGCCACGGCGATGCGGGTTCCGTCGGGTGAGAGGGCGACCGCGCTGAACTGCCCACGCCACGCCGAGTCGACCGGAGTCATCTTCCCGGAGCGATCCACCCAGACCACCTGCTCGCCGCCAGCGCCGCCACCCGGTGAATAGATCAACGTGCCGTTGCGCGAGACCGCGAACTGCCCCGACCCGCTGAGTCCGTCCACCTGCACGTTCTCGGCGATCGTCACCGCTGCGCCGGTCAGCTCGCCCGTCTTCGCGTCGAACGGCGCCGCCCGGAGTGTGCCGTCGAAGGTGGCGTAGGCGAGATACCCCGCCGGGAGGTACCGCCCGTACAACGCCTGCACCACGCTCCGTGAACGCCCGGTTTCGAGGTCGATGACCGCGAGTTCCGCATCCGCTGGCGACGAGTGCCAGACCTGCACGAGCACGTACTTTCCTCCCGAGATGCGCTGCGGCCAGTCGTGTTCCGTCTCGCCGCGCGCCGTGTCCAGCGTGCTGATGATCTCGACGTCTCCCCCACCCGCCGGGACGCGCGCCAGCCGCGACGAGGTGTGGACGAAGTAGACGAATCCGTCGTCCGCCCAGTCCGCACCCCACGCGGCGGCGGAGTCCTTCACGAGCACCTGACTCGGACCGCCGGCGATCGCGACGGTGCGCACATCGCCGGGCATGCCCGTGATGAACCCCGCATGTCGGCCGTCGGGTGAGAAGAACGGCGCCAGCGCACCGCGGGTCCCGCCCAGCGGTCGTGCCTCGAGCGCGTTGAGCTCGCGGACCCAGAGCTGGGCACCGAGGGAATCGGGACCGACGTAGACGATCCGCGATCCGTCACGCGAGATATCGAGCCGCCGCGTGGTCGCGGCCGTGAGGCGCGCGTCGGCCGGGAACGCGATGCTCACGCGCACGACCTGGCGCTCCGGTGCCTTGAGCCAGCCCCAGGCGGCGAGTGCGCCGAAGAGCGCTGCCGCGCCCAGCGCGGCCAATGCCGCGACGCGCCATCGGCTCGACCGCCCCGCGACCGCGGCCGCGCGCATGGTCGTGCGGCCCGCCACCTTGCCCTGCAGCGCCTCCGCGAACGCCGCCGCGCTCGTGAAGCGGTCCGCCGGCAGCTTCTCCAGCGCCTGCGCGACCGCATCCGCCACGTGGTCGGGCACCGACTTCCGCAGTTCCGTCACGGGCTGCACGGGCTCAGCGATGATCTTCATGATGATCTGCTGCGCCGACTTGCCCATGTGCGGCGGCTCGCCGGTGAGCATCTCGTACAGCACGCTCGCGAGTGAGTACACGTCCGAGCGGCCGGTGATCTCCTTCTCCGCGGTGGCCTGCTCCGGGCTCATGTAGTGCGGCGTGCCCAGTGAGAGGCCCGTTTCCGTCATGCGGCCACCGGCGGCGGCCGAGAGGGCCAGGGCGATCCCGAAGTCCGCGACCATCGGGCGGCCGTCGTGCAGGAGGATGTTCTCCGGCTTGATGTCGCGGTGGATCACGCCGTGGCGGTGCGCGTAGTCGAGCGCG
>CAZGFE010000108.1:0-4341 GCA_964524665.1 uncultured Gemmatimonas sp.
TGCAGGTCGAGGTGGTCGCGCGCGCGGTCGGCGCCGTCACCGAGAGCGACATCCTGCTCGCCAAGGCGTCGGGAGCCATCATCATCGGCTTCCACGTGCGTCCGGACACCAAGGCGCGCGCCGCGGCGGACCGTCAGGGCGTCGAGATCAAGCTCTACAAGATCATCTACGAGGCGGTGGCCGACGTGCGCGCCGCGCTCGAAGGCCTGCTGCGCCCAGAAGAGAAGGAAGTGGTCGTGGGCGAGGCCGAGGTCCGCGAGCTCTTCAAGGTGCCGAAGATCGGCGTCATCGCCGGCTGCTCGGTGCGGTCGGGCACGATCAACCGCACGCATCGGGCGCGCGTCGTGCGCAACGGGATCGAGGTCTACGACGGCACAATCGGCTCGCTGCGCCGCTTCAAGGACGATGTGAAGGAAGTGAAGGAAGGGTACGAGTGCGGTATCGGGATCGAGAACTTCAACGACATCAAGGTCGGCGACCTGATCGAGACCTACCGCACGGAGTCCGTGGCACGCACGCTCGATTCGGCGTCGGCCGACTGAGCGCGCGCGCCGTCCCAAGTCCCCGAGGTCGCTGATGCCGCCACGTGATCCGCGCCGTCCCGACCGCGTCGGGGCGGCGGTGCGTGAGGAGGTCGCCGCCTTTCTGGCGACGGGCGCCAAGGATCCACGCATCGTGGGGTTCGTGACCGTCACGGCCGTCGAGATGACGCGCGACCTGCGGCACGCCTCCGTGTTCGTGAGCGTCATGGGCACCCCCGAGCAGCGGGAGGCCACGCTCGAGGGCCTGCGGAGCACCGCGAGCCACCTGCGGAGCCGCGTCGGCAAGGCGCTGCGACTGCAGTTCGCGCCGGAGATCTCCTTCAAGCTCGACGAGTCCGTCGCGCGGGCCGCGCGCATCGAGCATCTGCTCGCCGGCCTCAAGGATCCGCCCGCTGGCGATGGCGACCCCTCCGGCGGCTGACGGCCTCCTCCTGGTGGACAAGCCGGTCGGCGTCTCTTCGCACGATGCCGTCGGCGCCGCTCGGCGTGCGCTCGGCCAGCGCCGGATCGGCCACGCCGGCACGCTCGACCCCTTCGCGACCGGACTGCTGGTGCTGCTCGTTGGGCGCGCGACCCGACTGCTCCCGCATCTCCCCGGTGAGCCCAAGGTCTACGACGCGGTCATCCGCTTCGGCGCAGAGACGGACACGGAGGATCTGGCCGGTGCGGTCACGCGCGAAGCGCCGCTGCCCACGCGCGACGCGCTGTTGGGCGTGTTGCCCGCGCTGACCGGCGCGATCGCGCAGGTGCCGCCCGCGTACTCCGCCAAGCGCGTGGATGGCACGCGGGCCTACAAGAAGGCGCGCGCGGGGCAGGAGGTCACGCTCGCCCCCGTGAACGTGCGAGTGCATCGGTGGGAGGTGCTGGACCTCCAGCTCGACGTGAAGTCGCAGCGGGTGCGCGAAGCCACCGTTCGTGTCACGGTCGGCGGCGGCACGTATGTGCGCTCCCTAGCCCGCGATCTGGCGCGCGCCGCGTCGAGCGCCGCACACCTCGTGGCGCTGCGGCGCACGCGCGCCGGCGCGTTCGACGTGGCCGATGCGCTCACCGTGGAGGACCTGCGCGACGGGCGCGCACGGCTCCGGCCCGCGTTGGACGCATTGGTGGGGTTTCCGCGCGAGTCCCTCGACGCCGACGCCGTGGCCCGCGTGGTGCGCGGCATCGACGTGCCGGCGAGCGTCGAGGGCGCGTGGGGCGCGCTGGTTCACGCCGACCGCGGCGTGCTGGTCGCCCTGGCGGAGCGCGAGGGGGAGCGGTGGCGCCCGCGCGTGGTGATGCATGAGGTCGCCCCGGAGAACGCCGATGTCTCCTGACGGACGATTCGGCCTTCCGCCCCATGTGCGCGGCACCGTCTGCACGATCGGCACGTTCGACGGTGTGCATCGCGGCCATCGGCTGGTCTTGGAGCGGCTCGCCGAACGCGGCAAGGCACTCGGGTTTCCGTCCGTGCTCGTCACGTTCGATCCGCACCCGCTGGAGATCGTGAATCCGGCGGCCGCGCCGCCGCTCCTGACGCTCGCGGGCGAGAAGAGCGAAGTGCTCGCGGAATCCCCGGTGGACTACGTCGTCGTGCTCCCGTTCACTCGCACGCTGGCGCGCTACGAGGCGTCAGACTTCGTGGACATCGTCCTGCGTGAGCGGCTCGGCGTGCAGGAACTGCTCATCGGCCACGACCACGGGCTGGGCCGCGCGCGGTCCGGCGACGCCGACGTCCTGCGCGCGCTCGGGCGGGACCGCGGCTTCGGCGTGCAGACCGTGGAGGCCGTGCAGGGGAGCGACGGACGCCCCATCTCGTCCACGACGATCCGTCGGGCCGTCGCGGGCGGCGACCTCCTCCGCGCGGCGGACGGGCTCGGGCGCGTGTATTCCACGAGCGGACTGGTGCGCCCGGGTGATGGCCGCGGCAAGAGCATCGGGTTCCCCACGCTCAACATCGGAGCGCCGCCCTCCCGCAAGCTGCTCCCGCCGGAGGGCGTGTACGCCGTGCGCGTCCAAACACCCGTCGGCGCCTTCGGCGGGATGATGAACCTCGGACCCCGGCCGACGTTCGGCGACAGCGCCCCGAGTCTGGAGGTGCACTGCTTCGACCTCGCCCGCGATCTGTACGGCGCGCACGTGCGCGTGGATTTTGCGGCCCGCCTCCGCGAGACCCAGCGGTTCGACGGCGTCGACGCGCTGCGCGCACAGTTGCAGAAGGACGCGACCGCGGCGCGGGCGCTGCTCGGCTAGACCATTTTCGCACGAGACCGCGCGCTCCAAACCCTTGCGCGTGATTGACTTGCCTCATTCGGCCCGATACTCTTCGAGGTTCCGTTCGATGTCCCATCTTCTTCCTGCTTCGGCATGCACAACCTGAGAGCTCGCCTCCTCATCATCGGGGCGATGATCCTCGCGTCGGTCTGGGCGCTGTTCCCCCGATCCGTCGTCGAGCGTGTGACGCGCGACAACGTCGCCGTGGACACCACCGTACGGCGTGTTCCCCTCAAGCTCGGCCTCGACCTGCGCGGCGGCATTCACCTCACCCTCGAGGTCGACCAGTCGCAGCAGGCCACCGCCGACGTGAGTGACGCGCTCGACCGGGCCCTCACGGTCGTGCGCGAGCGCATCGACGAGTTCGGGGTCGCCGAGCCCATCATCCAGAAGGTGGGTGAGGATCGGATCACGGTCGAACTCCCGGGGCTGTATGACCGCGAGCGCGCCTCCGCGGTGGTGCAGCGGTCGGCGTTCCTCCGCTTCCAGATCACGGACAAGACGCAGGCGCTCGAGCGCGCCGCGCCACGGCTCGACGGCATCGCCAAGGAGCGCGGGCTCACGCGCGTCGTGACCGCCCGCGGCGATTCCGCGCGCACGAACGCGCTGACGGGGCTCTTCCAGAGCGCCACCGACAGCACCGCTGCAGACTCGATCACGAACATCGATGGTCCGTTCCGCACGCTGCTCTCGCCGGGACAGATCCCCGGACAGTTCTTCGTCGCGGCGTCGGACGTGCCGCAGATGACGCGCATCCTCGCCGACTCGGCGATCCGCGCGGCACTCCCGCCCGGCAAGGTGGTGCGCTGGGGCTCGGACACCGTCTCGCTCGGCGCGCGGCCCTATCGCCCGCTGTACGTGCTCGACTCGCGGGAGATCATCACCGGCGAGTACCTGATCGACGCCAAGCCGAGTCAGGACCCGCTGGAAGGCGTGAAGGTGGACTTCACGTTCAACAACGAAGGCGGCCGTCGCTTCCGCAACGAGACGGGCCGGCACATCGGCGACTACATGGCGATCGTCCTCGACGACCGCGTGATGAGTGCGCCGGTCATCCAGGGCGCGATCGGCGCCCGCGGCCAGATCACGATGGGCGGACGCGACATCCAGGCCGCGCAGGACCTCGCCTTGGTGCTGCGCGCCGGCGCGCTCCCCGTGCCGCTTACCGTCGTGGAAGCACGGACGATCAGCGCCAGCATGGGGGAGGACGCCATTCGTCAGGGCTATTTCTCCGGCGCACTCGCGATACTGCTCGTGATCGCGATCATGCTGATCTACTACCGGTTCTCGGGCGCCCTCGCGGTGACCGGGCTCGGCTTCTACGTGCTGATCACGCTTGCGATCCTCGCGAGCTTCGACGCGACGCTGACCCTGCCAGGCATCGCCGGATTCATCCTCTCGATCGGCATGGCGGTGGACGCCAACTTCCTCGTCTTCGAACGCATTCGTGAGGAGCTGGACGGAGGCAAGTCGGTGCGCATGGCCATCGACGAGGGCTTCGATCACGCCTGGAGCGCGGTCGTGGACACCCACGTCACCACGGCGCTCA
>CAZGFE010000109.1:0-4338 GCA_964524665.1 uncultured Gemmatimonas sp.
CTAGTACTCCAGCTTCCCCGCCTCCGCGAACTGCTTCATCAGCTTCGCCTGCTCGGCCGTCAGCTTCTCCGGCACCACGATCTGCACCTCCACCAGCAGATCTCCGGACTTGTCGTCCTTGGTGATCCCCTGCCCCCGCACGCGGAAGCGCTTGCCGCCCGGCGTCCCCGCGGGAAGCGTGATCGTCACCTTCTTCTCGTCGATGGTATGCACGACGATCTTCGACCCCAGCGTCGCCTGCGCGATATTGATCGGCACCTGCACGATCAGATCCAACCCATCGCGACTCCAGTCTGCATCGTCGCGCACCTGGAACGTGATCACGATGTCGCCGTTGGGCCCGCCGCGCACGCCGCGACCCCCCTGCCCCTTGAGCCGGATCTTGGACCCGCTCTCGGCGCCGCTCGGCACCGTGATGAGGATCTTCTTCCGCGAGCGCTGCGCGCCGGCGCCGTTGCACACCGGGCACTTCTCGCTCGGCACCGTGCCCTTGCCGACGCACATCGGGCACGGACGCGTCACCGCGAACCCGCCCTGGCCGAACGCGATCTCGCCGCGCCCGTTGCACTCGGGGCAGGTCTGGATCTTGGCGCCCTTGGCCGCGCCGCTCCCGGAGCAGGTGCCGCACTCTTCGTTGACCTCGAGTTCCACCGGCACCTTGCCGCCGGCGGCCGCCACGCGGAACGGCACTTCCAGCGTGGTCTCGACGCTCTGCCCCTTCTCGGGCGCGGTCTGCCGCTGCCGGCCGCCGCCGAACATGGAGCTGAACAGATCCCCGAGCCCACCGAGTCCGCCCACGTCGAAGTCTTCCACCCGGGGACCGGAATTGCCGCCTGGACCGCCACGAGGTCCCGGCCGCGGCCCGCGCGAAGCGAAGCCATCGAACGCACCCAAGCGGCGCATGTCGTCGTACTGCTTCCGCTTCTCGGGGTCGCCGAGGACGTTGTGCGCCTCGGAGATCTCCTTGAAGCGCTCGGCGGCCGTCGCGTCTCCCTTGTTGGAATCGGGATGGTACTGCTTGGCGAGGCGCCGGTACTGCTTCTTGATCTCGTCGGCGGTGGCGGAGGCCGTCACCCCGAGCACGGCGTAGAAGTCCTTCTGCGCCATCACCCGTTCCACTGCTTCACGACGACGCGCGCCGGACGAAGCAGGGTGCCGTTGAGGATGTACCCGACCTGAAAGACCTGCGCGACCATGTCATCCTCGTCCTCGGATTCCGCCGGCGCGGTGGTGATCGCCTCGTGGACCGCCGGATCGAAGCGCTGGCCGACGGGATCCACGACCTCCAGCCCGTGTCCCGCGAGCGACTTGAGGAGCTTCTTCTCCATCAGGGCCACACCCTCGAGCACGGTCTTGGCATCGGTGCCCGCCGGATCCACGTGCGCCACGCGTGCGAGGTCGTCCAGCGATTCGAGGAGCCCCTTCATCACGGCGCCCATGCCGCGATGCTCGGCCTCCTGGCGGTCGCGCACCGCGCGGCGACGGAAGTTGTCGAACTCCGCGTAGAGGCGGAGGTGCTTGTCATTGGCGGCGGCGAGTTCGGCCGCGAGCGCCGCGATCTCGGCCGCCGCCGGGTCGTCCGCATCGGCCGCATCGGAGATGCCGCCAGCGTCCGGCGCGAGCCCGCCCTCGGCGCCCGTGGCCTCGTTCAGCGCCTCGAGTGCTGCATCGGCGTCCGACTCGGCATCGGCGCGCGCCGCAGCGGCAGCGGCGTCGGCGAGATCGTCGATCCCTGGAGTGCGTGGGTCTGTCATGGATGAAAGTTCGTCAGAGGCCCGGGGGAGGGGCAACTCTGTCGTGGGTGAGGTTGCCGACGGCTCTCCCTACGCACCGCCGCGCCGGTCGTTTCGGCTCTCAGGCGTCCAGCGCCCGCCGCACCAGATTCAGCGCCGCCTGCGTCGCGCGCTGTCGGATCTCGTGGCGGTCACCCACGCCGCTCGTCCGCACGGAGCGCACCTCCCCGCGCAGATCCACGGCCACGCAGAAGGTCCCCACGGGCTTCTCCGGCGTGCCGCCGCCGGGCCCGGCCACGCCGGTGATGCTCACGCCGACATCCACGCCGAATCGCGCACGGACGCCTGACGCCATCTCGCGGGCCGTCTCCTCGCTCACGGCCCCGTGCGCAACGAGGGTGGCCTCCTGCACGCCGAGCTCGCGCACCTTCACCGCGTTGTCGTAGGCGATCGTGCCGCCTTGCACCACGTCGCTCGAGCCCGGCACCGCTGTGAGCCGCATCCCCAGCATGCCGCCGGTGCAGCTCTCCGCGACCGCGATCCGCATGCCGCGCGCGCGGAGCGCAGCGAGGATCAGCACGGTGAGCTCCTCCTCTTCCGTGCCGTAGATCCACCGGCCCACTTTCGCGCGCAGCGCCGCCTCGGCGGCGGCGAGCATCGTGCCCGCCTGCTCGGCGCCGACATCGCTGACCATGAGGCGGAGATCGACCCCCTCCCAGCCGGGGAGGTACGCCAGCCGCACGCCCAGCGGGTCCTTGGCGTGCTCGCCGAGCGCATCGGCAAGCGCCGACTCCGCGATCCCGGTGGTCCGGAGCGTGCGCGCGCGCACCACGGAGCCGGCGGAACCGCTCGTGCGCGCCATCGCCGCGAGGCGCGGCACGAGGACCTCGGTCGTCATCCCGCGGAACTCGCGCGGCACGCCAGGCAGCATCGCCACCCACCGGCCCGCAGCGTCCTCCAGCCAGATGCCCGGCGCAGAGCCGAAGCGGTTCTCGAGAACCACCGCGCCCTCGGGGATCATGGCCTGCGCGTGGTTCGCCTCGGGCAGCTCGCCGGGCCAGCCGCGCGCCTTCCAGCGGGCCTTGAGCGAATCGAGGATCTGGTGGTCGAGCCGCATCGCGCGGCCGAACAGCGCGGCGATCGCGGGCTTGGTGAGGTCGTCGGCGGTGGGCCCCAGTCCGCCGCTCGTGACCACACCTCCCGTGCGCTCCAGCGCCTCGCGCACCGCGCCGGCGATGGTCTCGGCCCCATCGTCCACGACGGCACGCCGCACCACCTGCACCCCTTCGGCCGCCGCGGCGCGCGCAAAGAACGCCGAGTTCGTGTCGACCGTGTACCCGAGCAGCAGTTCCGCGCCGATGCTCACCAGCTCGACGTGCATCGGGCCCTCAGCGTGCGCCGGTGAAGACCGCGCGGTGCCGGATCAGGTAGTCGCCGAGTGAGATCAGCGTGAGCGCGAGCGCCACGTACATCGTGATGAAGCCGATGCCGCCGAGGAGGAAGGCCAGAAAGCTCG
This sequence comes from uncultured Gemmatimonas sp., assembly GCA_964524665.1. GTDB lineage: Bacteria > Gemmatimonadota > Gemmatimonadetes > Gemmatimonadales > Gemmatimonadaceae > Pseudogemmatithrix. Next base: position 3,250 of record CAZGFE010000109.1, read on the forward strand.
ACACGGGCCCGCCCGTCCAGGCGTACTCACGGATCGCCAGCGCAAAGCCGAACCAGCAGAACGACGCGCCCATCCATGTGTACTGGAAGCCCGCCTTCCATTTGCCGAGCCGCTGCGCCGCGATCACCACGCCGCGCCGCTGCGCCAAGGTGCGGAACCACGTCATGAAGACCTCGCGCGCGACGATCGGCACGAGCACCCACCACGGGAAGTACACAGCGCTCGTCCACCACGTGACGAACGGATACTGCGACTGTTCGGCCACCGTCGGCAGCAGCGCCAACAGCGGATCGCCCGGCGGCGCCTGGAGGAGGAACATCGGCACGAACGTGCCCGCGAGCAGCAGCTTGTCGGCGAGCGGATCGAGCATCTTGCCGAGGTCCGTGATCAGCCCGCGGCTCCGCGCGATCTGCCCGTCCACGTGGTCGCTGATGGCGGTCACGAGGTAGAGCACGAACGCGAACGCGCGCACGGCGACGCTGGGGATGAACGGCAGCAGCGCGAGCAGCGGCGACGCGACGATCCGCGCCGCGGAGATCATGTTCGGGAGATTCACAGGCGTCCCCGCGCGCCGGTCAGGCGAGCGTCTTCAGTACGAGCTTGCTGACGGCCTTGAGCGTGTCGAACACGCCATCGCCCGTGACCGCGACGGCCTCGAAGACGTGCGCGCGCTCCACCCACTCGCCGGTCGGGAGCTGCTCGATGATGTTCTCGCCTTCCCGGAACTGGTCGGGCGTCACCTTCTGCCGCTCGGGCTCGGTGACCTCCCAGCCGGGATTCATCGCCGCCTGAAGGTCCGCGAACGGCGCGGCGTTCGGCAGGTCGCGCTTATTGTACTGGATCACGAACGGCATCTTCGTGAGGTCATAGCCGTACTCGGCCATGTTGTCGTACAGGTTCTGCATGGCCTCGAGGTTCGCTTCCATGCGCTCGACCTGCGAGTCGGCCACGAACACGATCCCGTCCACGCCCTTGAGGATCAGCTTGCGGGACGCGTTGTAGTAGACCTGCCCCGGGACCGTGTAGAGGTGGAACCGCGTCTTGAAGCCGCGGATCGTCCCCAGGTCCACCGGGAGGAAGTCGAAGAAC
>CAZGFE010000110.1:0-4321 GCA_964524665.1 uncultured Gemmatimonas sp.
TGGTCGTGATCTCCTGGACGAAACGATCGGCGCCGAGCACGGCGGCGAGCTCGGGCTTGAGCACCTTGAGCGCGACGTGGCGCTTGTGCTTGAGGTCCTCGGCGAGGTAGACCGTCGCCATGCCGCCCGCGCCCAGCTCGCGCTCGATGCGGTAGCGGTCGGCCAGGGCCGCAGTGAGCCGCTCGGTGATCGTGCTCACCGCCGCACCACGAGCTGTCGCGAATACACTCGCTGAGCGACGCGCCCGCGATCCGCCGCGAGCGTGAAGGTCCCCGGCGCCGACGGCGTGAAGTACACGTCGAAGGTCTCGCCGACGGCGATCCGCTTGGCTGCGGGGCCGCGTTGCCGTTGGTGCGCCGGAAGATCCGCGCCGTCCTTCGCCATCAGCTCCCATTCCTCCAGGACGCCGGCACGCTCGATCTTGTAGGTCACGAGCGCGGCGGGCGCGATGTTGATGAAGCGGAGCCGGTAACGCGTCCCCACGCGGAGCGCGAGCGGCGGCTCACTCGCGCCACCGTTGACGACGAACACTCCGTCACCCACGGCCGAGTTCCACCCACCAACAAAGACATGGTCGCGCGACGGATCCCAACGCTCTCCCGGTTCCAGCACGATCAGAGCGCCATAGAGACCCGCCGAGAGCTGCGCGATGTCGTTCAAGTGCGTGTGATAGATGAACGTCCCCGCGCGGCGCAATGAGAGCCGTGCCGTGAAGGAATCGCGGGGCGCGATGGCCGGTGCCACCTGCGCACCCACACCGCTCCACCCCGGAACGCCATCGGAGTAGCTCTCGAGCTCGAGCCCGTGCCAGTGGATCGCGATGCTCTCGGACAGTCGGTTGTGGACGGTCACATCCGTGGGCTCGCCGCGGGTGAGCAACAGCATCTCGCCCGGCACACGTACCTCGGCGGCCGTGGGTTCACGGCCCACCCGCGCGCCGAGGAAGGAGATGCTCGGCGGACGCGACGTGTCGGCCGCTGGACTCGAGAGCACATAGACGCCGAGCCGTCGCGCGGGACCACGCGGCGGACGGGCCTCACCCGCCCGCGGGCGCACCGCGATCCCCATCACCAGCCCGGCCATGTGCTCGTTGATGTCCACCGATGCGTTCGCCGCGTGGTGGTCCGCCGGTGGCTGAAGCCGCGCCTCCGCGCTCACGTGAAACGAGAGATGGCAATGGAAGAGCCAGTTTCCCGGCTCGTCCGGAGACCACGCGATCTGCATCGTCGTGAGCGGGTCCATGTCCTCGGTGACGGCGAGCCGCTGCGCCGCCGCCGTGTAGATCGTGTCCGCCCGCAGATCACCGCGCGCGTCCACCCGGAAGTAGGCGCCGTGCAAGTGCATGGGGTGCCCGCGAGGGCTCGCGTTCACGACGCGCCACCGCACCGAGTCGCCGACCGTGAGGTCGAAGCGCTCGGTGTGCGGCCACGACTTGCCGTTGATCGCGAGCGCCTCGCGCCACGTGCTGTCCGGACGTTGCTCGCTCCAGATGTTCATCACGAGAACCCGGTCGTCGGTCCGTGCGCCCGGTGCGTCCACGACGATCGCGCCGGCCAGCTGCGAGATCTCCGGTCCGTTCTTGGGCGCCTCGGGATTCGGCCGCACTGCATAGATGCGCGTGCCCGCCGCATCCGCCGTGAACTCGGTCTCCACGACCTCTCGTGGACCGACGATCAGGTCGCCGCCGCGCGGCGATGGCCCGAGTCCATCGACGATGAACGTTGAATCGACCAGGCGGTTCCGCAGCCGCACGCGCACCCGCGTGCCCTGCGGTACGCGGATCAGCGGCGCCGGGATCTGTGGCGCGCCGCCCGCGACCGAAAAGGCGGGCACGTCCGCGTATGGGCCGTCCGGCGCGTCCGGATACCAGCGCGCCATGCGGATCTCGAGATCGATCGTGAGGACGCCGTCCTTCAGCGTGCCCGCCGCGACACGGTTGTCGTTCGCTTCTACCACCGGCGGCCCAGCACCCGGCAGCGCCGAGCATCCCGCGAGGAACAGCAGGAGCGCGGCGAGGCGCGCCGTCCTATCCGGCAATGACGCCTCGCTTCTTGGCCATCATTGCGAACCAAATGGCGAAGGCGCCGAGCAGGATCACCACGATCGGCATCCCCGCAGCCCCGGTGCCAAGCAACTCCATCGCCTTCATCCCGAAGAGCCAATAGCTCATCTGCACCACGACGGCGACGAGCGAGAGAATGAGCAGCGGCAGCGACCACGCCTTCCGCAGGATCAGCCCAAGCGCACCCGCGAGGCCGCTCACCGTGGCGACGCCGTAGATGATGCGCATCCATCCGGGCATGATCGCGTAGAGCGCTTGCATGCCCTCGGGCATTGCCGCGATCGCCTCGGGGGTCATGCGCAGCTCAGCCAGGTAGCCGAGGATCCCGATGAGCATCCAGGCGAAGAGGAGCCACGCGGTGACGCGGTACCACGTCGGCGGCTTGGCCCCGGCGGCAGCGGGGGCAGAGGCAGGGGCAGCGTCCATGGGCGAACTCCGGTGCACGGGGGTGGAGAACCGACTCCCTTTCAATAGAAGAAGCGGCGCGGTCGGGGGTCGGATCGGTGGCCGAATGTGGCGCGCCACGACCCCCGGGGCCAGCACCCCGGCTCCGGGCTTGCCATCCGTTCATCCGGATGATAGAATGGAGCCACAACCGATCCCGTGGCGATTTCGAGGCAACTTGCGGCCACGTTAAACATCCAGCTAAAGCGCCGGCCCGGTGCGCCTCCTCGCTCGCCGGGCTTTGTGCGTTCCGGACCCGTGAACCCATGAGCACACCCACACCGCAGTCGCCCTTCAGCGTCTCCTTCGAGTTCTTCCCGCCGAAGACGCCGGAGATGGAGGAGACCCTCTGGCGTTCCATCACGCGGCTCGCGCCGCTCGCGCCGAGCTTCGTGTCGGTCACGTACGGCGCCGGCGGCTCCACGCGTGAGCGCACGCACAACACCGTGCGCCGAATGCTCACGGAGACGTCACTGGTCCCTGCGGCGCATCTCACGTGCGTGGCCGCCACGCGGGAGGAGATCGACGCCGTGGCTGACGACTACTGGGACGCGGGTGTCCGCCACGTGGTGGCCTTGCGCGGCGACATCCCCGGCGGGGAGACGGCCTACTTTCCCACGCCAGGCGGCTACGCCTACGCGGCCGATCTGGTGGCGGGGCTCCGCAAGCGGCACGACTTCGAGATCAGCGTCGCCGCGTTTCCCGAGACGCACCCGGAGGCGGCGTCACCCGAGGCCGATCTCGACAACCTCAAGCGCAAGATCGACGCCGGCGCCACGCGCCTGATCACGCAGTTCTTCTTCGACAACTGGATGTTCATCCGCTTCGTGGACCGCGCGCGCAAGGCGGGCATCACGGTGCCCATCGTCCCCGGCATCATGCCGGTCACGAACTTCAAGCAGATGGTGAAGTTCTCGAAGACCGCCGGCGCCTCGGTGCCGCCGGCCTTTGCCCGGCACTTCGAGGGCCTCGACGACGACGCCGAGACCCGAAAGCTCGTCGCCGCGAGCGTGGTGATCGAGCAGGTGCAGCAGCTCGCGCAGACGGGCGTGACGGAGTTCCACTTCTACACGCTGAACCGGGCGGATCTCACGTATGCCATCTGCCACATGCTCGGCCTCAGGCCACGACGGGAGACGGAAGACGGAAGAGGTGAGGTGAAGGGCAATGCGGGAGCCGGGCTTTGAGCGCTCGCATTGAAAAGCTCCACGCTGAGGCGGCGCGGCGGATTCTCATCATTGATGGGGCGATGGGGACGATGGTGCAGGAGCATCGGCTGTCCGAGGCGGACTACCGCGGTGCGCGTTTCGCTGATTGGCCGACGGACCTCCGCGGGAACAACGACCTGCTCGTGCTCACGCAGCCGCGGATCATCCAGGACATCCACCGCGCGTATCTCGCGGCGGGTGCGGATCTGATCGAGACGAGCACGTTCAACTCCACCCGCGTGGCAATGGCGGACTACGGGATGGAGGAGCTGGTCCGCGAGCTGAACCTCGCAGGCGCACGCCTCGCGCGCGAAGCATGCGATGAAGCCGAGGCAAAGGACGGGCGCATGCGCTGGGTGGCCGGTGTGCTCGGCCCCACGAACCGCACGGCGAGCATCTCGCCCGACGTGAACGACGCCGGCATGCGGAACATCTCGTTCGGCGAGCTGGTCAGCGCGTACACCGAGGCCGCGCACGCGCTCCTCGACGGCGGCGCCGACGTGCTGATGATCGAGACGATCTTCGACACGCTCAACGCCAAGGCCGCGATCTTCGCGGTCGAGGAGACGTTCGCGGCGCGCGGGGCGCGCGTGCCGCTGATGATCTC
>CAZGFE010000111.1:0-4170 GCA_964524665.1 uncultured Gemmatimonas sp.
AGGTTGATGCTGAGGAACGCCACCAGCATCCACAGGTTCTGCATCCCGACCTGCGCCGCCGCCACGCTCACCCGCGCGATCTCCACCGGTCCGCCGAGCTGACTCACCGAGACGCTCCCGCGGAACAGCCCGCCGAGGACGGTCATCACCTCGCCCGCCATCGTCCACGTCGCGTTCCATCCGTACACGGCCGCCGCGCCGAGCGGGATCTCCTCGTTCTCGGCGCGCGCCACAGGCCCCACACCAATGCGACCCACGGTCCGCGGTTCACCGGTCGGACCGCTCGCGACCTCCTGCGGTTCAGGCGTCATCCGCAGCGTGCGCTCCTCCCCGCCCCGCACCACGCGCATCTCGATCTCGCGCCCCGGTGCATCGGAGACCTTCTCGAGCACCTCGTCCCAGCGCGCGATCGGCGCGCCGTCGATCGCGATGATGCTGTCCCCGCTGAGCATTCCAGCGAGCGCGGCCGGCTTCTCGGCGACGATGGAGTCCGCCACCGCGGGCACGTAGCCGCGGCCATACCACGCGAAGATCCCCGTCGAGACGACGATCGCGAGCACCACGTTCATGAAGACACCCGCGAGCATGATCACGAGCCGCTTGTAGAGCGGCTTCGACTCGAACCACCGTTCCGGCGGGATCGGCAGCGGCCCGTGCGGGATCATCGAGTGTTCGTCCCAGTGCTTCGAGCGTTCCACCACGGCGCCCTCAGCGGCGACCTCGCCGCCGCCTTCGAGCGCGGAGGCGGTCTCGTCCTCCTTGGACGCCATCCGCACGTAGCCGCCGATCGGCAGCGCGGAGACCGCGTACTCGGTCTCGCCGCGGCGGAAACTCCAGAGCGGCTTCCCCCAGCCGAGCGAGAAACGGGGCGCGTACACGCCCGCCCACTTGGCGGCGAGAAAATGCCCCAGCTCGTGGACGAAGATCACGATCCCCAACACCGGCAACCATGCAAGCCAACTCAGCATCAGACGAACTCCTGGACCAGCGCGCGCGCGGCCCGGTCGGCCGCGTCGAGGGCGGCTCTGTCATCTCCCGGCATTGCGCCGTGCCGCGTCAGTGCGGCGTCGATCGCGGCTGGGATCCTCACGAAGGGTAGCGACCCGGCCAACACACGCGCCACGGCCACTTCGTTCGCGGCGTTGAAGACCGCTGGCGCGGCCCCGCCCTGTCGGCCCGCGGCGATGCCAAGTCCGAGCGTCGGAAACGCGTCGTGGCGGACGGGTTCGAACTCCAGCGGCGAGTGCTTCACGGGATCGAAGCGCGGTACCCCTTCGTCGCCGACGCGGTCCGGATACGTGAGCGAGTAGAGCACCGGCAGCTCCATCGACGGCACGCCGAGTTGCGCGAGCACGCTGCCGTCCTCGAACTCGACGAACGAGTGCACGATGCTCGTGGGATGCACGACGACCTCGATCTGGTCGTACGAAAGCCCGAACAGCAGATGCGCCTCGATGACCTCCAGCGCCTTGTTCGCGAGCGACGCGCTGTCCACGGTGATCTTCTTGCCCATCGCCCACGTGGGGTGCTTGAGCACGTCCTCGAGCTTCGCGGCGCGGATCTTCTCGGCGTCCCACGTGCGGAACGGGCCGCCGGACGCGGTGATCACGAGTCGGCGCACGCCGCGCAGCGGGAATAGTCCTTCTCCCTTTTCCGCGATGCGACCAGCGCAACACTGCAGGATCGCCGAGTGCTCGGAGTCCACCGGCACCACGCTGCCGCCGTTCGCGCGCGCCGCGCGCTGCACGAGCGCGCCGCCGACCACGAGCGACTCTTTGTTCGCGAGCGCCACGCGCTTCCCCGCGCCGAGCGCGGCGAGTGTGGCGTCGAGTCCCGCAGCGCCAACGACCGCGTTAAGGACGATCTCCGCGTCCGGGTGCTGCGCCGCTTCGGTCAGGCACTCGGCGCCGCGGCCCCAACCGCTCGGGATCTCCGCGCCGTTGGGCTCGACGAGGCCCGTGTACTTGGGCTTCCAGCGATCGGCGGCTGCGCGGAGCCCGTCCGCGTTGCCGTGCGCGGTCAGCGCCGTGAATCGAAACCGATCGGGATGCCGCGCCACGACTCGCTGCGCCGTCTCACCGATCGAACCCGTCGCGCCGAGGAGGGCGACGCCGACGGCACTCACGCGCGCGACCAGACGAGCAGGTCCACGAGCACGTAGGCCACCGGGACAGTGAAGAGGAGCGAGTCCACGCGGTCCAAGACGCCGCCGTGCCCAGGGATCAGCGCGGAGCTGTCCTTCACGCCGGCCTCGCGCTTGAGGAGACTCTCCGCCAGGTCGCCCACCTGCGCGGCGATGCTGATCGCACCGCCGAAGACGACGATGCCCCAGAGCTGCAGCCCGAGGCCCGTGTTCGGCCCCACGACGAAGCGCATCAGCGCCCACGTCGCGACGATCGTCACGCCGACCGCGCCATACGCCCCCGCCCACGTCTTTCCGGGGCTCACACTCGGCATCAGCTTCTTCCTCCCGAACCGCTTCCCGAAGACGAACGCGCCGCTGTCGTTGAGCCACGTGAGCACGAGCGGCAGCGCAACGAAGATCGTTCCCGCGAGCGCGCCAACGGCGAAGCGGTGATAGCGGAGGCCGTACACGAAGGCGAGCAGCCCGCCCGTGTACCACACGCCGAGCAGCGTCGTCGCGACCGCGCCAAGCGGCTTCCCTTCACTGCCGCGGGTCCACAGCGCAGTTGTCAGGAGTACGGGCACGAGCAGTGCGACGAGCGAGAGGCGCGGGATACCGTAGCCGAGGCGCGCGGCGTGTACCGCGAGCGGGATGAGCGCCGCGAGGATCACGGTCCATTCCATCATCGGCTTCGCACCGGCGGCCTGCGCGAGGCGCACGTACTCCCACGCCGCGAGCGCGGAGACGATCGAGAGGACGATCGCCAGCGGAGCGTCGCCAACCCAGACCGCGGCGCCCACGACCGGGATCGCGACGACCGCGAAGAGGATGCGCTTGGTGAGGTTGCTCAACGGCGGATGGGAGGTGGGAGATGTGAGGGGGGAGGTCGCCGCGATGCGGGACCGCTTCCCTCTATGCCGTGACGCGGCCGAAGCGGCGATCGCGATTCTGATAATCCAGGATCGCGTCGTACAGATTCGCGCGCGAGAAATCCGGCCACAGCACCGGCGAGATGAACAGCTCCGTATACGCCACCTGCCAGAGCAGGAAGTTCGAGATCCGCTGCTCACCCGAGGTGCGGATCAGCAGGTCCGGATCCGGGCAGTCCACCGTGTAGAGCTTGGAGGCGAATGCGGCCTCGTCCACCTGGTCGGGCGCGAGTCTGCCTGCCGCGACATCCTCGGCCAGGAGCCGCGCGGCCTGCGTGAGTTCGGCGCGCGAGCCATACGAGATGAACAGGTTGAGCGTGAGCTTCGTGTTCCCCTCGGTCTGCTTCATCACGCGCTGCACGGCCTTGAGCGCGGCGGGTGTCAGCCGCTCGAGGTCGCCGAGCATCTTCACGCGCACGCCCTGTTTGTGGAGCTCATCCGCTTCCTTCTGGATGTACTCCTCCAGCAGCGACATCAACGCGGAGATCTCTCCGGCCGGGCGCTGCCAGTTCTCCTGGCTGAATGCGAAGAGCGAGAGGACCTCGAGGCCGACCTCGATCGCGCCCTCGACGACCTCGCGCACGGCGGCCATACCGCTGCGGTGGCCGAGCGGACGCGGGAGCATCCGTTCACGCGCCCAGCGGCCGTTGCCATCCATGATGATGGCCACGTGGCGCGGGACCGCGCCGTGGACACGGATCTTGGCGAGAAGGTCGGGGGCGGAGGCGGGGCTGGGAGCGGTCATCGTCGAAGGCCGACGGGCTGGGGCGCCCGTCAGACCTCCATGATCTCGGCTTCCTTGGCCTTCATCGCCGCGTCGATCTTGCCGATCTCCTCGTCGTGCAGCTTCTGGAGATCCTTCTCGGCGTGCTTCACTTCGTCCTCGGAGACGCCGTCGAGCTTCTTGAGCAGGTCGCGCGCGTGCGTGCGCGCGTGGCGCACGGCGATGCGGCCGTCCTCGGCGTACTTGGCGACCTGCTTCGCGAGTTCCTTGCGGCGCTGCTCGTTCATCGAGGGCAGCGGCACGCGGATGATCGCGCCCTGCGCGGACGGGTCGAGCCCGAGGTTCGACTCGCGGATCGCCTTCTCCACCGCCTTGACCTGCCCCTTGTCGAA
>CAZGFE010000112.1:0-3866 GCA_964524665.1 uncultured Gemmatimonas sp.
GACAACTTCTGGCAGATGGCGGACACCGGCCCCTGCGGCCCGTGCTCCGAGATCTACGTGGATCTCGCGCACCTGAGCCGCGACTTCGAGTTCCCCAAGGGCGCGACCGGCGACTGGACCGACCGCAAGCGCACGGACTTCTCCACGGACGCGTTCGTCGAGGGCGCCGAGGCGGGACGGTTCCTCGAGATCTGGAACCTCGTCTTCATGCAGTTCGACCGGCAGAGCGACGGCCGCCTCGAGCCGCTCCCCAAGCCGTCCGTCGACACCGGCGCGGGCCTGGAGCGCATTGCGGCGGTGCTGCAAGGCGTGAGCAACAACTATCACACGGACCTCTTTGCGCCGCTCATCGCGCGCGTGGGAGAGGTCACCGGCAAGCCCTACAAGTACGAAGACGAGGATTCCGCGAGCTACCGCGTGATCGCCGATCACGCGCGCGCGGTGGCCTTCCTGCTTGCCGACGGGATCTTTCCCAGCAATGAAGGCCGGGGCTACGTGCTCCGCCGGATCCTGCGGCGCGCCGTGCGGCACGCGTGGCTCCTCGGCCGTCGTGAACCGACGCTCGTCCACGTCGTGGAGACCGTGATCACGATGATGCGCGCGCAGTTCCCGGAGCTGGGCGCGCGGCAGAAGCACATCCTCGACACGACGCGCGCGGAGGAAGAGCGCTTCCTCGCGACGATCGAAGGCGGGATGGCGCGCTTCGAGCAGCTCGCCCCCCTAGGCTCCACGCAGGGTTCATCGAAGGTGCGCGGCACCATCAGCGGCGAAGAGACCTTCAAACTGTATGATACGTTCGGTTTCCCGATCGATCTCACGGAGCTGATGGCGCGCGAGCGCGGCTACCTCGTGGACATCGCCGGCTTCGAGCGTGCACTCGACGCGCAGCGCAAGCAGTCGCAGGAGGAGCGGAAGTCCAGGCAGATCGCCGTCGCGGCGGACGAGCTCGGCGATCTCTCGTCGTGGACGCGCGAGCATCCGGTGCCGTCGACGAAGAACGACACGGAGTTCGGGAAATTCGTCGGGTACGAGACGACGTCCATCGAGACCGTCGTCACGGCCGTGAAGGAGCTGGAGGACGGTCAGGTGGCCGTCATGCTTCGCGAGAGTCCGTTCTACGCCGAGAGCGGCGGCCAGGTGAGTGACCGTGGCGAGATCGTCGGCGACGGCTGGCGTGTGCAGGTGACCGAGGTGCGCAAGATCGACGGCCGCGTGGCCGCGATCGGCAAGCCTTCGGGGACGGTCACGTTCGACAAGGCCGAGGCCCGCGTGCCGACCGACCGGCGTGCAGACACCGAGCGCAATCACACGGCCACGCACCTGCTGCACGCGGCGCTCCGACAGGTCCTCGGCGATCATGTGCATCAGGCGGGGTCGCTCGTCGCGCCGGACCGGCTCCGGTTCGACTTCACGCACCACGGCCCGATCGCCGCGGAGAAGCTGGCGGCGATCGAAGCCATGGTGAACGAAGGCATCTGGGCGAATGTGGACGTGCGGACCACGGAGAAGCCGTACGCCGAGGCGATCGCGAGCGGCGCGATGGCGCTGTTCGGGGAGAAGTACGGCGACGTCGTGCGCGTGGTGGAGATCCCGGGCCTTTCGGTCGAGCTCTGTGGCGGAACGCACGTGCGCAACACGGGCCAGATCGGCCTGATGCGGATCGTCAGCGAGAGCGGCGTGGCCGCTGGCGTGCGCCGGATCGAGGCCGTGACGGGGCGCGGCGCCTTTGCGCTGCTGCGTGAGCGGGAGAGCGCGCTGGTGGAGGTCGCGGAGCGGCTCAAGGTGAACGCGCTGACGAGTGATGTCATCGGCAAGCGGGTGGAGGCGCTCCTTGGCGAGAAGAAGACGCTGGAGAAGCGTCTCGACGAGGCGCTGCGCGGTGGTGGTGCGCAGGGCGGGGAGTTGCTTGCCGGCGTGGAGGAGGTGGCGGGGACCAAGCTGCTCGCCAAGAGCGTGAAGGCGGCGACGATGAAGGAACTCCAAGCACTCGGCGACGTGGTGCGCGAGGGGCTCGGGAGCGGCGTTGGCGCGCTCGTCGGCGAGTTCGAGGACGGGAAGGCTGGCGTCGTGATCGTCGTGAGTGACGACCTGCGCGGGCGGGGGATCACGGCAGGCGCGCTCGTGAAGGCGCTCGCGGCCAAGACGGGTGTGAAAGGCGGCGGGAAGGATCACATGGCGCAGGCGGGTGTGGGTGCGGATCAGGTGGGCACGATGCCGGCGGCGGCGGCCGACGTGATCCGAAGTGCGCTGGCGGGCGCGACGTGAGCCCGCGTGCCGTGATCGGCTGGATCGCCACGCGTGCGGAGCACGCGCCGCCTGCGCTGATCGTGCGGGTGGGCGAAGTGCTCGCCGCGCAGCCCGAGGTGGCGGACGGCACCGTGGCGGAGGCCTTGCTGGCGATGTCCGACGTTCTTCTCTCTTCCGCGATGGCGGCACCGGCTGGAGAGGCGCGTGATGCGGCACTGGATCTCTTGGCGGCGGATGCGTGTGTGACGTGGGCGTTCGAAGCGGCCTCGGACGAGCCTGGGACGATCCTCGAACGAGCGGAGGCGGCGATGCAGCGGATCGCGGCGGCAGCATGAGCGGCGCGTCCGGGTCCGGAGCGCGTGTGGATCCCGCCGCGCATCTGCGCGAGCTCGCGGCGGTGGCAGAGCGCAGCGCGAGCGAGCTCGCGAAGCAGATCGCCGCGGCCACGGAGATGGTGCGCGCGACGCTGGCGAGCGGCGGCACGCTGTTCTTCGCGGGCAACGGGGGCAGCGCGGCCGACGCTCAGCACATCGCGACCGAGTACACCATTCGGTATCTGCGGCAGCGCCGCGCCTTGCGCGCGATCGCGTTGACGACGGATACCTCGACGCTGACGGCGGCGGGGAACGATTTCGGGTTCGACGAGATCTTTGCGCGGCAGATCGAGGCATTGGGGCGGAGGGGCGACCTGCTGGTCGTGCACACGACGAGCGGGAACTCGCGCAACTGTCTGCGGGCGATCGAGGCGGCGCGGGCGATCGGGATGCAGACGCTGGCGCTGACGGCGAGGGACGGCGGCAAGGTGCGCGAGGCCGCCGATCTCTGCTTGATCGTGCCCACCGACCGGACCGACCGCGCGCAGGAGCTGCATCTCGCGATCCAGCACGCGATCTGTGATGTCGTGGATGCGGAGGCAGCGGAGTCGTGAGTGTTCTGGGTCCGTTCTCGCTCGTGGGGAAGCGTGCGCTCGTCACCGGTGGCGCGCGCGGGATCGGCGCCGCGACCGCGCTCCTGTTGGCCGAGTGTGGGGCCGATGTGGCGATCGGCTATCGGTCGCGTGCCGCGGACGCGGAGCGGGTGGTGGCTGGCGTGCGGGCGTTCGGCCGACGCGCCTTTGCCGCGGCGGGCGATCTCGGTGAGCCCGGGACCTCGGACCGTCTCGTGACGCGCGTGGTGAGCGAGTGGGGCGGGCTCGACATTCTCGTGCACAGCGCCGGGATCTGGCCGAGCGAGGATGTGCCCGTGCACGAGATGTCGGACGACCGGTGGCGGCGCACGATGCGGGAGAACACGGACGCGATGTTCTTCATCTCGCGCGCGGCGGCGCGCGTGATGGGGGATGGCGGCCGGATCGTGCACATCTCGTCGACCGCTGGGCAGCGGGGCGAGGCCGGGCACGCGGACTATGCGGCGAGCAAGGGGGCGATGATCTCGTTCGTGAAGTCGCAGGCGGTGGAGTTGGCGCGGCGCGGGATCACGGTGAACTGCGTGGCACCAGGGTGGGTGGAGACGGAAATGGCGGCGGGGGCGCTGGCGGCGGATGTGGAGGGGCGGATCGCGGCGGGGATCCCGGTGGGGCGGGTGGCGAGTGCGGGGGATGTGGCGGTTGCGGTGGTGAG
>CAZGFE010000113.1:0-3680 GCA_964524665.1 uncultured Gemmatimonas sp.
TCGCCGCCGCCATCGGCTCGGCGACCATGAACACTTCCTTCGCGCCGGCGCCGAGTGCAGAGTCGCGCACCGCGCGTCGCTCCACTTCGGTGATGCCCGACGGCACGCACACGATCACGCGCGGCTTCACCTTGAACACGTGATTCTTGATGATGAGTTCGAGGAAGAAGCGGAGCATCTTCTCCGTCACCTCGAAGTCCGCGATCACGCCGTCCTTCATCGGGCGGACGGCGATGACACCATCGGGCGTGCGGCCGAGCATGCGCTTCGCTTCGAGGCCAACACCTTTGATCTTTCGCGTCTCACGATCCATCGCGACGACCGATGGTTCGTTGAGGACGATCCCTTCACCCTTGACGTAGATGAGCGTGTTCGCCGTTCCAAGATCCACGGCGATCGCGTTCGCCGGGAGAAAACCACCACGTTGGAAGAACGGCCACTTCATGCAAAGGACTCGTGTTTTTCTTGAGGTGAGGTTGGGAGCCGTAAGTTAGGCTCCGGTGCGGGGATAGACAACTAAAGCCACGGCGGTAGGAGGTGGCAGGTATCTGGTGTCTGGCACGACGATGCGGGCGGCGGCGCGCACAATTGCCGAAGGGGCGCCCAGACCCGCCTGAGCACCCCCCTGACACCAGACACCTGCCACCTGCAACCTTCCGTTCGCAGTTCTCCTACTTCAGGAACTGCGCCGGCTCATGGTACTCCATCCCGAACGCCTCAGCGACCCCCTGATAGGTCACCTTCCCGCCCACCACGTTCAGCCCCTTGAGCAGCGCCGGATCCTCGGCGAGCGCCTGCTTCCAACCCTTGTTGGCCAGCCGGAGCGCGTAGGGGAAGGTCGCGTTGGTCAGGGCCAGCGTCGACGTCCGCGGCACACCGCCGGGCATATTCGCGACACCGTAGTGAATGATCCCGTCCACCGTGTAGACCGGGTTCTCGTGGGTCGTCGCCTTGATCGTCTCGACGCAGCCGCCCTGGTCGATCGCGACGTCGACGATCACCGACCCGGGGGCCATCGTCTTGAGGTCTTCGCGGCGGATCAGCTTCGGGGCCTTGGCGCCCGGGAGGAGCACCCCGCCGACCACGAGGTCGGCCGTGGCGATCGCCTCGAGGATGTTCGCGCGATTGGAGAAGATGAGCTGAACGTTCGCCGGCATCACGTCGCTGAGGTACCGGAGGCGCGGGAGCGACGTGTCGAGGATCATCACCTTGGCGCCCATGCCGGCCGCCATCTTCGCGGCGTTCACACCGACCACGCCACCGCCCAGGATCACGACCTTGCCCGGCGGAACGCCGGGGACGCCGCCCAGGAGCACGCCGCGGCCGCCGTAGAGCTTCTCGAGGTACTTGGCGCCTTCCTGCACCGCCATCCGGCCCGCAACCTCCGACATCGGCGTCAGGAGCGGCAGTTCGCGCGACGGGAGTTCGACCGTCTCGTAGGCGATGCACGTCGCGCCGGAATCGAGGTGCGCCTTGGTCAGCGCTTCGTCGGCCGCAAAGTGGAAGTACGTGAAGATCGTCTGGCCCTTTCGCATGCGCGGCCACTCGACCGCGATCGGCTCCTTGACCTTGATGATCATGTCGGCGGCCTTCCAGACCTCATCCGCCGTGTCGAGGATCTTCGCGCCAACCTTCGTATACTCGGCGTCGTCGAAGCCCGAGCCGTCGCCGGCGGACTTTTCGACGTAGACGGTATGGCCGGCGGCGACGAGCGCCTCGGCGCCGGCGGGGACGAGCGAGACACGGTTCTCGTTCGTCTTGATCTCTTTCGGAATGCCGATCTTCATAATCAGGGGTCGGGTGGCAGGTGTCTGGTATCGGGGACTGCGATCGGGACTGCGACCTACAACGCGGGGCCGAGCTTCATCACGGTCTGTTGATCCACGCCATAGAAATCGTGGCAGACCGATTGTACATCACCGGCGGTGATCGCGTCCACTCGCGCGAGGGTCTCGTCGAGTGGGCGGTAGGGCTCGTCGAACAGATCCACGGCCGCCGCGCGGTACATCCGGGAGGAGACGCTCTCCATCGAGAGCGTGATCTGTCCCTTGAGCTGCTGCTTGCCGAGCGCGA
The DNA here is from genome assembly GCA_964524665.1 of uncultured Gemmatimonas sp. GTDB lineage: Bacteria > Gemmatimonadota > Gemmatimonadetes > Gemmatimonadales > Gemmatimonadaceae > Pseudogemmatithrix. The sequence continues at coordinate 2,074 of CAZGFE010000113.1, forward strand.
GTTCCTCGGCGGTCAGGCCCGCCACCTGCAGCAGCGCGAGTTCGCTGCGGATCACGCTCATCGCTTCCTCCACCTTGTCCGGCGCGCAGCCGAGGTAGATGCCTTGCTGCCCGGCAGCCGCGTGGAAGCTCTGGAACGAGTGCACGGAGTACGCGAGCCCGAGCTCTTCGCGGACCTTCTGGAACAGTCGTGAGCTCATGCCGCCACCGAAGAGCGCGTTCACCAGCATCAGCGCGTGGCGACGCGGATCGGCGTACGGGACGGTCACGTTGCCGAGCACCAGATGCGCCTGCTGGATGTCGCGCTCCTCGAAGCGCGTGGTCGGCTCGGCGCCCGCGGCGGTCGGCACCGGGAACGGTGCGCCATCGCCGCCGCGCTTGAGATCAGCCCAACCGGCGGCGGTCAACACGTCGAGGAGCTCATCATGCGTGACGTGCCCTGCCGCTGCGACCACGATGCGCTCCGGACGGTACGCGCGCTCGTGCAGTGCACGCAGATCGCTCAGCTGAAGCGCGCCGACGGTCTCGGGCGTTCCGAGGATGGAGTACCCGAACGGATGCTCACCCCACAGCGTCTCGCCGTGCAGCTCGAAGACGATGTCATCGGGCGTGTCGTCCACCATCGAGATCTCCTCGAGGATCACGCCGCGCTCGAGGTCGAGATCGCTCTGCCGCATGGCCGGGCGGAACATCAGATCGAAGATCACGTCCGCGGCCTGCGGGAGATGCTCGTCGAGCACACGCGCCTGGAAGGCGGTGTGCTCGCGCCCGGTGTACGCGTCGAGCGAGCCACCCAGCGACTCCAGCGCCAGCGCGATCTCACGCGCCGAGCGACGCTCGGAGCCCTTGAACACCAAGTGCTCGAGGAAGTGCGAGACGCCCATCTTCTCGCGCGACTCGTGGAGCGACGCCGACCGCACCCAGGCCCCAAACGACACCGACCGCACTCCCGGCATGAACTCCGAGAGTACGGTCAGTCCGTTCGGCAGGACGGTCCGCTGCACGCCCCGCTTAGGGGCGACTGCGACGGACTCGTCGGTCACTCGCGGCCGCGGCCTCCGCGCCCGCCACGGGAACGCTCACGACGCGGGCGCTCTCCGCCCTCGCTCGCCTCGCCACCCTCGGAGCTGGCACCAGCCATCGCCGGCTCTTCGGCCGACCCAGCCGCAGCTTCGGGCTTCGGCAGGAGCGCCTTCATCGACAGACGCAGGCGGCCACGCTCGTCGCGGTCGATGAGCTTGACCGTCACGGTCTCGCCCTTCTTCACGACGTCCTCCGGCTTCTCGACGCGCGTGTGGCGCATCTCGGAGACGTGGAGGAGGGCTTCGGTGCCAGGCATGATCTCGATGAAGGCGCCGAACGCCGTCACCGACTTCACGGTGCCCTGATACGTCTCGCCCACGACCGGCTCGGCGGTGATCGCCGCGACCATCTGCCGCGCGCGCTCCATCGCCTCGCCGCCCACTGCGGCGATCGTGACCATGCCGGAGTCCTCGACCGAGACCTCCGCGCCGGTCTCTTCCTGGATCCCGCGGATCGTCTTGCCCTTGGGTCCGATGAGGTCGCCGATCTTCTCGGGGTTGATCATCATCGTGACGATGCGCGGCG
>CAZGFE010000114.1:0-3566 GCA_964524665.1 uncultured Gemmatimonas sp.
CGGTGCCGCGGTCGCCGATGATGAGCTCGCGCTGGCCGCGGCCGATCGGGATCATGGCGTCGATCGCCTTGATGCCGGTCTGCATGGGCTCGCCGACGGGCTGACGCACGATGATACCGGGCGCCTCGCTCTCGACCTTGCGGCTCATGGTCGTGTTGATCGGACCCTGCCCGTCGATCGGGCGGCCGAGCGGATCGACGACGCGGCCGATCATGGCGGGGCCGACCGGCACCTCGAGCACGCGGGCCGTGCGGCGGACCTCGTCGCCTTCCTTCAGCTTGAGGTAGTCGCCGAGGATGACGGCGCCGATGTTGTCCTCTTCGAGGTTGAGCGCGAGGGCCGTGATGGACTCGCCGGTCTCGGAGGACTTGATCTCGAGCATTTCGCCGGCCATCGCCTTCTGGAGGCCGTAGATGCGGGCGATGCCGTCCTTCACTTCGAGGACTGAACCCACTTCCTCGACATCGAGGGTGGCGAGGTCCGCGGCTTCGATCTCGCGGAGGAGGATGTCCTTGATCTCACCCGGGCGCAGCGACGTCTGGGAAGCCATGATCGGTCGGGAGGAAGTGCGTGTGGAGGAGCCAGTTCTGGGAGCGAGCGGACCCACGGCGCGCGGGGTCTGAACGCGGTTCGGATATAGCTTGTGAAAATAATCACAATCGCCCGATTCCCGCAATATCAGGGCTTCGTAGCGGGGCGGGTGGATCGGCAAGGTCCAAAAAGGCTTTCACCACGAAGGCACGAAGACACGAAGGGTGCCTGCCTGGGGCCTGTGGCACCGTCGTTTCCAAAAAATTCGTGACTGTGGGAACTGCGGTACTCGTGGAGTGGCGCAGAATCCTTCGTGCCTTCGTGCCTTCGTGGTGAAGCAGGTCCCGGGCCTACGCCGACGCCTTGGAACGCGACCGGAAGCGGCCTTGCTTCGCGAACCGGTCCATCAGGTCGGTGGGCCGGAGCCGCGCCAGCGAGCTGCTCTTCACCCCGAGCAGCCGCACGCATGTGGAGCTCAAATGTGACGCGGAGGCAAAGCCGAGCACTCGCGCGATATCTGGGAGGTCGAAGCCCGGATTCTTGGCCAGCTCGGACGCCGCCAACAGCCGCACCAGATCGATCACCCGCTTGAGATTCGGCGCACCGTCCACGGAGAAGCGCCGGCTCAGGTGCTCGCGCGTGAGCCCGAGCGCGTCGGCGATGGCCTCAGTGCGCACCACCCGGCCGCCGTGCGCCACGACGAGCCGCCAGGTGCGCCGCTGCACGTCGCTGGTGAGACCCAGCCGCTCCTCGGCGCCTCGCAGGGCGGTCGCGAACCGTACGGTGAAGGTCGAGGGCAGCATCAACTCGCGCAGCGCGGCGTCGTCCACGCCTTCGCTCAGACAGTCGGTGAAATCCAGCTCGGCGCAGGCGCGGGCGATCCCGGGCAGGTCCGCCGGGCGCAGCGCCGCGAGCGCGAAGAAGGGAATGCTGGGGAACTCTCGCGCCAGCGCCGCGGCGGCCCAATGCTCCTCGGCCGGCTGCGCGAGATCGAGGACGACCGCATCGACCATGCCGGTCTGGATGGCATCGAGCAGGTCGGCGCGGGAGCGCACGAACGTGAGCCGACCCTTTCGCTTGGGGAAGGCGCGACGGATGAGGTCGCGCGAGCGATCGCGCGTGCCGAAGGCCACCACAGCGGTCGGCGGCAACGCGCCGAGCGTGACCTCGGGCATCAGGCCGCCGTGCTCGATTCGAGGAGGATCTCCTGCGCTCGCACGAGCACCTCCCGGGCGTTCTGGTAGCCGACGAGCTGACGCGCCTGCTCGAACGGGACCCAGCGACACGCGCTGATGCCTTCCGCCTTCTGCGGCGCCGTGCGCTCGTCCGGCGTCTCGATCAGAAAGAAGTGGCACGTCTTGTGAACCGCCCGCCCTTTGAAGCGGAAGGTCCAGTCGATCGTCTCCACCGCCCCGCGCAGCTCGAGCGTCGCCAGCCCCGTCTCCTCGGCGACCTCACGGAGCGCGGCAGCGGCCGGATCCTCTCCAGGCTCCAGATGGCCCTTGGGAAATCCCCAGTTGCGATACGGGTCACGGATGAGCAGGAACAACGTCTGGTCGCCGTCGCGCCGGAAGACGATGCCTCCGGCCGACACCTCTTCCTTGGGTGAGCGTCGACCGCTCACGCCGCCGTGCCGGTCGGCTCGAGGTCCGCGCGGCCCTCGATGAACTGCCGGACGATCGGGTCCCTCGTGTTCTTGATCTCGTCCACGGTCCCGACCTGGCGCACCTGCCCTTCATAGAGCATCGCGATCCGGCTCCCCACCGTGTAGGCGCTTCGCATGTCGTGGGTGATCACGATCCCCGTGACGCCGAGCTGCTTCTGCATGCGGACCATGAGCTCGTCGATGATGGCGCTGGTGACCGGATCAAGGCCGGTGGTGGGCTCGTCATAGAGCAGGTATTTCGGCCGCAGCGCGATCGCGCGCGCGATCCCCACGCGCTTCCGCATGCCGCCCGAGAGCTCGGCGGGCAGCCGCACCCCCACGTCGTCCTCGAGGTCCACGAGGTCGAGCGCCTCGTGCACGCGCTCCGTGATCTCCTTCTCCGAGAGCAGGCCCTGCTTGCGGAGCCCCATCGCGACGTTGTCCGCGATCGTGAGGGAGTCGAAGAGCGCGGCGAACTGGAACACGTAGCCGATTTGCGCCCGGAGCTTGTAGAGCTCCTGTCGCGAAAGCTTCTGGACCTCGAGGCCGTCCACGAACGTGCGCCCGGCGTCCGGCTCCAGCAGTCCTACGATGTGCTTGATCGCGACGGACTTGCCCGTGCCCGAGTAGCCGATGATGACCATCGTCTCGCCTTCCTTCACTTCCAGCGAGAACCCACGCAGCACGCGGTTGTCGCCAAAGGCCTTGTGGACGTCGTCGAGGATGATCATGAAAGCCAGGTGGCAGGTCGCAGGTGTCTGGTGTCAGGGACGACACCGTCTGGGGCGGAATATGGAGCGTGGGTGCGGACTTCGCACCAAACCAGAACGCAGAAGGGGCGGCCCGCATGGGCCGCCCCTCTGACACCTGCCACCAGACACCTGCCGTTGTGCCGTTAGGCCGCGAACGATCCCAGCGCGCGCCCCACATCTCCTTCGCGGAGCCGCTTGAGCGCCCGGTCCCGCAGCTGACGCACGCGCTCGCGCGTCACGCCAAGCATCGAGCCGATCTCTTCGAGCGTATGCTCCCGGCCGCCCTCAAGCCCGAAGTACAGGCGCAGCACCTTCGCATCGCGCGGCGGCAGCGTCCCGAGCGCCTGCTCGATCTCGTCGTTGAGGAAGCGGTTCATCGCCTCCTCCTCGGTGTCGGGCATCTCGTCCGCGACGAAGCGCTCGATCAGCGAGCGATCGCCGTCGGGATCCATCGGGGCATCGAGCCGGACGTCGCCGGTGTTGAGCGCGGCGAGCGACTGCACGACATCCACCGAGAGCCCCGTGAGCTGCGAGAGCTCCTCGGGGGTCGGCTCACGCCGCATCTTCTGGCGAAGGATCTCCGACGCCTTGATGATGCGCGAGAGATCGGCCGTGCGGTTGAGTGGCACACGGACCGT
>CAZGFE010000115.1:0-3470 GCA_964524665.1 uncultured Gemmatimonas sp.
GCCGCGTGTTCCTCACCCCGGGTTCGGGGAAGTGGAGCCTCAACGGCCGCACGCTGGGCGACTATTTCCCGCGCCCCGCGCTCGTCTCGGCGATCCAGCAGCCGTTCACGGCCACCGACACGCTCGGCAGCTATGACGTGCAGGCGAATCTCACGGGCGGCGGTCAGACCGGTCAGGCCGGCGCACTCCGCCTCGCGATCTCGCGGGCGCTGGTGAAGATCGACGAAACGCACCGCCGCAAGCTCCGCGACCTGGGCCTCCTCACGCGCGATGCCCGCGCGGTCGAGCGCAAGAAGCCAGGCCGTCCGAAGGCGCGTAAGAAGTTCCAGTTCAGCAAGCGTTAAGACAGGTAGCAGGTGGCAGGTATCTGGAGTCAGGGAACATCTCGTAGTCCCTCCCACCCGACACCTGCCACCTTCCACCTGCAGTTCAGTCCCGCATCGCAGTTGCAGTAGCAGGAAAAAATCCTCAGCAGTGCCGAGCCGACCTTCGGTGTCACGCCACCGCGGCGTGATGAAGGAACGCGACGAAGCCCTGCGACGACCAAACCACCCCGATCCAAGGAACAGCTCCAGATGTCCACGCCCAAGCTCGAAGAGCTCCTCAAGGCCGGTGTCCACTTCGGCCACCAGACCCGCCGTTGGAATCCCAAGATGCGCCGCTTCATCTTCGCGGAGCGCAACGGGATCCACATCATCGATCTCCAGAAGACGCTCACGCAGCTCGAGCTCGCGCAGAAGCTCGTGCGCGAGGTCGTCCTGCGCGGTGAGAACGTCCTCTATGTCTGCACCAAGCGTCAGCTCGCGCAGATCGTCGCGGCTGAGGCCGAGCGTGCGGGCGCGATGCACGTCACCGAGCGCTGGCTCGGCGGACTCCTGACCAACTACTCGACTGTCAAGAAGCAGGTCAAGAAGCTCAAGGAGCTCGAGGCCGGGTCGGTCGAGGGCGGCGCCTTCGAGAGCTACACCAAGAAGGAAGCGCTCATGATGACCCGTCAGCGCGACAAGCTGGCCAAGAACCTCTCGGGCATCAAGAACATGGGCCGCCTGCCGGGCCTGCTGTTCGTCGTGGACGCCAAGAAGGAGCGCATCGCGGTGGACGAGGCCAACAAGCTCGGCATCCCGATCGTCGCCATCTGCGATACGAACTCGGATCCGGATCTCATCACGGTCCCGATCGCCGGCAACGACGACGCGATCCGCGCGGTCGAGTTGATCACGAAGGCGATCTCCGACGCGCTCGAAGAGGCCCGCCGCGAGGCGCCGGTCCGCTCCGAGGCCGAGGAGCCGGGTGAGTCGACGACTTGGTCGTCCGAGCGCGGCACCGAGAAGGAGAGCGAGGACGACAAGCGTCGTCGTCGCCGTCCGCGCCGCCGTCGCGCGAAGCCCGAAGCCATCGCCGCGCGCCTCAAGGGCCACGGGGAAGGCGACGCGGCCGAAGGCGCCGACTCCGACGACGCGTCGGACGACGCCGACGCCAAGCCCGACGCCGAGTAAGAGGCGGGAAGGGGTGGGGGCGGAGCAGAAGCCGCCTCCAGATCGCCTTTTCTCACACCTCCCACCTGCTACCTCTCATCTGGTAACTGCATGTCTGCCACTATGATCACCGCCAAGTCCGTCGCCGAGCTGCGTGCCCGCACCGGCGCCGGCATGATGGATTGCAAGAAGGCCCTCGAGGAGGCCAACGGCGATATGGACGCCGCCATCGCCATCCTCCGCAAGAAGGGCATCGCCAAGGCCGACAAGCGCGCCGACCGCGCGGCGTCCGAAGGCCAGATCGTCATCTGGTCGTCGCCCGACGGCAAGACCGGCGCGATGATCGAGCTCAACTGCGAGACCGACTTCGTCGGCCGCAACGACGAGTTCGTCGCGCTCTCCAAGCAGATGGCCGCGCACGTCGGCTCCGACAGCGCGGTGGACGGCGTCGTCACCGTGGGCGCCGAGGGTGCGTACCTCAGCACGCCGTGGTCGCACGACAAGTCACAGACCGTCGGCGAGGTCGTGAAGGCTGCTTCGGCCAAGACGGGCGAGAAGGTCGAGCTTCGCCGCGTCGCGCGCTTCACCACGAACGGCGTTGTCGGCTCGTACCTGCACTTCAACGGCAAGGCCGGCGTCATCGCCGAGATCACCGGTGGCGACAGCGACTCCGCGAAAGAGCTCGGCAAGCAGGTCGCCGAGCACGTGGCTGCGGGCGTGCCCGTGGTCGCCGTGGCCGTGGACAAGTCGGGCGTCAGCCCGGAGTTCCTCTCCAAGGAGCGCGAGATCTTCGTGGCGCAGGCTGTCGAGAGCGGCAAGCCGCAGGCGATCGCCGAAAAGATGGTCGAGGGCCGCATCGCCAAGCTCCTCGCCGAGGTCACCCTCCTCGGCCAGCCCTGGGTCCGCGACGAGAAGCAGACCATCGGCGACCTGGTCACCGTGACCGGGAAGGCCGCCGGGGCCCCCCTCGCGGTCAAGCGGTTCGCTCGCTTCAAGATGGGCGAGAGTTAAGTTCTGGGCATGACGCTCAAGTATCCGCGGGTCCTGCTGAAGCTCTCCGGCGAAGCACTCGCCGGAGACAAGGGTTTTGGCATCGACTTCGACACCATCCGCGAGTTCGCGCGGCAGGTGAAGGCCATCACCGCAATGGGCGCGCAGGTCGGGATGGTGATCGGCGGCGGGAACATCGTCCGCGGCTCGCAGATCTCGAAGCTCGGGATGGACCGCGTGGCCGCGGACTATATGGGCATGCTCGGCACCGTCATCAACGCCCTCGCGTTCCAGGACATCCTGGAGCGCGAGGGGCTCGACACCCGCGTGATGACCGCCATCCGGATGGAAGAGGTCGCCGAGCCCTTCATCCGCCGCCGCGCCATGCGGCATCTGGAGAAGGGGCGCTGCGTGGTCTTCGCGGCGGGGACGGGGAATCCCTATTTCTCGACCGACACCGCTGCCGTGCTCCGCGCGATCCAGATGAAGGCGAACGTCATCATCAAGGCGACCAGCGTGGACGGCGTGTACTCTGCCGACCCCAAGGAGAATCCCAAGGCGACCAAGTACGACACCATCGCGTACAAGGACGTCATGGCCAAGGAGTTGAAGGTGATGGATCAGACCGCCATCACGCTCTGCCGGGAGAATGCGCTCCCGCTCATCGTGCTCAACATTCACACGCCGGGCGTTGTCGCGGCAGCACTGCGCGGCGAGTCCGTGGGGACCCTCGTCTCATGACCCAGACTCAGACAATCCTGAAGGAATGCAAGGCCGCGATGGAGAAGGGCGTCGAGGCCGCGCGCCGCGAGTTCTCGTCCGTGCGGTCGGGCAAGGCGTCGCCCGCGATGCTCGACACGGTCAAGGTCGAGATGTATGGCCAGCTGATGGCGATGAATCAGGTCGCCAACGTGTCGGCGCCGGAGCCGCGGCTGCTCGTCGTCACGCCGTTCGACAAGGGGCAGGTCAAGGCGGTGGAGAAGGCGATCCGCGAGTCGAACCTCG
>CAZGFE010000116.1:0-3459 GCA_964524665.1 uncultured Gemmatimonas sp.
CAAGCCACCCGCACTGCCGAGCACCGCACCAAGAATGATCGTCAGGTGCATCGGGATGATGCGCGCGTAGGGAAGGAACATCAGGGTCCCGAGATTCGGCGTGCCTGCGAGATCGGCCTCCACGTGCTCCAGGTGCGACGCGCGGTGACTCTGCACGAACCCCACACCGATCAGCGCCATCCAGAGCGGGTCCAGACCGCTCACCTCGCCGATGGCAACGGGCGCGCCGTCGGACGTCATGCTGCCGAACGTGAACGCCAGCAGGAAGATCAGATACCCGACGTGGAAGAACCCGTAGTGCAAAGCGAAGAAGTTGGCCGTCGAGCGCGCGCCCGCTGACGTTGCCGGCACGGGCCGATCGTTCATCGTGAGCCCCTCGGTGGTGAATCGCCGCAGCGCAAGCATGCGCTTCCGGGCGTACCAACCGATCACCACGCTCTGCAGCCAGTACGGCCAGAGCAGCACCAGGAGCCCGCCGTCCGTGACCCACACCACGGCCAAGGCGAAGACATTGCTGAATACGATCCCGCGCAGTGACTGATCCGGCGGGCGCGCGGGCATCGGCGGGGGCGGTACGGGTGCGGTCACGACTCAAAGCTCCCGCCGCCGCGGCTCACTCGCCAGCCCGCGCGTGCCCGCTCAACGACGAAGGCGCCCCGGGGACCGGGGCGCCTTCATCACTTCTCCTGCACGCGCGGGCCCGGAGGCCCGTCGGTCAGTCCGCGTCCGGCAGCGCCAACAGCGACGCATCCGCTTCGGCCGGTGCCGCGAGGAACCCCTCGGGCAGCGCGCCGAACCCGAACTCCTGCACCGGAGCCGGCGGCGGCTCGATGTCCATGTCCACGTCGTGGTACCGGTACATGCCGGTGCCCGCCGGGATCAGGTGCCCGATGATGATGTTCTCCTTGAGGCCGAGGAGATTGTCCTTGGCACCACGGATCGCGGCATCGGTGAGCACGCGGGTCGTTTCCTGGAACGAGGCCGCCGAGATGAACGACTGCGTCGTCAGCGACGCCTTCGTGATCCCGAGGAGCAGCGGCTCCGAGAGCGCGGCCTTCTGCTTCTTCTTCTTCATCTTGTCATTGGCGTCGCGGAAGACCGCCTTGTCGACGTGCTCGCCCTCGAGGAACTCCGTGTCCCCCGACTCGGCGATGCGGACCTTCTGGAGCATCTGGCGCACGATCACGCCGATGTGCTTGTCGTTGATCTTCACGCCCTGGAGCCGGTAGACCTCCTGCACTTCGTTCAGGAGATACTCCTGCACCGCGCGCGGGCCCTTGATCCGCAGAATGTCGTGCGGGTTCACCGGGCCTTCGGACAGGCGGTCACCCGCGCGGACGCGGTCGCCCTCGTGCACACGCAAGTGCTTGCCGGAGGCCACTTCGTACAGCTGCGCCTCCTGCGTGTCGTCGATCGACCCGCTGGCATCCATCGGCTGCACGAAGATCTCGCGCTTGCCGCGCTTGATGTCGCCGAAGCGGACGACGCCGTCCACCTCGGAGATCGTCGCCGGATCCTTCGGCTTGCGGGCTTCGAAGAGCTCGGCCACCCGCGGCAGACCGCCGGTGATGTCGCGCGTCTTGTACGCCTCACGGCTGATCTTGGCGATCGTCTGGCCGGCCGCGACCTGCGCGCCGTCCTCGACGATGAGCTGCGCACCCACCGGGATCACGAAGTCGCGGATCTTCTTCTCCTTGCCGCCCTTCGTCTGCCAGATCTCGATATGCGGGTGGAGCTTCTTCTCCCGATCCTCGACGACCACGCGCTGACGCAACCCGGTGAGCTCGTCGAGCTCCTCGGAGATCGTCTCTTCGTCCACGAGGTCCACGAACCGCAGCTCACCCGCCACGTCGGCGATGATCGGATTCGTGTACGGATCCCAGGTGAAGATCACCTGCTCCTTCGACACCGTCGCGCCATCCTCGACCATCAGGATCGCACCGAGCGGCACCTGCAGACGCGCCATCACCGGCGCGTTCTTGTCCTTGGTCGCGCGGATGTAGAGCTCGCCCTCGTACGAGGTGACGATCTCCTGCCCATCCGGGTTCGTGACCTTCACGAGCCGGTCGCCGTACTCGGCCACGCCCGCCACCTTCGACTTGCGCGCCGTCTGCTCGGCGATACGCGCCGCCGTGCCACCGATGTGGAACGTCCGGAGCGTGAGCTGCGTGCCGGGCTCACCGATGGACTGCGCCGAGATGATGCCAACGGCCTCGCCCAGGTCCACCATCTGCATGGTGGCCAGGTTGCGGCCGTAGCACATCCGGCAGAGCCCGCGCTTGGCCTCGCAGGTGAGCACCGAGCGGATCTTCACCGTCTCGATCCCCGCCTCTTCGATCGCCGTCGCGGTCTCCTCGTCGATCATCTTGCCGGCCTCGACCAGGAGCTGTGCGCGCCCGGCCTCGTCCAGCAGCTGCGGATCGACCACGTCGTCCGCCGCCACCGTGCCGACAATGCGCTCGGCCAGCGGCTCGATGATGTCCTCGCCTTCCTTCAGCGCGCCGATCTCGAGCCCCATCACGGTGCCGCAATCCTCCTCGGTCACCACCACGTCCTGTGCGACGTCGCAGAGACGACGCGTGAGGTAGCCCGCGTCGGCCGTCTTGAGCGCCGTGTCGGCGAGACCCTTGCGGGCGCCGTGCGTGGACGAGAAGTACTCGAGCACCGAGAGACCTTCACGGAAGTTCGACTTGATCGGGTTCTCGATGATCTCGCCGATGCCGCCGGTGAGCTTCTTCTGTGGCTTCGCCATCAGGCCGCGCATGCCGGCCAGCTGACGGATCTGGTCGCGGGAACCACGCGAGCCGGAGTCGAACATCATGAACACCGGGTTGAACCCGCCCTGCGATTCGCGCATGCGCTTGATCATCGCGTCCGCGATGTCGTTGTTGGCGTGCGTCCAGGTGTCGATGACCTTGTTGTAGCGTTCGCCGTTCGTGATGTTGCCCGTCTGGTAGGCCTTCTGGAAGCGGGCCACACGTGCCGTGGCCTCTTCGAGCAAGGTCTCCTTCTCGGCCGGGATCTCGAGATCCTCGATGCCGATCGAGACGCCGCCACGGGTGGCGTTGCGGAAGCCGAACTCCTTGAGCCGGTCGAGGAACGCGACCGTGCCCGCGAGCCCCGCCTTGCGGTAGGACTCGAAGACGAGCTCGCCGAGCGCCTTCTTCTTCATGTCGCGGTTCTGGAAGGGCAGCTCCACCGGGACGATCCCGTCGAAGAGCACGCGGCCCGCGGTCGTGGTCATCCACGCCGTGCCGCCGTCCACCGTCCGCCCGAGGTAGCGCACCGGCGTCTGCACCATGATCTGGTGCGCAGCGAGCGCCATCTCCACTTCGGCCGACGAGCCGAACGAGCGGAGCTTCTGCTGCGCCTTCTCGTCCTTGAGGAGCGCGTCGAATCCGGCGGGCGCCTTGGTCGCGAAGTAGCAGCCGAGCACGATGTCCTGCGACGGCTCCGCCA
>CAZGFE010000117.1:0-3453 GCA_964524665.1 uncultured Gemmatimonas sp.
GGACTTTGCCGGGATGGGGTCCGCGACGCTGACGGGTCGGCGGCAGAAGTAGCGGTCGGTGCTTCGCGCTGAGTTGCGTAGGACCACTCAGCAGGTCGCGGCCGCGAGCCTGTGGCTTGCGCTGGTCGGCTGCGGCGGCTCGCAGTTCGAAGGTGGAACCCTGCGTCCGATGCAGGAGGATTTTGACCGCATTCGCCTCGACCACGCGTTCATCCTCGACTCACTGCTGACCGAGTACCACCAGCGCACCGGCACGTGGCCGTTCGCCGAGGGCACCGACAGCGTGGCAGCGTATGTGGTGATCGCGACGGACGCACAAGCGGAAGCGAACGCGGCGTTCGTTCGCATCCGGGTGGACAACGAGCTCCGCGGTACGGATGGCAAGCCGGGGCCGGCTCCCGTGGGCGTACAGGAGTACTCCGCATTCGCGCTGCAGGCCGAGCTCGCACGCGCACTGGAGCGCCCGGTGTCACTGCCCGTGGATCCGCAACGCGTTCCGGTGAACAAGCCCTCGGTCTACATTTACGTGCTGTATCGCGACGTGTTCGACGTCAGCGTGTTCCTGCATCACGACGTGGCGTTCGCGCGGCCGCTGGGGTCGTTCCATCACAAGGTCGCGCTCTCGAACCGCTCGCTGCCATACAGCGGCATCTGGACGCGCGGTCAGCTGATGATGGAGCCGTCATTCCGTGAGTTCTTCGCGCGGTCGTTCAATCGCGGTGGCTACACGATGAGGACGCACATCGAGCGGTGAGGGGCGCACGCAAGAACGACCGCGCGATTAACCGGATGCTCATCGGAACCTCACGTTCCTGACACCGGCCCTCCATCGGCCGGCAAGGTGCGGTGAACACTCTCTCGGCAACCCCAGCCAGGAGAGCGCGTGTCCTCGCAGACGCCCCTCAATCGCGAACCGAACGTCGTCCCGATGATCGACGTGATGCTCGTGCTGCTCATCATCTTCATGATGACCGTCGCCATGCAGTCGGGCATGATCGACCTCCAACTTCCCGAAGAGACCGCGGGCGGACCAGCCGTCACGCCGATCGTGCTCGAAGTGCTGCCCGGTCCCACCTATGCCGTGAACGGATCCAAGACCGGGATGTTCGAACTGCCCGGCGTGCTGGAGCGCATCTATTCCGGGCGTCCGGAGAAGATCCTCTACATCAAAGGCGATCGCACGGTTCGCTATCAGGACGTCGTGACCGCGATCGACATTGCGCGGGGCGCCGGCGTTCGCGTCACCGGCGTGATGCTTCCAGCGCCGTGACGGAAATACTGATGCGTGGGTAGGGCGGGAAAACGGAGCCTCGCTGTGCCGGAGCTCCGAACCCGATCGAGGGCTCCTCCCATGCGTACCGTCATCCGAAGCGTCATCGCGGCTGGACTCGTGATTGTGACGGCATCGCCGGGGCTCTCCACGAGTGCGGCGGATCTCGTGATCACCGGACGCGTGATGTCGAGCGCGGGGCAGCCGCTGTTCGGCGCCGGCGTCGACATCGAGGCCGCTGGTGTGCGCGTCGGGACCAATGAGCGTGGTGAGTACGTGCTGCCGCTGCGTGCGCAGTTGCGGGGTGATCGTGTGGTCGTGCGCGCTCGGCTCTTCGGATACGCGCCGCAGACGCGGCTGGTCTCACTGACCGCCGATACCACGGTCGTGAATTTCATACTCAGCGCAGACGTTAATCGCCTGAGTCAGGTGGTGGTGACCGGTGCAGCCGCGGCAGGTCGCGCCAGGCTCCCGTTCAAAGTGGCGCAGTCCCCGATCTCGCGCACGGATGGTGTCGAGCTCGTGCGGGCGGACAGCGCGACCCGCGTCCGTGATCTGAGCGGCGAACAGTACGCGCGCATCGTGGACAATCCGTTCCGCGCGCCGAGCGTGGCGCCGCTCTCGACGTTCGGCGTGGATGTGGATCGCGCGGCGTACGCGAACGTGCGCCGCATCATCACGGTCGATCGGCAGCGGCCACCGGCCGACGCCGTGCGGATCGAGGAGTTCGTCAACTATTTCAACTATCAGTACGCGCCGCCGACCGGCGAGCATCCGTTCGCGGTGCACACGGAGGTATCCGCCGCGCCGTGGGCGCCGGAGCACCTGCTGGTGCGGATCGGTCTGCAGGCCCGCACACTCGACCTCACGACCGCACCCGCGAACAATCTCGTCTTTCTCATTGACGTTTCCGGCTCGATGCAGGGTCCGGACAAGCTGCCGCTCCTGACGCACGCACTCGGCATGCTCGTCGAACAGCTACGCGCGCAGGACCGCGTGGCGATCGTCGTCTACGCCGGGAGTGAAGGGCTCGCGTTGCCGTCGACCCCGGGCGCCGAGAAGCAGAAGATGTTCGACGTGCTCGATCGGCTCCATGCTGGCGGCTCGACCGCCGGTGGCGCGGGGCTCCGGCTCGCGTACGACGTTGTGAAAGCCAACTTCATCGCCGGCGGGAACAACCGCGTCATCCTCGCGACGGATGGGGACTTCAACGTGGGCGTTACGAGCAACGCGGAGCTCGAGCGCATGATCGAGCAGCGTCGCGAAGAAGGTGCCGCGCTCACCGTGCTCGGATTCGGCGCCGGGAACATCAACGACGATCGCATGGAGATGCTCGCCAACAAGGGGAACGGGAACTACGCGTATATCGACTCCCCGCTCGAAGCGCGGAAGGTTCTGGTGCAGGAGATGGGCGGCACGCTCGTCACCGTGGCCAAGGACGTGAAGCTCCAGGTCGAGTTCAATCCGAGTGTGGTCGCCGCGTACCGGCTCATCGGCTACGAGAATCGGTTGCTCGCGGACGAGGACTTCAAGGACGACACCAAGGATTCCGGCGACATGGGCGCGGGGCATTCGGTGACCGCGCTGTACGAGATCGTGCCCGTGGGTGCCGCCGACGCATCGATCGCGCCGTCCGCCGAGCCGCGGCGCTACACGACGCCGGCGGCGGTGGACGCTGGCGATGCCACGGAGTTGATGTACATCCGGCTCCGCTACAAGCAGCCCACCGGGGCGCAGAGCGTCGAGTTGGCGCACGCCGTGCCGAATCGGGTCGTCGAGCCATCATATGACTTCCGCTTCGCGCAGGCCGTGGCGGCGTTCGGCATGATCCTCCGCGACTCTGAGTACCGCGGGTCGGCGACGCCTGCGAGCGTGCTGCGACTCGCTCGCGGTGCCATTGGCGCCGATCCCTGGGGGTATCGCGCGGACTTCGTGCGCCTCGTCTCTGCGTATGAGGAACTCCCGCAGAACCGTGTCTCCAAGCGAGGTCGTTCACGGGACTGACGCAATGAAAAACGCTGGTGCCGGTGTCGTTATCCTCTTGAAGTGATTATACTTAGAGGTTGGCCGCGCATCGCCGTGGCCCCGCCGCATCGTCGGCGCTCGCCCCCTTTGTGGGCGACTCACTTCGCATCCGACCGCCGGAGTCCCTTTGTCCCTGCGGAATCAGGTTCAGCTGATCA
>CAZGFE010000118.1:0-3447 GCA_964524665.1 uncultured Gemmatimonas sp.
AAGATCGAGGAGACGCCCAAGGGGCCGCGCCTCATCCTCTCGCGCGGTGACGCGATGTTCGTGCAGGCGCTGTTCCGACTCGAAGTGCCGGAGATCCAGACCGGGATCGTCGAGATACGCGCGTCTTCGCGCGAGGTGGGCAGCCGCACCAAGATCGCGGTCGTCTCCAAGGACGACAGCATCGATCCGGTGGGCGCGTGCGTCGGGCTCAAGGGCTCGCGCGTGCAGGCGGTCGTGCAGGAACTCGGCGGCGAGCGCATCGACATCGTGCCGTGGTCGTCCGATCCCGAGCGCTTTGCCAAGCTCGCGCTCGCGCCGGCCAAGGTCGCGCGCGTGTTCAGCGAGGCCGCGACGAAGACCATTCAGGCCGTCGTGGACGAGGACCAGCTCTCGCTGGCGATCGGTCGCAACGGGCAGAACGTGCGCCTCGCGTCGGAGCTCACGGGCTGGAAGATCGACCTCTACTCGAGCCGCGAGTGGCTGGAGCGGGGCGGCGACATTCCGCTCTTTGCCCCGCTGCCCGACGAGGAAGCAGATGGAGCAGCCGATGTGGCGCTGGCAGAGATCGAGGGGCTCGAGACCGCGACCGTCGCCGTGCTGGAGTCGGGTGGCTACAAGACGCTGAATGACATCATCGACCTGGAGCGCGAGGATCTCCTCAAGCTCCCCGGCATTGCGCCGGAAGAGGCCGACCGGATCATGGCGATCATCAACGAGCTCACGGAGGAGGGCGGTGAATCCGCCGCCGCCGAGGAGCCCGGGACCGCCAAGGCAGAGTAGGGCGCCGCGTGGAGCCCGCCGAGGAGCGCAAGGTGCTGAACCTGCTCGGACTCGGTGTGCGAGGGCGGCTGGCCGTGGTGGGCGTGGATCGCGTGCGCGAAGCGGTCAAGGGCGGTGCGGTGCGGGTGGCCGTCGTCGCCGATGACGCTTCGGTGCACAGCAGGGAGAAGGTGACGCGGCTGCTCGCCGCGCGTGGCGTGGCCACAGTGCACATCGCATCGGCTGCGGCACTGGGGCAGGTGGCGGGGAAGGAGACGACGGCGGTGATCGGCGTCGTGGATGCACAGTTGGCACGGGGGATCCTCGCGGCCGTCGGTTCGGTCGGCGAGGTGCGGTCAGGCTCACGGAGGATTGGTTGACGAAGCTTCGGGTTCACGAACTGGCATCTGAGTTTGGCATCGACGCCGACGACCTGTTGGCGTTGCTGCGCTCGATGGACATTGTCGCACGCACGCCGCAGTCGCCCCTCGAGGACGATCAGGTGGCGCGCGCGCGCGTCCGGTGGGAGCGAGAGAAGCGCACCCGCGCCGACAAGGGATCAGCGAGCGACTCGAAGCCCGCCGCCAAGAAGAAGGCCGCCAAGAAGAAGACGGCTGACGACAAGGCCCCGGCCAAGAAGAAGACCGCCGCCAAGAAGAAGACCGCGTCCAAGTCCAAGAGCCAGAAGGCCGCCGAACCCGAGCCCGAGGTCGTCGTCGCGGCCGTGGTCGAGGAGGCTCCGAAGCCGACGACGCGTCGTCGCCGTGCCGCGGATGTGGCGAAGGCTGAGGCTGAGGCCGCCGAGGCAGCGGCCGTGGCCGAGGCGGCCGCTGCCGCCGAAGCCGAGCGCGCCGCCAAGCGCGCGGCTGAAGAGGAGGCGGAGGCCGCCAAGGCCGCCGAGATCGCGGCCGCGCGGGCCAAGGCTGACGAAGCGGAGCGTGCGCGTGCTGAGGAAGCCGCAGCCGCCGCCGCGGCGTCCGCCCCCGAGGCGGATGCACCGCCGGCTCGCCCTGCCGCCGCGGCGGCAACGTCGGCGCCCGCGCGTCCGCGTCCGGTCACGCCGGCCGCCCCGCGCCCGCGTCCTGTCACCAGCGGCATGCCAATGCCGCCCCGTCCGATCGCGTCCGCCACTCCCGGCGGCGGGCTTGGTGGTGGGCGCCGAGAGGATCGCGGCCGCACCGGCGGGACCGGTACGGGCTTCGCCGGCGGCACGCCGTCGGCAGGACCGCGTCGTGGGAAGAAGGGCAAGCGCGTGGACCAGGAAGCGGTGACGGCCAACATCTCGCGCACGATGCGCCAGATGGGCGGCGCGTCCGGCACCAAGCGCCGCGGCCGCCCGGATGAGAGCGCGCGCGAGGAACTTGCCGCGATCCGCGCCGAGGTCGCCGAGCGCGAGAAGAAGACCATTCGCGTGAACGAGTTCATCACGGTGAGCGAGCTCGCCGAGTTGATGAAGACGCCGGCCACGCAGATCGTCTCGTTCGCGTTCAAGCATCTCGGGTTGATGGTGACCATCAACCAGCGCATGGACTTCGACCAGATCGAACTCGTCGCCAGCGAGTTCGGCTTCATTGCGACCAAGGAAGAGGAGTACGCCGCGGCGCCCACCGAGCAGGTCAAGGACGCGGACGAGGACAGGAAGCCGCGTCCTCCGGTCGTGACCATCATGGGCCACGTCGATCACGGCAAGACCTCGCTCCTCGACTACATCCGCAAGGCGACGGTCGTCGCGGGCGAGGCGGGCGGCATCACGCAGCACATCGGCGCATATCACGTCACACTCCCGAACGGGAAGACGATCACGTTCCTCGACACCCCGGGTCACGAGGCCTTCACGGCCATGCGTGCGCGCGGTGCGCAGGTGACGGACATCGTCGTGCTCGTGGTCGCGGCGGACGACGCCGTGATGCCGCAGACGATCGAAGCGATCTCGCACGCCAAGAACGCCGGCGTCCCGATGATCGTCGCGATCAACAAGATCGACCTCCCGACGGCCAATGCGATGAAGGTCCGTCAGGACCTCCTGCAACACGGCGTCGTGCTCGAGGACTTCGGCGGCACCACGCTTGCGACGGAGCTCAGCGCCAAGAAGGGCACCGGCGTGCCGGAGCTGCTCGAGCAGATCCTCCTGCAAGCCGAGATCCTCGACCTCAAGGCCAACCCGGACCGGAGTGCGAATGGGTCCGTGGTCGAAGCGCAGCTCGACGCGGGCAAGGGTGCCGTCGCGACGGTGCTCGTGCAGAACGGCACGCTCAAGGTCGGGGACGACTTCATCTGCGGCCTGCACTCGGGCCGCGTGCGAGCGCTTCTCGACGAGCGCGGCAAGAATGTCGAGTCCGCTGGCCCCGCCATCCCGGTGCAGGTGCTCGGGTTCACCGGTGTCCCGACGGCAGGCGACCAGTTCATCGTCGTCGCCGACGCGCAGGAAGCGCGCGAGATCGCGCAGCGGCGTGAGCGGCTGGATCGTGAGGCGCGCAGCCGCCGCACGGCCAAGGGCGCCGTCTCGCTCGAGGACTTCATGGCTTCGTCGGGTTCCGACGGCAAGCGCCAGCTCAAGATCCTCATCAAGGCGGACCAGGGCGGCCCGGCGGAAGCGCTCGCCGACGCGCTGCAGCAGCTCAGCAACGACGAGGTGCAGGTCGAGGTGGTCGCGCGCGCGGTCGGCGCCGTCACCGAGAGCGACATCCT
>CAZGFE010000119.1:0-3409 GCA_964524665.1 uncultured Gemmatimonas sp.
GACCGCGCGATGGGCTACGAGGCCAACTACGCCGGCACGAGCTTCATCGCGCCGCCCGAGGACCAGCTCGGCAAGCTCAAGTACGGTCCGCCGATGATGAACATCCAGGGCGACCGGTCGCAGGTGGGCGCGCTGTCCACGGTGGGCTACGACGACGACGGCGTGCAGCCAGATGACTTCCTGATCGTGAAGGACGGGATGTTCAACGACTACCAGACCACACGCGAGCAGGCGAACTGGCTCCGGTGGTGGTACGAGCGGCAGGGCAGGCCCGTGCGCTCGCACGGCTGCTCCTACGCCGATTCCTGGGGGAGCGTGGCGTTCCAGCGGATGCCGAACGTCTCCCTGCTGCCCGGCAACGACAACACCAGCTGGAACGATCTCATCGCCGGCGTGGACCGCGGGATCGCGATCATCGGCGACGGGTCGTTCTCGATCGACCAGCAGCGCTACAACGCGCAGTTCGGCGGGCAGGTCTTCTACGAGATCCGCGGTGGCAAGCTCGGCGGGATGCTCAAGGATGTCGCGTATCAGATCCGCACACCGGACTTCTGGAACTCGATGGACGGCATCGGCGGCCGGGCGAGCTACGAGATGGGCGGATCGTTCTTCGACGGCAAGGGACAGCCGGGCCAGGTGAATGCCGTGAGCCACGGCTCGCCGCCGGCGCGGTTCCGTCAGGCCAACGTGATCAACACCGGGAGGAAGGGATGAGCGCCCCCAAGTCACTGCGTCAGGGCGTGCCGGCCGGGGCCGTGCTCTCTCGGGAGCAGGCCCAGGCGATCGTCGAGCGCGCGATCGGGATGTCCAAGGCCGACGCGATCAACGTCACGCTCAACTCGAATCACAACTCGAACGTCCGCTTCGCCGACAACCAGATGAGCACGGCGGGCGCGACGACCGATGCCTTTCTCGGCGTCCAGAGCTCGTACGGCCCCAAGCACGCGGTCGTCACCACGAACGATCTCTCGGAGGCATCGCTCAGGCGCGTGGTCGAGCAGTCGGAAGTGCTGGCGAAGCTCGCGCCGGACGATCCGGAAGCGATGCCCGAGGTCGAGCCGCAACAGTACGTGTCGGTGAACGCGTACATCGACGCCACGGCGGCCATCGGCGCGGGGGAGCGCGCGCAGGCCGCGTTGACCGCGCTCGCGCCGGCGCGCCGCGCGGGCGACATCAAGGCCGCGGGCTTCCTGATCGTTGGCGCGGGGTGCACGGCGCAAGGCAACAGCGCCGGGCTCTTCGCGTATCATCGCTCGACGAGCACGAACTACACCCTCACCGTCCGCACCACCGACGGCACCGGCAGCGGTTGGGCCGCGGCGGATCATCCCGACTGGCGCCAGATCGACTTCGCGCGCGTCTCGGCGCGCGCGATCGACAAGGCGCGCACCTCGCGCAATCCAGCGGCGGTCGAGCCGGGACGCTACACGGTGATCTTCGAGCCGCAGGCCGTCGGCGATCTCGCGCAGCTGATCGCGTTCTACGCGGACGCGCGGCAGGCGGACGAAGGACGCTCGCCGTTCTCGAAGGAAGGCGGCGGTAACAAAGTCGGCGAGAAGATCGTCGATGAACGGGTGACGTTGTTCTCCGATCCCGCAGATCCGCAGCTGCTTGCGCAGCCGTTCGACGGCGAAGGGATGCGACTCGGACGTCAGGTGTGGGTCGAGAACGGAAATCTCAAGCAGCTGCAGTACTCGCGCTTCTGGGCGAAGAAGCAGAACAAAGTTGCGACCGGTGGTGCTACGTCGTTGAAGATGCAGGGCGGATCGAGTTCGATGGACGAGATGATCCGGAGCACGCAGCGCGGTATCTTGGTCACGCGACTTTGGTATTTGCGCGAAGTCGATCCACGCACCATCCTTTATACGGGATTGACACGCGACGGGACTTATCTTATTGAAGAGGGTAGGATTTCGCGCTCAATTCGCAATTTGCGGTTCAATGAGTCACCGCTGTTCATGTTGAACAACATCGATATGATCGGCGCAGCAGAGCGGTTGGCAGGCACGGAAGCCGGTGGCGCAGTGGTGATGCCGGCGCTCAAAGTTCGAGACTTCAACTTTACCAGCCTCTCCGAGGCTGTTTGAAATGCGGAGGTCGTGAGATCTCCGCAGCACCCACCGATCCACCGGGGGATCGGCCGGGAATACCCTCCTTTCAAGGAGATAGTACAATGGCTGCCAAGAAGAAGAAGGCTGCGAAGAAGAAGGCCGCGAAGAAGAAGTAGTCAGCGGTCACGCTTCACACACGCGGGGATCGGCGCGCAAGCGTTGGTCCCCGTGTGGCAATTCAGGCATCAGGTGTCAGGTGTCTGGTGTCAGGTCGGGCGATGCGGGAATCGCGATGGCGTGATCGCGGGATCTGGCGCCCGCGCGCCGAGCAACCGCGAACGCAAAAGGGGCGGCCCGAACGGGCCGCCCCCCTGACACCTGCCATCAGCCACCTGCGGTCGCAGCTTCGTCCTACGCCGCTTGGTGAGCTCCGGAGGTATTCGCATCGGGCTCGTCTGGCACCGGCCCCCACACATACGCGGAGAATCGCGGCGTCGCCTCATCGCGGCTCCCGCGTGAGATCACGATGCCAACAGGTTCCTGCTCGAGGTCGGACTGCGCTGTGCGGTGTGCCATTGAGTGTCCCCTCACGGGACCGGAAGACAATTCCGCGCCGCCAACGTGGCCGCGCTTCATATGGAAGACGTTGCACGGTTGGTGCCAGTGACAGGCACCGCGCAACACCATGTGAGGGAACGACTTAAGCGACTCCGTCCGTGCGCCTAGGCAAGCCAGTGTCGCTGAATGACACGGCGCGATCCGACCGATGCGTGTCACATGACCACGGGCGGCCTACGCTACGTGCTTCTTCGCCACGAACGTGCGGGTTGCCCCAGGCTCCGGAACCAAGCGGATCTCCCACCCATCGTACCGCGACCGCAGCTCCTCCTCAGTCATCACCGACTGACCCGCCACGAGCGTTTCGATCAGGTGCACGCCGCCGTCGGTCGTTGCCTGCTGCAGCAGGCCGATCACGCGCTCGCGCTCGACCGCGCTCAGATCGGCAAAGGCTGCGGGCGTACAGATCACCGCAGCGAGCGGACCTTCGGGAGTGAAGCTCACGAGATCGGGCACGAATCCCCGCACCTTCTCCGTCAGCCCGGCATCGTGCGCGGCCTTGAGCACCCGGTTCACCACGGAGACCTCCGGCTCGACGGCGGTCACATCGCAGCCATTGGCCGCGAGGTAGAGCGCTGAGCCTTCCACGCGCGGGCCCGCCACCAGGACGGCGGCGCGCATCGTCGAGCGGGGGATCGCCTGCTTGAGCGGCGTGTCCGGCCGGAGGCCCCAGTGCTCCGGACGCCGCAACTCGTCCGCGTTCTTCAGCCGTCGCCGCCGCCAGGTCTCGTACGACGGCA
>CAZGFE010000120.1:0-3379 GCA_964524665.1 uncultured Gemmatimonas sp.
ACTACGGCTGCAACGACTTCGGCTCGCTGATGCTCGAGGAGAACGTGGTCTCGGCCGCGAATACGACGCATCGGACGAGCATCGACGAGATGGAACTCCTGATCCGCGAGGCGGGCTTCACGCCGCGTCGGCGGAAGCAGGACTACTCGCTGATCGAGCCGACGCCCGCCACGGCCGCCGCCTGAGCGGCCCGATGACTCTCACGCTCCGCGTCGGCATCGGCTACGACTCGCACCGCTTCGCCGAAGGGCACGGCGTGCTGCTCGGCGGCGTGTTGATCCCCGCGGCCGTGCGCTGCGTGGGGCACAGCGATGCGGATGCCGTGTGCCACGCGCTGACGGATGCGCTGCTCGGAGGCGCGGGGCTCGGCGACATCGGTGAGATGTTCCCCGACACGAAGGACGAGAACGCCGGCCGCGACAGCATCGACATGCTGCGGTTGGCCGTGGACCGTGTGCGCGCGGCCGGGTGGAAGCCGGCACAGGCCGACATCACGGTCGTCGCGGAGACGCCGAAGATCGGTCCGCACCGCCACAGCATGCGCGAGCGTCTTGCCGCCACGCTGGGCATCTCGGTCGAAGCGGTGATGGTCAAGGGCAAGACCAACGAAGGCATGGGGTGGATCGGCCGAGGCGAGGGACTCGCTTGCATGGCGGTTGCCACGCTCGAGCGCACGGGCGGATGACGTGAGCGCACTCGTCGACTGGGCCGCCACGCTCCCGGTCAGTGCGCTGTACCTCTTGGTGGGAGCAGCGTCCTTCGCCGAAGGGATCCTGCCGCCGGTCCCAGGAGATGTGGCCGCCGCGTTCCTGGCGTTCCTGGCCGCGCGTGCTGGCGGCCTCTGGCTCCCCACGACGCTGGCCGTGTGCACCGGGAGCGTCGCCGGGAACTGCGTGGTCTGGTGGGTGGGGCGCCGCTACGGCGCCGAGTGGGTGGCGCACCAGATGGCGCGCTTCAAGCTCGTGCGCTCCGAGGAGAAGCTCGCCACCGCCGAGCACCGGATCGAGGAATGGTACGAGCGGTACGGGTGGGTCGCGCTCTTCGTGAGCCGCTTCATTCCGGGCGTTCGCGCCATGGCGCCCGCGGCCGCTGGCGCGCTCCGTATCCCCCTCTGGGAGACGATCGCCGTGCTGTACGCCGCGTCCATGCTCTGGTACGGTGTGGTCACGTGGATCGCGTTCAAGGTGGGCACGGACTGGGCGGGTGTGCGTGCGGCGCTCACGACCTTCGCGCGGGATGCCGGGATCGCTGGCACGCTGCTCGGCGTCATCGTCGCCGGCGTGCTCTGGACGCTCTGGCGGCGCCGAACGCGCGAGCGCTCGTGACCGATCCGGCGCGGGCCTTTCTTCTGGAGCGGTTCGCCGAGTTCCTCTCACTCGAGCAGGGGGCGAGCGCGCGCACGCGCAGCGCGTACGCGGGCGACCTCGCGCAACTCGCGCGCTGGCTTGTGGACCAGCAGGTGGCGGAGCCGCAGGCGATCACGCCGGCGCACCTGCGCGAGTTCGTCTACTCGCTCAAGGACGCGGGGCAGGGGCCGGCGACCATCCGGCGCCGCATCTCGGCCATCCGGACCTGGTACCGCTTCCTCCTCGCCGAGGGCGTCGTGCGGTCCGATCCCAGCGAGCGGCTCGAGACGCCCAAGCGTTGGCGCGAGCTTCCGGACGTGCTCACCCCCGCCGAAGTGGACCGGCTGATCGCGGCGGTGGATCTGGATGAGCCTTTGGCGTTCCGCGACCGCGCGATGTTCGAACTGGCCTACGGCGCGGGACTTCGCGTGAGCGAATGGATCGGTCTCGACGTGAAGGACGTCCTGTTGGAGGATCTCGTGGTCCGCGTGTTCGGCAAAGGCGGCAAGGAGCGGATCGTTCCGATCGGCCGAAAGGCAGTGGGCGCGGTGGCGATCTACTTGCGTGAGCTCAGGCCGCGCATCGAGAAGGGCGCGGGCGCTGGGCGTCTATTTCTGAACGCGCGGGGGAAGCCGCTCAGCCGGATGGGCGCGTGGAAGGTCCTGCAGAAGTACGTGGAGCGCAGCGGGCTCACGAAGCACGTGAAGCCGCACACGCTGCGGCACAGCTTTGCCACGCACCTACTGGAGGGCGGTGCGGATCTCCGGGCGGTGCAGGAGATGCTCGGGCATTCCGACATTTCGACCACCCAGCTCTACACCCACATCGACCGCGAACACCTGCGGCAGGTGCACAAGCAGTTTCATCCGCGGGGGTGAGCGGGCGTCCGCCGCTCCGCCGCAGGCACCGGCAGCCAGAACTCCTCGCGCCAGAATCCTGACCGTGGGTTCGAGAAGTCGCCGTGCTTCCGCGGTTCGAGGAAGCCCGCGACACTCGGGTCGGTGACATCCGCACGACCGAACGTCTTCACGGTCACGCGCGCCCGCACGTCCGCTGGGAAGAGATGCAGCGACTTGATGATGTTGTCGTAGCGGCCGATCACGCGTTCGCCGAAGTGCCTGGGATCCGCGAACGTCCCGTCGATCCAGTGGAGCAGCGACCCGCGAGGCGGGATCCCCGCGGCCGGCCAGAACGTCTCGGTCGCCTCGAGGTTCGGGTGCAGGGTCAGGACGTGGAACTGCGCCTCCGGATTGGCGCGCAGATACGGCACCACACTCGCGACGGTCTGGTCGATCGAGCTCGCGGCGGCCATGTACACGACGCGCGAGGGGCGCAGCGACGACAGCGCGAGCACCTGATTCCCCAGCAGCGCGCCCATTGAGTGGCCGATGAACACGACGTCGAGGTCGAGTTCGCGCTGCAGGGCCGCGAGCGCCTCGATCAGCACGCCGGCGGTGCCGCTCGGCGCACGAAAGGCCCCCGCACCACGGCCCTCGGGGAATGCGGGCTGATACTCGTCGCCCGGACGGAACGCGGAGTTGGTGCGCTGGACGAGACCGTCCCACGCCTGCGTCCCGAACCCATCCACCAATGGGCCGGTGATCAACGCGCGCACGGGGGTCACCGCGATCGTGTGCGTCTCTTCGGCGATCGTCTGGAGCACGGGCCGCCGGTAGTACCTGCCGACTCCCACGCGAAGTCCGTCGATCTGCTGCTCCGCGCTCGCGCGAGGGCGGGCGAGAAACACGGACTTCCGGTACTCCGAGAGACCCGCGACCAGATTGCGGGGAATGTCGAAGACCGCGCCGCCCAGATGTCCGAGGGTGTAGATCGCGAATCGCGGCGGCACGAGCGGCCAGGGCGTGCGCCACGGCGAGCCTGCGTCCGCATGCAGCAGCTGGTCCAGCGGCGCACCGGCCCAGTGCGCGTCCCAGTTGATGAAGATCGGGAAGAATCCGGCGGCGCTGATCGCGTCGCGCCCCTCGAGCGTCTTGTCGAGTCCCGTCTTGAGCGAGACCAGGCCGCCGTGCGCG
>CAZGFE010000121.1:0-3305 GCA_964524665.1 uncultured Gemmatimonas sp.
CCGCGGTGGTCAGGGCGCCGCCCACGTAGAGGATGCGCGCGCCGCTCTCCGAGAGCGCGGTCGTGCCGCTGACCGTTACGTCGCTGTGGGCCACCACATGCGAGAGCAGCTGCACGCCCGCGGCGTTGGCGAGTTCGAGGCGCTGGAAGCGGGACTGATTGGTGGCCGGATAGCCGATCGAGATGGATTGCAGTCCCGCGCCGCTGAACCGCGTGACGTGCGTGCCGGTCGCGCGGAATGACTGGAACGCCGAGGTGGTCGCCGTGAAGTTCCCCTGGAGATCGAGCAGCCCGGCCGTGAGCCGCGTGTCGCCCATGTCCGACGTATTGAAGAGCGCGTTGCCGCCTACCGTCACTACGCCGGCCGCATCTGTCATCTGGAGGTGCGAGTTCTCGATCACCTGCAGGGCACCCTGGACCGACAGCGTCTGCGGACCCACGATGAGAACCGAGCCGCTGCGGACCCAGAGCGTATCTCCGACGCTCGTCGCGCCAGTGAGCCACGTCTGCGCGCGGATGCTGGTCTTGGGCACCGTCCCGGAGAGCGATCCGTTGGCGCCCAGCATCTCGAGCCGTCCGGTGCCGCTCCACGCCGCCACACTGCTCACGCTGCCGAACGCCTGCAGCACGAATCCCTGCAGGTCGATCCCGCGCGGATCATCCATCACGAGCGTGGCCGTCGTTGCCGCCCCCGAGAGCTGTGGTCGCACGGACGCCGTGGTCGCGATGTAGACGGAGTCGGTGGATGTCGGCACCGTGCCGGCCGACCAGTTGGACGGCGCGTGCCAGTTGGTCGTGGTGCCGAGCCACAGATGCGTGAAGCCGACCGGCGTGCCCGTTGCGGTGAAATCCACCTGGAGCGAACTCACATTCGCCCGGATCAGTTGCGCACCCACGACGCCGGCCGAATAGCTCACGCTCGCATCGCCAGAGGCGTTCGTGAGCACCGTGTCCGCCGCGAGCAGCCCACCGCCGGTGAGGACCGAGAACGCCACGGGCACGTTCGCCACCGGACTGCCAGAGTTCTCGACTCGCACGACCAGAGGCGCCGCCAGCGGCGATCCCGGATCGGCCGCCTGCAGGTCGCCGGAGATCTTCGTCAACGTCATCGCAGGCGGCAGGAGGCCGGTCGCGAATACCTCGACGCCAAGGCAGCCCGCCGCCAGCCGCGGCGTGGCTTTCGGCCGCTCATCATTGCTCGGCTCCTCAGTACGAAGCGGAGGAGGGCAGTACGTGTAGGCGTCGAGACGGTTCGAGCCCGGCCCCGGCCCGAGTGTCCACACCGGCCCTTCGGCCTCACCCAAGGCGTTCGTGGCCACCGTGTCCGGCGTGCCGAGCGAACCGCCCCCCGCCCCGACGGCGAAGATGACATTCACGCCGGGGGTGACGTTGTTGTACTGGTCACGCACCCGCACCGTCGGCCGCACGGGCAGGGCGAGCCCCGCGTTCACCGACTGCCCGCCGCCGGCGATCAGCTCCACCAGCGCGGGGACTCCCGCGGTCACGGTCAGCGCGAAGTCCACCACGGTCGCGCCAACGCTGGCGCGCACCGTGATCGGCGTCGCGAGCGTGTCCGCGGTGACGCTCACCTGCACGAGGCCGTTCGCATCCGCCGTGTCCGCGGCGGCGGAGAGCTGCGCGAGCCCGTTCGTCACGGCCCACGAGACGATGGTGCCGGGCACCGGCGTCTGCCCATCCACCGCGCGCGCGACCAGCGGCGCGTCGAACGCGACGCCCGGTGCCTTGGACTGCCCATTCCCGCTCACGATCTCCAGCCCCTGCAGCGTGGGCGCGAGGGTGAGTGTCGTGGTCCCCACCACTCCCGTTGGCGTGGTCGCGCTGATCGTCACGGCGCCCGCCTGCGCGACGCCGCGGAAGTGGCCGCTGGTGTCGATGGTGCCGAGGCCCTCAGGGAGAACGCTCCAGGTGACCGGCGCGGCCACGACGGACGACTGCGCATTGCGCGCCACGGCACTGAACCGCAGCGAGTCGCGCGATGCGATCGAGGTGTCGGCCGGGGTGACGGTCACCGACGTGGCGTCCGAACCCACCCCGACGTACACGACCGGGACCGGCGGCACCGGGATGCCCGCGCTGCCTGACGTGGCCGTGATCTGCTGTGTGCCCGAGAAGAGGACGGTGGTCCCCTCGCGCATCTCGAGCGTCGCGGTCAACTGCTCACTCGCGCTGCGGAGCTCCACGCGGATCGCGACCTGCAGCGAATCCACGCCTGCCGGGAAGACCACGGTCGTGTCCACGAACGCGGGCGCGTCGGCGCGACGAAGCCGAATGCGCACGTTGTCCACACGCGACGCCACGAGGGCGACGGGCGCGATCGCCGCGGGCCACGCAGGCGCAATTCGAAGTTGCGCGACGTTGGAGCCGTGCGGTCCTGTGACGGGGTCGCCGCAGGTGATCGAGAGGAGCGCCAACGCGAGCGGCCACCAGCCCAACCGCCGCCCGTGAGCGCCGATGGAAGCGTTCACCTGCGTAGCTTCCCCCCGTCCGGCGCCCACGTCAAGGACGTGGGTCACCGAGCGAAGGTGCGGCGTTCCTCGCTAGAAGGCCCGGATCTCCTCGTACGCGCGGACGAAATCGGCCACCTGCGGCAGGATCGCGTCCTCCAGAGAGGGTGCGTACCCGACCCACGTGTCGGTGCTCGCCACCCGCTTCACTGGCGCATCGAGCCAGGCGAAGCAGTCGTCCGCGAGCCGCGCCGCGATCTCCGCACCCACGCCCCACGAGATCGAATCTTCGTACGCGACGATCGCGCGGCCGGTCTTCTTCACCGACGCATACACAGTCTCCTGATCCCAGGGCGCCAGCGTGCGCAGGTCGATCACCTCGACCGAGATCCCCTTCTCGTCCTCGACCTGCTTGGCCGCGACGAGCGCGCGCTGCACGGTGGCGCCGTAGGTCACGAGCGTCACGTCGGTGCCTTCCTTCACGACGCGTGCCTTGCCGAACGGGATCATGAAGTTCGGGCCGGGGTTCGGCGCCTTGTTGTACGTCTGCCGGTACAGATGCTTGTGCTCGAGGAAGATCACCGGATCCTCGCAGCGGATCGCCGTGCGAAGCAACCCGTTGGCGTCGAGCGCGTTGCTCGGGCACACCACCCGAAGCCCCGGGCAGTGCGTGAACAGCGACGCGCCCGTCTGCGAGTGATAGATCGCGCCGCGGATGTAGCCGCCGTACGTCGTGCGCACGACGATCGGCGCGGCGAACGCGTTGTTCGACCGCCACCGCATCGTCGCGAGCTCGTCGCGGAGCTGCATGTAGGCCGGCCAGATGTAGTCGAAGAACTGG
>CAZGFE010000122.1:0-3102 GCA_964524665.1 uncultured Gemmatimonas sp.
CCGGAACCGATCGGCGCACCGTCGAGGGTGACGATCGCCTGCACGTCTGTGGTCGTACCGCAGACGAAGAGCTCGTCCACGCCCGGGAGCTCGCGCAGCGTGATCGCGCGCTCTTCGCACTTGATCCCCAACTCCTTTGCCAACGGGATCAACACCGAGCGCGTGATCCCCGGCAGGATGTAGTTCGTGAGCGGCGCCGTGCGCAGCACGCCACCGACCACCGCGAAGCAGTTGGTCGCCGCGCCTTCCATCACCATGCCGTCGCGGTGCAGGATCGCTTCGTACGCCCCCGCCTCGGCGGCCGCCTGACGCGCGAGCACGGGGCCCAGGAGGTTCACCGTCTTGAGATCGCACCGCGCCCACCGCTGGTCGGGGAATGTGATCCCCTTCGCGCCTTTGCTGCGCATCTCCTGATTCACCTTGAAGGCGCTCGCCGAGCCGAAGATCGTCGGTGGCGTGCCCGCAGGCGGAAAATGGTGCGTGCGCGGCGCGGCGCCGCGGCTCACCTGGAGGTAGATCGTCGCTTCTCCCGTGGTGAGTGCGTTCTCCTTGAGCAGTCGCTCGCACACGGCTCGCATGGTCGCCGAGTCGGCGCCTTTTGCATCAATGCGCAACCCAGCAAGACCGTTCGCCATGCGCTCGGCGTGCGCGTCCCAGGCGAACAGCGCGCCCTCGACCGCGCGCACCACTTCGTAGATCCCGTCACCGAAGATGAATCCGCGGTCCTCCGCGGGGATCAAGGCCTCGTTCTTGGAGACGTATCGGCCATTGAGGTACACCGTGGGCTGCGTCATCCGACCATCCGTTCGATGCCGGCGATCACGGGAGCGAAGGAGAGGCCCTTCGCCGCCACGCGCTGCGCCTGTTCGTCCGCGCGCTCGGTCTGGCCGTGCGCAAAGAGCTCGCCCACGATCCACGGACCGGCCTTGGGGTTCCGCCACCAATCCTCGTCGAAGCGCTCGCGGAGCGTCTCGTCGAGCACGGCCTGCATCTGCCAGGCGCGCAGATAGCGCGCCGAGTAGTAGCGCGGGTCCACGTCCACGAGCGCGTCCGAGCGCTGGTACCGGAAGCCCGTCGCGTTGGTGAGCGTCTCCACATAGAGGTCGGGGAGCGCGCTCCACGCCATCTGGCCGCCGTGCAGTTCCGTCTCGTAGATGAACTTCGCGCAGTACCGGCGCACGAAGTGCAGCTCCTCAAACCCCGCGGCGCGGAGAAACGCTGGCAGCTCCTTCTTCGGCGACTCGCCGAGTCCGCTGTAGCGCGCGAGCCACCCGCGATCCTTGAGCCGGTGGTCGAAGAGCATCGCGTAGCCCTCCGTCACCGAGTTGTCGCCCAGCCAGCGGTACTCGAATGGCAGGTCGCGCGCCATGTTCGCGAAGTGCAGCGCGTGGCCGAGCTCGTGGAGCAGCGTCATCCAGTCGTTCTGTCCGCCGTGCGGGCGGATCACGAGGTGCACCACATCGGGGATCGCGACCGGCGCACAGAAGGCGCGCGGCCGCTTGCCTTCGCGTTCGCCGGTGTCGTAGCGCACGCGTCCATCGGCGTCTGGACTCGTACCCATCTCCGTCACCTGGCGGCGCACCTCGCGTTCCATCGCTTCCGCGGTGAAGTACGGGTCGAAGGCTGGGAAGCGCATCAGCGCCGCGACGTCGGCGCGGGTGGCGTCCGCGGGCGTGATGCCGAGCCCGCGCTGCAGGAACTCCGGCAACAGATCGTCCCAGATATGCTGCGTGTCGCGGAGGAACGACTCGCACTCGGCGCGCATGCCGGCGAGCGAGACGCCGTTGAGCGCCTCCCACGTGGCGTTGTAGCTCGGCGCGATGCCGAGCTTGGCGATCACCTCGTGCTCGCGCTGGAAGCGCTCCACGCGCATGGGCGCGAGTTCTCGCTCGACCAGCGCTGCGCGCGCATTGTCGAGCGTGTGACGCACCGTGACGTCCTTGGTGTTGCCGAGCGTGATCGGGACGCGCTGGTACGGTTCCTTGGAGCCGTCGGGCAGCGTGACGATCGCCGCGTTCTCCCACGCGATCTCGCGCTCGTCGAGCGACGCGAGTTCGCGGCCGACGCGCGACTCGAGGAGCCAGTCGAGGAGGAGGCGCGCCGTGCGGTGACCGCGGGCGCGCCCGGTCTCGTGGAGCGCGCTCGCGGGGCCCTCGGCGCCGGCGGCTGCGGAACCGGCAGGGGCAGCCGCGGCGCGGCCTCCGTTCGCCCTGCCGGCTACAGGCGCCGTGCTCTTGAACAACTCCAGCGCCTGCGCGAACGCCTCGTCCCCGTACGCCGCCTCGTGCTTGGCGTAGATCGGCTGCAGCTGCGGCGTCGGCTTCAGCCCAGCATATGCCGCGTGGAACTCCGTGGAGATCTCCTCGAGGAACGCCTCGCCGCGACGGCGCAGCGCGTCGAGCGGTCCGTCCATGCGGCCGCTCAGCCGACCAGACGCGCTTCCGCGCGCCCGTGGTCCGCGTCGAGGTACCGCGTGATCACCTCGATCACCTTGGACGTGCTCACGCGGATCTGGCCCATGTCGTCTCGGAAGCGGATCGTCACGTCGTCGTTGGCGGTGGAGTCGCTGTCGATCGTGATGCCGAACGGCGTGCCCGCCTCGTCCTGCCGGCGATACCGACGGCCGATGGCGCCCGCTTCGTCGTAGAACACGTTGAAGCGCTTCCGGAGCGCCTGCGCGAGCTTCTCGGCCATCTCGGGCTGGCCGTCCTTCTTGGTGAGCGGAAACACGCCGGCCTTGATCGGCGCGAGTGCGGGGTGGAAGCCCATCACCGTGCGGCCTTCGGTCTCACCGGGTACGGCCTCCTCGCGGAGCGAGTTCACGAGCACCGCGAGCGTCACACGGTCCGCGCCCACCGAGGTCTCGATGACGAACGGCACGTAGCGCTTGTTCGCGGCCTGGTCCACATACTCGAGCTTCTTGGACGAGAACGTCTGATGCTGCGTGAGGTCGAAGTCCGAGCGGTTGTGGATGCCCTCGATCTCCTGGAACCCGAGCGAGCCGCCGAAGTCGAAGTTGATGTCGAAGGCCGCGCGCGCGTAGTGCGCCAGCTCCTTTGCGTCGTGCTGATGGAACTCGAGCCGGTCGCGGTCGAGGCCGAG
>CAZGFE010000123.1:0-3081 GCA_964524665.1 uncultured Gemmatimonas sp.
CGTCGCAGTTCTTCCTCTCGCTCGAGGACGACCTGATGCGGCTCTTCGGGTCGGACCGGATCGGGCGCCTCATGGATACCCTGGGCGCGCAGGAGGGCGAGGTGCTCACGCACCCGCTCATCACGCGGTCGATCGAGCAGGCTCAGAAGCGGGTCGAACTGCAGAACTTCCAGTCCCGGAAGCGACTGCTCGACTACGACGATGTGATGAACCAGCAGCGCGAGGTCATCTACTCACTGCGCTCGTTCGCGCTCGAGGGCGGGGAAGAGCTCAAGGGTGAGGCGGAGAAGATGGTCGCCGCCGCGGTCTCGCGGCGCATCGAGACCGCGCTCGCCGAGTACGAGTCGGAGATGGATTGGGACATCGAACTGCTCAAACAGGATCTGCTGCAGCACTACCTCCTGCGCGTGCCGTGCTTCGAGCCGGACGGGATCCGCCCCGCGACGGTGCCCGAGGCACAGCGCGAGTCGACGGAGGCGGCGCTCAAGTCGTTCCGCGACAAGCACCGGCACCTCGGGGACTTCGGCCCGCGGCTGCTGTCGCTCGTGATGCTCAACGTGCTCGACGAAAAGTGGAAGGATCACCTGTATGATCTCGACCAGCTGCGCGCGGCGATCGGGTACCGGTCGTGGGGCCAGAAGGACCCGTTGATCGAGTACAAGCAGGAGGCCTTCACGATGTTCGAAGACCTCATGCGCGACGTGCAGCACACGTTCACCGAGCGCTTCCTCAAGGTGCAACTCGTCTATGACGACCCGCGGCGTCAACCGCCGCCGCCCGCGGCGCCGACCGCGGAGAAGTTCGATCCCATGGGGATCGCGCCGGAGCCGAGCGTCGTGGGGGCCGGACGTGGGGTACGCT
The DNA here is from genome assembly GCA_964524665.1 of uncultured Gemmatimonas sp. Lineage (GTDB taxonomy): Bacteria > Gemmatimonadota > Gemmatimonadetes > Gemmatimonadales > Gemmatimonadaceae > Pseudogemmatithrix. The sequence goes on from CAZGFE010000123.1 coordinate 862, forward strand.
CGTTGACGCCACAGGCCCCACCCGCGGCCAAGGCCGGAGCCGGCGGCGCCGCGGCCGCCGCGAACGAGTACGCGAACGTGGGGCGCAACGATCCCTGCCCGTGCGGGAGCGGCAAGAAGTTCAAGAAATGTCACGGCGCGTGAGCTGACGCCTTCGCGCGAGGAAATGGTGGCGACGCTCGGCGTGGTCGCACCTATCCTCGCGCATGCCCTCCGTCCTTGATCTTCCGGTCGCCGATCGGCCGCGTGAACGCTTCCGCGCCCTCGGCGCGGCGGCGCTCACCACGGCCGAGCTGCTCGCGCTCCTGCTCGGCCCCTCCACGGCCGGCCACTCGTCCGTCGAGGTCGCGCAGCGCCTGCTCACGCGGGCGGGCGGATCGCTCCGACGTCTCGGCCAGCTGCCCGTAGCGACGCTCCGCGATGTGCCGGGGCTCGGTGAGGCCAAAGCCCTCGCCGTCCAGGCGGCGCTCGAGGTCGGCCGACGGCTCGCGGCAGAAGGGGTGGACATGGCCGAGCCGATGCGCGGCCCGCGGGATGTGTGGCGGTGGTACGCGCCTCGGATGGAAGGATTGACGGTGGAGGAGTTCCGGGTCGCGGTCCTCGACTCGCAGCACGTGCTGGCGCGCGACATCCTCGTGAGTCGCGGGATCCTCAACAGTTCGCTCGTGCATCCGCGGGAGGTGTTCCGCGAGGCGATCGCTGAGCGCGCGGCGAGCATCGTGCTCGTGCACAACCATCCGTCGGGAGACCCGACGCCGTCGGTGGACGACCGGGCGATCACGTCGCAGCTGGTGGCGGCGGGGCGGCTGTTGGACATTCCGATCCAGGATCATGTGGTGATCGGGCAGGGGCGGTTTGTTTCGTTTGCGGAGGAAGGACTGCTCTAACTGACGGCGATGCGCGATACGCGGGCGACGCGGGACGCGGGGTTGCTGGATACGGGATGCAGGACTGGATGCGGGTATGGCGTCGGGGCGATGCGGGGGCGGGATGCGGGGGCGGGATGCGGGGGCGGGCTCCGCAGCCGGGCTCCGCAGCCGGGCTCCGGCGTGAGAGCTGGGCGGCCCACGGCCCCGGCCGCCCGACGGGCTGAAGACCGTCCCGCACCCCCTGAGCAGTTGACCCATTCCTCTCGCCCGGCGATATACCGAGGAGGAGGGCGCGCGTGGTGCCCTTCGCTCTCCGGGACCCGCTGTGACCTCGACCGTACTCGCTGACATCATCCCTGGGTGGGATCTCAGCGCCGACACGCTCTCCGAGCGCCTCGACGTGGAGTTGTTGGCGCGTGCGTATCGGTTCTCGGAGAAGGCGCACGCCGGGCAAACGCGGCGCAACGGCGATCCCTACGTCACGCACTGCGTCGAGGTGGCCAAGATCCTCGCGGACCTGCAGCTCGACTCCGTGACGGTCGCCAGCGGGCTCATTCACGACGTGGTCGAGGACACGCCGTTCTCGGTGGAGGACGTCGAGCGCACGTTCGGGCGCGAGATCGCGCAGATCGTGGACGGGCTCACCAAGATCGGGCATCTCCCGATGGCGTCGCGCGAAGAGCGTCAGGTGGAGAGCTACCGCAAGCTCCTGCTCTCCGTGGCGAAGGACGCGCGGGTGATCCTCGTGAAGCTCGCGGACCGGCTACACAACATGCGGACCCTCGAATGGATGCCCGAGGAGAAGCGCGCGCGGATCGCGCTGGAGACGCGAGACCTCTACGCGCCAATGGCGCATCGCTTCGGCCTCGCCTCCATGAAAGCCGAGCTCGAAGACCTCGCCTTCAAGTGGCTGGAGCCCGAGGAGTATCGCAACCTCGCGAAGCTCATTGCGCAGACGCGCGCCGATCGGGACGCCCTCACGGCGGAGATGTCGGTGCCGCTCGAAGCGAAGCTCCGTGAGGCGGGGGTGGTCGTCCACGAAGTGAGTGGTCGCCCGAAGCACCTCCACTCGATCTTCAAGAAGATGGAGAAGCGGGGCAAGCCGTACGAGGACATCTACGACCTCTACGCGATCCGCGTCCTCGTGGAGAACGTCCCCGAGTGCTACCACGCGCTCGGCGTCATTCACGGTGCCTGGACGCCGCTGCAGGAGCGGATCAAGGACTATATCGCCTCCCCGAAATCCAACGGCTACCAGTCGCTGCACACGACGATCTTCGGGCCCCGCGGCACGCTGTTCGAGATCCAGATCCGGACGCGCGAGATGCACCGCACCGCCGAGTACGGCATCG
>CAZGFE010000124.1:0-2794 GCA_964524665.1 uncultured Gemmatimonas sp.
AGGCGACGATGCGGATCCACTGGGGGACCACCATACTTCCTGTGGAGATCAAGGCGCCCTTCCGCCCCGTGGAGTAGACCATGCGTGGCAGACCCCCGAGGGTCGAACCCAACTGACCACCACCCCCGTCGGCGTCGGCGACCTCGTCGCGTGGGACGGCGGCGTGCTCCTCATCGGGCGCGCCAATCGCGTCATTCCCGTGCACGCGCATCAGGCGATCCAGGTCGTCTTCGGCTACGCCGGACCAGTGGGTCTCCGCACCACCGAGGACGAGGCCTGGACGATGCATCCGCTCGGCATCGTCGCCTCGCGGCAACCGCACTCGATGGATGCCACGGCATCCACGTACAATGCCGTCGTGTTCGTCGAGCCCGAGACAACGATCGGTCGTGCCCTGACCGAACGATACCTCGCACACGGCGTGGCTTCAGTTGACACCGCCGATGTGCGCGCGGTCTGCGCGGAGCTCTTCACCACATGGCTCGCTGGCACTACCAAGGCGCGCCTGATCGCCGGCGCGACCAGCGTCGTGACCGCGCTCGCGAGCGGCATCGCACCCACCCGCGTCACGGACGAGCGCATCCTGAAGGCCACGGAGTTCATCCGTACACACCTCAGTGGCGACATCACTCTCGACGACGTCGCCGACCACGTCTTTCTCTCCCCCGGCCGCTTCCGGCATCTGTTCGTCGAGCAGACCGGCATGGGCCTGCGCCCGTACATCCTTTGGCGCCGCTTCATTCTGGCCTGGGACCTGCTCACCCAAGGCCAGTCCATCTCGACCGCCGCGCATCGCGCGGGCTTCGCGGACGCCGCGCACTTCACCCGCACGTCGAATCAGATGTTCGGCTTCCCACCGTCGCTGCTGCAGGTCGTCGCGAGCACCAAGTCCTAGCCCCCGATCGTCAGCACGACACTTCCGCGCTTGCGTCCGGTCTCGACGCGGTGGTGCGCCTCGACGATCCGCTCGAACGGCAGGATCTGGTCGATGACCGGCGTGTACTTGCCGGCTGTTGCGAGCTCGGCGAGCAGCTGGATGTCCTCTACGCGCGCGAGCGCGGGCCCGGCGATCACCTTGTGCCCACGGAGGATCCCCGTGATGGGCGACAGCACGAGACCCAGGAATCCACCGAGCACGACGAGCAGGCGCCCGCCCTTGGCGAGCGACCCCTTCACTCGGGCGTAGGGCGCATTGCCGGCGATGTCCACGATCACGTCGTAGGTCTTGCCGTTGGCGGTGAAGTCCTCCGCGGTGTAGTCGATCACGTGGTCGGCGCCGAGTCCTCGCGCCAGCTCCTGATTGGATCGGCCGGCGACCGCGGTGACCTCGGCGCCGAGGTATCGCGCGATCTGCACGGCGGCGGAGCCCACGGTTCCCGAGGCGCCGTTCACGAGCACGCGCTCGCCGCGCTTGAGCGCGCCGCGCCGGAAGAAGTTCACCATGGTCATGCCACCGAACGACAGTGCTGCGGCCTGCTCGAACGTGAGATTCGCGGGCTTGAGTGCCACGAGACCGTTCGCGGCGAACGTCCGATACTCCGCGTGACAACCCATCTTGGCGTCGCCGAACGCGAAGACCTCGTCGCCCACCTTGAACGTGCTGACGCCCTCGCCGACCGCGGCGACGACACCGGAAAGTTCAGTGCCGAGGATCGGCTGGCGCGGACGCGTGATGCCCAACGCCAGGCGGCCGAAGGGGCCGAAGCCGGGCGGCAGCTCCAGACTGCGCACCCGCCAGTCACCGGTGGATACGGTAGTGGCCCGCGTCTTGATCAACAGTTCGCCCGCTTGCGGCGTCGGCGTTGGCACCTCGCGGATCTCGACGACTTCCGGCGGGCCATAGCGTTCGTGGACTGCAGCTCTCATACGGTCTCCATGGTGCAGGCCTGCTCGGCCCGTTGATAGTCACAAGAACAAACACCGGTCGCGCACGACGATGCAGTCGGCGCCGGCCCGCGCGCGCACTTCCAGCACTGCGCCACCGCGTCGCTGATCTCGGGGAGCCCCAGCAAGCGCGACGCATCGCCGCCTCCGCCGGCACGGATGTCCCGCACGACGGGACGACCGTCGCGGTCGAACGAGAGTTCAGCGACGAGGGTGAACCCCGCGTTCCGGATGCCTGCGCCTGACGCGTGATTCTCGGGCGCGTACGCGATCCAGAATCGTTCACCCTCGGCCGACTCGGCCTTCACAATGGCGTCCAGCAGTCGGCTGTAGATGCCGCGACCGCGATACGCAGCGAGCGTCACGAAGTTCCAAAGGTATCGGTCGGCGGTCGGGACCGTGAACGTCGTCTTGAGTTCGCCGATGGTCGCGGAAGAGGTGGCGACCCAACCCCATGCAGCATTCGCGCCGTTCATCGTTGCGACATACGCGTGATGCCCCGCCGCGAACCGGGCTTCGATCTCCTCCGTTGCGCGGCCCTGGATGCGCGCCATCGCAGCGGGGTCGAGCTCGCGGTGCACGGCAAGCCCCGGCAGCATCGGCTTGAAGGGGCTGGACTCGTCGCGGTGGCGAAAGGCGATAGGCATCGTGCACGGAGAATAGAATTCCGTGCGGGACGGAGCTTGAACGCAGCGGCTGACCTTGTTGCCCTCTTCCCCGGCCTGCAGTCCGTCCCATGCACCCGAACCGGAGTGATCCAATGTCCGCCCGGAAGCGATTGATCGACGTGAGTCACACCATCGAGCACGGTATGGTGACGTACAAGGGCTTGGCGGCACCGGTCATCTGTGACTGGCGGAGCCGCGAGGAATCGCGCGCCTTCTACGACGGCGACGAGTTCCATATCGGC
>CAZGFE010000125.1:0-2670 GCA_964524665.1 uncultured Gemmatimonas sp.
CGCTACATCCTGCACCCCAAGGGGCTGTCGGTGGGCGACCACGACGTCTCGGGGCCGGGCTCGGATGTCCGCACCGGGAACGCCCTGCCGCTCAGGGAGATGCCGTTAGGCACGTTCGTGCACTGCATCGAGCTGCACCCCGGCAAGGGCGGCCAGATGGCCCGCTCGGCCGGGATGTCGGCGGAAGTGGTGGCGAAGGAGGGCGACTATGTGACGCTGCGCCTGGCGTCGACGGAAATGCGGCGCGTGCATGGCCGCTGCCTGGCGACGATCGGCGAAGTCGGGAATGCCGAGCATGAGCTGATGTCGAAGGGGAAGGCCGGGAAGAACCGGTGGCTCGGCAAGCGCCCGAAGGTGCGTGGCGAGGTCATGAACCCCGTGGACCACCCGCACGGCGGCCGCACTCGCGGCGGGCGCAACGTGGTGAGCCCCTGGGGCAAGAAGGAGGGCGTCAAGACGCGCAACAAGAAGAAGGCGTCGCAGCGTCTGATCGTCCGTGGCCGGAAGCGCGGCAAGGCCACCCAGAGCTGACCCAGAGGAACTGACCAATGGCACGTAGCATCAAGAAGGGCCCCTTCATCCAGGACGCGCTGCTCAAGCGTGTGCAGGCGATGAACGCCAAGAACGAGAAGAAGGTCGTGAAGACCTGGTCGCGCGCGAGCACGGTGATCCCCGAGTTCGTCGGGCACACGTTCGCCGTGCACAACGGCAACAAGTTCATCCCCGTGTACGTGACGGAGAACATGGTCGGGCACAAGCTCGGCGAGTTCGCTCCGACGCGTCTGTTCCGCGGGCACAGCGGCAACAACAAGATCGACAAGAAGGCGGCGCCGGCAGCCGCGGCTCCGGCCGCAGCGCCCGCACCCGCTGGCAAGGGAGGCAAGTAAGCCATGACGGAAGCCCGAGCCATTCAGCGCACCGCGCGGCAGTCGCCCTACAAGATGCGCCTGGTCATTGACCAGATCCGCGGCTTGCCGGTGAACGACGCCCTCGCGCTGCTCAAGTTCAGCAAGAAGCACGCGGCCGTGCAGATCGGAAAGGTGCTCAACTCTGCGGTGGCGAATGCGGAGCAGGCGGCGCGCGCGGCGAATGCCTCGCTCGACGTGGACGCGCTCTACGTGAAGCACGCGATCGTGAACGAAGGCGCCAAGCTCAAGCGATGGACACCGGCGGCGATGGGGCGTGCGACGCCGATGCACAAGCGAACCAGCCATGTGGAGATCATCGTGGCCGAGAAGGAAGGTCGATAATGGGACAGAAGACGCATCCGATCGGATTCCGCCTCGGGATCTCGACGCAGTGGCGCTCCAAGTGGTTCGCCAAGAAGGACTTCCCGCAGCTCATCAAGGAAGATGCGCTGCTCCGGAAGTACCTGAAGGCGCGCTTGGGGGGCGCAGCGATCGCGGACATCACGATCGAGCGCAAGCCCGGCAAGCTCGTCGTCACGATCCACACCGGTCGTCCCGGCGTGGTCATCGGGAAGAAGGGCCAGGCGGTCGAGGAGCTCAAGAACGAGCTCCAGCAGCTGGCCGGCGGCAAGGAAGTGGGTGTGAACGTCGAGGAGATCAAGCGCCCGGAGATCGAGGCGCAGCTCGTCGCCGACAACATCGCCGCGCAGCTCGCGCAGCGCATCTCGTTCCGTCGCGCCATGAAGCGCGCGGTGCAGAGCGCCATGCGCATGGGCGCAGAAGGGATCAAGGTCAAGTGCTCGGGTCGTCTGGGTGGCGCGGAGATCGCGCGCGTCGAGGGCTACCACGAGGGTCGCGTGCCGCTCCATACGCTGCGCGCGGACATCAACTACGCGACCTCGACCGCCAAGACCACCTTCGGCACCATCGGTGTGAAGGTCTGGATCTTCAAGGGTGAGATCATCGAGGGGCGCCGTGGCAACACGTACTCCTCTGACGCGTAAGGGAGACTGAACGATGCTGGCACCAAAGCGGGTCAAGTTTCGCAAGCGTTTCAAGGGGCGCACCACCGGGTTGGCGACGCGTGGGGCGACGGTGGCCTTTGGCCACTACGGCCTGCAGGCGGTCGAGCCCGGCTGGGTGACGGCGCGGCAGATCGAGGCCTCGCGCGTGGCGCTGACGCGCCACATCAAGCGCGGCGGCAAGGTCTGGATCCGCATCTTCCCCGACAAGCCGGTGACGAAGAAGCCGGCCGAGACGCGCATGGGCAAGGGCAAGGGCTCGCCGGAGTTGTGGGTGGCGGTCGTGAAGCCCGGTCGCGTGCTCTTCGAGATCGAAGGCGTGACGAAGGACATCGCCCAGAAGGCGCTGGCGCTGGCGTCGGCCAAGCTGGGCGTGAAGACGAAGTTCGTGGCGCGCGAGGAGGCGCTTGGCAATGAAGGCTGAAGAGATCCGTGAACTGAACGCGTCGGAGATCACGGCGCGTCTGGCCGAGCTGGAGGAGGAGCGCTTTCGTCTCCGCTTCCGCGGGGCCACCGAGGCGCTGAGCAATCCGCTCCGTCTTCGTACGATCCGCCGCGACATCGCGCGGCTCCAGACCGTGCTCCGCGAAAAGGCGGGTCACCCGGAGGCCGCGCGCTAACGCGCGCGAGGAGAACTGATGGCTGAGACCGTGAACAACTCCACCGCCCGCACGGCGCGCAAGACGCGCCAGGGGCTGGTCGTGAGCGACAAGATGGACAAGACCGTCGTGGTCGCGATC
>CAZGFE010000126.1:0-2666 GCA_964524665.1 uncultured Gemmatimonas sp.
GCTCGCCGACGAACTGCGGGTCCAGGATGCGCGAGCCCGACGCGAGCGGGTCCACGGCGGGGTAGATGCCGAGCTCCGTGATCGCGCGCGAGAGCACGACGGTCGCGTCGAGGTGGGCGAACGCCGTCGCCGGCGCGGGGTCCGTGATGTCGTCCGCCGGCACGTAGATGGCCTGCACCGACGTGATCGAGCCGTCGCGCGTCGAGGTGATGCGCTCCTGCAGTTCGCCCATCTCCGTCGCGAGTGTGGGCTGGTAGCCCACGGCGCTCGGCATACGGCCGAGGAGCGCGGACACTTCCGAACCCGCCTGCGTGAAGCGGAAGATGTTGTCGATGAACACGAGCACGTCCGCCTTCTCGACGTCGCGGAAGTACTCGGCGACCGTGAGGCCCGCGAGGCCGACGCGGAGACGCGCACCCGGCGGCTCGTTCATCTGGCCGTAGATCAGCGCGACCTTGTCGAGAATGTTCGCTTCCTTGAACTCGAGGTAGAGGTCGTTCCCCTCGCGCGTGCGCTCGCCCACGCCGCAGAACACCGACTTGCCGCCGTGTGCCTTGGCGACGTTGTTGATGAGCTCCTGGATGACGACCGTCTTGCCCACGCCGGCGCCGCCGAAGAGCCCGATCTTGCCGCCCTTCACGAACGGCGCGATCAGGTCCACGACCTTGATGCCCGTCTCGAAGATCTCGGTCTTGGGCTCGAGGTTCACGAAGTCCGGGCGCTTGCGGTGGATCGGCCAGCGCTCGACCGACGCCGGGATCTCCGCGCCCATGTCCACGGGCTCGCCGAGCACATTGAGGATGCGGCCGAGCGCCGCGGCGCCCACCGGGACCGCGATCGCGGCGCCGGTGTCGCGCGCGTCCATGCCGCGGACCACCGCGTCCGTGGTGCTCATGGCGACCGCACGGACCTGGTTGCGGCCAATGTGCTGCTGCACTTCGGCGACGACGCGGACCTCCTGGCCCGAGTCCGTGGTGGTCTTGATCTCGATCGCGTTGTAGAGCTCCGGCAGCTGCTCGGACTCGAAGGCGACGTCGAGCACGGGTCCGATGACCTGGACGACCTTGCCGATGTTGGTAGCGGGAGCGGTAGCAGTCATAGGTGTTAGCCCTGGAGCGCAGAGGCACCGCCGACGATCTCGGCGATCTCCTGCGTGATCTGCGCCTGACGGGCGCGGTTGTAGGTGCGACGGAGGAGGTTCAGCATCTCGCCAGCGTTGTCGGTGGCGTTCTTCATGGCGGTGCGGCGTGCAGCCTGCTCGGCGGCGACGGTCTCGACGAGCGCACGGTAGACGGCGTTCCGCACGTACGACGGCAAGAGCTCCGTGAGGATCTCCTCGGCCGACGGATACAACAGGTAGTCCTTCTGCGCGCCCTTGGCCGACGGCGGCGTCACCGGGAGGACCCGGTCCGTCGTCGGCGGCGTGGAAAGCACGGAGTTGAAGCGCGAGCCGATCACGTACACGGCGTCGAGATCGCCGCTCACGAAACGCGCCATGAGCGCGTCCACCAGAGACGCCGCGTCCGCTGCGGTCGGGCGGTCGGTGATGTCGGTGCGCGAGACGGCCACCGCGCGGCCGATGTAGCGGAAGTAGCCGAGCCCCTTCTTGCCGACCACGTGCAGTTCGACCTGTGTCCCCGCCGCCTCGAGACGCGCGAGTGTCGCACGCGCTTCCTTGATGAGATTCGCGTTGAAGGCGCCCGCGAGACCGCGGTTGGAGGTGAGCAGCACAAGCGCTGCCCGGTTCTCCTTGGCCGGCTGCCGCAGGAGCGGAAAACGCTCCGCGAGCTGCGGGTTGTAGAGGCTCGCGATGACGTCCGCGAGGGCGCGCGCGTAGGGACGCGCCGCCACCACACGGTCCACCGCGCGCTTCATCTTGGACGTCGCGACCATCTCCATCGTGCGCGTGATCTTGCGCGTGTTCTCGACGGACTTGATGCGACCCTTGAGTTCCCGACCCTTGGCCACTGCTTAGGCCCGGCTCGCCTTGTACTGTTCGATGCCCCGCCGCAGCTCGGCCTCGGTGTCCTTGGAGACCACCTTCTCCTTCTTGATCTTCTCGCCGACCTGCGGGAACTGCGCCTTCATGTAGGCGTGGAGCCCCGTCTCCCACTCGCGGACCTTGGCCACGTCCACATCGTCGATGTAGCCGTTGCTCACCGCGAAGATGATCATCACTTGCTGCTCGACCGCCATCGGCTGGTACTGGCCCTGCTTGAGGACCTCCACCGTGCGCGCGCCGCGCTCGAGCTGCCGCTTGGTCGCGGCGTCGAGGTCGGAGGCGAAGGCCGAGAAGGCCTCGAGCTCGCGGTACTGCGCGAGGTCGAGACGCAGCCGGCCAGCGACGCTCTTCATCGCCTTGATCTGCGCCGAGCCACCGACACGCGAGACCGAGATGCCGACGTTGATCGCGGGACGAACGCCCGCGAAGAACAGGTCGCCTTCGAGGAAGATCTGGCCGTCCGTGATGGAGATGACGTTCGTCGGGATGTAGGCCGACACGTCACCCGCCTGCGTCTCGATGATCGGGAGCGCGGTGAGCGAACCGCCCGGCTTGAAGATGGTCTTGTTGTCCACGACCTTGGCGTCGGCCGAAAGCTTCGCGGCCCGCTCGAGCAGGCGGCTGTGGAGATAGAACACGTCGCCCGGGAACGCCTCGCGGCCCG
>CAZGFE010000127.1:0-2636 GCA_964524665.1 uncultured Gemmatimonas sp.
TTCACCACGGACCTTCGGGCGACGCCCCATCCAGCGCGTCTTGCCGGCCTTGCCCCACGAGATCAGCTCGTGCTCGGCATTGCCGACCTCGCCGATCGTGCCCAGGCAGTCGCCGTGGATCATGCGCATCTCCGTCGAGGCCATGCGGACGGTGACGTAGTCGCCCTCCTTGGCCACGACCTGGACGCTCGTCCCGGCCGAGCGGGCCATCTGGCCGCCCTTGCCCGGCTTGAGCTCGACGTTGTGCACCGCGGTGCCGAGCGGCACTTCCTTGAGCGGCAGCGCGTTGCCCGTGCGGACGTCCGACCCCGGGCCGCTCACGACGGTGTCACCCACCGCGAGTCCCTTGGGGTGCAGGATGTAGCGCACCTCATTGTTGTCTGCGTACCGCACGAGCGCGATGCGCGCCGAGCGGTTCGGATCGTACTCGATGTGCTCGACCGTCGCGGGCTGGCCGTGACGATTCCGCTTGAAATCGATGATGCGGTACTTCCGCTTGTGCCCGCCGCCGAGGCGGCGCATCGAGATGTGGCCGTGGTTGTCGCGCCCGCCGCTCTTCTTGAGCGGCGCGGTCAGCGACTTCTCCGGCGTCGACCGCGTGATCTCGGCGTTGTCCGACACGGAGCGGAAGCGCGTCGCCGCGCTCACCGGCTTGAATTGACGGATACCCATTGGCTCAGTTCCCCTCGAAGATCTCGATCGAATCGCCGGCCTTCAGCGTCACGATCGCCTTCTTCCAGCGGGGACGCAGACCGGCGGTGGTGCCGACCTTGCGCGTCTTGCCCCGCTGCTGTGAGGTCCAGACCCCAACGACCTTCACGCCAAAGAGCGATTCGATCGCGGCCTTGATGTTGGTCTTGTTGGCCTGCGGATGGACCTCGAACGTGTATTCGCCGCGCTCCTGGAACGCCGCCGAGGACTTCTCGGTGACGATCGGGCGGACGATGGTACGAAGTGTGCTTGGCATTGGTTACTTCCCCTTCTTCTTGGGGGCGGCCTTCTTGGCAGCCGCCTTGGGAGCGGCCTTCTTCGCGGCCGCCTTGGGCGCCGCCTTCTTTGCAGCGGCCTTGGGCGCGGCCTTCTTGGCCGCCGCCTTGGTCACTGCCTTCCGCTTGGCCGTCGACGCCGCCGCCTTCTTCGCGGTCTTGGCCTCGGCCTTCGCCGCAGCCTTCTCCGCCTTCTCCGGCGACTGCTTGGCCGCGGTCTTCTTGACCTTCACCTTCTCCATCGCCTTCTCGGCCACGGGCGCGAGCTCGTGCCCGAGCGCCGGCGCCTCGACGAGCACCACGTCCGACCAGAGAAGGTCGTAGGTGGAAGCGTCAGAGTAAGGCTGGATGACGACGTTCTTCAGGTTGCGGCCGCTCAGGTACACGTTCGGCTTGGCGCCGTCGGTGAGGATGAGGACCTTCTGGTGCGCGACCTCGAGCCGGGCCAGAAGCTGGACCAGCTGCGACGTCTTGGGCGCCTCGTAGGTGAAGCGGTCGATCACGATGACCGACGCCTCACGGGCACGGGCGTTGAATGCGCTCTTGCGGGCCAGCGCCTTGATGGCGCGCGGCACCTTCTGCTCGTAGCTGCGCGGCTGGGGGCCGAACACGGTGCCACCGCCCACCCAGACGGGCGAGCGCGTGGAGCCGGCGCGGGCGCGGCCGGTGCCCTTCTGCTTCCAGGGCTTCTGGTTGCCGCCGACGACGAGGCCGCGCGTCTTGGTGGCGTGCGTGCCCTGCCGGCGGTTGGCCAGCAGCGCCTTCACGGCCTGATGCATCACCGGGAGGTTCACGGTCCCGTCGAACGTCGCGGCCGGAAGGGCCACGCGGTCGCGCGGGGTGCCGTGGGCGGTGAACACCGCGGCGTCGAGTGTCTTGGTCTCAGTCATTGCGCTCAACCCTGCTTGCGGACGAGGACCAACCCGTTGGTCGGGCCAGCCACGGAACCGCGGATGTAGATCAGATTGCGTTCGGCGTCGATCTTCTCGACCCGCAGGTTCCCCTGCGTATGCCGCGCCGCGCCATAGTGGCCCGGCATCTTCTTGCCCTTGATGACACGCGACGGGTCGGTGCCAGGTCCGATCGAGCCCGGACGGCGGTGCTTCGTGTTGCCGTGCGTGTTCGGTCCGCCGCCGATCCCGTAGCGCTTCACCACGCCCTGGAAGCCGCGGCCCTTGGAGGTGCCCGTCACCTTGACCATCTCACCGACGGTGAAGATGTCCACCTTGATGACGTCACCGACGTTGTAGGTCGGGACCTGGGGATCCTTGCCCGGCGCGTCGTCGAGCCGGAAGGAACGCAGGAAGGCGGGCGCGGCCTCGAGGCCGGCCTTCTTCGCGTGTCCCATCTCCGCCTTCGTCGCGCGGCGGCCCTTCGGCGTGCGCTCGCCCTTCTTCGACTCGCGCGCCACGCGCTGCGTGCCGAAGCCGAGCTCGACCGCCGCAAAGCCCGCCTGCTCCGGCGTGACGACCTTCGTCACGGGATTCGGCGTCGCCTCCACGACAGTGCACGGGATCTGCATCCCTGCCTCGTCGAAGATCTGGGTCATCCCCAGCTTCTTGCCAATGATTCCGATCATGACACTCTCTCAATCACTCAGTTAGTCGCGGCTCGACGTCAGCATTCGTGACGGCGATGGCGCCGGAGGAC
>CAZGFE010000128.1:0-2370 GCA_964524665.1 uncultured Gemmatimonas sp.
GTTGATCAGGTCCGACAGCGCCACCCCTTGGTTCTGGTACTTCTTGGCGACGGAGACGACGAAGCGGAGGTTCGAGCGGACGAGGGTGTCGAGCGCTTCCTGATCGTTCAGGCGGATGCGCTGCGCGAGGCGCACTTCTTCCTCGCGGGAGATCAGCGGGTACACGCTGATGTCGCGCAGGTACTGGTCGAGCGACCCTTCGTCGTACGATTGCCGCTTGTGCGTGACTCCGGCCATACGTCTCCTGCAGTCCTGCGTGGGGTACGTCTCGTTCGCGGAATGTGCAGCGCGCCCTGCCGCGGGGGAAGCTCCCGCGCTCGCGTCTGTTTATCGGATCAGGTCGCCCAGACGGGCCCACCGCACGCGCGTGGCCCAGTCGAAGGCGCGACCGCTGTCTGGCTCGTAGCTGTAATAAACGAAGATCGGGCTGCCCCGCACCAGCGTATCCGGCACGAACCCCCAGTACCGGCTGTCGAGCGAATTGTCCCGATTGTCGCCGAGCACGAAGTAGTGCCGCGGCGGGACGACGAGCGGACCCCAATCGTTGCGGGTGGGGCGATATCGCCGCGCATCCACGACCGGCGCCAGCGCGTCGCGCTGCCACTCGAAGTCGTCGCTCACGGCGTCCGTGTCGAGGATGTGCGTGGCGTACGGCTCATACACCACATGACCGTTGCGCTCGAGGACGCCGCGGCGCATCGCCACGGTGTCGCCCGGCCCGCCGACCAGCCGCTTCACGAAGTTCTTGTCCGGGTCGCTCGGCCACTGGAAGACGATCACGTCGCCGAGGCGCGGCTCGCGCACGGCCGGCAGCTGCTTCTTGATGACCGGCACCTCGGCGCCATAGAGCAGCTTGTTCACGAGGAGGAAGTCGCCGACGAGGAGCGTGCCTTCCATGGAGCCGCTGGGAATGCGGAACGCCTCCACCAGGAAGGCGCGCACGGTGAAGAAGAGCGCGACGGCGAGGCTGATGGACTTGGCCCACTCCCAGGCCGATCGAAGCGCGGCGAAACGCGGCCGACCGGCACGCGCGCCCGGCGGCACGGCGCCTGAGCCGTTGCTCGGGCCGCCGCTCGGCGCGGTGCCGGGCGTCTCCCCACCCTCCGAATGCTGGCGGTCGTCGGTCATCGGTCTCTCGCAGGAACGCTCACGTCTGGAGATACACCCAACACGCGCCGATGGGGAGTCCTAGTAGTTGTCGATCTGGGCGCGCTGCAGGGTCCCGCTATGATCGACATACCCCACCTTGGTCTCTGAATAGAACTCATAGACCTCCCATCCGCCTTCGCGGTGCCCATTCCCCGTGGCCTTCACGCCGCCGAACGGCATGTGCGCCTCGGCGCCGATGGTGGGTGCGTTCACGTACGTGATGCCGTTGTCGAGCTCCTGCATGGCGCGGAACGCGAGGTTCACGTCCTGCGTGTAGAGCGACGAGGACAGTCCGTACTTCACGCCGTTGTTCACCGCGAACGCCTCGTCCGCGTCCTTCACCTTGATCACGGAGAGCACCGGGCCGAAGATCTCCTCCTGATCCAGGCGGCTGCCGGCCTTCACGCCGGTGAAGATGGTCGGCTCGAAGAAGAACCCCTTGCCGAGTCCCGTGCCGGTGGCGCGGCGACCGCCGAGCGCGAGCTCTGCGCCTTCGCCGAGCCCGATCTCCACGTAGCGCTCGACCTTGGCGAGGCTGTCCGCGTGGATGAGCGGACCGACGTCGGTGCCGGCCACGCGCCCGTCGCCGAGTGTGAGCGCCTTGGCGCGCGCGATGAGCTTGGCGAGGAACGCGTCGTGGATGCCCTCCTGCAGGATCAACCGGCTCGTCGCGGTGCAGCGCTGGCCGGTGGTGCCAAAGGCGCCCCACAGCACGCCGTCGAGCGCGAGGTCGAGCCGCGCGTCGTCGAGAACGATCTGCGCGTTCTTGCCGCCCATCTCGAGCGAGAGCCGCTTGTGCGTGCGGCCGCAGGCCTCACCGACCTTGGATCCTGTTTCCGTGGAGCCGGTGAACGAGACGAGCGCCACGTCCGGATGATCGACGATCGCCGCGCCAACGACGCCGTCGCCGTGGACGAGCTGGATCACGTCCGGCGGAAGCCCGGCCTCGAGCAGGATCTCGACGAACACGTGCCCCGTGTGCGGCACGTCTTCGGCGGGCTTGAAGACCACCGCGTTCCCGCAGACCAGCGCGGGGAAGATCTTCCACGTCGGGATCGCCAGCGGGAAGTTGAACGGCGTGATGATGCCCGCGATGCCGATCGGGCGTCGGAAGCTCATCGCCCACTTGTCGCGCAGTTCGCTGGGGACGGTGTGGCCGAAGAGCCGGCGGCCTTCGGTGGCGGCGTAGAAGGCGGTGTCGATGCCCTCCTGCACGTCACC
>CAZGFE010000129.1:0-2351 GCA_964524665.1 uncultured Gemmatimonas sp.
TACGCGCATCGCCACAACGTGATCCATCGCGACATCAAACCGGAGAACATTCTACTGCACGACGGCCGGCCGATGGTCGCGGACTTCGGGATCGCGCTCGCGGTGAGCGCGGCGGCTGGCGGCCGGATGACCGAGACGGGCCTCAGCCTCGGCACGCCGCACTACATGAGTCCGGAGCAGGCGACCGCTGAGAAGGACATCACGGGCCGCAGCGATGTGTACTCGCTTGGGTCGGTGTTGTATGAGATGCTCGCTGGCGATCCGCCGCACACGGGGAGCACCGCGCAGCAGATCATCATGAAGATCATCACGGAGCAGGCGCAGCCGGTGACCGCGCTTCGGAAGGCGGTGCCTGCGCATGTCGCAGCCGCCGTGGCGCGCGCGATCGAGAAGTTGCCTGCGGATCGGTTCGAGAGCGCAAAGGCGTTCAGTGAGGCACTGGGGAACACCGCGTTCACGAGCACGGCCACGTCGGCTCGGGCCGGTGCGTCGGCGGCCGATCGCGGCCAGTGGAAGCGCATTGCCACGGCGCTCGGCGCGTCGACGCTCGTGCTCGCTGCGACTGCCGCCGTGGGCTGGATGCGCGACACGCCCCCGGGCCTCGTGCGCCGGTTCTATGTGACGATGTCCGACGCGCTGCCGGACTTCGGCGGCGTGCTCGTCTCGCCGGATGGGCGGTTGCTCGTCTACCTCGACGCCGAAGGAAGGCTAAGGGCGCGTGGCGTCGACGAACTGGCATCGACGCCGATCCCAGGCACGGACAACGCGTGGGCGTCGACCTTCTCTCCCGACAGTCGTGAGATCGTGCTCAGCACGGGGTTCCCAGGCGCATTGAAGATCGTGCCGCTGAGCGGCGGCGCGATCCGCACGCTTGTGGCGGATTCGACGTACGGCACCGGACTGGCGTGGAGCGACGACGGCTGGATCTACTTCCTCAAGGGCGCTGACTACGGACGCGACCTGATGCGGATCCGCGCAACGGGCGGCGACGCGGAGTTCGTTGCGCGTCCCGATTCCGCCGCAGGTGCGCTCTTCTTCTACTGGCCGGAGGCGCTGCCGGGCGGGAAGAAGCTCCTGCTCACCATCCTCGGCTACAGCGGGGAGTCGCAGGTCGGGGTGCTCGACGTCCGTTCCGGGAGTGTGACCGGGCTGGCTGCAGGCACGATGGCGCGGTACGTGGCGAGTGGGCACCTCGCCGTCGTGAAGGCGGATGGAACGCTGCAGGCGGCGCCGTTCGACGCCGGCAGCGGCCGGGTGACCGGCGCGTTCGTCACCGTCGAGCGTGGGGTCGCCCGATACTCGTTCACGTCGCACATGTTCAGCGTCTCACAGGAAGGCACGCAGGTCTTTCAGGTGGAGGCCCCGCCGGGGGAACTCGTGCGCGTCGCGCGCGATGGATCCGAGCGCCCGCTTGACGCGAACTGGAAGGGCAACTTCGTCAACCCCTCCCTCTCGCCGGATGGATCGCGGCTTGCAGTTGGCACGCTCAGCGGCGGCCGCACGGAGTTGTGGGTTCGTGAGCTGCGAACCGGCGTATTGACGCGCCTCGCGGCGGGGGGAACCCTGAACTACCGACCATTCTGGTCACCCGACGGCCGCGACGTGATGTTCACGAGCGACCAGCGCGGGAAGATCGGGATCTATCGCGTGCCGGCCGACGGCAGCGCGCCCGCCGTCCGTCACGTCGTCGTGCGTCCCTCGGTGGACGAGGCCGCCCTCTCGCGGGATGGGCGCTGGCTCGTGCTGCGGACCGGCTCGGGCGGCGGGCGCGACCTCGTCGCGATGCGCACGGGCGGTGACTCCGCGCTCGTGCCACTGGTCACGTCGGCCGCCGAGGAGTTCTCGCCTGCGCTCTCGCCGGACGGCCGGTGGCTCGCGTACGGATCGGACGAGACGGGACGCACGGAGGTGTACGTGCGGCCGTTCCCCAGCGCGGCCGGTGCGAAGTCCGTGGTCTCGCGCGGCGGCGGGAGTGAGCCGCAATGGTCGCCCGTCGGCGGCGAGCTATTCTACCGGGACGGCGCGGGCAATCTGGTGGCGGTCGCCATCGCGCCCGGTTCTGAGTTCCGCGCCGCGTCCTCGCAGATCCTGTTCTCCGCGCGCGCCTACGGCGAGGACAACCGGCACCACAGTTATGCCGTCGCTCCCGACGGTCGCTCGTTCGTGTTCGCACGTTCGGTGATCTCAACGCAGGCGCCGCAGCAGATGGTCGTCACGCTCAACTGGTTCGAGGAGTTGAAGCGGTCGGTGCGCCCGTAGTGCACGCGGCGGCTCCCGTGCTCGAGCGCTAAGTGAAGCTCTGGATCGACGCCGACGCCGCGCCGCGCGACGTGAAGGAGATCTGCTACCGC
>CAZGFE010000130.1:0-2259 GCA_964524665.1 uncultured Gemmatimonas sp.
AACCAAACCACCCCGAACGGGATAGATTCTCGTCGGACACTTCACCACGGACCACGAGTATGAGCGCCCATCGCCGTATCCGTCCCGGCGCGGATGAGTTCGCGCCGTTCTATGCTCCGTACATCGCGCAGGTGCCGGACGGCGATATCGTCGAGGCACTGATCGGGGGTGCGGAGATCGCGGCGGCGCTGCTGGGGGACGTGCCGGACAGCGTCGCGTCGAAGGGCTACGCGCCCGGGAAGTGGACCCTGAAGGAGGTCGTGCTCCACATGGCCGACGCGGAGCGGATCTTCACGTACCGCGCGTTGCGCTTTGGGCGCGGGGACGCGACCGTGCTCCCCGGCTGGGACGAGAACAAGTACGCCCCGATGTCGGGCGCGACGGTCCGATCGCTGGAGTCGGTGCTCGACGAGTTCGAGTCGGTGCGCGAGGCGACGGTCTCCCTGTTCTCCGGACTGCCCTCTGAGGCGTGGACGCGGCGCGGGTCAGCGAATGGCGTCGAGGTGTCGGTGCGGGCGCTGGCGTGGATCACGGCGGGGCACGGGCTGCATCACCTAGGTGTGATCCAGGATCGCTACCTCTAGGAACGGCCGGTGGGAGGTGGCAGGTGTCTGGAGTCAGGGGAGTGGTCAGAAGGGACGAGGTCACAGGCCAGCCACCCACCGTGATAGCAAAGAGGCGCGGCCCGAACGGGCCGCGCCCCTGACACCTGCCACCCGCTACCTGCCGTTCTACATATGAATGGCCCGCCCAAGCGCCGAGAGCGCGGCCTCCTTCACCACCTCGCTCAGCGTCGGATGCGAGTGCACCGTCTCGCCCACGTCGTCCGCCGTGCCGCGGTACTCCATCGCCAGCACGATCTCGCTCAAGAGATCACTCACATTCGGACCGATCATATGGCAGCCCAGGATCTCGTCCGTGTTCGCGTCGGTCACGAACTTCACGAAGCCCTCCGTGCTGCCCATCGTCCGCGCACGGCCGTTCGCCGAGAACGGGAACTTGCCGACCTTCACCGCGCGGCCGCTCGCCTTGGCCTCGGCTTCCGTGATCCCTGCGGTCGCGATCTCGGGCCAGGTGTAGACCACGGCCGGCATGTTGTGGTAGTGCATGTGCGCGCGACGGCCGGCGATCACCTCGGCGGCGATCACACCTTCTTCTTCCGCCTTGTGCGCGAGCAGCTTGCCGCCCACCGCGTCGCCGATCGCGAAGACGCCCGGCAGGTTCGTGCGCATGCGGTCGTCCACGAGGATCTCGCCGCGCTTGCCGAGCTGCAGACCGAGGGCGGCGGCATCGATGCCGGTGAGTGAGGGCTGACGACCGATCGAGACGAGCACGTAGTCCGCCTCGAAGCTTCTCTTGGCGCCGTCCTTTTCGGTCTCGATCGTCACCTTGGTCCCGCTGCGGCCGCCGTCCACGACCTTCGTCGCGACGTGGAGGTCGAGCCCCTGCTTGGTGAAGATCTTCGTCGCTTCCTTGACGATGTCGTCGTCGTTGCCCGGCAGGATCGTCGGCGCGTACTCGATGACGGTGACCTTGGCGCCAAGCCGGCGCCACACGGACCCGAGTTCGAGGCCGATCACGCCGCCGCCGATCACGATCAGGTGCCTGGGCACCTCGGGGATCCGCAGCGCCCCGACGTTGGAGAGCACGCGCTCCTCATCGAACGGCAGGAACGGCAGCGCCATCGGCACGGAGCCGGTCGCGAGGATCACGTGCTTGGGCCTGTACGTGGTGACCGTGCCGTCGATGGCCTTCACCTCGACGACGTTCCCGGCCCTGAGCGTGCCGACGCCCTTGGCCCACGTGACCTTGTTCTTCTTGAAGAGGAACTCGACGCCCTTGGTGTTCTGCGCCACCACCTCGTCCTTGCGCTTCATCATCTTCGCGAGGTCGAGCGAGATGCCCTTGAGCTGGATGCCGTGCTCGGCCGCGTGCTTGTGCGCGAACTCGAAGTGCTCGGACGATCCCAAGAGCGCCTTGGACGGGATGCACCCGACGTTCACGCAGGTGCCGCCGAGCGTGCGGTCGAGTTCGACGCACACGGTGGAGAGGCCGAGCTGTGCGGCGCGGATGGAGGCGACGTAGCCGCCAGGACCGCCGCCGATCACGACGACGTCGGGGGTCAGCGAAGAGTCAGTCATAGCGTGAGTATCAGTCGTCGATCAACATCGCGGCCGGGTCTTCCATCAGTTCCTTGACGCGAACGAGGAAGAGCACCGCCTGCTGGCCGTCGATGATCCGGTGATCGTAGCTGAGCGC
>CAZGFE010000131.1:0-2130 GCA_964524665.1 uncultured Gemmatimonas sp.
TGATACCGGAATGACGCGGCTATGGTTACGAGGTCACGTGAAAGCACGCAAGGGATTTGTCGAAAGTCGCACTTTTGTGATCGTCGGCCGCCGAGCCGGCGTCAGCGCGATGGGAACGGCGCCAGACGTCGCGTCACGTCCAGATTGGTGATGTGAATGTCGATCCCCGGACCGATCCGCAGTCCGAATTGACCGTCGAGCGCCAGCGCGCTGCGCGCGAACGTCTGGATGACGATCTCGTTCACCACGAACCGCACGGAATCGGGCTCCGCGCGCACCTGGATCACGTTGCGTGCCATCCCATTCGATCCGCGCGAGACCACGGCATCGAATTTCGTCCACGGCATCACCGCGATCACCCGGGCCCCGTCGCGGCGCAGCACCGCGGCGCTGCCGTCGCCGCGCACGACGAACGTCGTGTAGGCCGGCGCACTGCCGTCAAGCCCCGCGCCCCCGGCGAAGACCCCGTACTCGGCGTCCGACCGCGCGGGGAAGAGGACGAGCGTGGCCGCGAGTGCAAATCGCCCCGCGGCGCGCTCGCGCTCGCCGAACAGCACCGCGCCCGGCCCCATCGTGATGTGCCATCCGGGTGCCATGGGCTCGAAGCGGAACGTCTCGCCGCTGTGTCCTTCCAGCTGCTGACCCGCCTGCGGGCGCGCGGCGGCGTCGCTCAGCCATCTCCAGCCCTCAGGCGTGCCGCCCGGCGCGCCCGCCATCGCTGTGCGCGGCGTGTCCTGCGCGCGCAGCTCCACCGCAGGGGTCAGAGGGACAACGGACAGAAGGAAGGCAGCAAGCATGCTCACAGTGTCCACACGGTGCATCGCGACCTCGCAGCTCAGGTTGATCCAGACAAGTTACTCCTCGCTCAACGAACGGCAGGGAGTCCGCCCCCCACCCCGTTAGCCGTTCGTGCTAACTTTCTTTCGGTAATCCTCGACGCGCCCGTTCCCTGGGCCCCTCTCTCCGCCAGCCCCGCCGCTCCCATGGCCACCTCCTCCGCCAAGGCCCGCCGCGCCACCCACGGCCTCACGAAGGACCAGCTCATCGCCGCCTACCGCACGATGCTCCTGTCGCGTCGCATCGACGACAAGGAGATCCAGCTCAAGCGGCAGAACAAGATCTTCTTCCAGATCTCCGGTGCGGGACACGAAGCCGTGCTCACGGCGGCCGGCATGGTCTTCAAGCCCGCCTACGACTGGTTCTATATGTATTACCGCGACCGCGCGCTCTGCCTGCAGCTCGGCATGACGCCTGCCGAGATGCTCTACTCGGCCGTCGGCGCCGCGATCGACCCCAACTCGGGCGGACGCCAGATGCCGTCGCACTGGGGCCACAAGAAGCTCAACATCGTCTCCACCTCGTCGCCGACCGGCACGCAGTTCCTGCAGGCCGTCGGCTCTGCGGAAGCGAGCCTTCGCGCCAAGACCCTCGGCATCACGGAGGGCTTCGACAAGGACGAGGTCGTCTTCGTTTCCACCGGCGATGGCACCACCAGCGAGGGCGAGTTCTGGGAGTCGCTCAACTCGGCGAGCAACCTCAAGGCGCCCGTGGTCTACCTGGTCGAGGACAACGGCTACGCGATCTCGGTGCCCGTCGAGGTGAACACCGCCGGTGGCTCGATCTCCAAGCTCGTCTCGTCGTTCCCGGATCTTCTGGTGCTGGAAGTGGACGGTTGCGACCTGCTGGCGTCGTACGAGGTGATGCAGAAGGCCGTGGACTACGCCCGCAAGCGGAAGGGCCCGGCTTTGGTGCACGCCAAGGTCATTCGCCCCTACTCGCACTCGCTCTCGGACGACGAAGTGATGTACCGGCCGGATTCGGAGCGTCAGGCCGACGCCGCGCGCGATCCGCTCGTGACGTACCCGAAGTGGCTGCTCGAAGAGGGCTACATCACCGAGGGCGCGCTCGCCAAGCTCCACGAAGAAGTGGACGCCGAGGTCCTCGCAGCCACGGATGACGCACTGGCGCAGCCGCAGCCCGACCCGTCCACCGTGCACTTCGCCGTGCACTCGCCCGACGTGGACCCGACGGGCGAGCAGTTCGACACCGAGGACGACCCGCAGTTCACGGGCGAACCGACGACGATGGTGGACCTGCTCAACGCCTGCATGAAGGACGAGATGCGGCGGG
>CAZGFE010000132.1:0-2109 GCA_964524665.1 uncultured Gemmatimonas sp.
ACCTCCGGCGTCGTGAGCTTCAGCAGCGGCAGGAAGATCCGTTCGGTCGCGTGGCCAAGATAGAAATCTTCCATCGGTGGCCGGCCGACGATCGTCGCGCAGTAGACGGCGTTCCTGCGCATCGTCACGGCGGTCACGTGGACCTTCGGGTAGAGGTCGGCCTCGGAGTAGTAGCCGGTGTGGTCGCCGAACGGGCCCTCGACCACCAGCTCCTCGCTCGGGTCGATGAACCCCTCGATCACGATCTCCGCGTCCTCGGGCACTTCGAGGTCGCAGGTCACGGCCTTGGCCAACTTCACCGGCGCCTTCCGCAGGAATCCCGCGAAGATGAACTCGTCCACGTTGGGCGGCAGCGGCGCGCTCGCCGAGTACATCGACGCCGGATCCGCGCCGATCACGATGCACACCGGCATCTTCTCACCCTTGGCCGCCATCTCGCGCCAGTGTGCGGCCCCCGTCTTGTGGCGCTGCCAATGCATGATCACTTCGTTCTTGCCGAGCTGCTGCACCCGGTACATCCCCACGTTCCGGATCTGCCGCTGCGGATCCTTCGAGACCACCGCCGTCATCGTGAGGAATGGCCCGCCGTCCTGCGGCCACGTGGTGAGCACGGGCAGCTTGTCGAGGTCGATCTCCGCGCCCTTCCACACGATCTCCTGACACGCTGGCGTCCCCGACGCCATCCGCGGCGGGAACTTGGAGATCTCGAGCAGGCGCGGCAGGAGCTGCAGCTTGCCGAGGAATCCCTCGGGGACCTTGAGGTCCATCAGCTTCGTGATCCGGTCCCCGTGGTCGTCGAGCCGCTCCACGCCGAGCGCCAGCGACATGCGCGACATCGAGCCGAAGAGATTGATCGCCACCGGGAACGCCGATCGCGTCCCATCGCGCAGCACGGGATGCTCGAAGAGCAGCGCGGGCCCGCCGCCGGGCGACTTCATCACGCGGTCGGCGATCTCGCACATCTCGAGATGCACCTTCACCGGCGCCGCAATGCGCTTGAGCTCGCCCCTCTGGTCGATGGCGGCGATGAACTCCTGAAGCGTGTCGAGCGTCACTTGGTCCCCACGTGAATGGCCGCGATCCCGAACGTGAGCGAGCTCCACGAGACGTCGCGGAACCCCGCGCGCGTCATCGCGCCAGCGAGCGCCGTCGTCTCCGGAAAGTTCGCCACGGAGCGCGGCAGATAGGTGTACGCGGTGCGGTGTCCGCTGATGAGCCGACCGATCAGCGGCAGGATCCGGTGGAAATAGAACAGATAGCCGGCGCGCACGAGCGGTACGCGCGGCGTGGAGAACTCGAGGATCACGAACCGCGCGCCGGGCTTGAGGGCGCGCGCCACCTCACGCAGCCCCGCATCAAGGTCCGCGACATTGCGGATCCCGAACGCGACGATCGCGCCGTCGAGCGCATGCTCCCGCACCGGCAGCGCGAGCGCGTCCGCCACGACCGGCTGCAGCACCGCCGGCGACGCCTTGCCCACGCCGGCGCGCAGCATCGGCTCGGCAAAGTCCGCGGCGAGGATCTGGCCGCGGAAGCCGTCACGCGCGCTGAGTTCCGCGCCGACGTCCAACGTGCCCGCGCACAGATCGAGGTAGATCCCGCTCGGATTCCGCCTCCACTCGAGCCGCTCGATCGCCAACCGACGCCAGCGTCGGTCGATCCCGAGGGAAAGGAGCCGGTTGAGCAGATCGTAGCGCGGCGCGATCTCCGAGAAGATGCGCTGCACGTACGTGCGCTTTCCCGCGGCCGAGGAGTTGCTGGCGGCCGCGGCGGCCTCACGGGCCTCCGTGTCGAGGGCGGTCGCCATAGAAAGGAAAGTTGCCCGCCGCGCGGACGACGGGCAAGTTTCCATGCTGCGAATGGCGCCTCCTCTCGATCTCCAGAATCTCCCCGACGCTGATGTCGTCGTCCTGGCGCAGAAGGGGCGCGAACCGGCCTTCCGCGAGCTCATCCGGCGCTACGAACGGCCGGTCTTCTCGCTCATCTACCGCATGGTGCGCGACAGCACCGCCGCGGAAGACCTCGCGCAGGACGCCTTCATCAAGGTCCTCAATCACCTCGACAAGTACCGGCCCGAGTTCAAGTTCTCGAGCTGGCTCTTCAAGATCG
>CAZGFE010000133.1:0-2051 GCA_964524665.1 uncultured Gemmatimonas sp.
AGCGCCGGCGTTTCGTCCACACGGACCCGATGAAACCACACCGTCTTCTCGTCGCTGTGACGCTGTCGCTCGTCGTCAGTGCCACGGCATCCGGGCAGCGTGTTCCGCTCGCGATCACCGACGTGACGGTCATCGACGGAACCGGCGGCGCGCCGCTCCCGCACAGGACCGTGGTGATCAGCGGCGGGCGGATCATCGCCGTCGACTCCGTGTCGCGCACGACCGTTCCCCCGGATGCCCACGTCATCGACGGCCGCGGCAAGTTCCTGATCCCCGGCCTGTGGGATATGCACGTGCACTTGGCCAAGGCCGGCGCCCCATCGCTTGGACTGTTTCTCGCGAACGGCGTGACCAGTGTCCGCGACATGGGCGGAGATTTCGCGGTGGTGCAACTTTGGCGGTCGGAGATCGCCGCCGGCGCGCGTGCTGGCCCTCGCATCAGGGCAGCCGGTCCCATTCTCGAGAGTGCACAGTGGGTGCAGAGAATGAAGACCCGAGGGACCGTCGAGCCGGTCGACCGTTTTCGCGCTCCGGTCGCCGATACCATCGACGCGCGGCGCGTCGTCGACTCGGTCGCTCGGCTCGGCGTGGATTTCATCAAGGTGCGCACGGCGGCGTCGCGAGAGACCTATCAGGCCATCGCCGCGGCCGCTCGCCAGCGAGGTCTGACGCTCGCTGCGCACGGCGACATCGTCCCGCCCGAGGAAATGTTGCGAGCCGGCCAGCGTAGCATCGAGCACGCGATCTACCCGGCGTTGCAGAAGCGAGACGCCCCGGTACGCGCGCAGCTCATCCGCGACCTCGCGGCTGCCCAAGTGGCGATGGTCCCGACGATGGTGAACTACTACCAGTGGCTGCTCGTCCCGCCCGGCGAGGCCCGCCGGATCCTCGACGATAGCCTTGGCCGGATCGATCCGCGCCGCCGCTATATCTCGGGCTATCTCCTCGAGGACTGGCGGGAGCAGGTCGCGGAGCGCGGGGGCGTGAAGGACGCGCTGATCAGACGCCTCTACTTGCCGCGCGCGTACAGCGGCGTGCTCCGCGACCTGCAAGACATGCATCGCGCCGGCGTGCGCATCTTGCCCGGGACCGATGTTGGCGTTGCCCTGAAGTACCCTGGGTTCAGTCTGCGGGACGAGCTGGGATACTTCGTCGACACTATCGGAATGACGCCGATGGAGGCCCTGGTGAGCGCAACCCGATTCGCGGCGGAATTCTCCGGCATGCTTGATTCGCTCGGCACGATAGAGGCGGGCAAGCTTGCCGATCTCGTGCTGCTCGACGCGGATCCATTGTTGGATATTCAGAATGTCGGACGGATCCACGCGGTGGTCGCACGCGGCGAGCTGTTCGATCGCGCGGGGCTGTCCGGGCTCCTCGCAGCAGCACTGCGGTGAGCCCGCGCGGGGCTAGACGAGTCCTGTATCTCGAGGCCCCTGGCTGCGGCTTGCGCCGCCTGCGGCGACGCCTCTTCTTTTGCTCGCTGGCAGCTCAACTCGAGCGTTTGATGGACCCCCACCTCCACGACACTCACTATGCGGCGGCTTCTTAGTTGCCTTGCGATCAGTTCCGCGTTGGCGTGCAACGATCGGGCACCCGATCACCCCGCACCTACGGTACCGCCACAGGAAGAGCGAGCACTCATCGAAGGCGCAGTCGTCGATAGTCTGTTCGGCGCCATCAGCAGATTCGACTACGATGGCCTGCGGCGTTCCGTGACACCGGAGTTCGAGCTGGTCGAGGATACCGCGCGCATGACCATCGAGGATCTGATCGGTCTGGTGCGCCCGCTCGAAGGGCATGGGTCCATGCAGTATCGCTTCTCGGACCTCAACACCCGGGTCGCAGGCAACGTTGCGTGGACGACGTATCGGAACGACGGTGACGCGGTGGTCGCGGGCCGGGTCGTGGAGAGGTCAGCCTGGCTGGAGACGGCGGTCCTCGTTCGGCGCGACAATACATGGCGCGTGGAGCGCCTCCACTCCAATCCCGTCGCGCCACGACCGTAGGATTCGGCGCCGGCCCATCTATCGACGGCTGGAGCAGCCGGC
>CAZGFE010000134.1:0-1832 GCA_964524665.1 uncultured Gemmatimonas sp.
TCCGATCGAACCTCCGCTTCGTCGTCTCCGTCGCGAAGAAGTACCAGAATCAAGGCGTGGCGCTGTCGGACCTGATCAACGAGGGCAACCTCGGCCTGATCCGCGCGGCCCACAAGTTCGACGAGACCAAGGGGATCAAGTTCATCTCCTACGCCGTCTGGTGGATCCGGCAGGCGATCCTGCAGGCGCTGGCCGAGCAGAGCCGCATCGTCCGCGTGCCGCTCAACCGCGCCGGCACGCTGCACCGCATCGGGAAGCGCGCGAACGCGCTCCTGCAGGAACTCGGTCGCGAAGCCACGCACGCGGAGATCGCCGAGGGGATGGAGATCACCGAGGAAGAGGTCGCGAAGACGATGTCGATCTCGCAGAACCACCTCTCCCTCGACGCGCCGATGGCGCCCGGTGAGGACAACCGGCTCCTCGACTACATCCCCGACACGCAGAGCGCGACGCCCGACGAAGAGACCTTCGAGAAGGCGCTCGCGGACTCGGTGCACGAGGCGCTTGCCGGGCTCAAGGAGCGCGAGGCCAAGATCCTCCGCTTGTACTTCGGGCTCGACGGCTCCGAGCCGATGACGCTCGAGCAGATCGGGGCGGTGCTCAATATCACGCGCGAGCGCGTGCGCCAGATCAAGGAGAAGGCCCTCTCCCGCCTCCGCCACGTGAGCCGCGCCCGGGCGTTGGAGTCGTACCTCGGCTGAGTCGTGCCTCGCGGGAAACTGCTTCACCACGAAGGCACGAAAGCACGAAGACTGCGACTCCAACGGCGGCTGCCTCACCACAGGGGAACAGCGGCAGAGGGAAAATGCACCCCGGTTCGCCGACGAGCCCCCTCCAACGCCTCCTTCGTGGCTTCGTGCCTTCGTGGTGAGGAAGTTAAGGCACAGCGGGCGAATGCCATTAACTTGAAGGTGCACCCAAGCCCTCAAGAGCCGTGCCCAAAGACGCCTCCTTCGACATCACGACCTCCGTCGACCTCCAAGAGGTGGACAACGCCGTCAATCAGGCCTCCAAGGAGATCGCGCAGCGCTACGACTTCAAGGACGCCAAGTTGGCGACCGTGGAGCTCAAGCGCGCCGAGGGGCTGATCCAGCTGAGCTCGGACACCGACATGCGTCTGCGCGCCATGTGGGACATCCTGCAGAGCAAGCTCATCAAGCGCGGCGTGCCGGTGAAGAATGTGGATGCCGGAGAGCCCACGCCCGGCGGCGGGGATACGTGGCATCGCGAGATCAAGCTCAAGCAGGCGCTCGACGGCGAGACCTGCAAGAAGGTCGTCGCCGCGATCAAGGCGCAGAAGTTCAAGAAGGTGCAGGCCAGCATCCAGGGCGACACCGTCCGCGTCGTCTCGCCCAGCCGCGACGAGCTCCAGACCGTGATGACCTTCCTCCGCGCCGAGGACTTCGGTGTCCAGCTGAGTTTCGGCAACTATCGGTGAAGGTCTCCCTCATCACCCTCGGGTGCGACAAGAACACCGTCGACAGCGAGCGCTATCTCGCGCAGTTGATCGACCACGGGGCCGTGCAGGTGGATGACGCCGCGGACGCCGAGGTGATCATCGTGAACACCTGCGGCTTCATCGATGCGGCCAAGCGCGAATCCATCGACGCCATCGTGGCCGCGGGCCGGATGAAGTCGGAGGGAAGCGCCACCGCCGTGGTCGCGGTGGGGTGCATGGTCGAGCGGCACAAGGCCGAGCTCGTGGAGGCGATGCCCGAGGTGGATCTGTTCCTTGGCGCGTCCGAGACCGAGCAGCTGCTGCCGCTGCTGCGCGCGCGCGGCCTCGTCGGCGATCCGGTGACCGAGCACCCCGGCGTGCGCGTGCACGCCGG
>CAZGFE010000135.1:0-1762 GCA_964524665.1 uncultured Gemmatimonas sp.
CCAACAGCGCGAAGGTCGGCGACACCGTCCGGATCGTCGAGACCCGCCCGCTGTCCAAGGACAAGCGGTGGCGGTTGCTCGAGATCGTCGACCGCGCGCGCTAAGGGAGCCGACCAATGATCCAACAGGAATCCGTCGTGAAGGTCGCGGACAATTCGGGGGCCAAGAAGGCCCTCGTGATCCGCGTCCTCGGGGGCACGCGCCGCCGCTATGCAGGCCTTGGCGACAAGGTCGTCGTCGCGGTCAAGGACGCCCTCCCGAACGGCACCGTGAAGAAGTCCGATGTGGCCAAGGCCGTCGTGGTGCGCACCGTCAAGGAGACGCGCCGCAAGGACGGCAGCTACATCAAGTTCGACGAGAACGCCGTCGTCATCATCGATGACAAGGGCGAACCGCGCGCGACGCGCATCTTCGGGCCGGTGGCCCGTGAGCTCCGCGACAAGCGCTACATGAAGATCGTGTCCCTCGCTCCTGAGGTGCTCTAGCATGCGCATCCTGACCCATCGCAAGACCCGCGGCAAGAAGAACGTCACCCGCCACCAGCGGAACGCGGAGCGTGTGCGCACGTCGATCACCGTCGGCGACACCGTGCGCGTCATGCGCGGCGACGACAAGGGCAAGGAGGCGAAGGTCATCCGCGTCCATCTCAAGACCGGCCGTGTGACCCTCGAAGGTCTCAACCTGGTGAAGAAGCACCGCCGGGCGCGCACCGCGGACGAGCAGTCCGGCATCATGGACATGCCCGCTCCGATGGCGCTCTCGAACGTGATGTTGATCGACCCGAAGTCGGGCCTGCCGACGCGCATCAAGGCGCGCATCGACGCCGACGGCACGAAGGAGCGCGTCAGCGTGAAGAGCGGACAGCCGATCCCGCACACGCGCTGAACGGCACCACCCCAAGGACTGACCAATGGCAACGACCAAGACGCAGGAAAAGAAGAAGAGCGGTGGCGCCGGTGAGAAGCGCTCCTCGATGCTCCCCAAGGAGCACGCAGGTGCCGCCCTCCCCGTGCCGGCCCCGCGCCTGCACGCGTACTACAACAAGACCGTGCGCGCCAAGCTGATGGCGCAGTTCGGGCTCAAGAATCCGCACCAGGTGCCGAATCTCGAGAAGATCACGCTCAACGTGGGCATGGGCGAGGCGATCAAGCAGCCCAAGGTGCTCGACGCGATCGTGGACGAGCTCGCGGTGATCACCGGCCAGAAGCCGCTCCGTACGAAGGCGAAGAAGTCGATCGCCAACTACGGCCAGCGCGAAGGACAGGAGATCGGCGTGGCGGTGACGCTCCGTGGCGCCCGGATGTGGGAGTTCCTCGACCGATTCATCTCGGCCGCGATCCCGCGCATCCGAGACTTCCGCGGTCTCTCCACCCGCTCCTTCGACGGCCGCGGCAACTACAGCCTGGGCGTCAAGGAACAGATGATCTTCCCCGAGATCAACTACGATCTCGTGGAGACGATCCACGGCATGGACGTGACGTTCGTGACGACCACCACCCGCGATGACATGGCGTTCGCGCTCCTCCGGGAGCTCGGCATGCCCTTCCGCGGCGACGACAAGCCGATCGTCGTCCAGAGCTGAGGAACCAGAGACCATGGCCAAGAAGAGCACGATCGAGAAGAACGAGCGGCGCCGGCAGATGTCCGACCGCGCCGCGACCAAGCGCAAGACGCTCGCCGACATCGTCCGCAGCCCCAAGGCGAGCGACGAGGAGAAGCGGGCCGCCCAGGTGGCGCTGCAGAAGCTGCCGCGCAACTCGGC
>CAZGFE010000136.1:0-1646 GCA_964524665.1 uncultured Gemmatimonas sp.
GTGAAGAGCCGGCCGTTCGCGTAGAGCGGCGTGGTGCGGTAGTACTCGTCGGGGCCGAACGTGCCGGCGTTCCACTGCCACGCCACCTGCAGCGAGCCGAAGTTCTGCGCGTTGATCTGGTCGAGAGGCGAGTAGCGGCTGCTCCACGCGTCGCCGCCCCACACGCGCCATTCTCCCGGTACTTCGCCGCGGGCGCCGGGGCGTGCGACCGGCGCGCCGCCCCCGGGCGCGCTCGCGGGGCGCGAGGTGATCTGTGCGTCGGCAATGCCGGACGCGAGCAGGAGGAGGGCAGCGACGAGGGCGGGTGACTTCACTTGTTGCTCCGCGAGACAGGGGCGGTGGGAACGGAGTCGATCCGGATAGTGTGCAGCGCGGCGGAGTCCGCCGCGAGAGGGACGCGGCCGGTGGGCATTCCGTTGATGCGCAGCAAGTAGGCCACCAGCTGTGCGTACTCCTCGTCCGACATCGTGCCAGGGTCGGTCTGCGGCATCTCGCGTCGCAGGTAGCCGAACAGATCGCCCAGCGTACGGCCGAACCACTTCTGCCGGAAGGGCGGAAGGCTGTGCTGCGTGGGCGCGTGGCAGCTCTGACACGCAAGCGCAAACACATCGCGCCCCTGGTCCGCCTGCTCGCGGGTGTAGACGCCGTCGGCCGATGAGCGCACGGTGCCTTGAGCCCCCAGCACGGCTGCGGTCACGGCGAGGGTGAGCATCAAGCGCGGTCGACGAGTCAACGTGCGGAGTGGAGTTCGAGGGTGGTCGGTCAGGAGGGTCGCGGCAGAATCTGACGCGGTGCAAGGGTGAGGGCTAGCGTGTGCGTGGCGCTGGGTGTCGAGCGGGTGGCCCCTTTTCACCACGAAGGCACGAAGGGCTCCCAGCAGGTCCAGACCATTCGTCGTTGACCAAGAAGTTCGAACTCTTTGGGAACGACGGGAGGTCGGTTCACACGCCGGAGCCCTTCGTGCCTTCGTGGTGAACGCTTTCCCGCACCGCGTGCGTAAATTATGGCCGGTACGCACCAGCCACCGAACTCGAACTCCCTCGCCTCATGCGCCGCATCACGTTCACCGTCCTGCTGCTCGCCCTCTCCTTCACCACCCTCGGCGCGCAGGACCGGCTCCGGACGATGCCCGGGTACGACCGCTGGTCCGAGATGGCGCCGAAGATCGCGTCGTCGGTCAAGAGCGGCGCGATCACAGCGCAGTGGGCAGACGACGGACGGAGCTTCGAGTACTCGCTGGATGGCAAGCGCTGGCGCTACGACGTGGCCACACGCCGCGCGACCGAGGTGCCGCGCGATGCCGCGGCCGCGCCCGCCATCCGGCGCGGCGGTCCTGCCCGTGGCCGCCAGTTCACCGAGGCGTACACGGCCGATTCCGCGCGCCGCGCGATCTACCGCGATCGCAACATCTTCATCGCCGACCGCGATGGGGCGAACGAACGGCGCGTGACGTCGGACGGTAGCGAGAGCGGCCGGATCAAGTACGGCACGGCGAGCTGGGTCTACGGCGAGGAGCTCTCCCAGACCACGGCGATGTGGTGGTCGCCGAGTGGCGCGCAGCTGGCGTACTACCGCTTCGACGAGAATCCGGTGCGCGACTACTGGCTCCAGACCGATCAGACGGCGGTGCAGGGGAGCGTGATGGT